>CAZTFB010000013.1:0-1796 GCA_964612595.1 uncultured Gammaproteobacteria bacterium | reverse complement strand
CGTGCCCACCATTGATTGGGTGATATTGTTCAAAAATCATGTTCCGTAAGGTTGCCTCCCACGGTACTGAAGTTGTGAATACTTTGAGAAATATCTATATCAGGTTTCTTGCCATCCCTCTTCTTATCAGATACGTAACTATTGCTACGATTCTCTTGTATATTCCAGCGATGATGGTTTCATTCAGTTTGTTACTCACTGGTGTAGGATTCTTATGGATGGGGGTAGTTATGCTGGAGTTTGGACTAGTAAAGGTTGACTTCTTTTTGTTCTATCACATATTAACAGTCTTCATTTTAATAACCATTAACCTGGTTACAGGCTTTATAATAGTAAGATATAGAAAAAGTTCAACCTAGCATATAGCTATTAAAATGTAACCAGAACGAATGCAAATTAGAGCAATCTGTTTCGATTTAGACGGAGTCTACTTTACCTCTGCAGGATTCAAATCTTTCAAGCAAAGAATTATGGATATGGGTGTGTCAAAAGAGAAGGTTGATTACATCTTGCATGGGGAACCAATGGATAGGTTTAAACGTGGAGAGGTACAGGAAAATGAGTTTTGGCAAGATGCAGTGCAGTACTGGGGACTTCCAGTATCACCTGATGAAATAATTCGATTAATATCCTTGGGGTATGAAGTTAATCCTGAAGTGGATAGTTTGGTAAAAAGATTACGTTCGAATGGATACTTAACATGCATTTGTACAAATAATTTTTCAACAAGAATTAATAAACTCGAAGAGCGATTTCATTTCTTGCAACATTTTGACGTAAGAGTCTTTTCGTATGAAGTTGGTATTTTGAAACCTGACAAAAAGATATTTGAGGTTTTGGTAGAAAGATGTAAGTGCAAACCAGAGGAAATAGTGTACTCGGATGATAATGAAAGTAAGCTCAGGGGTGCAAAAGAGTTGGGTATCGAGAGCTTTGTGTATGATGACTTTGAATCATTCATTCAACACTTAATTGAATTGGGTGTAGGATTATAAACATGAGCGAATTCATTTTATTGAGAAAGACCAAGGTGCTTATTCTTGTTTCCATAATTGCCATCGGGATTATTTTGGTCTATTTATATTCCGCTAAATTTGAAACATTGTGGTGTGGAGGTTTGGTAGGCAAGGAATGTCCTATCGGGTTTATTTGCGGTGGGGAGATAGACTATCCAGATGATACTGGAGATTGTATCTTTAGACCGGTCACTTGGGTCCGTTGGAATGTATTGAATCGTTTCTAGTAGCTTTTAACTCTCTTTACCCTAGAATTATCCATAGAAGGCTAATTCCAACTATC
Organism: uncultured Gammaproteobacteria bacterium; assembly: GCA_964612595.1. Classification (GTDB taxonomy): domain Bacteria; phylum Patescibacteriota; class Microgenomatia; order UBA1406; family HO2-37-13b; genus OLB23. The sequence goes on along the minus strand of CAZTFB010000013.1, from coordinate 497 downwards.
ACAATAAGAAGAATGGATAACCATTTATTTATAGTGCGAAGTGTTAATAGGAATGCTGGAGGTTGTTTGTTTGGCTGAGATAAGTTCTTTTGAAGGTGTGATAGGTATGTCTGTTCTTCATTAGTGAGGGGCCTTTTACTTTCTGTTATTTTAATAGCTCTGACTATCAAACGCAGATTTAAGGATGCAATCATGAATATAATAGGGAATATCCAGTAATATTTTGAACCATCACCTGGGTTTTCGTCGTGTAGTAAAAACCACAGTGTATCGACAAGCAACAGAATCACCAAAATGGTTCCTCCCCAAAACAGTACTTGTTCGAACGCGGTTAACTGGGTTATGTACGTATATGGCCTACGCATCTTGTTCATTTTTCTATACTAATACGAAATGACACCTACGCTAATTGTTGACTTTGAAGTAGTTTTTATATAAGATACTCATCACATGAGAGGAATGTTCGGTATGCATTCTAATATTTTTGAACCCACGCC
>CAZTFB010000012.1:0-1916 GCA_964612595.1 uncultured Gammaproteobacteria bacterium | reverse complement strand
GAAGTGGTACAACGATGCCATTAGCAACTGCCTCGCGCATGCCTCTTTTAATAGTCGCAACGTCTCTTGCATCAATCGCGATTTCTCGAATCACTTCAGGCAAGATCTCACCAATTTTAGTACCATTTGGATCATATATTCCTTCTCCTAACTGTGGTTTGTAGAGGGTCCCACCATTCGCGATAGCACTAGTAGCGTTTACCATCTGTATTGGTGTTACGAGTAAATCACCTTGTCCAATTCCCACTTGATAATCATCACCCAGGTACCAATTTTCGTTTTTATGTGCCAATTTCCAGGCAGGGCTTGGAACGACCCCATCAGATTCACCTGCTATATCGACACCAGTTTTTTTCCCTAATCCAAATGTACTAAAGTAATCCGCCATTCTTTTTATACCCAAACCCTCTATTTGTTCGTATCCTCCGGCAATCTTGTAATAAAAAATGTTACTACTTTGGGCAATTGCTTCCGTTACGGTCATAGGTCCGTACGCGCCTCTTCCCCAACTGACTCGCCAATCTGCGAATTGCCCTCCTCCGACCTCAATCACCTGTGGCGTATCAGTAATAATGGTAGATGCGGTAATAATGCCTTCTTTTAACGCCGCCGCACCCAGTATCGGCTTTACCAACGATCCAGGTGGATATTCACCTGCTATTGCACGATTGAATAAAGGTCGATCTGGATTTTCAAAAACGGCTGAGAATTCGTTTTCACTCAGGCCATGAGTGAAGATATTGTTATCGAAACTTGGTAATGTCGCCATTATCTTGATTTTGCCGGTGTGAACATCCTGCACAATAACAGCACCAGAAGGAGCTTTATATTTTTCCAATGATTGCTGCAATACCCGATGCACCTTTTCTTGCAATTCTGCTGATATGGAAAGAGAAATACTATTACCTGGCACAGACTCCTCAATAATGCTAACATCAACTGCGCTTCCATTTACTTCAGCAGGATGCTGGGTTTTCCCTGGCTTTCCCCTCATAACAAGCTGGTACGTTGCCTCTACTCCTGACCTACCCACTAACTCCCCTACTTCATACCCTGCATACTCTTTTTTCATTCGTTCTGTTGAGTTTATTTCTCCAAGATATCCAAGTATATGCGCCATTATTTCGCCCTCTGAGTAATACCTCGTAAGTACTGGACGAACCTCTACACCTTCCAAATCGCCATGTTGCGACTGAAACCTGATAAACATTTCTTGCGAGAGGTCGGATGTAATAACGACTTCACGTTCGTTTTTATCTAAGGCTTGGGCTATTTGAGTATCAAGCTCGATTGGCTCTAACTCAAAAAGTGCAGCGATACGACTTTTCCAATCAGCTGCACGTAGGACATCTTTTGAAGTAGACGCAAGCGAAATTACCGCTTCATAGGTTGGGATATTACGTGCAATCACTTTGCCTTCCGAATCGAATATGAGTCCACGTTCGTAGGGAATAGTCTTTTCCGCAGTTCTGTTTGTTTCTGCAAGCACTCGATATTGATCACCGGCGATAAGCTGAAGCTGCACAAGACGCGCCGTTATGGCAACAAATACCACAAATAACACGAGTGCCAATAGAACCAGTCGGAAGACGAACGGCTGTACAGGATCCTCCTCATCTGGCTCGGCCAATGCCGGCAGCAAACCATCCTTCCATGTTATAGCGACAGCGGTGTCTATACGCTTCATATAATGAGATAGGCAAAGACTATTACACCTATCATGACAATCTTTTTCCGCTTTTCACGTTCCAATCCCTGCGACGCAAGCTTTCCGAGTAGAACACTTATTAACATTACCGTTCCTGTAGTCCCATATATTTCTGCTTTAACGGTATCAAGAATAATACCTGTAGCAAAAAGCAGTACATACCCATACCAATTCGAGAAATGTTTCTCTAAAAGTACAAAATATACCA
>CAZTFB010000011.1:0-2119 GCA_964612595.1 uncultured Gammaproteobacteria bacterium | reverse complement strand
AACTGCCAATCCAACTACACCCTGTTCACGAATAAAATCCATGAATCCTTTCATTACGCTCACCTCCTTTGTGTACTGCGACTAGCCTTCCCAAGAGGTCATAAGTTGAAAGTAATTTCTATCAAGGTCAGCAAGCGGGGCTAATACATTGGGCTGTTCGGAACCAATTATGATTGAATTTTCGTTAGGCATGTATGAAGTATACGCTCTCACACGGTGTGCGTCATGACGCACACGAAGCAACGACAGTATTGTCAACTATTCATTATATTTTTCAGCCAAGAGAACGTAGGAAGAAGAACGCCGCGCAATCTGAGTTACAGTAAAACCAATTACACCTGCACAAATAAATACTAATGCGATACCGCGGCCAGTACCTACGCCAAACCAATTGCCGATCAACTCCACACCACGACCTGTTGTCATAAAAGGAATAAAAATATACTGAGCAATAGGTCCAATTAAAAAGGCTGTCAGCGGAGAGGCTGCCTGTTCAATACTTTGAGCGAATCCGAACACTCGACCTTGCCGCTCCTGTGGTACTACCTTTTGAATGATTGTTTGTTCAGTTGCCTCCACAAACGGCATGAGAAATATCCAAACAAGTATGCCAATCGCTAGCAGCACAATTGATGGCTGGATGGTAAAGAAAATGCATACCGCCCACGTCACCGTATTAATGCGAAAGAGATTGCGTACCGGATCTGCCCCTAACCCCATGCGTGAAATGTAGAGCCCTCCAAAAATAAAACCAAGGCTCAAAAATCCCCACAACAAACCCCACGATTGTACTGAAACCATAGATAGTCCGTACGCATCCATCAAGGCCATAAACACCCCGCCCAAAAAATTATTAAATGTGGTGAAAAAGATTAGGGGGAACAACCCTGGGATCGAACGAATCACTGCGATTGTGCCTTTAACATCCACTTTCCTTCGATTGGATTCACCTTCTTCGAGCGAATGAGCATGGAGTATCTCTTTTTCTACGATCGGAATCAGTGCTAGATGCCCCATCGCCAAAATGGTACACAGTATTGCAACGACCAGTACGATAGTCATATTTCCAAACCCAAGAGCTAAGCCACTCGCCACAGAGGTAATAGCAAATGATATACCCATGACTGTGCCAAACATGCCATTTGCGCGATCCCGCTTCTCTTCTGGTACCAATACCGTAACCAAAGTTGGTACCGCTATACCATATATATTGCCCGCAATTGAGCCACCCAAAAGAACAATAGCAAAGAGCCATAACGTCGGACTTTCAATGGAAGAGAATGCCTGTTCAGGTGCTACTTGTAACAGGAGTAGCCCAAAACTAAAAAGCACTAACGTCACCGCACTCGATAGCATCATAACCAGTTTTTTTCGGTAATGGTCGACGAAAGATCCCAACCAAAAGCCTGTTAAGGCTGAACAAACTAGATACATTCCTCCTACAAGCCCTGTTGAAATAACTGATTGAGTCTCTAGGTATACCCAATAGGTTAATGCAAACCATACAAAGGCATTCTTAGCAGAAGAGATAAGCGCGTTAATTAAAAGATGACAAAAAGTCTTCATATTATTCAGCAAAAGATAAACCCTTTTCTTTCATGGCTTCTTTTAAAATTCGTATTGCTTTTGGACCTACACCATGCATTGCCAGTAGTTCTCTCTCGGTCACTTTGGTAAGTTGACCTAAATGGGTGTATCCAGCGGCTGCCAATTCTCTTTTCGCAACCTGACCTATGAATGGAAAGTCATATTCTTCAGATTTTTCATTTTCTAGCATCCGTGGATTGTAACTTTTTTACTGCTATACTGACAAACATTACCTTGCTACTCACAAAACACATAAGCCCGTATAAAGCCGTATAGGGATTGAAGATAAGGATAAATAATAGACGAGCAGTATCTCTACGAGTAAAAATGAGTAAATTTCAAATATGATAGGCTATAGTTTGATAGATGTTGAGCATCGTAAGAGGAAACAACAGTTATAGAAACGTCTTCAAGTCTTTGAGTGTATCAATTACCCTCCACGCCCTGTCTTCTACGCGCGAACCCTTAAATGTTACTCCGTGCCCAGTCATCTCAAACCCATAAGTGTCGTTGTCACCGTCACCAACAAAAA
>CAZTFB010000010.1:0-3294 GCA_964612595.1 uncultured Gammaproteobacteria bacterium | reverse complement strand
CTGCTTTCTGATTTTTAGAATACCGGCACATTATAATCCCAGACTGAAAAATCAACGATTCCACGTTCTAAGATAGATTCATTAGTTATTTAATGAATCGGTAAGTTCGGATAACAAATTCTCTATATCCAAAGGCTTTGTTATCATAACTATCGAACCATCTTCGTTTATATCCCAAGACTTGTTTGGTTTATCTACGTATAATTCGACACCATTACTGTCCGGGTCATCTAAATAGATAGCTTCAGAAACACCGTGATCTGCATAACCGGATAGAGGATAATGAGCATCAAGAAGCGTTTTGAGTGCCTTTGCCAGCTCACGTCTAGAAGGGTAGAGAATTGCGTGATGGTATAGCCCAGTATGCCCAGGTGGTGGCGGCGTGTTTCCTTTGGATTCCCAAGTGTTGAGGCCAATGTGGTGATGATACCCGCCTGCCGACAAAAAAACTGCATCATTCCCATATCGGGCTGTTACTTCGAAACCTAATAAATCTCGGTAGAAAGCCAGTGATCGATCGAGGTTTGAAACTTTCAAATGTATATGTCCTATCCTGACCTTAGGGTGTATTGCCATAACAATATTAGCTTAGAATACTAAGGGGGCTCACGCAAGTGTGAATATTTCGCCTTTTGGCATCCTTCATTTGGTGTAGTGCTCATGGATAGTTGTCCCAAATAATTGGGAAGTGTTATTGCTTAGTACTTAAGTAAAAGAATAAGAATCAGAAGTGCTCTTTGAATATTAGACATAGTTATCAGCCTAACTAGAGGGTATTACTACAATACTAAGAAATCTCATTTAGAACTCAAGCGAGTAACATAGTTGTTATAATTGGATTTGGTTCGAACATAACATTGAATACTAAGGAACTGGCTATAAATCAACGATGCCAATATTTCCTTATTGAAGAAGGACATGAAAATGCAAGAGAAATTGCAGAAGAGTTCGAACCTAGAATTATGCTTGATGAAGCAATAAAAAGGGGACCTGCTGATGCTATTTGTACTTCTTGGCTGGCTGCTTGGGCGACAGTTGGAACTGATGACCCATTAAGATATACTCCAGAATGCATTAAATAAAGAGAATTGATTAAAATAACCTTTACTGCATTTGTTGTTGCTGTTCATCATCTGCCTTATCCACTTGCTCGTGACTTAAAGACCACGCTAGTGCAATAACCCAGCCTAATGCAGTCACTCCCAAGAATAAATTTACTACTGCAATAGAACCTGTATTCTTTTTCTTTCTCCGTACGGCGATGATTGTGGGTAAAAAATAAAACGAAAGGGCTAATACAACAAATATAAATATAGGAAACAGTTCATTATCTGGCGGAGGTAAAGGTTCTATCACTGCAGAAGAAAAATTCAAGAGACTAAAAAACGGAAGAAGGCGACGACATGTCTACTACCACTGTACGAGATCAGTGTATAACAATTGCAAAGAACCATACATAAATGAGCGAAACCTTGAAAAGGATATTGTCCGTTTCATAACCGAAGAATTGGGTGGATTCAGACTTTCAGAAAAAATAGTTCGTAGTATTCGTAACTATGAAGAACTACGAGATGACGTACTGGACAGTTTAGATGTTTATAAAAACGTGGATGAACTTGATTTAGTGGCTTACGCGAAACATATTCTGAGAAAAGGCGAAGCTCTTGAAAAGCAAGAGCTTATCAAAGGGTTGAATATGGAGTTCTTTATACTTGATAGGAAAATAGTTTCAGGGTTATCTTAATAAAGATTAACGACTTCATCTTCTCTTCATGTTTTGTTCTGTACTATGCCACTATGCAAAACAACAAAGCTTCTATCTTAATTATTGCCGGGACAGTTGTTATATTTCTCATAGTCTTGGGATTTTTATTTTCTGTCGATCAAACACAACAGGAGCAAGAAAATGTTCTTGCTTCAACTGAGCCGAGCAATGGAATATTATCTGTTGAATCGAGCGATTATGATTTTGGTGTCATTAATATGTATGACGGAGATGTTTCGTATCGGTATCAATTAACGAACAACAGTAATGAACCTGTAACAATTGGTGAGGTGTACACATCGTGTATGTGTACCTCGGCGCAAGCAATTTATGCGGACGGTACAACCTCTCAACTTGCTGGTATGCGTGGTCATGGTTCACCGACATATTTCAATAGAACAATAACACCGGGTGAGAGTCTAGAAATTGAAGCGATTTATGATCCTGCAGCACATGGACCATCAGGTACTGGTCCAGCCCGCCGCAGTATTTTTGTAAAAACAAATTCTACACAACTGCCCCAGATGGAATTGACGTTTGACGCAAACGTAGTTCGATAATTATGGATTTCTTTATTGGGGCTTCACTAATCTCATCGTTTATAGCCGGAATGATTGCGCTTTTTGCACCCTGCTGTATTAGCTATCTTCTACCCGCCTATCTCGGTTCAGTATTCAAAGAACGCAAACAGGTGTTTTTCATGACTCTGGTATTTTCTGCAGGGATTTTCGTCGTCATGTTTCCCATAGTCCTTGGTTTCAAGTTTCTATCAAACTTGTTCATGGACTTTCACAATCAGACATTTATTCTTGGTGGGTTGCTGATGATATTTATTGGAATTTTTGCACTGTTAGGGATTAAGCTTCCCATGCCACACTTTAAACAACCTGACTCGGATCCAAACAATCCAGATGTGCTTTCTATTTTTACATTGGGTGTATTTTCCGGTATCACAAGCTCGTGTTGCGCACCTGTTCTTCTAGGAGTACTGACGTTAAGCTTTTTATCTCCAAGTGTATGGTTTGGAGCCCTGGTTGCATTTGTGTATGTTTTGGGGATCGTTACACCGCTTTATTTACTTGCGTACTTTGTAGATGCAAAAAAAATACTTAATGCACAGGTGTTTAAGAAAAAAATTACCGAAGTGAGCATATTAGGTAAAACATATCCCATCATAATGTCAAACATGCTTGCCTTTTTAGTATTTGTGCCAATGGGAGTCCTCACAATTATACTCACTCTGACAGGCAAACTTGAAATGACTGAGGAAGCAGAAAAGTTTGGTGAATGGGTTGGCCAACTAACTATTAGAATTAACGAATTTGTTGGTGATAGCTGGATAACACAAGGTGTGTTCTTACTTTTGATAATAAGTTTACTTCTGTTTCTGTACACTTCCTGGAGGAATAGTAAAAAATAACTCTCTTGACATATACCCCTGGGGGGTATTATCATGGATACATGATTAAAGATATTAAAAAGCGTGCCATACATCGCACACGAATCATCCAGGGCCAGATAAAGGGGTT
>CAZTFB010000009.1:0-4481 GCA_964612595.1 uncultured Gammaproteobacteria bacterium | reverse complement strand
CATCTAAGCACATGATTAACTCACCTTGTGAATAGTTCTCTATTGCATTATTTAATGCGGCTGCCTTTCCCTTATTATCCTGTTTAATAACCCTTGCATTAATGATACTGTTGGCTTTTATAAAGTTGTGAACTATGCGAAACGTCTCATCCTTAGATCCATCGTCCACAACTATAATTTCAAGTAATTCACGTGGGTAAGTGTTACTAATAACTGTTTTTAATGTATTAAGTATTGTTTTTTGTTCGTTGTATGCAGGAATAATGACACTTACCAGAGGACTATATTTTGCAGGATTGTAAGGGTTATGGTTTAGCTTGTGCATAAGATAATACATATCAGACCCAATAAGGAGGAATACCAGTCTGAAAAGGTTAGTTATGCTCAGTATTGTTATGCAGAGAATTAATGCGTATTCGGCGTTCATATAGATTTTTCTGAGAAATGGTAGAGGGCTCTAAGCTCATTTAACAAGCCCGTACAGGTTAGCAACGTGAGCCGCGGCTGACCATTGTAAGTAAATATAGTTACGTTATTAGGAGAGACTTGCACTGATTCTTTCAGCATGAATGTCTTGCTTGACCCATCACTATAGATGAGTTGTACAGTATCATTGTTATACAAATCATCTAAATTTCCGAATACATTATCTGAATTATGTCCATAAATCAGCATGTTTTTTTTCTGCATATAGGAATTGGTAGGAAGCGCTAGATGGGCAACATTATCATATATATCCCAGTTATCAGAATATGGATCATAGTTTCCGCTTACAATATTAAGTGTGATATCTAGCTTTGGAATTCTGATTTTGACAGGTAGAGTAGTATCAATTTGCTCAACCGTGAGGTCAATTTTGTCAATAGGGGATGACTCATCAAAAGAAATCCCATTGGTCGTGGAATTCCTGGAATACATGACTACTACAGTTATTAACAGGTAAACTGGTATTAAATATAAAAGCTGACGCATGAAAGTAAAGCTAATTAAGCTTGCGGATAATTCTTGTTAGAAGAAAGCTTCCAAGTACTAATGCACCCGAAAGCATCGCTATATAAGATAACAGATTTATCGCAGCTCCGGTCTCTGGAAGTGATGCAATAGCAAAACCGCCCATAGTGGCAGTGCTAGCACCCAAAATAAGACCTGCAGTATTTGTATCAGACATTCTAAACACCTCCTCGTGGTGCGAGAATCATAACACGGGTTTAGCTTATAATCAACTATTGAGGGGTAGCTATGTTAATTTGAGCTGTATGCTATCTGAAAACAGATAGCTGATATTTCAGCTCTAGATTTGTAATCGCTGTGGTAATGTGATTTTGTTTGCTATTCGATAATTCTTGCAGGAACCGTAAGCTACTATTGGAACCACGTGTCAATTTATTAGAGGATGATTGTTCAATGATATAATAAACCAAACATTCAGCTGGGAACTGAAATAACCTTTAATTAGGTTTATGCATGGATTCCATAAAGGGGCGGCTCTTTTGGGTTTCATGCTTCCCAGCTGATAATACCGAGGGTCGTCCCTTTATTTGTAACCCTCTTACTATCAGATGGACTCTTACCTAATTTACACAGCAATACTACTAAGCATTCTTACTTTTTACACAATTATTTATCTTCGCAAACAACATTTAAGTCGAAACAATAAGTTATTTCCCTACACCCTCAATAAGTATATATTGTCAAAAAGTGAACTGATGTTTTATAGAGAGCTTTCTAATGCACTTAAGAGTGAGAACATATTGATTTTTCCAAAGGTTAGATTGGCTGATATATTAACCGTAGAAAACATTCATGCAAATTACGGCTATTTGAATAAGATAAAGTCAAAGCATGTAGATTTTGTAATTTGCACTAAGGATAGTACTCCTATTGTGTGTATAGAATTAGATGGCACGAGCCATTATAGAAAGTCATCGAAAGAAAATGACAAATTCAAGAATTTATTGTTTGATGAGTTAGATATCAAGCTTATACGATTAAGTGTGTCACAAAAATACGACTTTAGCTTTATTATCTCTCAGGTGCAGAGTCGTCTTTCCTCTTTGGTTTAGTGGCTCATTCTGTGCCACATTCGTTACCTTTCAAACGATATTTGGCCGCCTCCACAGCGTCAGCTGTGGTACAATCGGCCCATCGTTGGAAAGGCTATATGCGACCCGAAGAAGTTACAATACTCAGCTCAATATCTCCTGTTCAGATTAAAGAAAATCCTTCCGCTTTTACCCACGAGTTCATTGCTCAAATGTTTGCAAATTCTGAATTTGTAGAACAAATCAAGTTTCTAAGAAGCAAAAACTCTGGAGATGAAAATACACCTGCTAGTATACATTCATTAGTTGGACAAGATTTACTTCAAATAAGTGATGATCCAATATTCTATGGATTCCAAGCTATTCCAGAACAGCTTACTGCTAAGTATGGAATTCATAAAAATCTAACCATTAATATCGCCTTGCTAATATTTTTCAATGCAGTAATTGATTTAGAGGATTATGAAGCAGAAATACAACATAATATCCAATTTATTGCTACGAAAAAGAGAATATCTAATCATTTGTGGGATTTGCCATATGAAGCATGTGCACTAATTATCCCTTATTTAACAAAAGTTTCTGATATCAAAAAGTATATTGATGAACATGCTGAAGAGATAGAGCAAGAAATGGAGAAAAATTTATTTAGCAACACCTTTATACAAAAGATCCATGGAAAACAGGCTTTGGCATCAGAAATAATACATTTACACGATGGCGAAAAACTTAGATTCACAGATATCTCGGACAAACTTTCTAAAAAGTATCCGGAACATGAGCAACTTTTTGATGAGGTTTACATAAATACGCTTTACCATCGTTATAAAAGGTATTGGAAGCTAATAGAAAATACTGCTAACTCCTAAATAAATCATCAAAATACCACTTTAGCTGACTTAGTGTTTTATTCCCCCAGCACGTAATCTTCTGGGATGTCTTCAGAAGATCTGCAGAAATTCTTTTATCAAGAATACGATTTATCACTTACTAAAGAAGAGGCCTTTGAATGCTATGAATCCCTCAACCACTTAGCAAAAGCAATTATTCGATATTTCCAACTAGTAGAGGAGGGAGTAAATGACTAACAAACCTTCTACTGAAGGTGCGCTGCCAAACGGCGCAAGCCGACTTGGCGTGCCTTCTTCTCTTGATAGTACCGTCATAAGTAATACAGAACAAAATGAGTATTTAAGCAAATATAAGGTGGTGCAAACAGGTAAACATATTGAGGTCCATATACCGACGCTGCCATACAGGCTTAAACGAACCCCTAGGAATACACAGGGAAAGAAAAAAAACTTCTCTAATCGCAAAATCGAATATCGCAAACGCACCGTCAAACGAACATTAGATGTAATAAGAAGATTGGCGAATGGTTATTTTAATGACGAGTATACAAAACACCTCGTTTTGACTTTTGCAGATACTAATCAGTTTGATATTTCAAATATTGAAGTTTGTAATAAGCACTTCTATAAGTTTACTCAAAAACTCAGAAAACTAGATTCGAACTTTAAATTCATAAAGGTACCTGAGTACCATAAAAGAAGAGAGGCCATTCATTATCATGTTATGTGTGATGTGCAATTTATAGATCAAAGTATGCTACAAGATATTTGGGGGCATGGAATCGTTTTCATTAGAAAGACACCTGTGAGTATTGCGAGGTATTTGTATAAGTACTTAATGAAGAATGTAAATGATGAACGGTTTATAGGTAAGAGAATTTGGAGTTATTCAAGGAACATGTTGCCACCTCAGATAATGTACGGAAGCAAGGCGCACAACCTTATTTTAAGATTAAACAATAGTAAGGCTAAACCCACCTATAAATTCGATTATTATAGTAAGTATAATGCAAACATAGAAATCTACGAGTTTATAGAAAAAGATACTTCTGCCCAAGTCACAGCTTAATGAAATATTTCATATATACACGAAAGTCTAGCGAAGAAGGCCATAGACAGGCCCAATCCATAGATACACAAAAAAGAATTCTTGTTGAGCATGCACAAGCTCATCACTTAGATATTGTTACTGTAATAGAAGAAAATAAGTCTGCCAAAGATGAAGATAATAGAGAAAAATTTACCAAAATGCTTGTTGAGATCGAAAAAGGACTTGCAAGCGGTATTCTGGTAGCACACCTTGACCGTCTAAGTCGAAATAGAAAAGAAACAGGGGAACTTATCAAGCTATTCGAAAGGGGATTATTAAAAGAGATTAGAACCCCCTACAGAATATATGACACCATTCACGATCTCTTTAGTATGGATTACGAGTTTTTAAGTGCTGTTCACTATTCTGCACGTCTCTCAATTAGAGTAAAAGAAGGCAATCAAACCAAAGTGCAAAAAGGGGAGTATCCCGGACCTGCCAAATTAGGTTATCTCAACAAAGATAAGCAAATCGTTGTTGATACTGAAAAGGCTCACT
>CAZTFB010000008.1:0-11042 GCA_964612595.1 uncultured Gammaproteobacteria bacterium | reverse complement strand
GCTCCAGCGGGTGGACCAAGTTCGGACTTATTTATCTCTTTAAACCTCCCCATTCCACCACAGTAAAACCAAGACGTTGTGGTGTTTTTTTAAATTCGGGCTCTATAACATCGATAGGATGTTCTAGCGGTTTTACATCCATGAGTATTCTGATAATTGTATCCGGTCTTGGAGTGATATTTAACGGAGCAATTTTGTCTATAACATTCTGATCAAGAAATGTAATGAAATAGTAAGGTGATCCTTCAAAATAGGGTAACCATGCTTCCATAAAGTCGTTCTTTTCAAGCTCGTTAAGTCCTAATTTCTTCACCGACTCTGCCAGGAAAATCTCAACTTCATTTTGTTTTACCACGAAGCCTTTACTTTGAATTGGAAATATGTATGACCAACCTTCCCAGAAAAGGTACGGATAGGATCTGTTGTTATCTTGGTCTATTATATTTCCATTTGAAAAGGCAGTAACTTTCCAGCCATTTTTATAAGGAGGTGTAGAATCGCTAATCTTTACGTCTTTTCCAAGACTAATAGATATTGACTGGGTGCTCGTCGGGTAGAGATATATTATGGGTTCGCATGAGTTAGGAGGCAGAAAGTCCATGTTGCTATATTGGATAAGTCGACCAAACGGATCACGCCACAAAAAAATAGGTAGAGCATTTATAAATTCTTCATATGATGTAATTTGATTTTTTTCTCCAAAGTATAAGTCAGGATTTGCAGAGTTCTTTTTGTATGCATTATAAAATGTTGTATAAAGTTTGTGATTTGGATTTTTTAAGGCATAGACTGGATCATCTGTTTCTTTTATTTGCCCTATGGTTACGAGGTCGCTATCGCTAACTAAAGATGGGGATACTACACGAACTTGGTCTAGGTCATTATGGCTACAACCCTCAATGGTATTATATTTAAACTTACTTATAGAACCTTTTACATTATTCCATTCGACTTCTTCTACTTCGAAGTCAGGCTTATATGCAAATTTAATAAATGTGCCGTCAGGTCGAAAAGCATAGAACATATTCGTCATGAAGCACTGCTTTCCTGTACATGCCCCAACTGATGTCCTCGATCCAAAACCTTCGTATTCTGATATAAAAATTTCACTTGGACTGAATTCGGGTTTTGTTGTAAAAATATCCCCAAATATAGAGTGAGTGAATACTTTATAAAGCCTTTTGTGGTCAACAAGACCATCTTCTTCTATTCCATCGTACATCTGTCTTAAAACTTGACGTGGAGTGTCACCAGTTATTTCTTTAGGAAATTCTAGTATAGGAATTGTTGTAGACTTATCTATTTGAATACTGAAGCCAAATTTTTTGAAAGGATTTGCTTCAGTAATATCTTTTTCGGCTTTAGAACCTGTTATGACAGATACTTGAGGAAGATATATCGCTACATCATCTTTTAAGATAAAGCGGAAGCGAAATGGATTGCCACACCCAACACCTTTACATGCACCATTAAACGTAACAGAGGCTAAGATTAGTGCGCCGCCATTGTACTTCCCAGAAGTTATTGTTCCCACTTTGTAGAAATCTATTATATAGACATCGTATTCTTCGTTTGAATCAGGTAGTTTATAATAATTAGGTCCAGGAATTTTTATTGGCTCAAATATTTTTTCCCTTTTTGAAAATTCAACTGATGTCTCCACCTTCACAATGGTTGGGGTAACAGTCAATGAAGGTAAGGGCGTTGGGAGTGAGATTGTAGGTTGAGTTATTTTGACTTTTTCACCGATTTTCTCTCCCATGGAGAACATTCTGCCTAAGCTAATGCCAATAATGAGACCAACTATTGCGATTAGTCCTAATAAAATAGACTGTTTCTTGTTCAGCAGTTTGAAGCTTCTTAGAATTGTGGTTTGAGAAAATGGGGCTTTAACAGTTGGCGACGTTACTTCTTCCATATTTTCACTATAGCACATAATAGCTGGATTTTTCGGAATAGAAAAATAGATTTAGATTGTCATAATAATCTAAACTAGTTTGCTCCCCCGCCTGGATTCGAACCAGGAACCCTTCGATTACACAAAATCCATAAGTTTCCTTACGGTGTGGACTATATCATCATCTTGGCATGAATGCTTTAGATGGAGGACGCTTCGTCCGACAAATGTCGGACTACTCCCTTGCGGGATAGTCTCTGCACCTTCCCAATAAATGGGCTTGGCTCAGGATTACCATTTTACAGGCTTCCCTGAATTCATCCTCTTCTTCACCACATTGTTTCCAACATGGGCTGCGTTACAAACACAGTCGAATGCTCTACCGTTGAGCTACAGGGGAAATGATTATTAATGCGCACGGACTGTTTTTTTGTCCAATCCGAATAGGAAATTATATCTCAAAGACGCCTGAAATCCAACCCATTATCAATCAGTTACAATTAGAATTGTTTTTAAGTTACGTTAAGATGCAATGATCGTGAGCAAGTCGATGGTTTTTGGGATAGTTGGGGGAATTATTGTTGCCGTCGTCTTATTGCTCCTCCTCCAGGGCCCCGGAAAATTTATAAACCCCATACACGAAGATCCAGATGCGCGACGGCTCGAAAAGTACGCCATACCCCAGCTTAAAAAAACAACCTTTACCCCTTCAAAAATAGTCATTAAAGACCCCGTCGAAAAAAGCCAAGATGTTCTTAGCTATTCATTTTATTTTTATGATGGCGATAAGAAAGTTAGCGGGCTACTCAACGCCCCAAAAGCATCGGGTACCTTTCCTATTGTTGTGATGCTCCGTGGCTACGTTGATAAAGAAATATATCAGCCAGGTATTGGTACACAGCGAGGAGCAGAGTTTTTCGCAAAGAATGGATTTATAACCCTCGCGCCAGATTTTTTAGGATATGGTTCTTCTGATGAACCATCTATAGATTCGCTCGAATCTCGTTTTCAAACATACACCACCGCATTAACCTTGTTTGCCTCATTGCCAAATTTAAACGAAGCGCTTGCATCAATAAGTGGGGAACTTAAGGCAGATCCCGAGAAGGTTGCTGTGTGGGCGCATAGCAATGGCGGCCAGATCGCGTTAACTGCTCTCGAGGCCACCGGAAAAAAATACCCCACAACATTATGGGCCCCCGTAACCCACCCATTCCCCGAATCAATTCTTTTTTTTGCAGACGAAATGGAGGATGGCGGCGCATATTTGCGCGGTATTACGGCCGACTTTGTTCAGAGGTATAATCCGCGGTTGTATTCGCCGCCACAGTATTTGGTTTGGCTTAAAGCCCCAATTCAGCTACATCAAGGCACCGCGGATGACGCGGTGCCGCTGCAGTGGTCTAATACGTTTGCAGACAAAATGGAGTATTTGAACAAAGATATTACCTATTATATTTACCAAGACGAAGATCATAATTTTACCCAATGGAGTTGGTCGAAACTTGTTGCCCGCGATCTCCAGTTTTTCCGCACACATCTCGGCCTATAGGAAAAGTTGAGGCAGAAACTTGACAGATCTTGTTGAAGTGCTACAATCATTCAATATGAATTTTAAGCGATTCATTATTGCGATTCTTATCCTCAGCGCTTCTGTGACGACTTCGATTGCGTATGCTCAAGAGACACAAAAACCTGATTTTGATATGGAGACCATTACGGTGGTAGGCGAGACTGATGTCATCAATCACGACGTCTTTAGTGTGGGTGATATGACAGAAGTTAAAGGTACGATTAATGGTGATGTCTATACAGCCGGTGGTGACGTAGTCATTAAAGGTCAAGTTAACGGTGATGTACTTGCAGCTGGAGGAAGCGTTCACATTGCGCCGGGTGCTACTGTTTCACAAGATGTCCGTATGGCTGGTGGAAAAGTAACGATTGATGGTGTTGTAAGTGGCAATGCGACTGTAGTAGGTGGCTCAATTTTATTGAGCGAACAGGCAGAGGTAATTGGAAGTCTTACTGGGGCAGGAAGTGATATGCGCATCGATGCCCCGATTGGAAAAAATCTCAAACTTGCAGCAAAATCCCTTTTTTTGAACGCTCCAGTTGCAGGTGGTGCTGATATTGCGGTCCAAAATATGACGTTTGGCGATACGGGACGTATTCAGGGGAATCTTTCGTATATGTCCGAGAATGAATTTATGATTGACGAAGGTAAAGTTGGTGGAACAGTGCAACACAGACTTCCTCCTCAAGAATTTCAAAAGCCTGATAAAGAACGCTCAGATCGCGTTATTGGAAGGGCATTTGCTTTTGTAGGATTTCTTGGTCTTATTGCACGACTATTCGTAGGCTTGCTTTTTATCCACGTCTTGCCAGAATTTAGTAAAAAAGCAGCTGACAATCTTAAAAAACAGATGTGGCGCTCGTTGGGGACAGGCTTTCTTGTAATTGTTCTTTCGCCAATTCTCATCATTGCGTTATTTTCGACAATAGTTGGTGTACCGATTGCCTTTATTTTCCTTGCAGGATATCTCATGGCAATATACTTTTCACCCATCATCGTTATGTTGGCAATCGGACAATTT
Source organism: uncultured Gammaproteobacteria bacterium (assembly GCA_964612595.1). Classification (GTDB taxonomy): domain Bacteria; phylum Patescibacteriota; class Microgenomatia; order UBA1406; family HO2-37-13b; genus OLB23. The sequence continues at coordinate 6,551 of CAZTFB010000008.1, read as the reverse complement.
ATTGCGAAGCACTTTGATCGAAAATGGAATGACGCACTGGCATTTTCACTTGGTTTATTAATTCTTTTTGTGACGCGTTTTATTCCTGTCCTGAATGTTCTGCTCTCAATGTTTGTTATGTTACTAGGCGTGGGTGTTTTGGTAAATACGAAAATTGAGGTGTATAAGGATTTGCGAAAGAAAAATCTGCTTTAAGCTCGCTCGATGTAATCGCCTGTTTCTGGATCTATGGTAATCGTTTCACCTTTCTTTATAAAAAGAGGAACGTAGACGGTTGCGCCTGTCTCAAGTTTGACAGGTTTCCTTGCGTTTGTTGTTGTGTCGCCTTTAACGGCATCTTCAGCTTCGACTACCTGAAGTCGAACTGATTGTGGTGGGCGAACGGAGATAGCTTTATCATTATGGAGCATGATATACATCTGCTGACCCTCTTTTAAATAAAGGAGAAAATCTCCGACCATTTCTTTAGGAAGCTCAAGCTGTTCGTAGGTTTGTTCATTCATAAAAGTGAGCGTCGTAGCTCCTGCAAAGAGAAACTGCATAAGAATACTTTCTACATCAATTTTTTCTACAAGATTATCGGGTTTATAGGTGTTTTCAGTGGTGCCACCAGTAGCAACATTCTTGACTTTAATGCGAATGTTTGCTGACCCACGTCCATGAAAATTATGTTCAAATTTGACGACAGTAAAAATATTGCCGTCCATCTCGATAAAATCGCCTTTTTTTAGTGAACTCGCTGTAACTTTCATCTGGATATTATAGCACAGGTTTGCACCCTCTTAGGGTACGAACCTGCTGACACCGTTGACATTCTGTACAGAATTATGTAACATATTCTATGATCAAAACACTCTCAATTACCCAGGCCAGAGCAGAGTTTACAACTCTTGTAGATAAGGCAAAGAATAATCTTGATGAATACGTCATTACGGTAAATGGATCACCAGCAGCTGTTCTCCTTTCTGCAGCTGCTTATGACGGACTTAAAGAAACACTTGAAATTATGTCAGATCCAGAACTCGTAAAGGCCATACGTGAAGGTGAAAAGGATTTTGAGGAGGGAAGATTCTACACATTGGAAGAGGTTTTAAAAGAAATGGATGAAGAAGATGAGATACAAGATTGAACTTTCAAGTAGAGCTAAGCGAGACTTACGATTGGTGCCAAAGTACTATAAATCTGCTATAAGGCAAGCATATAAGGAAATTTGTGAAGATCCTTTTATATATAAGGAACTACATGACGAATTCACAGGGTACTATGCATATAGAGTTAGTGTGTATAGAATAGTGTACAAAGTATTTAAGAAAGATAGGAAAGTTCAGATATATACCATTGGTCACCGTGCTACCGTTTATATCAATGATCGTCCTATTCCAGCGAGCTATTTTTTACAAGGAAGTTCTTAATCTTTTCAAACAATACCTCATGCCCTTCATCGTTTGGGTGGACTGCATCAACAAGGTGGCGGGCAAAATTTTCTGCTAGAAGTTCTTCGAAAAGCGGGAGAATTGGCACCTTTTGTTCCTCGCATAGACCACTTATGATTTGATCGTACTTTTTAACCTCGTCGTTGGTAAAGTGGAGCCATTTAGATTTTTCAGGATTAACCGGTGTGAGACCAATCGCGACCACATTGCATGTTCTAGTATGTGCAACGTCGATTATTTTATTGTATGCGAGTTTAAATTCTTCAATATCAGTTTGTTTCTCAGTCATCCAATTGTTTGAACAACTATCATTTATTCCGCAGGCAATAATTACTAGGTTTTTTTCACCAGAGAATATTCGCATCTTTAACTCTTGTTCACATCTTTCTGCTAGACGAGGAAGTACTTCACCAGGAATACCAAGATTGAATACCTGTACGTTACCAGAGTCATGAAGGTTGTATGTTTCGTCGATGTAATTTCTGAGTCGAGCAACCCATCCACCTTTACTATCCCACTTTCCGTACGCAATACTATCACCAAAGACGAGGATCTTATCCATTGAGCAATGTGTCTAATTTTTTCTTAAGATCATCGACATTTTTATATTGGATTGCAGACATGCCTGCCTTTTGGGCTGCTTCAACATTCTTAAGTTGATCGTCAATAAACACAATTTCCTCGGGATTCTTTCCAAGTTTCTCAGCAACCAGTCGGTACGCAGATGGATCAGTCTTACTAATTCCTAAATCTTCCGCTGAATATATATGGTTAAAAATTTCGCTAATAACTTCTTTGGATTGTGGATCGTTTTGAATGTGACTCATGGTAAAAATATTCAGAGAATAGCGATCAGAGAGACTCTTGTAGTATGTAAGTAGAGGCTGATTAAATGCATAGTAATCATAAAAATTAAATGACTTTCCACTATTCATAAGTTCTCTATAGAATCCGTTGAGTGAACCCATAAGAGTGGGCTTGTTAAAATGAAGAATAACGTTTGAGAAGTCAGAAAGAATTGTTGTGATCATAGGTTAATACTACCAGGTCTTTTCGAATTCTTCTAAAAGCTGTTTCTGTTTCCCGTTTAGTTTTTGTGGATATATGACATTGAAAACAATATACATATCACCTTTTCGGTTTGATTGGGGGAAGGGAATTCCTTTAGCTTGAAGACGCAGCATAGAACCGTGTTTTGTACCGGGTAGTACTTTTATTTTGACGTCCTTTTTATCAAGGGTAGGAACATTGATTTGTGATCCAAGTATAGCTTTGGTAAAGGGTAGGTCGATAGTTACATAAACATCTTGGCCTTCTCTTTTAAATTGCTTGTCCTGTTGGACTGATATGTGTAAGTCGAAATCATCAAAACGAATACGCATGCCGTTATCAACACCGGCAGGGATTTTTATTTTTCGTTTCTTTCCATCGATTTCAACATTTTTTTCTATACCATGCACTGCTTCGTCAAAAGTTATGGAGATTTGATAGGCGGGTTTTTGTTTTTGTTGTCGGCCAAAGCCACCACCAAAAAAAGATTCAAAGATTTCAAAAGGATCGGTAAAACCGCCAAAATCTACACCCTCGAATGGATTGCCTCCCTGACCACCAGATCCCGTATAGGTATACGTGAAAGGGCCACTTTGATATGTTCCGCCTCCTCCTGGTGCGCCGTAACCGCCGCCCTTTCCTCCAGTGCGGGTATACATATCGTGGCCAAGTTGATCATAGGTCTGGCGTTTTTTTTCGTCCGAAAGCACTTCGTAGGCGTTGTTGATTTCCTTGAACTTTTTCTCAGCACCTTCAGACTTATTTTTATCAGGATGCCACTGAAGTGCTAGCTTTCGATATGCCGATTTTATTTCTGCTTTGGTCGCTGATTTTGAAACGCCAAGGACTTCATAATAATTTTTCATAATTAAGGGCGCGACCCTGGTAGGACCAGGTCCTGTTTAATCAACAACCTCGCCTTCTTCGACGTCTTTTTTATCGGCGCCCGCATCATCTGGTTTTGCTTCGCCATCTGCTGGCGCAGCGTCTTGGGCTTGTCCGGCTTGATTTTGCTCAGCTTGCTGTTTATAAAGAACCTCGCCGATCTTTTGAAGGCTATCAGAAAGTTCGGTCGTTTTTTGTTCAATTACTTCCTTCTCACCCTTCTCAAGAACTTCTTTAAGCGCCTTCATTTTTTCTTCGATTTCGTCTTTGAGGCTTTGTTCAACCTTATCGCCCGCATCCTTCAATGATTTTTCAGCGGTGTATATAAGACTGTCGGCATGATTTCTTGCCTGAATGCGTTCCCTCTCTTTTTCATCATCAGCCGCATTCTTTTCTGCATCGGTTCGCATCTTTTCGACTTCTTCGTCGGTAAGACCTGCCGAACCGGTTATTCTAATGCTCTGGCTTTTTCCCGTTGCTTTGTCTTTTGCGGTTACGCTCAAGATACCGTTTGCATCAATATCGAAGGCAACTTCAATCTGTGGCATACCACGAGGGGCTGGCGGTATACCTTCAAGAATAAAGCGTCCCAAGGATTTATTATCCTTAGCTAACGGCCTTTCTCCTTGCAAGATGTGGATATCTACCTGCGTCTGATTATCAGCGGCAGTAGAGAAGACCTCGGACTTCGATGTTGGAATCGAGGAATTGCGCTCAATGAGTGGTGTCGAAACGCCGCCCAAGGTCTCCACTCCCAAAGTAAGAGGCGTTACATCAAGCAGAACGACGTCCTTAACTTCCCCGCCGATTATACCTGCTTGTACCGCAGCACCGACCGCAACTGCCTCATCCGGGTTAACGGATTTATTGGGTTCTTTGCCAAAGAAATTTTTAACTTCTTCTCGCATCTTCGGCATGCGTGTCATGCCGCCGACAAGAATTACCTCATCAATATCTTTAATAGTCATCTTTGCGTCTTTTAGTGCTGCTTCAGCAGGAATAAATGAACGCTTGATGAGATCTGCGGTAAGCGATTCAAGCTTTGCACGCGACATCTTATATACAAAGTGAAGTGGCTGACCATCCTTTACCGTAATGAATGGAAGATTTATCTCCGATTCGAGTGAAGAGGAAAGCTCAATCTTTGCTTTTTCTGCGGCTTCTTTTAGTCTTTGTAGTGCCTGCGCATCTTTACTCAAGTCGATGCCATTTTCATTCTTAAATTCTGTAACGAGGAAATCGATGAGCGTTTGATCGAAATCATCACCACCAAGGTGTGTATCGCCATTGGTCGATTTTACCTCGAACACACCATCACCAAGCTCAAGGATAGTTATATCAAAGGTACCGCCTCCAAAATCGTAGACGGCGATATTGTGGGCGTTTTGTTTTTCTAATCCATAGGCGAGCGCGGCTGCTGTCGGCTCATTTATGATGCGCTCAACTTGTAGTCCGGCGATTTCGCCAGCTTGCTTTGTTGCTTGACGTTGTGAATCGTCAAAGTAAGCGGGGACTGTAATAACTGCCTTCTCGACCTTTTCTCCAAGATAATCTTCGGCGTCTTCTTTTGCTTTCTTTAAAATCATGGAAGAAATTTCCTCAGGTGTTAAGACCTTGTCGTTAATTTTAATATTTGCACGATCGTCTTTACCCTTTACGATCTCGTAAGGAAGCCATTTTTGCAGCTCCGCAACAACTGGATCATCAAATTTTCGCCCCATAAGGCGTTTTATTGAAAATATGACTTCGCGAGGCTTTGTTATAAGTTGACGCTTCGCGACGTCGCCGACAACTCTTTTTTCTGGATCGACGACCGACGGAATAGTATTTCTACCTTCCTTCGAAGGGATAACTTTTGGTTTACCGCCTTCCATAACGGCGACTACTGAATTGGTTGTTCCTAAATCTATACCTATTGTTTTTGACATGTTATTTATTGTTAATTTTTAATGGTTGCTTTACTTACTCTAACTTGAGCAGGGCGCAAAACCGTATCACCTATCATATAACCTTTGCGCACAATGTTGACAACGATGTTGTCTTCTTCTCCTTCGACAATTTCAATAGCCTCTGCCATATATGGATCAAACTCCTTGCCGACAACATCAATTTCTGTGACGCCAAGATCGCTTAATGCTCCTTGGAATTGTTTGGCGACCATAGTCAATCCTTGATCATCATGAAACGACTGTGCGCGCTCAATATCATCCATGACAACTAAGAATCGCTCTACCACGCGTCGCGTGATATGTTTTTCTGATTCTTTCTTCTCGTTAAAAAATCTTTTCTCAAGGTTCTGATAATCTGCGAGTGCTCGCAAATATTTATTTTTATACTCATCAACAACCTCTGGTTGTTCTGCGACGACTTCTTCACTGACGTCTTGCTTTTTTTGTTTCATGGTTATTACGCTGCAATTTTCTGTGTTTCGACAATGCTCTCTATGAGTTCAGTAAAATAGCGAACATTCGGTACTATAACATCATATCTCATGCGTCGTGGGCCCAAAACGCCAATTGCGCCCTTAACATTTGGTCCCTCGAACTCACCAAATACCAGTGCAACCTGATTATTATCTGGATCATCATCACCAAACATGAACAACATATCTTCATCAAGGCTGTCAAATTTTTGCAACAGCTGTTGCCAATAAGCATACTCATCACATCGTTCAAAAAGTGAGCGAGCTCGTTCTATATCCCAGAATTCACGATTACCCAACATGTTATTAATGCCACAGTAGTATACGTCGCCTTGGTTTGTTGTGGCGACGGCTAATGTTTGTGTGCGATGGGCGAGTGAGTGCGTGGCCCGTTGTAAAAGCTGATGGAGCTGATGGCGAAAATCCCATACATCACTCTTTGAGGCAACCTCATCAGCTGTAGAAAGCTGCTTTTCGTTCATAAGGTTTTTTATATAAAAACGGAATGCTTTAGCTGTTGGTACACGACCAGAAGAGAAATACTCTTTTTTAAGATAATCTTTTTTTGCGAGATCAACCATATCATTACGAATGGTTGCGGGGGAAACACCCAAATTAAACTTTTTATCGAGTATATCTGAACCAACGGGTTCGCCATTCTCGGTATATTGGCTGATTATTGCCTTAAGTAATTCTATTTGTCGTGGTGTTAAGTCGTCCATATTAGCAAGAGTTTAGTATATCTGCTAATTTTTGTCAAG
>CAZTFB010000007.1:0-13348 GCA_964612595.1 uncultured Gammaproteobacteria bacterium | reverse complement strand
GGACTCTGGGTTTTGGTCCCAGCTATCGGGGTTCGAATCCCTGCCCCGCAGCCAAACCAACATGCGAACCATTTAAAACCACTAAACAGATCGTTAATTTACCCTTTCATGGCTTGATGCCAAAATCATCAATAACTCTATACTTTACATGATTGATATTCGTGTTCTAAACATTGGTATTTTCCCTTCTTTCCTGTTTTTACTACTAGTTTGCTTAGTAGATATGTTATATTTAGATAGATGAGCAACAAAGAACCAAATAAACTAAAAGCTCTCACTGATGGTGAAAAAGAGATTATGGAGGTTGTATGGAAAAAAGATACAGTAACCGTTCGTGATGTTCTCCACACCCTCCAAAAACATAAAAAAGTAGCATATACCACAGTAATGACGTTAATGGATATCCTCCATACAAAAGGCCATTTGGTACGCAAACTCGTGGGAAAATCATATGTGTATTCTCCTTCAGTAAACAAGAGCACATTTCAATCTGAATACGTTGGGAAAGTAGTCGAGGAGTTGTTTGCTCAATATGGAGAAATTGCAGTTAATCAATTTGCTGCAGGGATTGACTCTTTACCCGATGAGTTGAAACAACGTCTAAAGAAAAAAATATCCAATGAGTAAATCTTCTATCTATTTTACGAGTATTGTGTTAGGAACTGCTGCTATTCTGGTTTCTATGTGGCATTTTATACGTTTTGGATCACTGAAAGTTATACAATTTATCATTCATCCCGCCATAGAATTAATTAACTACTGTCAGACTGTTTTTGCTGAAATATTGAATAATCCAACCACAACCGCATCACTTATCGCATTCATGTTTGTTTCTATGGGGTCGTTATTGGTGCTTGCCTTAATAACAAATGCGATACGAAAATATACAAATCTTACCCTCCTCCTGGAACCATCAATTTATTCCCAAAAGCTCATACGGATGGCACAAGATTTAGGTATCACCACCGATGTAATCTGTCTGCCTACAAATAGTATCTATTCATTTTGTGCAGGACTTATACAACCTAAAATCTACGTATCCAAAGGGTTAGTGGATACATTCTCTGAGAAAGAACTTAAAGCAGTGTTAGCTCACGAAGGTTATCACGCCAAATCATACGATCCACTGAAATCCCTCATTATCTCCTACATTGCAAAAACACCATTTGTATCAACACTCACAAAGCGAATCTCGCAAAGATTTACGCTCTTCCAGGAATTAGATGCAGATGCCTATGCAATTCAACGCTCTGACAAAACAACTTTTTTACATGCACTAACAAAGGCATCATATGTTCACGAGATCCCAGTCCCTGCATTCTCAAATGCACAGGCCCTGCGTCTTGAACATCATTTATCTTATAAATCTAACTACAAAACACATGGATCACTGCTCGGATTTGCAACAATGGTAACGTTCTTAGTCCTTATTAACCTGTTGGTATTGAATCTGACTAAAGAAACTGTAGAAGATTCAACAGTTCATGCGCTCTCGCACTCTGAAGCCGCATGTCAAAATAAAGCACCGGCTTCATTTATTTCTAACTCAACTCTAATCCACTCTTGATCCGATCGACCCAATCTACTAAACTACTTAGTAGATGATTATTCCAATACCCTTAATGACTGTCATTGCATTTGTAGGTGGTGGGTTTTCCTTTTTGTCACCGTGTACTGCGGTAATACTACCAGGATATTTCGCATACACATTTCAAGAAAACGTGAAAATGCTCAAGGCATCTATTCTTTATGCATTGGGGTTGAGCATTATTTACATTCCACTCGGTCTTGGTGTTACAACAGTTACAAAACTACTTGCACCAAACATCACTATTATCAGCTGGATAATTGGAATCTCATTCATCAGTTTTGGACTAATAACGCTATTTGGTAAATACATCACCATCCCGATATTTGACACAATACAAAACACATTTCGTTTACATGACCACGGTAAAAATACTACGCCACTATTTCTCGGGTTTATAACAGGCCTTGGGTCAACTCCATGTGCAGGGCCGATTTTGGGAGCAATACTAACCATGGCCGCAACAACTCAAAATATTGCCCTTGGGGCATTCCTAATGTTTTTGTATGTAGTAGGAATATTCACACCTTTAGTGCTATTTAGTTTCCTTTTAAAGAAAAACACTACCACTAGAAGTCTGTTAATAGGGAAGATATTTACATTCACAATCCGAAACAAAGAATACAAATTTCAGAGTACTCAGCTAATATCAGGATCATTATTTTTGATCTTGGGAATGTTTTTTCTCATACTTGGCAATGGTGACGCCTTAGGAAGTTTTTTCACAACAACAGGATTATTTGACATAACACTGGATTTACAAGACGCATTATTAGAATTATTCGTTAACTGAAAGTCGGTGATTACATATGGATAACAACAAACCAAGTGGGATAACAATTACAACGCCAGTGGCAATTGTTATTGCTGGTGCAATAATTGGTATTGCGGTTTACGCCTCCAATGGGGGCGGTTCAACTAACACAAATACCAGTGCACAAACTCAAACCACTACTACAACACAACAGCCTGTAGGCAACACACAGCAAGTGACTGCACCAGCAGGTCCGGTTACCGTATCTGTTGACGACGACCCGTTTTTAGGAAACCCTGACGCTCCAGTCACAATGATTGATTTCAGTGACTACGAATGTCCTTTCTGCAAACGACATGTGGATCAATCATTCGATCAGATAAAAACAGAATACATTGACACTGGCAAACTTAAATATGTGTATCGTGATCTTCCACTCTCATTCCATGACCCTCTCGCAACACAACAAGCTATCGCAGCAAATTGTGCCCGTGAGCAAGGTAATGATGAAACGTACTTTGCCTATCATGATGAAATATTCGCCAGAACGAGTTCAAATGGAAATGGAATGCCAAAAGATGAATTGTATTCCATTGCCTCAGATCTCGGTTTAGATGAATCTTCGTTTAAGGAATGTCTTGATAGCGAGAAATACAAAGATGAAATCCAGGCTGATATTGTAGACGCAAGTGCAGCCGGAGCAAGTGCGACTCCGACATTCTTCATCGGAAAATCGACTGATTCTGGAGCTATTGAAGGTCAACAAGTCGTTGGAGCCCAACCATTTTCAGTCATCAAGTCGACAATCGATTCAATGCTGGAATGATGCTGATGTAGTACATCAAGAGTCAGTTAGTTCAATTGACTGACTCTCTGGTGTTCCAAATATATCAGTAAAATTGGCCATTACTCGTTTAGGTAGAATTGAGACTTACGACAATCTTAACAATGAAATGGAAAAACGAATTATTGAATTCATAAAAGCCCCTTAGGCTAACTTACTTTCAATACTCCTCTCATATTAAAATGACCTTCCCCACACATAACCGAACATACAAAGGTAAACTCGCCAGTCTCAGAAGCTATGAATTCTACAGTTTCCTCATTTCCTGGTGCTACTTGAATGTTAATGTTGTATTCTTGAGAACTTATCGCTAAGCCATGGGGTACATCTTCACTACTGATGTTAAGTCTAACAAGATCTCCTTGATTGACCTCAAGCACATTTGGTTCGAACTCAAATCGACTTATGGAAATGTTAAACTCTTTTATTCTGGACTGAACGAGAGTCTCTTCCTTGTCAGTAGTTTCTGAATTAAGAGGCCTGCTACTGAGGAATACTAAGCCTGTAATTACCAAAATAACTGCGACAACTAAAATAGTTTTAGAGTTATTCACTTTTCAATACTAACAGGTTTAGTAGACAGGAGAAAGCGTTTCTAGTCGTCTAATATGACGGTGGCTGATATGGTATTTTCTAACCTCGGATAATTTTGATGATCTGTCTCAACATAGATCGTTCGGGCAAGGTCACCTACATCAGTCGCATCACCATGTACTGCTGGATCAAAAGTGACTTTCATATTGATCGATTCACCAGGTTGTACGACATCTTTTTCAGGAAATGCTTGTGTACAACCACATGACGTGGTGACTCGAGTTAAGACAACCACTTGTTCTGTGTTATTGAGAATAACAAAATTCGTCTCCGGAACATCACCATAGATGACTGTTCCTAGATCTTGGTTTGCTGGAGTAATGGTAACTCCTTGTTGACTCTCCTGAATGTATGCATCATATGCTATTTTCCCGCCAACAAGGTTTTTGACATTCGTATATCCAAGATTTGCCAATGTTTGAGAGGCAGTTTGGCTCATATTACCGCTTCTGCAGTAGACCAATATCTCTGCATCCTTATTAGCTGGCAAATCAGCTATGTTTGCTTCTACCTCGGTATAAGGAATAAAAATATCAGTCCCTTCGATATGCTCTTGTTCAGGAATATGCGTATCAACGACAAATGGGTCATTAGTCTCGATGATCGAAATGAACTCCTCAGCGGTTACATCTTGATAGCTCTCAATTGTTGTATTTTGCGTATTCTCAGTTTCTATGTTGTCCTTTTCACTAGGCGATGAATAACTGACCACTAAAGCTCCAATTACAAGAACAAGTACCACTGGTATTACAAATGTTATTAGTTTCATGATATTTGTGTCACCACTCTCTGAAAAGGAACGTTTTGTATGCTCTTGTATCGTAGATATTGTCTTAAGAGATATCCAATACCAACGATGTTTGAAAAAACACCAAGTAACAAAAAGACTGATTGATACTCAGCTAGAAATACGCTCAGCCCAGTAAGCCCAACAATCGGTAGTATATCAACCACATGATGTGCACAGCAAGCTATCATTGCACCCGAAGAAGTAGCTCCAGTGGCTGCTACACTGTTTTGATTTGTATGTATGCTAACCGCTTTAACGTAGGTGTATAAGGCTACTTGTACCCCAAACCCAATTATTAGTAACGACATTAAGATCCATAATGACTGGTACTGATTAATAGCAACTTCCCATGATCCGGTGGCAACACGCATGATTAAAAAATAGCCACTGAGCAAACCGATTCCTGCAAGCATTCCATTGATAAGAGATTGTTGCAATGTTTTATTTATGTTTATTCCCATGTAATACTCCTCTCCGTGATACCCGCAATATTTTTGCCAACTATTTCAAATGGTATTTCGGTTTGCGGAAAAGCCAATTTAGCAGATCGGTGATGACCTTCACCGAGTGTTTCGACCGAGATTGGCGTTATCTCTTTTCCATCTTTCCGAATGATAATGTCATTTGAAAAATTAACCATATCTAAATCAACTGAATGAGTATTCAAATACACCTCAAAAGCGGTGATCGATTCAGTGGAGCTATCAGGTTTGTATTCTGCGGTCATCGTCACCCGGCCATCTCCATCATCACTGAGTGAACGTTCTCCATGTGGTTCATTCCATTGACTCGGATTATTTTCTGCGCTCGCAACTATTTCTTGGTTGCCCAATGGGTCACGAGATTCATAAAGAAACCAAGACACAGCTATCACGATAATGGCGATTGATACGATTCGTAGGTATTTCATAGATTTAGCAACTACTACCACCTTGTGTAGATTGAGGTAGAGATTGTATTTTGCTTCTTGTAGTCGAATATCCTTGTGCGCTTGAATATTCTTTACTTAGAGCCAACTTCGCATCAACTGCATCCCACTTCTGTCCTTGTTCCTCAAAATATCTTGCAAGGTCTATATACGTCTGTGGAAACCAGAAACTGTTTACTTTGAGGGCAATATCATACATTTCCTGTTCACTTACTCCTTCAGCTGCCATTAGTTGTAAAAGGCCAAGCATTGCCATTCCATGATTACAATCGGGGAAATGGGTGCTATTCCCACAGCATGGACGATAGATATTACTGGATACTTCGTCAACTAGTTTTTGTTGTTCTGCAGATAATGTAACGAACTGATGTTTACTATAATGATCCATTGGTTCACCCTTCGCGAGAGACCATCCCCCCGTTGAAGCAAACCTACCTGCACCGCCATACTGCTCGTCTGACATTTCACCATTTTCAAGAATATCGTTCTGATTGGCCAATCCGAATGCCCAAAGCATATCTAGCATGAATCGTGAGTTATTGTTAGTCATGATAATAGGTTTATTCCAAGTACCGACTAGAATAGCCTCTTGGTCTTCGGTAAGACTGTTTTGAAACAAATCCTTGAACTTTGCCTCATCAATAACTCCTAGATCGGTCATTTTTTCACCAAGATTTCCCCACGAGATTGGCAATGTAACACCGTCCCGTGGCAATACTGCTGCAGCAAGTGTGTCTGAATTTATTGAGGTATTAGATACAGTGCTATTGGATTGAATTTCTCTGTTTGATGAAGTACCTTGCTTGCGATAGATCTCAACCGTATAGAATTGGTTGAAGATAAGTGCTCCGATTAGTATCAGGGAGACTGGAAGCCATGGGTTTTTAAATAGTGATTTTTTATCATGGGTTTCTTCAACAACAGGAGTTACAGCAGCAATGTCTTCTGAATCTTCCTGCCCATCATCCCCTTCTATTGACTCATGGTTTTCACAGCAATGGCTCATGTCAATACATTAGCAAAGTAAAGATGAAGAGAAAATGAAGAATGAGACTAAATAGAAAAATCTAAAGAAATTGTAGTACCCTTACCTTCAATAGAAGTTATGCTCAATGTTCCATTCATGTTTTCGACAACGGCCTTAGTAATCGCCAATCCTAGTCCAGTTCCAGAACCGATGTTATTGCTAGCACGATAAAACCGACTGGAAACATTTTTAATCTCTGATTCAGGTATCCCGATCCCAGTGTCTTTAACTACGACGACAATGTGAGTTTTGTTTTTGGTCAAAGATACGGAAACAGTTCCCTTGGATGGTGTATATGTAATCGCGTTTTCTAAGAGATTTAATAAAGCTCTCGTAAATAGTGATTTATCACCCTGTACTACTATTCCAGGCTGTACGTTCTTCTTAACGGTTATTCGCTTATCCTCTGCAAGAGTTTCCGAGATTTCCGTTACCTCATTTACTAAGGAAGACAGATCTACTTCAGTTGTTGACAGTTTTATAGCTCCTTGCAGTCGTGAAAGATATAGTAGGTCTTGGACAGTCTTGTGCAAACTATCAAGTGTATGTAAGAGTTTTTCTTTGGTTGTCACTGACGCGTCCAAACTCTCGATTTGTGTATGCAACACAGTAACTGGTGTTTTGAGAGTATGCGCTGCATCAGCCAGAAATTGCCGCTGAACTTTAAATGATTGTTCTAGTCGATCTAACATTGAATTCAAAATATTGGTTAACTCTCCCAACTCATTCTGACTATTGTGGTAAGGGATCCTATCTTCTAGATCAGATGAAGACGAAATCGATTTAGCGGTAGATATTATTGTTTGAATTGGGAACAGTGTCCGCTTAACAATTACATACCCAATAATCCCAACCACTAAGATTGAAACCAGAACAAGACTCACCAATGCTATCAGTGACTGTCTAAATACATTTTCTAGCAAGCTCGTTTGAAACCCCACACCTATTACACCTTGTGAAGATGATATGTCTGTTGGTGTTAACACAAAACGGGTGCTATCAATAGAGAAAAAGTGGGGTAATTGCACGTTTTCGTTACGTAACATCGCTAGATGTTGTTGTAACTGATGTTGAGTCGGTAATGTAATATCTTCACTGGTGCTTTGGAGTAATATTTGACCATCGGGAGCCATTATCATGATAACCATACCCTGGGAAGCAACAAGGCTCTGAATAATATCTTCTCCTTCTTGTCCTGACTGCTCCCAAACGGCTGTTACTTGATCTAATACTGTTTCAAGATGATGTTGAACTTGTTGATTCAATATATTCCAAAAAATAAAACTTGCTGCTAACAGAAAAAAGGAAAAGAGTATGGTGAAAGTAGTTACGTACCAAATTGTTAATTTGCCTCGGATGGTCTGCATCCAATGTGTGAGTTTATTATTCATCTGCACTACCTCCCTTTCGTAGTATGTAGCCTTTGCCACGAATGGTATGGATTAATTTGGCATCAAAGCCAGAATCAATCTTAGTACGTAAGTTTTTTATGTATACATCAACTACATTTGACATCGTCTCAAATTCACTACCCCATACGTGATCAAGAATCATTGTTCGGGTAACTACATTGCCTTTATTCCGTGCCAGAAATTCCAGCACTGAGAACTCTTTTGCCGGTAAATCTATTTCTTCATTACCCCTCCTGACGGTATGTGCCTGAGGATCAATTTCTAAATCAGCGATTTTAATTGTAGGTGATGGATCTTTGGTACTCCGACGAATTAAAGCATGGATCCGGGCTGTTAATTCGTCCACTGAAAACGGTTTGGGCAAATAGTCATCTGCACCCAACTGTAGTCCTGTCACACGGTGTTCTATGTCAGAATACGCCGTGAGCATAATGACCGGGGTAGCAATACTTTCTTTACGAAGAGTCTTAATTATCTCAAAGCCATCCTTGTAGGGTAAGTTAATATCCAAGACAATTGCATCAAATGCTTCCTCTATTGCACGGAATTCGCCATCCTCGCCGTCGAAAGCTATTTCGGCTACAAAACCCTCCTTTTTTAGGTGGTCTTGAATGTTGTGGGCAATATCTTGGTCATCTTCGATAATTAGTATTCGCATCGTGGATATATATTTTCATTGTTATCTAAGTCTACGCTTTCACCTCACCTGACTACAGTTCAAGTTGTTGTTTAAAATATTCAAGTTCTTTGAACGTATGTGGAACGTAACTCTTTTTACTTGCATAAAGCTCAGAGACTTTGAAAAACAATTTTCCCAAAATGGTCTCAGGTATCCGTAGGTAGACGGTGTGCGAAATGAGCGACCCTTCAGTTGTCGACTCTACCATGACCACACCACTTTCAGGCACTCTCAACCGTAATAGGCCAAATAGGTGATACTCAGCCAAGCCGGTCCATACGCATACTTTTGGTCGTTCTGCATAGAGAATATGCCCATGTAAATCTGCGTAGACGCCCGAAACTCTTTCTTTTTGATAAAACGCCACTCCTGTCTCAGGACGATTGATATCATTGTAAAAAGTTAAACCTAGGTGTTCATCTGGGTTAGATGCCGTCCAAGTTTCTGGGTTGTAAGCATACTCCCAAATTTTTTCCGGTTCAACCTCGATAACTATTTCATATCGTTTGGTGAGCCACCCACTGTTTTGGTCTAGATTATCAGGATGTACTTCTGGTTTCATGTTTTAACTTACTTCAAAAAGCGACATCATTCCGGCTTCCATATGCTCAGGAATATGGCAATGCATCATCCAGTCTCCAGGGTTAGTAATATCTAAGAGAATATCAATAGTCTCTCCTTTACCAATAAGGACAGTATCTTTCCAGAAAAAATTATCATTAGTCTTGCCGTCTTTAGCTAGGACTAAAAAGCGTTGACCATGGAAATGAATTGGATGTTGCATGGAGTGCATGGTGTCAGGGTCGTTGAAAATGCGTATCTTAACCTTGTCGCCATTTTTAAACTGCCAATTAATACCCATATTCTCTTTGTTGGTAACAGAATCAATTAGTTTCCACGTAAGTGTTTCATTTGTTGATCCTTGGTTCATCATACTCATAGTATCTTCCCATTCGATCAACCCTTCATCGCTGCCCATTTGCATAGAGTTATTATTCATCATCTGGCCATTACTCATCATGTGCATACCGTGTTCATTATTTTCCATAGTATTTGAACTACTAGCACTACCCATAATCATTGACAAAACAAGACTTTTATCAGGAACCTTATCAACAAAAGTTCGATACTGGGACAATTCTTTAATGGTGTCTTCATTATTCCGGGTAACAGGAAGGTAAGAGGTCGTAAAAGGCCCAGGTTCTACCTCAATGGTACCCATGGTGTATGTTTTGTCTGGAGTTAGGTTATTAATTGTATAATTTCCTGAATCAGTAAAATACACTTCAACGATATATCTTTCCGAAGGTCCAATGATTACTGAATCCACCCATTCTTCTCGTTCATATTTACCACTATCGCTTCCAACTAATTTCATGCGGGTATTGGGAATCGCAAAGTTAAAAACTCTTGTATTAGCTGCGTTTGTAACATACAAACGCAATCGTTCCCCTTGTTTAGCTTGTAATACAAAATCATCTTTTCCGTTTATGAGCATCGTATTTCCGAATCTGCCCATTAGTGTGTGAGTAACCGTTTTTTTATCAAATGGTGCAATCTGTCCGTTTTCAATTAAAATATCATCCAAAAAAAGAGTTTCTTCACGATCAACTTCTGCCCAGTAGGCAGTATCGTTTGGAACAACAATAAAGTTGCCATATAAACCCATTTCTTGGGCGTAGTCCTCTCGAACATGTGGATGGTACCAATACACCCCAGGGTCAGGAAACGTTATCTTATAGGTAAATGATCCGTGCGGTTTTATAGTCTCTTGCGTAACCTCAGCCACGCCATCAAATGCATTCTCAAGACGAACACCGTGTGAATGTAGTGTAGTCTCGACATCAATATTGTTATTAAGGGTCAAGTAAATAGTGGCCCCTTGTACTATTCGTATTGTAGGGCCAGGTATCGAACCGTTATAGGCAAACATCGTTACGTCATTCCCTTCAATTTCAGAGATAACGGGAGATGCAGTGATTTCATACGACGATCCGTCCTGTAAAATCACATTTTCAGTAGATTTTATAGTTGGTATTTGATTTCCAAAGGGACGCCAATTATCCAGGGAAAAAATAACTAAAAAAATCAAGATAAGTCCAAAGAGTGATAGAAGTATTTTATTTTTTGCTAACATGTTGGTTTTCTTGCTGTGTATGCCCATGTGATCGATGCATAAAAATATGCATGATAGGACAAAAAAGCAAAAACATCCCCCATACGATATTTTCTCGAACCAAAGGGAACAGTATGTACACACCTATTAAACTAAAAATAAAAATCACACATGCAATTATCAAAAAATTATGCTTCATATCGTTATACGTGTAATTTCGTCTTACGTAGAGTTAAGGCGTTAATGACGACAATTACAGAGGAAAGACTCATTAATATAGCCCCAACTGCTGGGGTTAGCATAAATCCAAGCGGTATAAATAGTCCTGCTGCTGCTGGAATAGCGAGAACATTATATCCAGTCGCCCAGATAAGATTTTCTACCATTTTTCTGTATACCTTTCGGGACAAAACAATCAATCGTACAAGATGTTGAGGATTGCTCTGTGTCAAAATAATATCTCCTGCCTCTACTGCTACGTCTGTCCCAGCGCCAATTGCTACTCCAGCATTCGCTTGGGTTAATGCAGGAGCATCATTAACACCGTCGCCGGCCATAACCACTACATTCCCCTGATCCTGAAGATCTTTAATATGCCGATACTTATCCTCAGGTAACACTTCTGCAAATACAGTATCGATTCCTAATCGTTTTGCTATAGACTCAGCTGATGATGTGGTATCACCGGTAAGCATGGCAACTTTTACCCCAAGTGTATGTAGTTCGTCGACCGCTTGTTTGGATTCCTCTTTGACATCATCACTCAGTCCAAGAATACCGATAATGCGTTCGTTATCAGAAACAAATACTGGTGTCTTTCCTTCCTTATTAAATTCATCTAAAATTTCTTGCGCTGATGTAGACATTAAGTTTTTCTGTTCCATAAGTCTTTGATTTCCGACAAAATATCTTTTATCACCAACTGATGCTTCCATTCCCATACCAGCTATATTCTTAATATTGGTTGCTTCACCATATAAGGCATTTTCTCGTTTAAGATAATTGATAATTGCTAATCCAATAACATGAGAGGAATGATTTTCTATACTCCCGACAATATTCAGTAATGATTCTTCATCACCATGGAGTATTTTTACATCGGTTACTCCAAATTCACCTTTGGTCAAAGTTCCTGTTTTATCAAACACTACATAGTCAGCACTCTTTATGATTTCAATCTTAGCCATATCTTTTATAAAAACCCCATTATTTACAGCTAGCTTCGTTGCTATTGTTGAAACAGTTGGTATCGCAAGACCGAGTGCATGTGGACAAGCAATCACAAGCACTGTAATGGCTAAAGTAGCAGCAAAGACAAATGGTTCGCCAATAAATAACGACCAGATAATCAATGCACCAAACGACACAATTAATGCAGAAAATGTTAGCCATCTTGATGCCCGATCCGCCAATTTTTGTACTGACGGCTTGGTTTGCTTAGCGGAAGTAATCAAATCCTGGATTTGTCCAATGGTTGAATTTGCTCCTACTCGCGTTAATTTAATTTCTAACGAACCATCAATGTTTATTGCACCTGCGACAACATCTGCGCCGACTGTTTTTTCAATAGGTTTAGATTCACCAGTAATATGGGATTCATTGAAATTACCACTTCCCAATACAATTTCACCGTCTGCAGGAACCTTTTCTCCTGGCTTCACAATAACAGTATCACCTTCAACTAGCGACGTTATTTCAACTTCCTTGACCCCATCGTTAGTCTTTAGGTGTGCTTCTTTTGGCAACAGCTTTGCCACTTCTTGTAGTGCATCTCCTGCAGCTGTTGACGACTTTGCCTCAAGGAAATGTCCAAACAAAAGTATCCATATAAGTGTTGCTATTTCTAAATAAAATTCGACCTCGATTCCTGGAATAAAGGTAGAAGCTGCCGAAAATAAGTATCCTGCACCTACTCCTAGTGATACCAACGTCATCATGCCATACTGTCTAGCCATAATTTCGTGGCGTGCATGTTGGAAAAATACTAGACCGAAATAAAATATTATTGACGCTATACCAAACTCAACAAAAGGCCGTAATGTAAAATCAGGAGCCCCTAGAAACATGACCGCTGGTTCAGAAAAAAATGCGAGAGGAACCAATAATACTGTGACAATATAAAATCGTTTTAGAAAATCTGTAGCCGCTTCTGGTGTCGCCATCATACTGGCATGATCATGGTGTGTTGACCCACTATCGATATCGCTCTTTTTGACAAGCTCCATTCCCCCACATTTGGGGCACTTACCTGGTGTATCCTGCTGTATCTCAGGATGCATGGGGCATGTATAGTACTCTCTTTGCTTTCCGTTATGAGTATGTTCATGATTATTTGTATGCATCATTAACTCCTTTCTCCCGCAAGTTCATAAATTTTTAGTAGCTCATCGAGAACCTTCTCGTCAATCTGTCCAGACTTGCTGTTTTCGAGATGCTCCTTAATATGGGTTTTCATATGGTTTTGCAGAATCAACTTATTAAGTGAACGTATTGATTTCTGTATAGCTAATGACTGTGTAAAAATGTCAACACAATATTCCTCATTTTCAATCATCTTTTCTAACCCCTTTATCTGGCCCTGGATGATTCGTGTGCGATGTATGGCACGCTTTTTAA
>CAZTFB010000006.1:0-15288 GCA_964612595.1 uncultured Gammaproteobacteria bacterium | reverse complement strand
GCTTTATGAAGCCGTAAGGCAAGGAGGAAAGGTTTTTCTGGTACATTTCGATAACGCTGATCCGGCTCACGATTACTACTCACTACATGAACTGAGTACGATGTTTACGGTCCGGCTTGTTGCACAACTCACTGATGGTGCAATCTATATGATTAAAGAAAGAAGGTAAGTGTGCCACTAATAGCATGTACTCAGTAGTACACACATTTCTCACTTTGCAGTCATATGTGATGAGTTTGCTTCGGGAAGTTATATCTGTCATAGATTAAAAAATGAATTCTCCTAATTATTTGAATAGTATTAGTAACTGTTTTATAAGACATATAAAATTGGCTCACGAAGGTAGGGCGATCCGGTGCAGCATAATGCAAACGTCAAGAAAATCACAGAGGATCTTGGTCAGTAACCAGTATCAAAACTCCAAGGAATGGTCCAGCATTCCTCGATGTGTCGAAGTAATGTATACTTAATATATAAGCTATGAAAGGTATCATACCAATCGGAGGACGAGGAACGAGAATGCGTCCGATCACCTATTCTCAGAATAAACACTTTATTCCTGTAGGAAATAAAAGGCTTATCGAATATCCTATTGAATCCATGGTAGGCGCGGGTATAACCGATATTGCAATTACCTACAATCCAGGCCAGCTGCCATTTGCTGAAGATGTCTTGGGTGATGGATCAGGGTGGGGTGCACGCTTTACTTATATTCTTCAACCTGAGCCGCTAGGGTTGGCGAATATTTATCAGGTGTGTGAAGAATGGACCAAGGGCGACTCATTTGTATTACATTTGGGTGATAATATTTTCACTGAGGGAATTAGGAAAGCGATTGTGTATTTTGAAAAAGAGCAGCCTAATGGATTGGTCATGATGGTGCACCATCCCGAAAATGTTCGATTGGGAGTACCTTATTTTGATGAACATGGCCGGCTTATTAAATATGTAGAAAAGCCTACCCACCCTCCGCATGACTTTGCTATTCCTGGCCTTTACCTCATGGACTCAAATGGGTTTAACCCCTTCAAGGGAGAAGATGCAATGCAACCCTCAGGTCGAGGAGAATATGAAATTCCAGACGCATATCAATGGCTCATTGACCACGGCTACCGAGTTGATGTCATAGAGTATGAGGGTAAGTGGCTAGATCCAGGTAAATTTAATGATTGGCTTGAGACTAACCAATATTTACTTGATACACAAACGACAGCAACAATTAGTGGTGTGTTAGATTCCACGGTTTCGGTACAGGGACGGGTTACAGTAGGTAAAAACTGTATTATTACCAATACGGTTATTCGTGGGCCTGTAAATATTGGTAATAACGTTATCATTGAGAATTCGTTTATCGGTCCGTATACATCCATTTATCATGGGTGTACCGTGAAAGGATGTCGGATTGATAACAGTGTACTAATGGAACAGGTGGTAATTGAGGATGTAAAAAAGCATATTGATAGTAGCGTAATCGGTCCTTTTAGCCATATCACTTCGCATAAAAGTAGTCACGAACCCATCGAAATGTTTTTGGGAGAAATGACTGAGTTGTCTCTGTAGTCTAGGTATATTTTGAAAATATTTAATATTTTTCAAAAGACATTCCTGAAATGATATTTTTGGTTCTCATTCTAACTCTTCGAGGTCATTATCAACCATAATGTGTACGAGTGTTTCAAATGTAACATCTGGCTTCCACCCCAGTATATTTTGAGCTTTTGATGCATCCGCAAGCAGAACTTCTACCTCTGCTGGTCGAAAAAATTGTTTATCTACCGTAACTACTGTCTCGCCATTATCGGCACGTTTACCAACCTCGTTGATATCTTTACCTTCCCATGTAATTGATATACCAATGTGCGCAAAGGCATGTTCAACAAACTCACGGATTGAATGGTTCTCTCCAGTTCCAATTACGAAGTCATCTGGCTGATCTTGTTGTAAGATAAGCCACATTGCACGTACATAGTCAGGTGCATATCCCCAATCCCGCAATGAATTTAAATTTCCAAGTTTGAGAGGTTCTTTGGTATAGCCAAGTTTATAATGTGCCACATAATCACTAATCTTTCGTGTTACAAAATCTTTACCTCGGCGTGGGCCTTCATGGTTAAATAAAATTCCGGCTGTGGCAAATATATTGTAGGATTCACGATAATTAATCGTAAGCCAATGAGCAGCTAGTTTAGATACGGCGTACGGGCTACGAGGATAGAAACGACTTGTCTCCTTTTGAAACTTTTCTTCAATTTTACCAAACATCTCACTTGTTGATGCCTGATAAAAACGTGTGTCGGGTTTGATCAGCTGAATTGCTTTGAGGCAGTTGAGCGTGCCGAAGTAATTGATTTTCGTAGTGAGCTCTGGCTGTGTCCATGAGATGCCAACATGCGATTGTGCTGCGAGGTTATAAAATTCATCAGGTTGATACAACTGCACTGCCTTTTCAATTGAGTACGCATCAAGCAGGTCGCCAGGATGCTGAATCACCTTGTCCCACAAGTGATTGCGCATTCTGCTTGGTGGCTCGGTACTTGTTCTTCGTGTGATACCGATCACTGTATATTCTTTTTCTAAAAGAAGATCTGCAAGATGCGATCCGTCTTGGCCTGTAATACCAGTAATCAGAGCAGTTTTTGCCATATAGCGATATATCTAATACATATACATAACACCGATATTGGCGTAATCGCAATTATTCAAGAATATTACGATAACATACGCCCTATAGAAATTATATGAAGAGCAAACCCTTTATTACCATGGTCAACTATCTATAGATGTTGTAACTTCGTGCATGTCCTATTTGTCTTAATAGGTGGTAACGAGGGGGTTCATAGTGATTTTCTGAGGTAAACGGCGATGCAAAAAGATCTTGTACTAAATCATCTCGTACAAAAAATGCATTCACTCCAGTCATGTTACATCCGACTAAAGAGTACCCTTTTTGTGTTCCGAGTATTTCAAGTGATTTCAAACTTGCCCCATAGCATGATGTGTTTATCGTAGAGGACGGTACTTCATCACGTGGCATTATCCATTCGATTGAAGGACCCCAGGAGCCGTTATATTCAATAACTATCACCCTTGGTTTAAAGCGGTTTAATGCATTCCAGATATAGTAATCGATACTGTCGACGTCAATGGAAAACAGATCTGGTTCAAAAGGCACTTCATTATTTGTCAATAGCTGCTCGATATTATTCTCGTCCACAAATGCCTCTTGTAATTTCAGCTTTCCTGATTTGATAAGCCGAGATAAGTGTTGATTAATGTTTTCTACATAGGTATGATCACCCTCTATCCACATTCCACTCCACTGCTGAAATAATAAGCTTGCAGAATTGTTTTCTAGCCCAGCGCCAACACCAAATTCAACAAAATATTTATTTGTTAGTCCAATACGATTGAAAATTTCTAAAATGATCCCATCTTCATCTGATTGAGATAAAACTTGGTAACCATGTTTAAGTAGACGTTTTTGTTCTAAAAAATGAGGACTGTTATGAATAATTTGTTGGTAATTAATGTCTCTAAGCGTTGACTTATATATAATTAATTCTTGCTTTGCTGTTTCGCTTTGTATTAAATTGCCTATCCACTTTATAGGTTTCCTCAATAATTGCTTAAACATATTAGTACGTTTAGGTATATACGAACTCTATCAGAAATTTGACCATAGTGAAACAAGTATGTTGGTTAAGTAAACAGTAGAAACCTAGTGCGAACCACAGTTTAGTACTAATGCTTTAGGTTCGGCCGGTTATGCTTTGCTGAGTATTATTTTTGTCGAACAATATGGATGACATTCTTGATTTCGTTGATAAGATCACGTTCGAGAAGTAGTACTAGGCATACATATAGAGCAGTAATGGCGGTTGAGTTAACCACAAGCCGGAAAAGAAGGTGATCGACATACAGTAACCTCGAAACCAAAGGGTATACGACTAGAATAATGACCGCCACGCTCAAAGGCTTGATAAGAACCTCAAATAGATTAAACCTCAATGTGCGCCTTAAGCTTACATACCCAAGTACAACCCCGATTAACATGACGAGGCTAACGGCAATTATTGTCCCGAAAGCCTGAAATTTTAAGGTAAATATGTAACCTATGCCGACAAGTAATATTGATTGTAAAGAAAAAATCTTTGTAATAATTACGGGTTGAGCTAGGCCAGTAAAAAATATGGGTCCTACAAAATCGATTAAGATTCTACAGACAGAATATACAACCAATAATTTTAGGAAAGGTACCGAAGGCAACCATTGATCTCCTATGAGAAACAGAATTATGCTCTCTGCTTCCAGAAATAGTAACAGTGCGATTAGCAATGAGCACAAAAATACCGCCTTAATAAGAATTCGATATGTTTTTTGAAGTAACTGTAGGTCTTCACGATATATGCTGAATAAAGGTGATGCAACACGTATGATTACATTGCTGATAAGTTGCGTTGGCAAAGTCGCCAGACTATATGCACGCGTATAATAACCGAGAGTTATGGTGCCCACAAATGTACCTATAAGGAAGTTGTCAAATTGCAGGAGAAAATTGTTGGCTAAACTCCATACAAAAACAGGCAATCCAAATTTTCTAATGGTAGTTTTCATAAGTACCATGTCGAATGTCAATAATGGACGGAAACCAGCATAGTACCAATATGTAAGAGTTTTCCCGGATAAAAGTACAAATCTGTGTAATACAAGTGCCCAAACCCCAAAACCGTAATATGCAGCTAATACGGCACATATAAGAGCAAAGACAGTTATACCTGCTTCAAGCAAACTGAGTGATTTAAAATCAATACTCTTTTCGATGAGAGTCTTTGGTATAACCCCCAGCGTTTCTATGGTGATAGTCAGAGTAAGAAAGAGGGAGATATAAATTGTAGTCAAGTCAAGAGAGTTTTTAAACAAGTACACAATTGATGCAGCTAGAAGCACAACTACACCCGAAACTATTAGTTCAAATACAAAATAAGTTGAGGCTATTCTCTGCAAGTTTTCCTTGGTATAGAATAAAGCCGATTCTAACCCCCAATCACGTAACACAGAAATAGTGGTGGTATAGAATAAAACGAGCGCCCATATACCGAAATCTTGGGGTGTGAGCAAACGTGTAAGCAGAATTGTCCCTAAAAAATTTGCAGCAAAGATAGTATAACTACTAAAAAGTACATAGAGTGTGCTTCTCGCTGCAGCAGAAGCAGTCTTACGAGCTAGCGAGTTATTTTGTGATTTTGTAGAGTATGATTCAAACATTTAATTACTTTCAGTTGTTATGAATAGTTTACAGTAATGTAAAGCATATTACGTACATCAACAAATATCAGAAATTGCCTGAAGTAATATAAATTCTAGCAGAGTTTACATCAGTTTAGGGTGGTTTATCTTGAGTTGAGTTAGCGTATGTTTACTTACCGCGTAGTATATGGATTTGTGGGGGTATCGCAGTGAAACGCAAAAATGTTAGTAATTGTTTTTTCTGATACTATGTATAATAAATTGTAGATGATCAGTGGCCGCTGTCGTTTGGCTATCAATCTTTGAGATCATTTATCATTTGTTGCAGACAAGCAATACGTATGAGTAAAGAATTATGGAGTTCTGTAAAAGGACCCGCACACCGAAAAATTGAGTTTGTTGAAGAGTATGCTATTGGTTCGACACTTCTTGATGTAGGGTGTGCACAAGGGTGGTATTCAAAACGGGCTCAAGAAAAAGGAATGGAAGTATTAGCAACTGACTTGGACAATTTCATGGTCGTTGATGGAATTCCTTTTATGACCATACACCCCGACCAAATTGATCCCCGAAATGGAAAAAAATATGATACCGTGGTTATGTTTGATGTATTGGAACATATCAAAGACGAGGAAGCTGCGATGCAAGAGTTGGTTGATGTTGGAGCACGAAGAGTTCTACTATCCGTTCCAAAGAAAGATGACAAAAATCTTGAAGACTATAATCTGACATTAGTGAGCCGACGCGATACTACCCATCAGCGTTACTATACAGAAGATTATTTGCATGACTTGTTTGGTAAATATGGATTCAAAATTATTCGGCTGGAGGAACAGGGTGCTGTGCTGCCTGGCATTATAGGAGAATACATTCGGCCACGCGTCTTAGGTAAGCTTGCCACCAACGTTGTCAATAAGTTACTGTTTGCTGGAATCTTTAAATCACCGTATTTTGGCGATTTTTATGTTGTTGCTGAGAGAATGTCTTAGTAGAGATAAACGTACCACTGCTTATAGAAATATAAAGAATGCAACCCTTGCAAGACACGTCTTACAACGAACTCATTTTTATACAGGATCCGTTGTATGGCGGAGGGCTAAGAAGTATGTCCGAAGGTATTCGTGCGTATTATGAGAAAAAAGCCGAACTCTCTCATTGGGCTTTTTTTTCAAAAGAACAGTCACTTTCCCCAAAAAATCTACTCCACTTTAAGCTGCCTGTATTAACGGTAGAAGAAACACCACGTGCCGTTACGCATAAGCTACCATTTTTCCCATATATTGAAGTTTTACGTTTTCTTTTACCGTTAGGTAGATTTCGTCGGATTGTTCGCGGGTATAAACATATATTTGCATGTGTTGGGTTTCCAGCTGCGGCGTTTATATTGGCACTTATTGGTAAGCCGTTTTCTTTATATGTCGCTACAACCTGTGCATCAGAATACGCAGGCCAAACCGGTAAATTCTCCACCATAAAAGAGGCCTGGCTATTCAAACTCAACCGTTTCTTACTACCGCTTCAGATATGGCAGGAAAAGTATGTACTGAAAAAAGCGTGTAATATTTTTGCTTTGAGTAACCAAACTAAAAATGAGATTATTGTGCTCGGTACCGAACCTTCACGTATCGAGATACTGCACCCAGTGATTGATTGGAATGTATATGCACATGATCCAGTGGCATCTTATTCTGAACGCGAAAAATCAATTCTGTGCGTATGTCGACTAGATGATCCTCGAAAAAACCTCGATTTACTATTTGATGCGTTTGAACTATTACTACAGGATCTTCCCGAATATCGATTGGTATTGGTAGGGCCGGGGGGGGCAATGCGAGATAATATAGCGAGGCGTTTTGGACCAGAGCGAGTAATTCTGACAGGACCTATAGATGACAAAGAAAAAGTTGCTGAATACCGCAAAGCACAATTATTTGTGCTACCTTCGAAACAAGAGGGGTTTGGGATTGTATTACTCGAAGCCATGGCGTGTGGCACGCCTGTAATTTCTACCCGTTCTGGCGGTCCATCTGACATTATTGCTGAAGGAGAGACTGGACGATTGGTGGGTTTTGAAAAAGAAGAACTTGCATCGGCAATGCGTTCAATTTTACAAGATAAGACATATTGGCAGAAACTAAGTGAAAAGGGATATACACGTGTAAAAAATGAATTCACCTACGAACGGTTCTTTAAACAATTTGATTCTTTGCGAGAAAGGTTCTAGCATACTACTATGTGCGGCATTGCAGGGTTGTACTATTTTAATCGCGACGAGACAGTTGGTGAACCC
The DNA here is from genome assembly GCA_964612595.1 of uncultured Gammaproteobacteria bacterium. Lineage (GTDB taxonomy): Bacteria > Patescibacteriota > Microgenomatia > UBA1406 > HO2-37-13b > OLB23. Next base: position 7,751 of record CAZTFB010000006.1, on the reverse strand, counting down.
ACAGTGAAAGGAATGACTGATGCTATCGCGCATAGAGGCCCTGACAACCAAGGTGTTTTCCTACACAGACAGACGGGCTTGGGGTATAGACGGTTATCGATTATTGACACTACTGAACAATCACAGCCTATTCTGACAAATGAAAGTCAGTCACTACGCATTTCATTTAATGGGGAAATTTATAATTACCAGAGCATAAAAGAGAAGCTTCTTGAAAGAGGGCATCAGTTTTATACAGGGACGGATACTGAAACGATTGTACATTTGTATGAAGATTTCCAGGGCGACTGTGTAAAAGAGCTAAATGGTATATTCGCCTTTATACTTGCAGACCTCGAAAAAAATTCACTTTTTATCGCACGTGATCATATAGGTATTAAGCCCATGTATTATGTACATACTCCCAAAGGGTTTGCATGTGCTTCTGAAATTAAATCTTTATTAACACTTCCGTGGGTTACCAAAAAAATTAATTATGACGCTCTACAGTTTTATCTTCGGTATCGTTTTGTTCCCGATCCCCTGACCATGTTTGAGGGGATATATAAACTCCCCCCCGGACATACAATGACAGTATCGGAATCCGGAGTTGAAATCCGTGAGTACTGGGATCTTTCTACAGAGATTAGAGAACACCGAAGAGATTTAAATGGTACGACAGAGGGGCAATGTATTTCTGTAGTGCATAACACAGTGAGCGAGGCAGTGAAACGGCAGCTTATCGCTGATGTACCGGTTGGAGCGTTTCTCTCTGGTGGTATCGATAGCTCTATTGTAGTTGGGTTGATGTCCCAATTCATGTCTCAACCAGTTAAAACATTTTCTATTGGTTTTACCGAACGGGATTTTGATGAGACAAATTATGCTCGCATGATAAGTAAACGTTTTGGCACTGATCATGAAGAAATTTTACTTACCCCAAATCATGTAAAGCAGTTACCTGCTATTCTTTGGCATTTAGATGAACCTCTTGCTGATCCGGCGGCAGTACCTACATTTTTTCTGAGCGAAGAGACACGCAAAAAAGTAACTGTTGTATTAACAGGTGAAGGGGGCGATGAATTATTTGCCGGGTATAAAGAAGATTTCCCTTATCGCGTGGGCGCACTGCTACATAGTTTCCCTTCTGAGTTGCGTGAAATGGTAGCAAAGTATTTGACAAAGTTGCCGATATCTAAGGGAAAGACGCGACTGTATCGCAGTATACTATCTGACGCTCAACGTGCAGAGCATATTTTGACCGATGTTTTCCGTTTTGAAGAGCCTCCTGTAAACAGAGACTTAATCGTTGACTCGGACAAGAAAACATATTCATTTGACGAACATTGGCAGAAGACACAAGGAATGGATTGGCTAGAGAAAATGATGTATTTGGAAACACGAATCTGGTTGCCTGGGGATCCGCTTATGAAAGTAGATAAAATGTCTATGGCACATGGGTTAGAAGCGCGTGTGCCGCTTTTGGATATGGAGGTTGTGCGCGTGGCAACCCAAATACCTTCATCGTTGAAAAACAACCAGGGAATTGAAAAATATCTGCTGCGTAAGGCTTTTGAAGACCTCTTGCCAAATGAAATATATACTCGAAAGAAGACTGCCTTTGAACTACCCGTAGGCAGGTGGCTTCAGGATCCACTGTCTGGTTATCTAGAGGAATATCTATCTCAAAAGAAACTGGCTAGAGCTGGATGTTGGGATATTCCTGTTGTTAGGGAAATGCTCAAGATGCACCATGCTGGCAAAAAAGACTACCGCTATGAGTTATGGGCAATACTTACATTTCAAATTTGGTATGACAAGTGGTTTGCATAAACGCATGAGAGTATTAGTCATTGGACACGCATATTCTGCGGTATATAATCGAAAAGATAAGCTTGTTCGACTTGCGCATAATCCCAATCTAGAACGTTTAGGGCTGATTGTGCCTAACAAATGGCATGATCGGATGATGAAATTAGATCGCACCTGGAAAAATGAGGATTTTGATCAAGCCTATGATGTATTTGCCGTGCCGACTCTATTTACCGGAAGTCAACGATTACATCTTTACCTTCCTATACACCTTTATAAGGCAATACGAGATTTTCGACCTGACATTATTCATATGGAGCAAGAGCCGCATGATTGGGTTTCTGCACAAGTGTGTTTGTTGAACCGTTATGTATTCCACAAGAAGCTGATTCTTTTTACCTGGGAAAATTTAGATCGAAGCACGAATCTTGTTACGCGCTTTCTGCGGAAATTTGTTTTATCCACCGTGGACCATATGATTGCAGGTAATACGGCAGCAGGAGAATTAGTAAGACATCAAGGGTATGATAGAGAATTAGCCGTGCTTCCGCAATTCGGCGTTGATGCAGAACGTTTCCGGCCAATGAATGTTGCAGACCTTCGAGGTACACTTGAATTGAATGATACATCTGTATATGGGTTTATTGGACGATATACACGGGAAAAAGGAATTCATACTCTAATAGATGCATTTGAAAAGCTCTCTGCTCAAAACCTTCCTAACGCGGTACTCATGCTTGTGAGTTCTATGGTTCCTCCACCTTGGTTACAAGAAAAAGTTATACAATTCGGTAAGCGTATTCGGATTATTGACTCGATACCACATGAAGATTTACCCCGTTATATAAATCTTTTCGATACTCTTATTTTGCCTTCCGAGGAGAGTGACATCTGGAAAGAGCAATTTGGCCGCGTTATGATCGAAGCAATGGCGTGCGGTGTACCGGTAATTGGTTCGAGTTCAGGTGCAATACCTGAAGTAATAGGGGAGTATGGTTTTGTGTTTCCAGAAAAGGACAGTACAGCACTAACACTAACAATGCAACGCGTACTTACAGATACGAATTCAATGAACCGTTTGAAACAAAGGGTTCGGATGTATATTTTAAATACATATACACATGAGCGTATTGCGCATAAGACAGTTGATATATGGAAAAAACTACACATCGAAAAATAATAGTAGCGTACCTCGACCATGCTCCCTTTGAAGGTGGGGCAGAGGTTTCTCTAAAACAGCTCATATCTCATCTTGATGATTCCGTATCTCCAGTGGTTATTGCTCCGCCTGGGGCGTCGTATCTTTCAGAGGTGGTCTCCCGTGCAGTGATTATTCCATTTGTATTCCATTGGCGTTGGTATTCAACCTTCCTTGTCTTACTTTTTGACTGGATACGCCTGCTTGTGATTTTGCGTCGCGTTAAGCCAGACATTATTCATACGAATACCCGTGTAACTAATATTCTGGGTGGCCTTTTAAAGAAATGTACTGCTGCTCCTATTATTAATCATATACGCGATAAAGACCCATTACCTGCATGGAAGTTCAGACTCATAGGTAAAGCGGACTGTCTGATAGCAAATTCAGAACGAGTAAAACAATTCCTAGTCGACGGTCAGATACCAGCAGACAAGATTCATGTTGTCTACAATGGCATCAGTGTTGACAATTTTGTTCCTGTTGCGGAAGGTCACTACGATCGTAAAGGGTGTACGGTAACATTCATTGGACAGATATATCCGCGTAAAGGTGTAGATATACTTTTACGTGCGGTATCAGATATCCACCAGCAGATACGGGGTATGCATGTATGGATTGTTGGAGAAGACAATACGCTCAATAAAAATTATTTACATGAATATCAGTTATTAGCAAAAGAATTAGGTTTAGAGAATATAGTTGAGTGGTTAGGTTATCGTACCGATACTATTGATTTATTGCGTGATTCAGATATATTTGTATTGCCATCGCGGGAAGAGCCATTTGGTAGAGTTTTGATCGAAGCAATGGCTGTAGGTCTGCCAGTACTAGCTACAAGAGTTGGAGGTATCCCGGAAATTGTAGAAGATGGCGAAACAGGCTACTTGATACCTTCTGAAGACCATAAAACGTTAGGAAGGAAGCTTATAGAGTTGTATAACAACCCATTATTACGTAAAGAAATGGGTAAGCGAGGACGTCAACGTGTTATTACATGTTTTTCTTTGCAACAACATATAAATGCTATCCGGTCTTTGTACGATCGTGTACAATAGCGTTACTATGTTCTATAAACTAGCACTTGCATTCACTAAGCGCTTTGAACCCATGTACAGTAATTTTGAATGGATTGTATTGGGGCTCCTCTGTGTACTATTACTGTTGCCCAAAATTGCATTTCTTGATGTACCAGGAACATATGTAAACGTACGTATAGAAGATTTCCTGGTTTTGTTTGTATATGTACTATGGTTTATAGGGATATTAGCTGGCAGACTAACAATAACTGAGGTTTTTCAATGGCGTTCCATCATATTGTTCTTGGTATATGGTTTAGTCATAACCTTGTTAGGGATATGGATATGGGGAACGATTGACAGTCCTTTGCTGGGCGTGCTTCATTGGGCGCGTCGTGTAGAGTATATGACTCTATATCTTATCGCAGCTAGCGTAACAAAACGTAGTCACCTAGTTACGTACCTACAAGTACTTTTTATTGTAAGTGTCCTCATATGGGTATATGGGATTCTCCAGTGGAAAAATATAGTACCTGGTTTTCATACACTCAGTAAACCTGGCACCATGGGTACCTATGATGAAATATCATATGTAATATCCACTTTTGGTGCTCATTATGATTTCGGTGCTTTTCTTATATGGTCAGTAATGCTCTCAGTTTGGGCTTACTTCTCTGTGCATAAGCCTTTTTATAAGATACTATCTATAGTTGCGATTGCTGCTTTTTGGTGGATGTCACTGCTTGCTTTCGGGCGGTCTGCGTATCTCGGTCTTTTAATTGGCATGATAGTTGTATTTATTTTTGCGCGGAATATATTTGTGGTATTTCCTATATTAGAGTTGAGTAACACGATTCGGCGCTACTTTGATGGTAGATTCGGTCTATATGAGTACGAGGTAAGTATAAATATAGCACCATTACCGACAAGCGATCCTTCACAAGCAATCTCACCCACTCCTAATGCGATAGTGACACTGGCACCATCTGCATCAGGCCCGACAAGTGATACACCTTCAATATTAGAAAAAATTGGCAACGGTGTTAGTGAAAATATATCTAATTTCTTGGGTAGGTTTAATGTCAACCTTGACCCGTCAGGCAATATACGGCTCGTAGAGTGGAGGGAAGCCTTGGTCAATGCAAAAGGGCACTTGTTGTTTGGTAGTGGATATTATGGGAACCAACTTGGTGCGGATAACGACTATCTTCGTCATATCCTAGAAGTAGGGTTTATTGGATTATGTATCTTTGGGTATGTGGTATTTAACTTTATACGGGCAGCATTTAAGCTTTTCTTCCGCTCTAAAGTTACTGAAGAAAAGTACTTTTATCTTGCATGTATAGGGTTTATTGCAGGACTTCTGGTAGAAGCATTGTTTATAGATGTTTTTGCATCTTCAAAGATCGCGTTTCTGTTCTGGTTTTTGATGGGCCTCTTGTCAGTACATATACAGGAGGTATCACTCAATGAAAATAGGCATTGATGCACGGATCCTCAAAACAGGCATTGGTACGTATACACGAAATCTCATACAAGAGCTTAGCACTTCCGCGACTTCAGCAGATAGTTTTGTTGTTTTTGTACGCTCATTAGACGCTGACACTCTAGAAATGCCTGACAAACGGTTTACCAAAGTAATAGCAGATTACAAGCCGTACAGTTTTGCTGAACAATTATTTTTCCCTTTCGTATTAATGCGCTATTCCCTTGACATCATACATTTCACCACATTTAATATTCCGCTTATATGGTGGGGAAAGTACATTGTCACTATACATGATCTTATTCACCTCAAGCAATCCACCTTTGGCAGCGCAACTAAGAATTTTATCTACTATATCATAAAAAAGGTGGCGTATGTTTTTGCAATAACGATAGTAACTCGGCGTACAAGACGTGTGGTAACAGTCTCAGAAGCGACTAAAGAAGACCTTATACATATATTGAAACTTTCTCCAAAAAAAATTACTGTAATCTATTCAGCGAGTACAGGGCACTACACGCTTTTTGGGAAAAAAGCGTTAGCAAACGCAAGCTCGCAATTGGCAACATATGGTATTGTACAGCCGTACATTTTATACGTTTCTACAATGTATCCGCACAAAAACCATAAGCGTCTAATTAATGCATTCGGATTGTTTTTGCAAACGTATCCGGATGTGCAACTCGTGTTAGTTGGTAAAGTTGACCTGATGTCTCAAAAGATCAGAGAATATATACAACAACAGTCGCTAGAGAGGTCGGTTGTAATGCCAAACGAGCATGATTCTTCGGGATATATATCAGATGAACAATTAGCAATTATGTATTCACACGCATTTTTATATGTCTATCCGTCTCTTCAGGAAGGGTTCGGAATCCCAATACTCGATGCTCAAGAATACGAAATACCAATAGCAGCGTCTAATCTTCCGGTCTTCAAGGAAGTGGGGGGTGATGCAGTATTTTACTTTGATCCCTATAACGAGAAGGCAATTGCAAATGCGATGGAAGTAATGTATGGGGACGATCTCACACGACAACGATGTATTACTTCGGGAATTGAAAACGTGAGGAGATTTAGCTGGCAAAAATCAGCACGTGAGACCTATCGTGAGTACAAACAGGCAGTGGGTGAGTTACAATGATATCGTGCAACTTTCAATAATCATCCTCTCATATAATACTCAAGAGATTCTTGGCAATTGCCTTGCATCGCTAGTTACATTACAAAATGTACAGATAGGTAAAGACTTTGAGGTAGTTGTAGTAGATAACGCAAGTAGTGATGGCAGTGCTCACTATGTTGCTGAACACTTCCCTCAGGTGAAGTTGGTGCTAAATGAAACTAATCTTGGGTTTTCAAAAGCAAACAATGTTGGAGTCCAAGCAACTTCGGATACCCCATATGTTCTTTTTTTGAATTCAGATACGATTGTACCTGAAGGAACGCTTGATGAAACACTACGCTATATAGAAAAACATCCCGACGTTGGCGTGCTCACATGCAGAGTAGAATTATGGTCTGGTGGGTTAGATTGGGATAGTCATCGTGGACTACCCACACCCTGGGCGTCACTAACAAGGCTGCTTGGATTAGCAAAGAGGTTTCCTCGTAGTAAGTTATTTAACCAATACTATAGGGGGTGGGAGGATATGGAGAGTATTCACGGGGTTGATGCAGTTGTAGGAGCATTTATGTTGTTACCTCGAACAGTAGGCGAGCAAATAGGATGGTGGGATGAGGATTATTTCCTTAATGGAGAGGATATAGACTTTTGCTTTCAGGTGACAAAAAGGGGTTATAAAGTTGTGTATTATCCTCACGTTCACATTGTGCACTATCGAGGCGCATCGAAAGGAACACGTAGTGAAACCAGAAAAATTAGCAAAGCGTCGTATACCCAAAAAAAAACATTCTCTGTAGCAACAATGGATGCAATGCAGATGTTTTATAACAAAAACTTGCGTGGTAATTATCCATGGATTCTGAACGTGCTAGTTGATATTGGTATCACACTATTAAAAAAAGTACGTTTAATAAAAGTCAGGTTAAAAAGATAAAAGAACACATTATGTTCTGAACTTACTCTGTTCTTACTGTAGTATGAAAATAGCAATTGACGCTCGATTTTATGGGTTGGAACATGCAGGCCTTGGAAGGTATACGTCTAATCTGATTTCCGAGTTATCTCACATAGACACGCAAAATACGTATACGCTTTTTGTTTGGGAAAAATACAAAGATCTTTCTTTTGGGC
>CAZTFB010000005.1:0-50882 GCA_964612595.1 uncultured Gammaproteobacteria bacterium | reverse complement strand
GCCATAGCAACCGTCAAATCAGTTGTTGGAGCAGTAAGACCTGACCAGGGGAGAGCAGAGGCTGTTATGGTGCCATAGATTGTCCCGTCAACTTCAAGATCGCCACCTATATATACATCATTATCTGCGGCTATGGCTGCCTCTTCCGGTGCATCACCGGAGTTAGCGAAAGCATTATATGCTGTTGCTGTTTTGCCTCCAACCTGCACGGTAAAGGTGTCCGCCAATATTAGATCGCCACCCAAGGTAACGTCATCACCTGAAGGATCGATTGTTACATCGCCACCAGAATCTGTTGTAAAGGCTGTGTAGTTTGAGCCGTCTGTATAGGTTAAACGAAGTTGCTCCCCCCCAGTATATAAGACATCAAGTTTTGCATCTGGACCCGTAGTACCAATGCCAAAAAGCCCGGTATTTGTAATGAGACCATGTTGTGTGCCGCCTGTAGCAAACTTAATCGTTCCAGACTCGGTTGCGGTGAGCGTTACGTCGCCAGTACCAGCCGATTGCACAGTTATGGCTCTGGCACTTGATAATAAGAAATCTTGGTTTGTGTAGGTTGATCCAATCTGTGGACTTGCAGCTGCCATTAGCAGATCACCACCGGCATTGATATATGGTATGGTAGATACTTCTGTGCCAACAGGAAGCCCTTGAAGCGTTTCTGCATTAATTGCATAAGGAACATTGGCTATTCTTTGGCGAGGAGTCATCTCTGCATCTGATCCAACAAGGACACCGAGCCAAACCTGGGTATTTTCAGTAAATACACTACTGGCGATCTCTGATCCACAGTCTGATCCTATAAGGACATTATGTACGCCATCTTGATCAGGTGTAATTGAACATGTACCTGTATCATAGAGCGTAGTACCTCCACTTGAGGCTGTGTACAGCCTAAAGCGCATATTAGTAGAGGCTGTAATAGGATTCCCAAGCGAATCAGTAAGGCGGCCTTGGAATGAGAGTATGCGCGATGCAGCACTAGGAGAGGGAGGGTATGCAAAAATTTTATCTGTAGAAGTAAGAAATCGCTCATATATACCTGCGCCAAGTATGCCAGTTATTAGCACCACAAAAGCCATTCCAAGATAATATTGTGGTGACAGTCGTGTAGTTAAGGTAGTAGCAATTGGTTTGTCAGAATTTTGACGTAGGAAGGGGACTTTGTTGCGTAATTTCTGAAGCAAAGATACTTTTGCGGCATCTTCGGGCACATGAGGAGCAATATCCTTGTTTTGGGCCTTGGAGTGATGATTTAGGTCATATTTTGCCTCATAATTAGCAATCTCATCCTTTATCTGCTGGAACTGAGAATATTTCAATAAGTCGTTGTGGTAGGCCCAATTGATGAATTCAACGATAGAGCTAAGTTTACGAGCGATAACGAGATCTGTGTAACCTTTTTGTTCCAATTCCTGGAGGTATTTTCGGATTGTATCTATCGATAGATTGTCCATAGATTACCCAATAATCATTCTTCTTCGATATCGTGTACCAATAATAATGAAAGTCTTTGGTCTCTTATAGTTTCTGAAAGATCTGCCTCCCATTGAAGGGTCAAAATATGTTCTGAGTAACGTATATGCGGTCGCAATTCTTTTCATAGGATGTTAATGCGTGTTAATTGAATAAACTCCTGAACATCTGTATGAACTTGTGCGAGGTCATCATTTGAAACTCCTTGAGCTCGTAGGGAGACTAAGAACTTACCCAATACATCTGCTTCGGCTGGAGCTTTGTTCGAGTAGTTACGGATATGCCTTGAGGGGTCTGTATGAATGATGTTTTGGGAAATGAGAAACTCACAAAATGAACGTAGAGATGATAATCGACGATTAATTGTGCGCGTTGGCAAATGATTTGCGAGCAGGAAAGACTTAAATTCTTCAAGTGACGCAGGTGTAAGTACAGCGGCTGGTGATATGTCGGCGGTCCTAGTAGTTGATATCCATCCGAAGAAGTATTTCACGTCGGAAATATAGTTTTTTATAGAGACTGGCCTGATCTTTTTTACAAATGTAAGGTATGTGCGGTAATTAGGCTCAAGATTATACCAATTATATGGTTGTTCTACATTCTTGATCATATGACTTCATAGTAAGATAATGAGTAGAGTGAAGTCAAGAGGTATTTAGAGTCTACTTTGATATAGTACGATACAAGAAAAAAATAAGTAGGCAACGTGAGATTTATAGTAGTAATAGATCTATAGTATTATTTAATTAACTTGAATATAATTCCCGTAAGCATTATCTAGTTCAAAAAATGCACTATTACTGTTGACAAGCCTATAGCAAACAATGATATAGTATATTTACACGTGATTTATATCCTTTATACATACGGTTTTAGTTATTGGCTCTGTAGAGCCCCAGATATATGTACTTGTCTAAAGGTTACTGTAGCAAGCCAAAGCTTGTGTGCTCTATAGAGATATCGTTAGATGTACCTAAGATTACTAAAAAAAGACAAACGTGTAGTTAGTAGCTATTCCATTTTCTTACTTTATTGAACTGATGATGTCTAATGTATTTCAAATAAGTGAAGGTAATTAAAATATGTCTTGCAATTTGCGTCGTGATGTCCAGTTGAGGCTAATCGAGTACAAATTACTTCGAATTTAGCAAAGGCTTTGCTTTTCTGATAGTTTTGAATTTTTTGTAGATTGGCTTTATGAAGGGGCCTAAAGTCGTATCTTGTGCTTGATTATGTTTATGGCTATACTGAGTGTATGAAATCTTTCATTAAACTGGTAGCGCTAGCCTCTATACTGACATTAATTGTGCTTTTGTCTTTTATATTGCTAGGCCAAACAACATTTCTCATAAAATCCAAGGCACAGGTGGCAATCGTAGATAGAAATAACTCTTTTATATTTATGTTACCGCCATGTGGTAAAGCAGGTTCTGATGAACTGCCCGTTAGAGTTAATGTTGTGGCTTTAACAGGTGCAGGACTAGGTAAGGGAAATATTGCCTGTAAGATTATTGCTCCCTTTGAATATAAACTATCTGTAAGAGCAATACAGTCAATTACCGACACCTATGGTAAGGCTCTTTTTGATGTAAAGGCTCAAAATCCGGGGATTTATGAGGTGAAAGTTATGTGTGACGATACCATCATTAACGACGCTCAGAAACTCTGTTTTGAATAGGGTTGGTTTCCTTTATTGTGAGTGGGTGTTCCTCAATAAGGAGAGACGTATTCTCGATAATCATAAGTTCGTGTTTCTTTTTCTTACGGACGAGAAAAAACCAAATCAGGAATAGAGCCTCAAGTAGTATGATGAGGCCTGGTAACAAGCTTTTACTACTGTTTAGTATGCCAGTAAACATACGTAAAATACTGAGCCAATAGGGAAGAATATCTACTGTTAGTGCCGTGCTTTGGCCTGATTCGACGTTTTTAACGATTGTTTGTGCGTAGAAACGCAAGCGTTGATCAGTATAGTCAGGTATGCTAAGAGAGAAGGTTCCATGTGCGTTGCTTTTTGTATTAATTTCAGGCAAAGATATGCCTGTCGTAGAAGAATCATCTAAATCGGTTGAAAAGAACTTTAATTTCACGTCACTATTTGGTGTTGTTGATCCCTGAATAATAGCTGTATTTTGAACGGTAAAACTTAGCTTGTTCATTGTAATAATGGGAGGAAGAATGATAGGGCCTATCTTAATATATTTTTGAGCTGGAATGGTGAGGCAGACTGGTTGTGATGATGCTGAATTATGTAAAAGCCCACTCAAGCATATCTCTTGCTCAGCTATGCGTATTCGTGCGTTGGTAAAGACAAAGTAGCCATTCTCTTGGGATTGTGTCTCCTCGTAGATACTGCGGCCTTCAAGGACTATTGTGGCATGTGGTGGCCCATACCCAAAGACCTCAAGCCTTCCTTCACCAATATTAGCTGAGACCTCAATTTCAGGCTTCTCGATCGATCTAATAACTGCATTTGTAGTTGGGGGAATCGATAACAATAGTAGAGCTAATATGTACGAAGCAATCATGAGGGAAATTCGAGCAATGCTCAGGGAATTATTTGTGATCATTAAGCTCATCACGAAGCTTTTCAATTTCTTCATGTTCCTTTTTGAGCTCTTCTTCGAGGTAGGTTTGTTTGTTAATAAAGTTTCTATATACATAGCGAAGGACAATAAGCGAGATGATAAGACCTAGGAAGACTGCGAGAGCGATCTTCCAAGGGAATACCCAGACATCAATACTTCTTTGTATGACCTGGCCGCCATCACCATACGCAGCGGCGATGTTGATCGAGTATTTGCCTATCATCCATTTCTCACCGAGCGAGAATTTGTACTCTCGTGAAGTATCTGGGAAAATGTTGACTTCGTCGATTGGTTTTTGATCAGATGTTGCGTTAAATATGTTGCGGAGTGAAATACTGCCTCGTGGGCGAATATGATAGTCACCTCGATTGAGAATCTCAGTTTCTATGTTGATAGGCCCATATTCGAGAAACGAAGGACCAAATAATCGCGATACGTGTGCCTTTTCACTTACTGGCCCTTTCACACGGATATATATAAGTCCGGCGATTCTTTGTGAAATTACTGCCGCCGTCTGCTCCGTTGAGCCACCGTTTGTTAACTGGTCAGTTGATGGTTCAAAGTACACAGCCACATAGCGGCCACCAGGACGCGCATCAGAGGGGACATTTATAGAAACACGCACTTGAGTTTGATCACCTGGTGCTATCGACACGCGGTCAAACGGAAGCGTCAGCCATGCAGCGCCTGAAAAACGTGGAAGGACCTGGTCTGCCGTTATGCTGTTATCAAGAATTTGAGGTGTCCCAGCATTATCAGTGACGATAAAATCACTTCCTTTTACGATACCCGAAATTGTTTTGTCGCCGAGGTTGTAGAATTTAAAATCTAACGAAACGGTTTGACCTGGATCAACCTCAAGATTCTGGCGAGCAGGGGAGACCTGAAGCTCTTGTGACATTTGAGCGCTTGCTGTTGTTGCTGTGATGAGTAAAAAACCCGCTAATAGTGCAAGAGATAGTATATAACGTATGTTTTTCATATTAGAACGTCGCTGTCGCTGTGTAGCGTAATCGATTGTAATAGGTACCTGCTGGTTGTGTACCACCTACGGATATACGATAGCATGAGTAAATATTGTTTGAGTTGACTGGATTGGCGTTAGCCATAATTTGAACCGCAGTTTGCGAATTTTCTTCATCAGCAAACTGAGCAGCACAGAAATCGGTACCTGCACCGTCACAAGTTCCGCTTGTGCCATCCCATTCCCATGTTGCATCTGTACCATCAGTTGAATCAAGCGAGTAGCCGAAACCATTATTTGTTGCTGTTTCCCAATCATCAACAGCTGCAGCTAAATGTGTACATGTGGATCCATCACAAGTGGTGTCAGGAATACAGTTTGACGATATTCCTGCATCACCCGTACATGTGTTGCCATTACGCCCAAGCTGATCATTTGCAGAAACGGTAACTGCATAGCCGCCATCGGCGTTCGTTGAGACATCAAGATCGTTTGCTGCTTCATAGAATGTGTTGACAGCCGCTAAGGTTCCGAAAGGTACTTGTGTAGCCGTTGTAGTAACATCGGTGGTTTGTCCACAGACCGAGGTGCTTGAAGCAACACCACTGATAATAAATGATAATGTTTCATCAACTGTTGCAGATACTTGAACTGCCTCAATAGGCGCGATTTTCATATCAACAGAGTCGAGTGTAACATTAGAGCTGTTTCGAGTTGTCGCGTTAATTGTATATACATCAGCTGTTCCTTGGACGTGGCTAGATGTTATAGCGGCAGGGTTGATAACGCCAGGCGTATTATCAATCGTAATCGTTACCGTTGATCCTGCAGAACATGCTGTAGTTTGGCGTGAGATAAGTATGGTGTGGTCGGTCGATGCGGTTCCACACGTTATTGTTTCAGTGGCAACCCAGTTTCCATCGGTACAACCGGTAACAGATATGTCTGTGGCAGTCACTCTTTGCGCAGCTGTGCCGTCTGAATCTCCTAAGTCGAATCCATTTGTTGATACCGCTGATGAATGGTCGGGCATACCATCACAGGGCCTGGTGGCATGATCAACCGAAGGGATGGTAATTAATATATTGCCGTCTGAAGGAATTTCTGTTGATGTGACGAATGAGATAACCATACTTCCAGCTTGCGTTGCAATTGCGGTATCAGTTCCCGCCAAGGCGTTAGCGAGCGCAGGGTTAATGCTGAAGATGACGCCGTCTGTTATATCGTCGATTGCTTGGACATTGTAAGTAGTAGAACCAATACATCCACCCTCAACAGCATTGCTGAAACAAACATCGTCATTAATAAAAAGATGATCGGTATCATTGTCAGGGTTACCCGAACTATCGATAGTGATAGCTGTTGCACCAATACCTGGAGTTCCACTTATGCCAGCCTTATACGAAAGACGAGAATTACCGAGCGTTGTTGATGCTGAGGTGAGTGCGGCCATGTGGATCGGTTTTGGGTTAACAACGTACAAGTAGGAAGCACCAACAAAGGCAATAACAAACACAAGAAGCCTTCTCGCAGACTTGTTCTTAAGCAACCTCATAATACTTATTTGTACACATAAATATAGACAGTGTCAATAAGCATCTGGGGTATGTGTTGTGCTAAGTCACAATGGTATTGACAAGTAAATTTCCGTCTGTTAATCTGAAAATGATAACAGTTACGATAGTGCAATAACAAGTTTAAAATAAGCATTATGCCAGTAAAAGAACGACGAACGAAGATTTTATTACTACTGTTTCTTCTTAGGGACGTATCTTTCGATTATATTGTCCTGAAGCCCGAATATCTCGAGCTCTTTGATCTTGTACTTAATCAGAAGACGAAAGGCAGTCTGGCATCAATGCTCAAAGAAAATCTCATTGAGAAGAGGGGGGCTGATGCAGCATCGGAAGATATTACCTCATACCGCATTACCGATAAGGGTTTTTATCGTCTGTGTCTTGATTTTCCATCGTTCCGCTATCTAAAAGACGAGTGGGATGGTGTGTGGCGTATCATTTCATACGAAATTCCAGAAAAGAAACGACACCTGCGCGATCGTTTACGACGTGAGATGGAGGGATGGGGACTTGGTCCATGGCATAGATCGTTCTGGATGACGCCTCATCCTGTTATTTCGACGTTGAGAGATCTTATATATGGGAAAGAAGAGGCAGAATATGTACAGGCGTTTGAATCTACGCATATGTTTGGCGATATGGATGTGATGGTTGAAAAGGTATGGGGAAAGAATGCGATAGAGAAAAATTATCGTGAATTGTTTAAAGAGTGGCACGGAACATTATCAAAAGAACTAACGAAAGAAGAAAAAATGAAGGAGATATTATACGGATACATTCGTATTTTACGCACAGATCCTGGATTGCCGCCATCTTTGGTGGGTAAAAAATGGATCTCTTTTGAAGCCTTTAACATCTTTAAAGAGATTAGAGGAATCTTGTTAGCTATCTAGGTTCAACCTATTCATAATTTCTTCATATTTATGTGGTGAAATGACGGCATGCATTTCACCATATATGCCAAAAAAGTAGTAGCGTATCGTATTGAGATATTGCTTAGTATGTGTATTGCGGTGACGTTAGTTGTTATTGTTCTTGTGACGATAAGTATAAAGAACGATAAGCAGGACCTACCTTCACCAGAACCCGATGTGGCTCATATATCCAAGCTCAACATTGACGAAAAAAATGCAGCGCTTATATTCGTTGAAATCTCTGGGGCTGTTTATAAGCCTGGCGTATATGCGCTTTCTGAGGGATCGAGGTTGGCTGGGCTTATTGAAAAAGCTGAAGGACTAAACAAACACGCTGATAAGGGTTTTTTCTATAGAAACTACAATCAGGCGCGCGTGCTATTAGATGGAGAGAAGGTACACGCGCCAAGCTTTGAGGAGATTGCAAAAGGATCGTTTGTCGAACAGCCTTTAATCATTTACACAAACAAAATAAGTGTTGTTAATGACCAATCCACTACATCTTCAACTGGTCTTGGGGAAGGTGGCGACTTAGTAAGCATTGGTTCAGCCACTGTTGCAGAGTTAGAAGGCTTACCAGGCGTAGGAAAAGTTACGGCCGAAAAGATTATTGATGCAAGGCCGTACAATGCGATTGACGAACTGCGAGCGAAGGGTGTTATAAGCGAAAGTCTCTTTACAAAAATACGACCACTAATTTCATTATGATGCCGAGCGTACATGTATTCACTTCGGTGGTCTACTCATACATGGGGGAGCCATACGCGTCGCTTTTAAGTGGTATGGTGCTTGGGGTTGATGTACCAAAATCACTTGCAATTTATGATTATTTTAAACAAACGGGCTTACTTCATCTGGTTGTCCTTTCTGGCGCGAACATAAATTTCTTAGTCGCGACTGTCATGAGACTCACATCACATATGGGAAAAGGTATAGCGGCGATAATAAGTCTTTGTACTATCACGGTGTTTGTTCTGTTCGTAGGTCCCGAACCGCCTGTCGTTCGTGCAGGACTTATGTCGGCGTGCACGCTGCTTGCACTTATATTTCATCGCCAGTCACTGGCACTTATTACACTTTTAACGACAGGAGCAATAGTTGGTATCGTAAAGTTTGAATGGCTCACGACTGTATCATTTCAACTATCATTCGGTGCGAGCCTAGGCATTATTTTATGGTCACCGCACATAGTAAAAAAGCAGAAAAAGGGTATATGGGCGATTGGACAATATGTGCGCGATGATATGCGAACGACACTTGCAGCACAGGTTGTTACTACACCGCTTATTATGTTTTATTTTAGGGAGATTTCTTTAATTGCACCTATTGCAAACCTCATGGTTAGTTTTGTAACTGGACCAATAATGATATTAGGTATTGTGACGATGATTTTAGGTAAGCTTAGTTATGTGTTGGGGTATGTGCCTGCAAAATTCGTTCTAATTTGTTTAATTTACGTCTGTGAGGTTACACGTTATTTGTCAAGTCTTCCATTTGTGTTTCTACGGTTTTAAAGCGCGTCATCATCTTTTATCTCTATCTGTTCTGGAGTATTGAACTTTTTTATAATCACTATACCGATAATTATTGCGATGCTTGTCGCCATGATGAGCTTAATTGGTAAAGCATAAAAAATAACGGACGAACGTAAGAGCTGATTCTTATTGCCGAATGTGAGGGAGGCTGTAAGTGCATATTTTCCAAGATGAAATCCCCCTATGTCGAGCGACGCCTGACTATTCGCTATGTTGGCCGATGGCGTCGCGTGAAGTAAGCGCGATGAATCTGCCAGGATGTTCTCTGGCAACACAATATATGTCTCATCACCACCAAAACCGCCAGTTAATTGTATCGTTCCTTCTGGTTTTATGAGACTTTTTCCACTATTTTTTGCGATGAGACGGACAGGAATTGTATCGCTCGACTCAATAATGTTAAACTTTTTACCAAAGAGTTGAAAGGTATAGCGTGGTTTAATTGTGAGCTGGCTTATTTGAGCGTTGCTTTCAAATGTGCCCGTCTCTGTCACAGATATAAGTATGTTTGAACCTATCGCCCCTTGGGCGATTGGCTGACTTGTTCCTTCGGCAAGCTTTCCTGGTACATTTTCGCTCAGAAATGAGTAATAGTAGTCTCCTTCGGGTGTTCCTTCGGGTACGCGGATTTTTAATAATAATTGTTGGCCTTGACCACTTTTTAAGAAATAAGGGGTGTCAAGTTGGATATTGCTGTTTTCAAGGTTAAAACGAATAGGTCCAGAAAATTCACGTGCGACCACAAGTTCGCCATTAATACCTTGTGGGTTAAATGGTCGTATGTATGAGGTAAATACAGAAGGATCCCCAGCATTTGTGAGTGTGTAGGCAATAACGAGTGATGTATCTGGTTTTATGGTGAGCTCAATCAGCGGTGGGGTGAGAGATAGATTTATTGACTGAGCTTTGACATAGGTAGGCACCGATAACATAACGACCGTTACTATAAAGCCTACAAATAAACGTGAAAATATCGTCTTCATATTAAAAGCTAGGTGTTGCAACAAATTTAACAAGTGTTTGATATGATCCTGCAGGTTGGGTATTCGATATATTGGCTTTAAAGGTAACAGTTGCTTGGCTGCTTGTCGTTATGTTTGTAGATGACATTACCACAGCAGGGGATTCGCTGATACTACTATCAGGAAAGGGGCGAAAGTAAGTGTTATTTGTAAAATCGCCAGGAATTCCCGTACCGGACATATTATAGCCAAATCCATACGCAGTAGATGAATTCCACACGTTTGCAGATGTTTCTGTACAAGTCTGTGCGCCTCCATTGCAGCTTGTATCAACAATGGTGTTTCCGCCATTAGCCGTTCGTAATGTTCCTACCTCAACAGCAGTAACCTGATATTGGCCTGCCCCACCAAAACTTGCAGTAAGCACGGTTGTTGCAGTCGATGGTGTTTGAGGCGTAAGCGAACCAAGCTCTATTGTTGTATCAGAAATCGAAAAAGAAAACGGAATAATGCTATGCCAATATTGGAATCCAGCTTTAACAATGTAGCCAGTTGAACTGAATTCTTTTGCAGCGAGTTGACCATTCGTCGTTGAAAGGTCATAGTTTGTTGAGCTCCCCTCATTCGAACCAAAATTAACGTTGCCATACTTTATGCGAAATTGTCCAGAGTTCATATCGGTCGCATGTGTTTGTTTGACAATCGCAAACACAGTATAGAACGATATTAATCCAAGTAGATATGTGTTCCTAAGAAGTTTTTTCATATCATTTAGAGATCCTCAATTTCTTTTTCAAACCTATCTATGAGTTTTTGCGTGCGACGCACTATACGTTTTATTGCTTCAAGCTCATGGTCCCCTTTAAAATTAGCGGCCATTTCACCGATACGATGAATATGTTCTTTGAGAACGGTCGATAAAAACATAAATGATTGCTCGCGCAAATTATTATCTCTTTCTTCGAGGCGGCGCGCTTTATGGAATTCCTTACCCAACATTACCGCAAATGGTGTGATGAAAGGTAGCGACAAAAGCGTAGGTAATGATGAGACTAACTGTTGTTCGCCCGCATACACAAGAAGAATAGCTATAGTTATGGAGGTCGTCAATGAAACCATAGGTTTTACGAGCAAACCAATGCCAAACAAAAGGAAATATAAAATAAAGAAGATAGGTGAGGTAAGGCCACCTGAGGTGAGCACGATAATAATAACGGCTACAGTAAAGATGAAGCTGTCAAATACATAATCCTTATTGGTAGTATGTGTGGGAAAGAATTTCTTTCCAAGAAAATAAAGTATAAAAAGTATAGCTATTATAAATATTTCCTCTCCACCCTTAACTGCAAGAGAAATGATGAATCCCAGGGATACTGCGAGGGAGATTGCTATTGATTCGACGATTACAGGGGTCATTAAAATATGATACAATACCCGTATGCAAAAACCAAAGTCATTAGTCACAGGCTTACGTGATGAGCTAAAGCAAGTGACCTGGCCCACAAGAGCTGAAACAATTCAGCTCACCGTGACCGTAATTACAATATCCTTGATTGTGGCACTTTTTGTGGGTATAATAGACTTTTCATTAGCAAAAGTACTGGAGTCTCTCTCCAGATAGTCCAAGGAACGCAGTTATTTTTTATATTGTATGAAAGAAAAAGTTAAAGACGAAGTCGTCATAGAGGTTGAAGAGGCAGAGCCAACAGAGGCTGTTGAGGTAAAAGAACCCACTGAGCCTACAGAAGCTGTTCAATCAGACGTAGTTGTCCAAGAGGGCAAATGGTATGTGGTCCATACACAGTCTGGTTTTGAGGCAAAATCTAAAGAAGCACTAGAGCAAAGAATTAAAAGTCTTGGCTTTGAGGATAGAATTTTTGAGATTATTGTCCCTATGCGTGAGATTGTCACGATAAAAAAAGGGAAGAAGCAACAATCCAAAGAAAAGGTCTTCCCAGGCTATATTCTTGTCCGCATGAACTTAGATAATGATTCATGGCTTGTAGTCCGCACCACACAAGGTATTACTGGATTCGTAGGTGCTGGTACAAAGCCAACAGCAATTTCCGAAAAAGAAGTAGAAGCAATCATGCGCTTTGTGAAGCAGGAACAGCCAAAATTCAAGGCAAAGTTCTCTGTTGATGAAGCAGTAAAAATTACAGACGGTCCTTTTTCAGATTTTATTGGCACTATCAGCCATATAGATGAAGATAAAGGTAAGGTTACGGTACTCGTTTCGATTTTTGGACGAGAAACACCCGTCGAGCTTGATTTTCTTCAAGTTAATAAGCTCTAAATAAGATATAATCTACGACTATGGCAAAAAAAGTAAAAACACAAATAAAACTTAACCTTCCAGCTGGCTCAGCAACACCAGCACCTCCAGTTGGTCCTGCACTTGGACAACATGGGGTTCCAATCATGGATTTCATTAAACAATATAATGATGCAACAGCAGATCTTCGCGGTCAGATTATTCCTGCACTTATCACCGTATACGAAGACAATTCATTCACGTTTGTAACAAAACTACCACCAGTAGCTGAGATGATTAAGAAGAAGCTCAACATTCAGAAGGGCTCTGGAAAAGCTGGACGCGAAACATTAAAGAAACTTACTGCACAACAGACAAAAGAAATTGCAGAGGAAAAAATGAAAGACTTAAATGCATATACCGTTGAAGCAGCTATGAAAGTTGTTGCTGGCACAGCACGATCAATGGGTATCGAAGTTGAACAATAATATATGGGAAAAATAAGAATGAAAACAATTGGTGAGGAAGATGTCGAAAAGAAACAACAGCAAGAGGCTGAAAAGCGACGAGAAGTAAAAAAGTCAAAGAAAGCAGAACAGCCAAAGACTGATGAGGTTGAGACATCAGGTGAGATTGCAGTTCCGGCCGAAGTAGAAGAAAAAAAGCAGAAAAAAAATAACAAAAAACAAATTGCATCAAAGGGCTCACGACGTCATCTTGGAAAAAAATATATAGCTGCAAAGAAACTTACAGAAAAAGGGAAGAAGTATGAGCTCAAAGAAGCCATTTCGCTTATGAGAAAAGCAGCGTATGCATCGTTTGATGAAAGTGTTGAAGTCCACATCAACCTTGTTGATGCGAACGTGAAGGGCGAAGTTGCATTTCCACACGGAACTGGAAACCAGATTAATGTAGTTGTTGCCGATGACGCGCTCCTTGAAAAAATCGATAGCGGAGTCATTGATTTTGACATTCTTATTGCATCACCTTCATTCATGCCTAAACTTGTGAAATATGCACGTGTACTTGGGCCAAAAGGACTTATGCCAAATCCAAAAAATGGTACAGTCGTTGAAGATACGAAAAAGGCAGTAGAAAAGTTTAAGACGGGCTCAGTCCGTTTTAAGTCTGAGGCAAAATTTCCGTTGCTTCACTTAGGTGTCGGTAAGAAATCTTTTGAAGATAAGCAGATTATTGAAAACATACAGGCGCTTTTAACAGCAGTACAAAAGAAAAACATGCGACAAGTCTTCGTAGCTTCTAGCATGGGACCTTCTTTCGAGATAGATATACAAAATCTTTAAGACTCCATGTCACATCATTACGGGTCAGAATATGCAATGCAGTATGCATACAATGCCCTAAGAAGACCTTACACCAACTATAAGAATGATGTGGTTGCCTCATTATTTGCCCGAGGGCTTCAGTTAGGACCCGTACCTCCGCCTACCGTTCTAGATATTGGCTGTAATGTCAATGGTGTTTTTAAAACTAGGGGTTTACGACATGCTTTGGGTCAGCATGGCATGGGATATGTAGGTCTCGATCTTGATTTAACCTGCTTTGACACAGATAAATTTGATGGAGTTGAAGCGCATGATACTTATTCAGCTGTAGATGGGGTCGTTGGTGATGCCACTGCAATACCATTTGCTGACGAAACATATTCTGCGATCACCTGCAATGATGTCATTGAACATGTTGAAGATCCTGCCGTAGTCTTAAGGGAAATCAGAAGGGTATTATCGCCTGGCGGTCAGTCAGTCGTAATAGTACCATCAATGTACAAGTTGGATGGATTTTGTGTACCACACATCAATGATATTCGAGTGTCATCACATCTTAATCGTTTCGGGTTAGATACATGGGTAGATCTCATACAAGGCTCGGGACTTCAGATTGATAGGCAGGCATCAAGACCTATGGGCATAGCTTCAGGATTGACGTATCTTTTATGGTGTGATCAGGAATTTGTCCCTCATAGAGCTGGAATAGATGCTGAGGAGGAATATTCACTTCTTAGTGATGCACATAAAGATGTTAAAAGGAGATTGGGAGAACATGATGCATTGGTGGATCAATTCTATTTGGATAATCCTATGGCAAGAAGAGAACTGATGCATGCAGTCGTGCATGGTGATGCAATAAGCACGATGTACCACACACTAGCAAACCATGTGGGAGGTTATTATCCCGATGAAACTATGCGCGATCTATTGTTGCTTGGAGATAGAGCTGATATTTCAACTGACCTTTTAGAACCAATGCAAACAACAATGCAATATGCTGGGGATTTAGCGTTGGGCAATTCTGCAGTGTTTGTACTAAACAAATCTGTTGAATAGAACAATTATTAGTGGTATAGTTTCAGCGTGAAAGATACTCAGATTTATGATCTCGTAAAAAAAGAAACACGTCGCCAAACACAGGGTATCGAGCTCATTGCTTCAGAAAACTACGCATCAAAACACGTTCGTAATGTTCTTTCCTCAGTTTTAACAAACAAGTATTCAGAAGGGTATCCCAAAGCTCGTTATTATGGCGGAAACGAGTATGTTGATGAGGTAGAGATTATTGCGCAAGAGCGAGCAAAAAAACTTTTTGGCGTACCTTTCGCGAACGTTCAGCCATATTCAGGTTCACCTGCTAATTTTAGTGTGTATGTTGCGACGTGCAAGCCGGGTGATACGACAATGGGACAAGAGTTAACGGCCGGTGGCCATCTTACGCACGGTTATAAAGTGTCGGCCACCGCATTGTTTTTTAATAGTGTACAATACGGTGTGCGCTCAAAGCCAGGTGGAAAACATAATGATCTTTTTGATTACGCCGAGATTCGTGCCTTGGCTAAAAAGGTAAAACCAAAATTAATCTGGGTTGGAGCGACAACGTATCCACTTGTATTCCACTATGAAGAATTTGCAAAAATTGCCGACGAAGTCGGCGCATATCTTGCCGCCGATATCGCACATGTCGCAGGATTAATTGCCGGCGGCGCACATCCATCACCTGTTCCGTATGCCCACATTGTCACAACTACAACACACAAAACACTTCGCGGCCCACGTGGGGCAATAGTTATGGTGACAGAGAAGGGTTTGAAAAAAGACCCCGAACTTCCTACAAAAATTAACAAAGCAATTTTTCCAGGCCTCCAAGGCGGTCCACACGATAATCAGACAGCCGCAATAGCTGTTGCCTTATTCGAGGCGCTTCAACCCTCATTTAAAACGTACGCAAAAAATGTCGTTAAAAATGCCCAGGTTCTTGCAGAGGTACTTAAAAAAGGTGGTCTTACGCTTGTTGCAGATAGAACAGAAAATCATCAAGTCGTTGTAGACTTGACAACTACACATGGTCCAGGAGCTGGTATTTTTGCCGAGAAAGCGCTTGATCTTGTCCATCTGACCCTCAATAAAAATTCAGTTCCCGGTGAGCAAAGCTCACCATTCTATCCATCAGGCGTACGTATTGGCACTCCTGTTGCAACAACTCGAGGTATGGGCCCAAAGGAGATGAGGCAAATAGGCAAAATTATTGTGTCCGTGTTTGAGCTCATAAAGCCGTACCATCTTCCAAAAAAACTTAGTGAGCGTGGCGCCTACATAAATAGTTTCATGCGTGATCTCTCACGCAATAAAGAGATCAAGCGCATGGCTAAAGAAATTACTGCCCTTGGGCTTCGCTTTCCTCTTGTATAATCGAATATATGCCGATTAGATTAAGTGAACAGTTACGTAATTATATTTCTGAGGGTCAAAAGGATTTATTGGACGAGGGAATTCATCTGTTAGAGCATGCGGAAGCTGATCATTCAGGCGAACTTCACGACTACTCATTTGTTGTGTTTCCATTTGCGAAGGCATACGAGGGATTTTTGAAACAGGTTTTCCTCAATGCTGGCTACATATCGCGACGCGATTATTACTCACAATATTTTCGTATCGGTAAAGTGCTTTCACCAAACTTAGTTCGCAGACTTGGTCGCCATTCAATTTACAAGAAAATATGCGATGAAAGTGGATGTGATATAAGTGAGCGGATGTGGCAAACCTGGAAAAAGGGGAGAAATGAGGTTTTTCATTATTTTCCACATAATTTACACTCATTACGCCTTGAAGAGGCGAGGCTCATTATCGACGATATTGTCGCTACTATGGAGCTTGTGGTTGAGAAAGTGAATACAAAGAATGTGCAAGATCAGCTTCTGCGATACGATATTGTATCTCCGTGATTCGCGTGATACCATTAGCTCATGGCTCATGATGTGATTTTTTCCGGCATACAACCAAGCGGCAAGCTTCACGTTGGTAATTATATAGGCGCTGTCCAACAATGGGTGGCTATGCAAAAAGAAGCCGAAGGCGAGTATATATTTATGCTTGCAAATCTACACAGCATTACTGTCCCGCAAGATCCAGCGAAGTTGCGCGAGTACGTATACGAGTTAACTGCATGGTTTTTGGCTGGAGGATTAGATCAAGAGAAAACAACAATTTTTGCACAATCCCAAAATTCAGACCATCCATATCTTGCTTGGATGCTTGATTGTATAACGCCTATGGGTTGGATGGAGCGCATGACTCAGTACAAAGATAAGAGCAAGAAACAAGGCGAGCGTACAAGCGTTGGTCTATTCCATTATCCAAGTCTGATGGCCACCGACATTCTTTTGTACGACACAACTATCGTACCGGTCGGCGAAGATCAAACGCAGCATATAGAAATTACGCGCGATATTGCGGAAAAATTCAATACTACCTACGGCGAAATATTTACTATACCGAAGATTCGCCTAGTAGGAGAGGGAGCGCGTGTTATGAGCTTACAAAATCCAACAGAGAAAATGAGCAAGTCTGCAGCGGATCCAGCAGGAACAATTGATTTGCTCGACAGCGCAGATGAAATACAAAAGAAAGTTATGCGCGCCGTCACAGACTCAGGCTCAGAAGTGCGATCAGCCCCCGACAAACCTGCTTTAAAAAATCTGATCGCTATATATAGTGCCTTATCAGGCACTTCAGTCGCCGACATTGAAAAACAATATGAGGGCAAAGGTTATGGCGACTTTAAAAAGGGACTTGCCGAGATAATGATTGCCTCCCTCGCCCCTGTTCAGAAAAAATATCACGAGCTTATGCAAGATACATCCTATCTTGATCAAGTCCTCGCTAGTGGCCTCGCCAAAGCTCGTGTGCGCTCATCAGCGAAGCTTAAACAAGCTGCTGACGCAATGGGGCTCCTGGTATAATACGTGTATGAAAATCCGCTTTGACCCTACTGAATTTGAACAGCGATGGATTGATGCGTGGGATAAAGAAAAGACATATCTTACCCATGATCCTAAACCGGGACAAGAAAAAAACTTCATTTTAGTTATGTTTCCTTATCCTTCAGGGGCTGGGCTGCATACTGGTCATGCGCGCGTTTATACAGGTACAGATGTGTTGGCGCGTTTTTATCGCATGAATGGTCATGCCGTTCTACACCCAATGGGATGGGATGCTTTTGGATTGCCTGCAGAAAACGCTGCCATAAAAGAGAAGAAGAACCCTAACGAGCTGACACAAAAGAATATTGCGAACTTCAAGAGTCAGATGAAAATGTTAGGTATTAGTTATGACTGGGATAGAGAGATTACTACGACGGATCCTTCTTATTACGCAGTCACCCAGTGGCTTTTTATTGAATTTTTTAAGCACGGCCTTTTGTATAAAAAAGAAACACCTGTATATTATTGTCCATTTTGCAAAACTGGACTTGCCCAAGAAGAGGTTCAGGGCGATGGCACACATGAACGATGTGGAAATCCGGTTGAAAAAAGAAATCTCCCACAGTGGATTTTTAGAATTACTTCATACGCAGATAAATTGTTGGAAGGCCTCAAAGATCTTGAATGGCCAACAGGAATTCTCGAAATGCAAAAGAACTGGATAGGGAAGAAAGAGGGAATGATTATTACGCATGCAGTTGACGGTCTTGATATTGAGCTTAAAAGCTTCACCGCATTCCCAGCCTGGAGCTTTGCTGATACCTTTATTGTAATTGCCCCTGAACATCCTATTGTTGAAACTTTGGTCAAAGGAACACAATTTGAGGATGAAGTGATGATGTTTATACAAGAATCTGGTCACATTTCAGAAGAAGAAAGATTAAAGAATAAGTTTGAGAAGAAGGGAGTCTTTACAGGAAGATATGCAGTTGATCCATTCACTGGAGATAGGATGCCTATTTGGTTAGCAAATTTTGCCTTGATGAATGTAGGTACAGGAATTATTAGATGCTCTGCCCATGACCAGAGGGATTTTGCTTTTGCTCAAAAATATAATATTCCTCTCAAAGAAGTGGTAAAGAGAGAAGGTAAAGATCCAAAGGATGCGCATACAAATAGTGGGGTTTTACAGAATTCTGGAAAATTCACTGGAAGAGAAATAAACGAGTCATTAATTTCAGAAATGAATGAATGGATGGTCGCTCAAGAGTTTGGCGAAAAAAATACAAACTATCATTTACGCGATTGGATATTTTCTCGTCAGCGATATTGGGGGGAACCAATACCTATGATCTTCTGCCAAAAGTGCGCAGATAGAGGCATATCATACTGGGAATCAGGCATGAGTAAAGAGAGCGATTTAAGGCTTAGTGGAGCCCCAAGAGAAACTAATTTTAGGCAACTAATTGAGGAAGCAAAGCCACATATGAAGGGTTGGTTTCCATTGACGGCATCGGATTTGCCGCTTAAGCTTCCAGACGTTGATCATTATGAGCCAACTGAAACAGGCGAGTCTCCCTTAGCTCAGATTCCTGCGTGGAAAGAGACTTTGTGTCCAAACTGTGGTAGTAGCGCAACACGAGAAACCGATACAATGCCCAACTGGGCAGGGTCCTGTTGGTACTTTTTAGCCTTTGCTGGACACGCCGGTATGGATAAATTGCAGACCGGTACAAAGCCTTGGAACGAAAAAGAGATCGCTTCATGGTTGCCGGTCGATTGGTACATCGGGGGAGCTGAACATGCGGTGCTTCATCTTCTGTATGCACGCTTTTGGATGCATGTGTTGTATGATTTGAACTTAATCCCATTCACAGAACCCTTCGCGCGCCTCAGAAACGTTGGAATGGTCATAGGTGAGGACAATCGGAAGATGAGTAAATCTGTTGGAAATGTCATTAATCCTAATGACGTTATTGCGGAATATGGCGCTGATACGCTCCGTGTGTATGAAATGTTTATGGCTCCCTTTAACCAAGAAGTAGCTTGGTCGACGCAATCCTTGCAGGGTTCATATAGATTTTTGAGGCGAATCTGGCAGATATTTAATAGTTCTGATAAGATAGCTAAAGAGGGTAGTATGTCTAGTGAAAAGCTATCTACAGAGCTTCAAAGGCTTATTGTTAAAATTTCAACGGATATACCGAACGTGAAGTTTAATACACCAATTTCTGGGATGATGGAGTTTTTGAACACATGGGAGGCTAAAGATAATGTCTTGTCAACGAATGATGCGAAAACGTTCCTCACATTGCTTGCACCGTTCGCACCATTTATGACTGAGCACATTTGGCGAACAATATTTAATGAACAAGCGTCTATACATTTAGCAAAGTGGCCAGTAGTAAACAGCGATTTTTCATTCCCTACAACTATAATGCTGCCGATTCAAGTTAATGGAAAAGTAAGAGATATGATTGAAGTTCCTGGGGATGTTGATGAAACGATAGTTGTTGAAAAAGCTATGGCTTCTGAAAAGGTTGCAAAGTGGCTCGATGGAAAAAAACCTCGCCATATCTATGTTCCTGGAAGAATCTTAAATCTAGTTGTATAATATCTGATTGCGGGCCGGTAGCTCAATGGTAGAGCAGTTCCCTTTTAAGGAATTGGTTGTGGGTTCGAGTCCCTCCCGGCTCACACGCATTTATGAAAACATCACTACATATTCTTCCCAACAAACTCCGCACGCTTCTTGTAGATACCAAGGCATTTCCATCAGCAACATGCTTGCTTCTTGTGAATGCGGGTTCGCGATACGAAAACAAGAAAAATAATGGCATCGCACACTTCTTTGAGCACATGGCCTTCAAAGGCAGTAAAAAATATCCAAATACCGCTGCGCTTGCTTCATTGGTTGAAGGTTTTGGTGGTGAGTTTAATGCGTTTACCTCAAAAGATTACACAGGCTACTACATTAAAGCTCCCGTACAGCATACAGAGACTATGATCGATGTGCTGAGCGACATGATTACACAACCTCTGCTTGATAAGGATGAAATTGAACGCGAAAAAGGTGTCATTGGTCAAGAGATTAGTATGTATGAAGATACCCCACAGCGAATTATAAATCAGCTATATGAGTATCTTTTATACAAAGAGAGCCCACTAGGAATGGATATCATCGGAACGGTAGCTACGGTTAATGCAGCCACTCAAAAAACATTCAAAGACTATATGGCTACATATTATTATGCAAACAACGCAGTACTTGTTGTCTCTGGAGGTCTTACAGGTATTAAAAATGAAATTAAGGAGCACGATCATCTTGATTACGCTACTAAGTATTTTTCAAATTGGGAACACAAAGATGTGCCTGGTTTCAAACCAGTAAAGGAGCACCAAACAAAGCCAGCAACATTTCTTCGTTATAAGAAGTCAGAACAGGCTCATTTGTGCTTTGGCTATCGCACCTTTGGAAAGAAAGATGATAGAAAGTATGCTCTGTCGGTCTTAGCAGCTATACTAGGGGTAGGTATGTCGTCTCGACTTTTTATGGAGGTCCGAGAGAAGAGGGGATTGTGTTATGCAGTAGGAACCTACACTGATCACTTTAATGATGTTGGCACAATGGTTACTTATGCAGGTGTGCCAACTGACATAAGGAAAGTCCAAGAAGCAATAAAAGTCATAAAATATGAACATGAGAGCCTTGTGAACGGAAAAATTGTCGAAAGTGAACTTGCGAGAGCTAAGGAGATATTGAAAGGCCGCTTGATTCTTTCACTTGAGGACACCTTTAACGTTGGTTATATTTACGGTAAACAGTTACTTCATGAGGGCGAAATTAAGCCTGTAGATGAAATAATCAAGCGGATCGAAGAAGTATCTGCTAATGATGTTATCAGTCTTGCAAAAGACATCATAAAGCCTTCGCATTCAAATTTAGCCTTGATTGGGCCATTCAAATCCTCAGTTTCTTTTGAAAAAATAATTGCCTAACAAAAACCATATCAAACCCCCATCTTTCTGGTGCTTTTTAAGCTAAATATCGCTTGACACGAGCGGCAAAATATTGGTACTCTGAATATACATCACAGATGTTATGTTTGCTGTGATAAAAGACTGTTGAGAGGCTCTAAATTTATAGGTAGGAGAACGGCTATTATAAAGCATTTTTTCCTCGCCTTGATAATTTACGGAGCCTTCTTTGTCTGCCCAAAAGTTACTCTTGCGCTTACCTCAACCATTTCTACACAAACTGAGTTTGAACTAGGAACCTTTTCCAACACAGAGTCGTATACAAGCAAAGGTAATGTCAAACTTAAAGATGCGGGTCAGTGGGGCTCTACAGTAGTAAATTCTACTCAACTTACCCAAACTCAGGGTGGTGCGGCAGTATCGGACGGTACCTACATGTATGTCATACCCGCAAACGATGTGCATTTTAACCGCTATAACCCAGTAAACAATACCTGGAAAAGAATGGCAAACCCACCATTCTCAACATCAATATACAGAGCCGATATGGTGTATTTGAACGGGTACATATATCTACTTTTCGGTGGATATCAAAAGAAGTTTGCCCGTTATGATGTAGCTGCAAATACATGGACGGAGATGGAAGATCTTCCGGATTACACCTTATATGGAGCCTCAATCTCAACGGACGGAACAAATCTGTTTGTGCTTCGTTCAAGTAATACCACAGACATGTGGAAGTACACAGTATCGTCTAATACATGGTCAAGTATGGCTGCAGCACCTGCTGCGCTCTATACAGGATCTGACCTTGCCTATTCTGGCGGCTACTTTTATACACCTCGAGGGAACAATACAACAACATTTTATCGCTATAGTGTATCGGGTAATTCGTGGTCAACAATGACTGCGGTTACCGCAACAATTAATGGTGATCATGATATTATCGCCAGTGGCGACTATATCTATGTCACAAGATCAACAGCTACTAACACGTTCTATCGTTACAGTATTTCAGGAAACTCATGGACCACATTAACAAACACACCGCAGGTAACCAATTATCATTCGTTCGTGTATGTATCGGGGGTAGATAAATACTATTTGTTCAGAGGTAATGGGAGCTATGATATTTGGACCTACAGTACTGGTGGGAACTCGTTTGCCTCAATAATTGAGCCTCCAGCAGCCCTAAGTACTGGTGCAAACCTCACCTATTCAGGTGGGGATGTGTATCTTATTCGTGGAACGTCAACAAACCTCTATGGATATGATGTCGCAACAAATACGTGGACGACCCTCGCTGTTGCGCCCGGTAATATAGCGGGCGAGCAAAAAGCAGTTGTAGCTGGAGGGCTCATTTATTATTTTGCCTCAAACAATACCACAACCTTTTATTCCTATAACATTGCCGGAAACTCATGGTCAACACTTGCTGTTGCACCAGCAACTATTAACAGTGGTGGATCGCTTGCGTACCCAGGTTCGGGAGACTACATATATGCAACACGAGGTCAAAACACAGGGTCCTTTTATCGTTATAGTATTTCAGGAAACTCGTGGAGTGACGTGGCTGTAGCAGATTTGCCCTCAAATATTCTTATGGGTATCGGATCCCGCATTCTTAGTGATGGCACCGATATATATGCATTTACAGGTAGTACAGGAAAACCAAAGCTTTACAAATATGTCATTGGCACAGATACATGGTCGGCAGTAGGAGATTTACCTTTTAGCCCATACTACGGAACGGATGCTGATTATTATTCAGGCAAATTTTATGTACAAACAGGATATTATCGACTCGATTTTTGGGAATATACGATATCTTCTAATACATGGAGGAGACTGGAGAAAATACCAGGTTTTTCAGTAAGTGACGTTGGACCATATGCTGGAGGTGCGCTTGTTAGTAATGGAAGCGGCACAATATTTATGGTTTGGGGCTCTACATTCCAGCGCATGACGAGCTATACAGTCTCTTCAGATAAGTATAAGAATACAGGTACCTGGACTTCTGGCACGATTGATCTCACGTACGTGAGTTCATTCACATCTCTCACAGCCACCTCATCAACACCAGGTGCATCATCAATTACTTACGAGACACGCACTTCAGCTGATGGATCAACATGGGCAGGATGGCAAAGTGTAAGTGGCTCTACTATTGCCTCAACAGCAAACAGATACATTCAAGTAAGAGCAACACTTAATGCCGATACAGGGAATGCTGATACGCCGATACTGAGCGACATAACTATAACGTATGCAGGCGATTCTACAGCCCCAACAAATCCAAGCAGTTTTACAGGTTCTTCACAACAGGTGAGTGGTACGTCTATAACAACAGGCAACACATACAGCCATGTACATCCATATTTTAGTTGGTCTGGTGCTACGGATGCGGCATCGACCATAGCTGGTTATTATGTGTACTTTGGTACAAGCAGCAGTGCTGATCCAGAAAGTGCGGGGGCATTCCAAACAGCCTCTACTTTTGTGACAACTGAAACACTTACAAATGGTTCAACATATTATTTACGTTTGAAGACAAAAGATTCAGCAGGGAATATAAGTGCGGCAACAACAGGATTCACGTACGTATATTCTGGTGTGACTGCAACAAGTGCGACGTATACATCGAGCGCAGAATTCACTGGTACAAATAGTGACACGGTTTCTACAGGTGATGAGATCAAACTTGCTGCTGACGCAGGGGGTATTTGGGAGCAAGAACGCATTTCTCTTGCTCCTGCAACGCTTTCGTATGGTGCAAACTGGGCATATGTGAGTTCGTCAAACAAGCTATATACCTTTAGAGGCATAGCAACGACCACATTCTATAGTTATGATATTGCTACGGACGTATGGGCAACGCTTGCAGTAGCACCTGGAACAGTTAACTATGGCTGGGTTGTCGAAGGTCCGTCGGGTTATTTGTATGGAGCACGTGGCTCGGGTACTTCGTCATTTTGGCGATACGATATAACAAATAATACATGGGATGATGCTGCAGCAGCCGATGCTCCATTGACGCTTTCAGGGGGAAGTTCTGCAAAATACGATGGAAGCCGCTATATCTATGTGACGCGCGGTTCAAGTGATGACGCATTTTTTAGATATGACACGCAAACAGATAGCTGGGATACAATGACAAACGTGTCGTTTGATGTTCTTAATGCTATGTATCAAGGCGGCGATCTTGCATATGATGGTGGCGATACGATTTATGCTGCGCAAGGCGGTGGCTATTCAGGATTTTCGAAATATTCGATTACAAGCAACACGTGGAGTTTGCTACCTGCGTTGCCATTAATTGCGCAAAATGATGGCGCAATAGCATATGTGAGCTCAGAAGAAGCGATCTATTATACGCCTGGCAACAACAAAACCTCACTTTACAAGTACGACATTGCATCAGAACAATGGAGTGAACTGAATGAGGCTCCTGCAACATTCGGTCAAGGAGCTGATCTAAAAGATGTTAACGGTAAGCTTTATGCTATAAGAGGAAACACCACTCAAAACATATACACATACGATACAACGACCAACGCATGGTTAATCCCCACATTAGGTATATATGGAAGCTTTTTTAGAGGTACAGATTATTTCCCGTTTTCGACGGGAGCAGATATTGTTAAGGGTAACAGTAACTATTATTACATTGCACGAGGAAATATTGATACTATGTTTACCCGTTATGACGCAGCGACAGGCTCTGTTTTAAGTCTTGCAGATGCGCCAGTCGCATTTTCAACGGGGAGCGAATTGGTATACGAAAGTACCAATAATAAAATCTATGCAATTGGCCAGACGAGCAATACCGGGTTCTATCAGTATGATATTGCTACCGATACATGGTCAGAAATTACAACGGACGCGCTTCCTGCTGCTCCAGGTTCTGGCGCAAGTCTTGTGTATGACGGCTCACAGTATATTTACTATGCCCGAGGGGGCTCAACAACAAGCTTTTACCGATACGATACTCAGGGATCTGCCGGGACGCGATGGTCAACGATGACTGCTGTCACCGCAACATTAGGTACAGGAGCAGATCTCATATATAAATCTGGCTTCATTTATACCGCTCGTGGTCAGGCAACTACGACCTTTTATCGCTACAGCGTCGCTGGAAACTCATGGTCAACAATGACCGCAATTACGGGTACAGTAAGTACAGATGGATTTGCTGTGGATGGTGGAGACAGTGATTCTCTTATTGTGTGTAGAGGAGGAAATACAGCGGTGTGCTATAAGTATTCAATTGCTGGGAATTCATGGACAACGCTTGATACTTCAGTTGCAAACTATAATACCGGCGCAGCCGGTGATGTAAGTAGTGGGCGTATGTATTCAATCGCTGGAGCAGGAACTAATACTTTTTCAGATGGTTTATATTCTTACGTAGTAGAAACCGCCTCAACTTCGTTTGAGAAAACAGGTAACTATATTTCGCAGGTTCACGATTTTACTACTGTATATAAATTTAGCAATCTTTCAGTTACATATACAGAAGGTGCGTCAGGAACAACTATCACGCCATATACACGTTCGTCAGCGGATAATTCTACGTGGACGACCTGGACTGCAGCTGCGAGTACAAAAACTAATGGAACAACTAGCTATTATGAAATTAAATCTCCTGACAACAGATATCTCCAAGTGCGTTTTGATTTGACTTCCGGAGATGGATTATATACAGACGTGATTAATTCTTACACAGTAAACTACTATACAGATGCTTCTGCCCCAACTAATCCAACAAGTCTTACTGCGTATACCACAGCAACACAATCTGCAACTATGACGACGAACACATGGTATGGACACACTGCTCCTAATTTTGACTGGCCAGACGCTGACGCAGTGGGAGGTGCAACTGATGGAGCAGGAGGATCAGGTATTGATGGGTACTATGTGTACTTTGGAACAAATAGTAGTGCAGATCCGGCAGTTGATGGTACATTGCAAACAACAACTGCTTATACTGCGGGGAGTTTAAGTTCCGGCTCAACGTACTACTTGAGGATTAAAGCAATCGATGATGCCGGTAATGTGGCCGCAACAACGTGGCAACCATTTATTTATAAACTCGATACCACAGTTCCCACAAATCCTACAACAGTCACAGCTGATCCACCAGGATACACAGCAACGAATAGTTTTGATTTTTCTTGGAATGCAGGATCTGATGCAGACTCAGGTATAGCAGAGTACTGTTATAAAACTGGCGCCGTAGGCGCCGTTGAATCATGTACTGCAAGTACGACGATAACCGATATAGCTGCGTATCAATCGGGGGCGAATACATTCTACGTAAGAGCAAAAGATACAGCCGGTAATTTTGCATCTTCCTATGTGAACGCCTCATATTACTATAGTTCAACAGCACCAAGTGCACCTCAAAATGTTACAGCAGATCCTAGTACAAACACCATCAATGAGTTTGGATTTAGTTGGGATCCACCGTCTACCTTTTCAGGTGCCCAAGAAAATCTTCGTTACTATTATTCAGTAAACGCCCTCCCTACATCCAGCAATGTAAATCAAGTCGGGCTTTCTGTTACGTACTTGTCAGATGGTGCTTATGCAACCCAAGCTGGTGAGAATACATTCTATGTCGTTGCGAAAGATGAGGCTGGCAACATCGATTACAATGTTTATGGTTCAGTGGCGTTTACTGCAGATACATCTGCTCCGGGTATTCCTACTGATATGGAGATGGCAGATGTTTCGGATAAATCGACAGAAGCATGGAAGTTGGCAATTACGTGGAATGCACCATCTTCTACAGGTTCAGGTATAGCAAACTACAAACTCTATCGATCAACAACAGCAGATGCGTCATGCTCAACAAGCATGACAGGCTTTACGCTTATAGGCACAACAACAGAAGCATCATATGTTAACTCAAGTTTGTCTCAGCAGGATTACTACTATTGTGTGAAAGCATGTGATTCAACAGGAAACTGTTCGGCGCCAAGCGAAACGGTCACTATGTATCCTGATGGTCGATGGGAATCGGCACCATCGCTCACTGCAAGTCCTTCGGCGACGGTAAAGACTCGCAGTGCAAAGATATTGTGGTCGACCAATAGAACCTCTAGCTCATTCGTAAAGTATGGAAAAACCTCTGGATCCTATGGAGAGGAAGTAGGTTCATCAACACAGGTAACAGCTCATGAAGTCAGTCTTAAAGAGCTTGATCCAGGGGCAACTTACTATTATAAGGTTCTTTGGAGCGATGAAGATGGGAACACCTCTTCGTCTGATGAGTACTCCTTTACAACAAATGCAGCTCCAAATGTCGCAGACGTAAAAATAACAGATGTTAGTATTTCAACAGCATATGTTACGGCAAATATTACCTATGCAACAGAGGCTACTCTTCAATATGGGCCAACAACAGCCTACGGAGGCTCTGCGTCTATTCCTGTCTCAAAAACGGGCGGATTATACTCGGTCAAGCTCGAGGATCTTGAACAAGACACGCTGTATCACATGCGTATTGTTGCCGAAGATGATGAGGGAAATGTGTATAACGGTGAGGATAAAACTTTCCAGACGCTACCGGTACCAAAGATTACCAATGTAAAAGCTCAACAGGTTGCTGGTTTGCCAACAGCAACGGTACGGTTGTTGTGGTCATCTAACACAGAGATTTCTACGATAGTTACGTATTATCCAACGGCACATCCAGAGCAGGCAAAAGACAAGATCAATCTTACACGTTCGCTACTTCACGAACTCGTAATTGGTGACTTGGTCGACGAGACGGACTATACAATATTGGTCAAAGGTAGAGACGTTGTCGGAAATGAAGCAGTCGCTGATGTATTGAAATTGAAGACAGCAGCTGATCTTCGTGCACCCGAAATACTTAACCTAACAGTAGAAAGTACGATTGTAGGTATTGGTGATGATGCCAAAGCTCAAATTATCGTATGTTGGGATACTGATGAGCCTGCCTCTACGCAGGTGGAATACAATCTCGGGACTTCTACTACATACGGTTCAACGACACAAGAAGATACAAATCTTACAACGAATCATTGTGCCACCATCTCTGGTGCGCAGCCGGCGCAGATATATCAGTTGCGCGCACTTTCAAAAGATAAGTCTGGTAATAATGGTGCTTCATTTGATACCGTTATAGTAACACCAGCTGCAACTAAGGATGTATTAAACCTTGTAGTTAATAAGTTATCGTCAACCTTTGGGTTCTTAAAGCGATTCGCAAAATAATATGACAGACACATTTATTAAGGCAACAGGCATTACTAAAACTTTCACGGTTGGGGAAGAACAGGTTCAAGTTCTCAAGGAAATTAATCTGGAGATTGAAAAAGGAGATTTTGCAATTATCTTTGGGCCTTCAGGTTCAGGAAAATCAACGCTACTTCATGCGCTACTTGGGTTAGAAGCACCCACAACGGGAAATATTATCATCGAAGGTAAGGATTTTTATGCCATGACTGAGGACGAAAGAGCTATATATAGGCGCCATAGAGTAGGTATGATTTACCAACAGGCACTTTGGATTAACTCACTCAACGCACACGACAATGTAACTTTCGCTCTTAACTTGTTGGATTACAACAATCAGATAGTGCAAGAAAAAGGATCGATGGTATTAAAGATGGTGGGAATGGAGAATTGGTCATCGCACAGACCTTCTGAATTAAGTTCGGGACAGCAACAAAAAATAAGCTTAGCTCGTGCCATGGTTATAGATCCAGTCATCATGGTTGCAGATGAGCCAACAGGAAACCTTGATACGGTATCGGGTCTTAATCTTATTCAGACATTTCTTGATATTAATGCAAAGGGAATAACCATCATCATGATTACACACGATTTAGATTATTTAAAGTATGCGACAAAACTTATACATGTGCTGGATGGTAGTGTAGTAGAAGTGTATGCACCAAAAAAACGAGCTACTAAAGTGGAGCAAGGTAATCCATCCGACGTAGGGGGAGGTGTTGATTTGCGAAGCCCTGATTATCTTAAAAAACTACAACTATGAAAAATATACTTCTACACATAACAAAACTGATTATTACAAAAGGACTAAATCCTATGTTGTGGGCAACAGCGTTTAGGCACTTTATTACTTCCTTGCCGTACTATGCAAAACATATTTTTTCGTTTGTCACTTTTTTTATTGTGCTTGTACATTTTTCATTTCTGCGTACATACGAATTCATAACGCGCATTCCATTGTTGGGTAGATTTGTTCGTATCGGTGGGGGACTATGTAATAAGTTATTGGGGAAGCCGTGGGGATTAATTATTCAGAAGTTGGAGTCATTAAGGCCATTCCAGGTACGACAATCGTATCTAATCTTTCTTGCTTTCGAGAATCTTCAAGCCAGGACTAGTAGAACGCTTATTACCGTTATGGGTATGGCAGTAGGGGTAGGCATAATAGTCTATCTCCTGTCACTTGGGTATGGTATTGAGCGACTTGTTATTAGTCAGGTCGCATCACTAAACGAACTAAAAATTATTGATGTGTCTTCAAGTAGAAATACTGCTTTACGAATAAATAACACGATCGTGAAAAAAATTGCAAAAAACGAAGCGATTGAAAAAATAGTGCCGCTCGTATCCTTTGTTGGTAGAGTGAACTTTAATAAAGCAAAAGCTGATGTGTTAGTGTATGGCGCGAGTCAAGACTATATGGAGATTGCACAGGTCAAACTCAAGAGAGGGAAAGGTTTTACTAATCTCATCGAGCAATCATATATCGAGGATGAGGGTGGTGTGGCGGGTGTACAAACAGAGTTTAAAAAGGCTACCCTTGGAAAGGCAATCGATGGTGACATAATGCAATTTAACTTATTGCCGGGAGAAGTTGTTCCAGTAAGAGAAACGTGTACGGTTGTAGGCGATATTATTGGTTACACGGTGCGGGTTGAGGGCGATCTTACTGGACAACAGATGTGGGGGGCATCATACGCACCATACGGTGATTACGGACGTGAAGCATACGATGAAAAGCTTGAGGAGTATCTGGGAATATGGGTGCGTGGAAAAGTACCATTATTTAATAAAGATCTTAATGAAGAACTCGTGCCAAAGTTTACACAAAATGGCTATCAGGATTGGCAATATGGGTGTTTTCAGAGAAAGTATGTACAAGATTTAGGAAAGGTACAGCAGTATGCTACGGTACTAGGTGAATCAACGGCAAGTGCAAGTGCGGCACTAGCAGTGGCTGGAGTTGTTGCAACAGGATCAGCACAACCAGCGTATAAAGCTGAAATTGTGTCGACCGATTCTGCAGGTATTGAATTTGTTCGACTTACAACAGCCTCAGAATCGGGTGCTTTAAAGAAGGCAGAAGCGCTCATTGAATTCAGCAAGAAACCTTCTGGTGAAGCGATTATTTCGACAGGTCTTTTGCGTCTGCTTGGCCTTACAGAAGAAAAGGCATTGGGTTCACAGTTTAAAGTCTCATTTATTCTTGTGAAAGCACTGCGACCTGATATTGAGGGGAGAAAATTTACGAAAGAAGAGTCGTATAAAATCGTCGGTCTTGTCGACAATAATGAAGAGCAATTTTTCTACGTGCCTTTTGATGATTTAACAAAATTGGGAATCAAAAACTATTCACAACTTAAAGTCGTTATGAAAGATAAGAACAGCGTACCTAAAGTGAGAACTGAAATTGAAACATTTG
Source organism: uncultured Gammaproteobacteria bacterium (assembly GCA_964612595.1). GTDB lineage: Bacteria > Patescibacteriota > Microgenomatia > UBA1406 > HO2-37-13b > OLB23. Next base: position 19,728 of record CAZTFB010000005.1, on the reverse strand, counting down.
GGTATACGACAACTTCATCAGGCGACACAGTTGCACAGATCGAAGATCTATTTAGAAATCTGCGTCTCGTACTTGCTTCCATAGGCTTAATTGCACTCGCTGTCGCATCGTTAGGCATGTTTAACACACTTACGGTATCATTGCTTGAGCGTACGCGAGAAATTGGAGGAATGAAGGTTATTGGTATGGTCTCTGAAGAGATTCAAGATCTCTTTTTAGCCGAGGCTATGATTATGGGGTTTGCCGGCGGCATAGGAGGCATAATATTTGGGTTCTTGCTTGGACAGCTTACCTCATTTGCCATATCTATATTTTCTATAACCCAAGGTTTGGGATATCTTCAACTTACCTATATTCCGGCCTCATTTGTTATATTTATTCTGTTAACATCATTTGTTGTCGGTATTGTGACTGGACTTTATCCAGCTCGTCGTGCACGCAATACCTCAGCTCTTAATGCCCTTCGATATGAGTAAAAAAGATAAAAGTTCAATAACAAAATCAGCAATACTCTTTGGATCTGCTTGTGTGGTAACAGCATCAGTGGTCATTGCATATAACTTCAGATCGTTGTTACCCATATTCCCATCGACCACAATCCGAAACGTGAACTATGATATTCAGTATGCTGACCCCTATGTGACCCTAAAGCACGTTCTAGAAGGGAATAAGGAGGGCATTCTCGTGGTTGATATGAGGAGCGCAGAGGATTACAAAGAGAGAAGATTTAATAACACAACGAATATATATTTTCCTTATGAAACCGACAGAGAAGGAGAAAAAAAGTTCGTAGAGCAGGCAGAAAAGGCATCGGCTAACTTTAAAAAAGTTGTGCTCTTACCGTATAGCAGTGCGTCTACAACAGGCGAGGATGCGGCGCGCATGTTGGTTGAATCTGGCATAAGCAATGTATTTGTTATGAAAATCGGCTGGAATGAGCTTTATAACCTACCTGGTATGTGGATTCCTGAAGAGAAAGCCTCTGAGTTTACTATCTCACATCTAATGAAGGATTAAAGTCGATCTTTCCCTAATATAATGACCATATCTGCGGTCGATTGTTCGTTTTCACTTTCCGGGAGTTTCTCAAGCGTTGCTCCAAGGCTAGAGGCAATTTTTTTTGCCTCCTCGGATATTTTTTGATTTATGATCACAACAACCGTTTTCTCATAGTTTTTATTCTTTGCATCATCCTTGTCTATGACGGCGATGTTTGGAAATGATGAGGTGAGCTGTGATTCTACGGTAGTGGTAAGACCAACTTTTTCGGTACCGTTTAGAAGAATAACGCTTACTTTTTGATTGGTCGGTGTGATAGTTGCTGATGGCGAGGCAGCTGGTTGTTCATTTTGCTTTTGTGGTGTGCTTGTCGGGGATTGACCACCGACCGGATTTACGGGAACTACATCGATAATTTTATTACTCGAGGGTCTGTAGAGAATAGCTTTCTGTGCTTTCGTATAAATTATAACGCGGTCACCGTTTTCGGCTTTATTTAGTAATGGTTGATTCTGAAGCTTCGATTTGTCGGTAACGGTTGCAACGGTAGGTACTTCACCGAGTGGAAGATCCATAAGCTTTCCAACAGCCTCGATTGTTCGTGTTGCATCGTCTTGGGTGTTTTTCTTTGCTTCAATGGTGTAAAGATAATAGAAGGCTAAAGAGCTGACTGTAGCGGCAATGAGAATGAGGATAATCGCAATGTTAAATACTTTTTTCAAACCTGGTTGTGGGGCAGTATCATTTTTAGCCATATGGCTATTGTAAAGAAAAAGTCCCTAGAAAGTAAAGGACTGTTCGGCACCACTACTAAACCAGTTTCCATGACGCATGACCTGATCGAGGGTAGGGCCTGAAGAGGTAACAGTAAAACTATATGTTGAGGACCACGAGCCATACGAGTTTGTACCAGCAGGATCAAGCCCCCTTACACGCCAGTAGTAGGTACCGGTAGCTAACGTATCGCCAGCCTGAACAGTATATTGAATATTTTCAGCATTATTAAAAGGGTGTGTGTCGCCACCAGTATCTGGATTAACAAACCCAGCATCGGTCTCCGAGACAACATCAATGAGTGGTGCGGCCGCCTTTATTTCAAGACCTATACCTGCCACTCTTGCACCAGAGGTCCAGCTCCAATCTACCGTTGTGTCATTTGAGTTCTTCCATTGTGTCTGACCCGAATTATCAGTAATGTTAGTTTCATGAATCTCAGTAAATCCACTTCCAAATGTGGTGTTTTGGTTAACTTCAGATACAAATGCGCCGTATGTAGCGTTTGCTCCTGCTGAAAATGTTCCCAAGGTGACTGTAAGGCTTGTTGCAGCAGCTGCACTATTCTCTGCGTCTTGTACTATGGCCCCAGAACCGTTACTTCCAGATGTGTCAACACCATCATATTCGCTGATTGACCATATCGCGTTAGTTTGGGTTTGGCCTGCAAAATCGATGGTTACCGCTCCGCTTGTTGGGGAGCTTCCCATAGCTCGAAGTATTGTGACCATATTCCAGCTTGCCGACTCTTTTGCACTTTGCACAACCTGCCACGTCAAGCCATTCCCTGTTGCTGTAGGTATATTATTGCCACCACCAGACACACGACTTGCAACCGCTAAAAGAATGAGTTTGTTTGAGCCAGGCGAAATACTGGCTGTATTAAATGAGGTCGCACTTGAGCCCGAACCTGAGGTTAAGTCAGTCTTGCTGATCGTTGAACCGAAACCATTGTCTGTGTGTATCTGTACATTATATTCTATGCTGTCTGTATCGGCATCGGTGCCGGTAAAATCAAACGTTGGGGTTGTGTCAGAGGTTGAAGCTGTATCAGCGGGGGAGTTGAGCGACACAGTAGGTGCTACGTTAGGGATGCTATTATCGTAGTTAGTCATTATCGCCTGCGAAGAAAGATCCCGCCATACAATAATAAATCGCGGCCCCATGAGTGGTGTCCAAAGGTTACGCCAGTCTGACGAGGTGGCTGAGTAGGTCGTGTCGCCCGATGACCAGTTTGCCATGCCATCTGTTGAGGTTGTGTAGTATACGCCATTAGTGGTACCAAGAGTGTCAGTCCCGTCACGTTTACCAATATATGCCACACGTATTTCGCCTGAACTTTGGTCAATATAAATCTGGGGATAATATTGATCATCAATATCGGTAGATATTGCCGTTTTTTCTGTTATGGAGCCTGAGCCATTAATATCCCATGTACGCATATCTGCTGTCGCTGTATCATACTCTGTTTCGGTAACCACTAATAAATGGCCATCACTATGCCGAATAGAGCCTGCAAATCCGTATTGTCCCGTACCGTCAGTAGTATTTTCGACAAGAGTAACGATCGTTGAAGATTCGCTTGTCGAGTTTGCTGAGTCGTCGTGGACCTTGAGTGTCAATGCGTCAGCCGATGCATCGTGATAGAGTAACCACATATCTTGGTTATCTGCTTCGTTTCCGGGGAATACAAGTCCTTGGTCGAGAGTAGCCTCTATGATAGTATCCGTCGTACCGGTAGTGTAGCGAATAGTCCAGTTAGCTCCGCCATCTGTTGAGCGACGCACACCCTTTTCTGCTCCCGCATCGATATCAAATGCCACGTATAAGTTTCCGCCACGCATTTTGGCTCCAGATACAAAAACTCCACGTCCGGCGACTGCAGTGGCTCCATTGAACGCAATAACCTCACTTGTTTGTGCATCGTTATTGGCTGTATCAAGGCTTTCATAGATAATATCGTCAGCACCTGTGCCCACATACCATATATGTATTTTTGTACCTGTGTCGCCTGGAGTCCATTTGTCATACCATACATCAAACCCAACAATTGTTTCTGCTGCCTTAATATCTGTCAATCCAGTCCAGCTTGCGCCGCCGTCGGTGGTTTTGAGATATGATAAATCACTGTCATCATCAACAAAAAAGTGGTAGCCCACTAATGTAGAGATAAAGACAGTGTTGCGTGTGCCACGAGATGTACCGAGTATCGCGGCTGAATCTATGGTTACATCTGCGTCAGCCGCGATTTGCCATTTGCGGATCTCTTGGAAAGTAATTTCTCCATCAAGATCTTTTTTAAAGGTGAGCGGTCCTAAAAGGTAAAATTCGGGGGAAATATCGGGCGCTTTAAATGAGTATTTCAGTGACTTTACATCACCTTTTTTTAGATCAACTTTCCATTTCAAAACTCTCACGTTCGTTTTAAGATCATCTTGCGCCGCTAAGACGGTGCCGTTTTCTATACCAAGGAAAGGAGCCGGATCAACCATGCCTCCATACCCATTATGTATGTTGGTGCCATGAGGGGCGATCGCAAAATGCAAGTGTGGGCCTGTTGAGTTTCCGGTATTACCCGAAGTGCCGACTTCTTGGCCCTTGGTGACCATATCGCCATTTTTAACCGAAATGGAGCTGAGATGGCCATAATAAGTGGTTCCCCATGTGTGTTCAACTATAACAGTTTTACCATATGGATTACTGTCTGCATGTGTCACCATACCTTTATCTACAGATTTCACTTTTGTACCTTCTTCAAGTGCAAAATCGATGCCGTCGTGGCCCTTGAGTCCTTGTGCAGTAAGGTTGTCGTTTAGATGATCCGCATCATACTTTTCACCAAACTTCGTCGTTACAACGGTCTCCCCATCAAACGGCATGGCGGTTGTAGCTGTTGATGTGCCTAGTACTTCACCTGATGTGGTAAGACGTCTAACTTCTTCAGTATCGAAGGGGGTTGAGTCATTTTTTATGATAGTAAAATCAAAAGGTGTTGTTTCTTCTATGTAGCCAGAAAAGTCTTCATTGGCCTTTACAGTAATTTCAACATCATATGCCTTAGGGGGATAAATTCTTGTGGGTCCACTTCGCTCAATATCAAACGGAACAGATTCGCGCACTTCGAAACGATCTTGAATCGTAAAGTTCCCATTTACTGTATCGGCGGATAGTTGCATATCATATATGCCTTTATCGCTCACATCATACGTGGTAAAGTAATCCGGGTTAGGTGTATAAGCTTTTTGCTTACAATCTTCATTGATTTTTATGTCACCTTGATCTGTCGCAAGCACATCGCTTTGTCCATCTGGTTTTGTTATGGTTAGCGTAAGGCGCGCATCACATATGGTGCTTCCTTGTTCGTTCAGTACACCCATCATCACATAAGCTTTCTCATGTGGCGCGTAGATTGATTTGTTGGTGTTTATAGCCAAAACTCCCCATGTAAAATCCTGCTGAAAAGTTTCGCCGGTCGAATCAGTGATGAGAAGTTGATACTTTCCAGGTACAAATGCTTGAGGTGGGGTAATAACAAACGTGGTGCGTTCTCCTGCAATTTCCTCTGAATGTGGTGCAGGGAGTACCTTTCCATCTGGTGCAACCATAGTGAGCGTCACACTATTTTCAACGTCTTTTTCAATGTTTACTCTAATTTTTTCGTGCGCTTGATAAGATTTTCGTGCAAGTGCAGAAAACTTCGTACCGCGTTTTAATCGTGCAGACTGTAAAGTTTTTTGTGCTGTTGGTGTAATGGTAGCGAGTAGGTTTGTTAACGATGTTGCTGCTTCGGTTGTAGCTTGATCGGATTGAACGGGTGGAAGTGTTGTTACCAATTCTTCGGGTACTTCAACGCTCCCTGATGTAGTATTGGTGAGAAATGGCGTGGGCGAAGGGGTTAACGTAGTTTCTTGGGCAAACGTTGGCTGAAAATATGCAGCTGATGAACTAAAGAGCATAGCTATGATGATTATTGAGACGGTGATAGATCGCATTGTTTTAGTTTTTTTCATATTGGTATTAGAATTTAGCTAAATAATCAAAATAAATGGTACTTACACGCGTGTCGCCAGAGGTTGCTGCTCCAGTGAGCTTGATCATAATCGTCATAATGCCATTTGCTACATAAGTTCCTGTATCGAGACATGTGGTTTGGGTTTTGGACTGCCATGTTGATGTTGATGTGGGCGTAAAAGATGCGGACGTACAATCTGCACTGTTACTTGTGTCATAAACAGTGACGAGTACGGTTCCATTTGTCGTGTCACTTGTATAGGTGTCAATACTAAGTGTAGGCGTTGCGGCCATTGCGGCAAAATCTGCCGGTAGAGGCACACGAACCCAAATATCGTAATCCTGTGCGGTGCCTTGGGTATTTGCCCATTTATAGAAGTTTCTGTAAGGAGATGATGTCATATTGTCGGACGTGAAAGTACCAGTATTGCTTGCGCCATCTGCAGTAAGAGATGCACCCGGATATTCTGGTTCAATAGTTATTCTTTTGGTTGGGCGTGCTGTGCCGGCATAAAGCGGGCCAGAAGCAGGGTTAAAGGTAAAGGTATTGCTGCCCGAACCGGCGACGAATGTTCCTTCAGAGGTGAGCGTTGAGGTAAACGTTGAGGCTGATGCAACTGAAAGGCCACGGTCCCAACCAGATCCAATGGTAAGCGCATATTCTTCTGCGCTAGCCTGGCCTGTTATGCTCGTAATAGCGATCGCTTGAAGCAAGGTGTTGTCGTGATTATTGTTTGCGGTCATATTAATGCGAAGTCCAGCGTTATCGATCGCGCTTGCGCCGCCGTTTGCGAAGTCAATTTGGACGCCATCGATAGCAGTCGTCGTAACACTATTACCGTTTGTTGATACGCCAAGCAGGTCAACCCCTGATGCGGCACCTGCAGTAACTTGTACGTTTGTATCTGCATCATTGCTAAATACGATATCACCAGATCCATTTGCAGCGAGCGTGAGATTTGTGTTTGTTGTTGATGTGGTGAGGCCACCGTTTGCTTGTACTGCTGTGGTAAAGGTGGTGGCCGCGGTATTAAAGGTCCATCCTCCGGTTATTGTTTCGGTTCCTGCTACACGAGCAAGTACAGTGCCATCAGCAATAATGGATTCGAGAATATTACCCGTTGCATCGGTGAGCGTTATGTTGCCTGAACCAGCTTGAATAGTGCCTTGGGTATCTATGTTGCTGGTGACGGTTATAGCGCTTGTAAAGGCAATTGTTCCATCAGACGTATTATCGATTGTCTCACCATTCTGCAGTACAAACTCTGCCGTCCCAATGCTCGCTGCATCAAAGTTAATACCATACGTAAAATCGGTACCTGCAGCACCAGCATCGAATCTAATAGCATTTTCAACCGGATCATTTGCATCACTATTCGTAAAGGTGAGGAGTGCATCAGCAGCTTCTGTCACGTCAGTACCATTTGAGGTTTGATTTAATGCCATCAAGACCTGGTCTTCATCTGCGGCACTATCTTCACCATCGAAATTAAGTGTAAAAGCAGTTTCAGTTGTATTGGCGCCTGGATCCCAGGTAAAGGTTGTATTGTATGCGGCCATAGAAAGGCTGAGATTATCGGTTGGTGTTTGTAATCCAGACCATAATGGCGTACCACCGCTTCCGATACAGTTTGTCCAGCCAGTGTTTTGGTAGCAACGAAATACATTATCGGCAGTGTTGTAGTACATAGCACCTTCAAATCCACCAGAAACAGGATCGCCGGTATCTGATTTTACGTCAAGACCAAAAAAGTCAGGCGTTGTTGAGCCTGCGCCTCCGGCGCCGATTTGTACTGTTGATGCTGTCCCTGTGCCGGCTGCTTGGAATGTGATGGCTCCAGCTGAAGTTTGGAATGTTGAGGCAGCGTTCCCGTTTAAGACAAGCGCCTCACCTCCGGCAGTCGTAATATCGGTTGAGGCTCCAGAAAAGGTCAAGCCAGTTGAGCCGATGGTTTTATTAGTCAACTCTTCTGAGCCGGCAAGCGTTGAAAGGGTTCCTGTTGTCGGTAGTGTAACGTTCGTTAACGCTGTCGTTGTCAGCGTAAGACCGAAAGCCCCAGCTGTTGTGAAGTCATCAACGAATGTAAGTGTTTTTCCGTCCGCAACTTTTAACGTTCCTGTCGTGTCCGCACCTCCAGCTGAATCCTGCACTGTTAAACCGGCGACTGACTTCGCATTTAATGCATAAGGCGCTGTTGTGAGGCGGATGCGTGTATCCATTTCGCCATCACCATTAAACTCGACCGATAAGTACCAGGCATCATCGTTCCAATCAAGGTTTGAGATAGAACTATGTGTGCCTAATGCGACTCTAAATACACCATCACTCACTGCAACCTGACTTGTTCCTGAGTTCCAGGTTTCGGTCCATTGAGCAACGCCACCAGAGCTAGCTTTATATAGCCGAAAAACAAAATCATAGCTAGCATTAGAAACATTGGTACCATTGAGATTTGTTACTTTTCCTTGAAAATTGATGGTTTCATTGATGCCTGCGGTTGCTTGAGCCTGGGTAACACTTTGATGCAGTAGAAGACCAGTAAAGAATAGAGATAGTATAGAGATGATGATTTTGTGCCTACTTTTTATCATTGTGACATACTACATATTAGAGGAATATTTGAAGCGTTGTCAAGCTTAAAATGAGGTTAATGTACAAATAAATTGTACGAATATTAGAAGCTAGCTGATGTGATTATTGTGAACGTTTCTGCATAGTCATCTGCGGCTGGTGTTGACGATGATATCTTCGTTTTTAAGAGAAAAGATCCGCGCCCTGAGGTTATCGGACTTCCAGAGGTAGAATAGAGCTCTCGAATAGTGCTGTTGACAATGCCCACATTTTCGCTCGTCCCATTGTAGGGCGTCAACTCTATAAGTGGGCCACCTGCGGACTCTGTAGAAGCACTGCTTTGAATACCAAAGCCCTCACTTGAGACTGAAAGGTCAGCCGACACTGCAGAAATAGTGTAATTTAGGACGGTACTCTTGAGACCAGCGTTAATACCGCTAATGTAAATATAGCCACCAGATTCTGCGTTTGTTGTAAGGTCAATCCATACTTTATCTGTTGCGGTCGTGACGCTTCCTGCGGACAGATCACCAAACGCAACGCTATAAGGGGCAGCTGTTTCTTGATCTGTGCTTGATACATCGAGATCAAAGGTAATGGATACTTGAGATGTAGCTGCTGATGCTTCAGGTCCAAGGGGGCTTTGTGTGTATTTTCCTTGTGATGTCGTCACTTTTACTTTGTAGGTTGTATTTGGCGTAAGACCAATAATGAACTCACCTGAAGCCCCGCCCCAGTTCGCATACGTCTGGAAATCCTCACTGCCTAATGTGGTACCAACGGTGTTGTCACTTTGAACCCACTCTGTAGTGACCCAGTTATCGTCGCTAATAGCTATTGCATAGGTCGCATCTGTAGGATCACCGGAGTCTTTGTTTATTGTAATCTTGAGCTTGTTGTACCAGCTGCTGCTATTGACGAAAGTAGGGGCAGGGGGGACATTTGCTTGTTGTACGAGTACAAGACCCGCATCTGCACCATACGTTGTTGAGTTTCCTGCGCTTCCGGAAAGCTCGCCCGCTATACCCTCGAACGAGTAAGTGGTAGATGCACCCGTACCACCTCCAGCTCCAAATTCGAATGCATCGAGTCTATAGTTTGTTGATGCAGGAAATGCAAAAAGTATAAATATAGGGAAGCTAGTAAGGAATGATAAATATTTTCTCATGATGGTAGTTCAACTGATTCTAATATTTTTTTTAATGCTTCATCGAGGTTTTCTGAACTATAGCTAAGGATGTTGAGTACAAAAAGCTTATTCCTATTCAGGTAGAATGCATTGATTTCGTACGCGCCTGATTTTTTATGGAAAATAATAAATTCACGTCCGTTGCTCTTTATTTTGCTTTCCGCGTATGTGGTTGTTCTATCACGACGTAGTTTGATTCCTGGTTCTTCATCAAGTGTTGTGACAGAAATTTCACGTGTATACACATTTATGTTTAGCTTCGGTTTTTCTGTGAGGTAGTGCCAGTCGCAAGGGCCATCTTCTCGTTCGATCGACACGCTCCATGGTATGGTAAATGAGAAGCAATCAGCTTTACCAACTGTTGATGGTCCAGAGTTCTTATTGGGATCATCTAAGAGCGAACCTTGTTTTTGGGATTGAATAAATTCCCTTGAACGTTCCGATATATTCTCGTTAGTAACTTTTTTACCTAACATAAATTCATATGCCCAGATCCCCATGAATACGAGGGCAACAATTATTAAAAGAATGACCAACTTTTTTTTCATTTTTTACGCCGTCTTATAAATGTGTAACACACTGCAGCAATAACAAAAACTAATATACCCGCAAACAAGGGATTAATATAAAGATATGTTTCGCGGTAAGAATATGAGACCTTATTAAGCGAATCGTTGCCTTTTATAATAACGTGGTCGATAGAAACGGGGAGAGTAAATGCGACGCGGCTAATAGGTACTTCTATGGTGCGTCGCGACGAGGGGAAGATATATTTTGAGGCAGTATTGAGGACTCCTTTATGTGTGAGTCGGCCGAACATATCATAAACTTCTACGCGGCCGCGAGGAATTACGTGTATATTGCCTTCGTTATGAAAGGTAAGCGCGACATTCCTTGGATAGCGAAAGTGTATAAAGCGGTGAGGCCAACTTATATCCTTCAGCGACAAATTAAATATTTCACCCCCCGTTTTTCGTAGCAGGAGGAGCGACGCAAGTGCAGGCGTAAATTGCGTCGCGCTTTTTATATTTTCTACCCCTTCTGCTTGCGCTACAACAGCAGCATAATGGCCACCAGGTGATAGATCTTGTCGATCATTAATCGTAACAGTCACTGTATCTGTTGATTGTGCCTCAACAGTAATCGAATCCTGTGGGAGACTAATGTATGAGGCTAGCGCAAAGGAATAACTTGTTACATCTTTTCCGAGAAATTCAATAACGCCGCTATCATTCTGTGAGAAGTTAAGCGTAAAAAGATTGAAAGTAATAGCTTTGTCTGTGTTATTTTTAAGGGTAATTTCTGCTTCTGCTGCCTCTCCCTTATTGAGATCGATGGTTTGATATGCAGGTTCGACAACAATGTTTTTTGCAAATGAAAGTTCAGTCGCAAGAAGCACGAAAAATAAGCTGAAAAAAACGGCGATAGAGCTTCGAAATACAAACCTCTGCATGAGGTTCATTGTACTATTTTTTCTTCGACTTTCTCAATTTTTGGACACCTGAAGACAGGGTAGATCGGATGCCGAGGAGCATCAAGAGAGCAACGACTGCGATGACACCAATAATTTTCCATGGAAACACCCAAAACGAAACTTGTGCTTCAAGTGGCACATCTCTTTGTCCATCATCATACACGACGAGAATATTAGCTGTATAGCGTCCAATGCGAAACTTATCAGCCTTTGTAATATCATACTGAGTTTTGCCGTCAAGGCGCGTTATCATGCCGTCTTTCCAGGTTGTGGTGTAGGTGCGTTCCGTATTGGGTAATATATTGCCTCTTCCTTCATTAAACGTTAATATTGACGCATCTTTCTTTCTTCCCCAGTCTATGAATATATTCCCGACAGGAATAATGTGAATGTTGCCCGTATTTTTTATGGTTACTTTAATATCAGTAGGAAGGTATTCATAAAAAAGCTTGTCCGTTACCGCGTCAACAATCTGAATTTCTCGTTTTACCTTCGGACTTTTTACTTCAAGAAGAATCGATACTGCTGGCGCTCCCGATACGAGTGCACCTGTGTTGCCGACCTTTTCTTCTTTTACACGTTGAAAGACCACCGCGTAGTAATAGCCCAATGCTGCTGATTCGGGTGGGGTAATAGTAACTGTTATAGTCTTTGTCTCGTTAGGGGCAAGGCTAAAAGTCTCCTCAGAGAAGCTGATCCATTTTGCAAACTCATCGTTGTTATCGACATCTTCGATCGTAGGCTGGGTACCGGTTTCTGATGCCTTAAATTTAACCAATTGCGTGCCAAGCGTTTCGGTTATGTTGCTGTTGTTTGTAATCTTTATCCGCGATGACGTTTCTTTGCCAGGCTCGGTAAGGAGATTTATGAAAACTGGCGAGACAGTAAGATTTATACCGGTATTTGTGGGATTTTCTTGTGCATAGATCGGGTGTATGCCAAATGAAAAAATGAATGAAAGAAAAGCGAGGGTTCCGCCTATTGCCAATTTCACTTTCATAAGGTTAGAAATTTCCGGCGCCGACTATAGTAAGGGTGTCGATATAGTCGTCCGCAGCTTCGTTTGTTGCAGACGCAGCTGCATATATTGTGTAGGTGATACCATCATTGTCGCCTGGTCCGGTTGATGTGGCGATTTCTTGATATGTTGTACTCAATGTACCTCCAGAACCGCCAGTACCTGTGTACTCGGCAGCTGCTGCTGGTGTACCTGCGCCCGTACCGTTAGTGACATCTGCGTCGAGTTGGTAGTGTTCATTTCCTGCTCCATAAGCAGTTGGTGAACCATCGATACTTCCTTGGGTATTGATCTGATCACTTGTTGACGCAGAACCAAGATATGTGTTTGAACTTCTTGTCCATGCAACCCAGCCATTACCGGCGTTTGTATCAATGTCGATAACAACATTGTCATTGACTGTGGTAGATGTGCTCAAATCACCAAGTGTAATATCGTTTGAACCGAGCGCAAAGTTAAATGATGCAGGAACAGATGCAGTTACCGAGACCTGGTCGGTATCGTTTTCTACAATGTCTACTGCAACCGTCTTTGTGTCAATGGCGGCTGGCGCACTTGTGCGCGTAGTGATGGTTATTTCTTTTTGTCCTGAGGTACCAGGGTTTGTGACGCCGCCGGTTATATAAAAGCCATATAATGTGCCTGGCGTTAAGTCTGAGCTTGCAATAGTAACGATCTGACTAGAGACCGCGGTGGCAGCAGATCCAACACCGGGCCATGAAGAGAGTGACTCACCTTGATACGTTGATGGAAGACTGGAAGTCGAAACCGTTACGTTCGCAGGTGTGCCATCAACGGTAAAACCAGATCCAAATGTTACTTGTAGGCTTGCCTCGGTTGCTGTTGTAGCCGGTTTCGCTACTACGAGAATCGGATCAGTGCCACTCGATGCTGCACTTACATCCATTCTGCTTAAGCGCACCGATGCCTCGGTGAGGTCTGCGGCAAATACACTAATATGTGGCAGTGATACAAGGCGGAAAAAGTAGGCGAGAAAGTACACAAGCAAAATAGACACAGAACTAATACGCAGTAACTTTCTCCTCATGATGCATTAAGTATCGAGGAAATCCAGTATATTGTCAAGTATTATTAATAGCAGAAGTGATATATGAATATTTTACGAATTTTAAGCAGCCTGGCAATTGTTGTGGCGGGGTTCAACATTATCATGAATCCGGTTATTGCAGCAGACTTTACTAATGCTTCAGTCATGTTGTATCGGACAAAGATTTCTCAGGCGAACGTGCAGATGCTCGTTGTCGTGCAACCTTCTTCAGCTACCAATGCAAGGTCAGAAACCGAATTTTCGTTACAATTCGCATCGGGCTTTGCTGTTAATGGATCAGCCTCGGCAATCAGTGTTTCTACCTCGAGTCTTCCATCAACATACCAAGGAAATGCGTTAGTTGCTATGCCGGGATTGGGTTCGACGGCATCATCAGTATCTGGGCAGACTGCACGATTTGGCATTAGTAATTTGTCATCAGGTACTTATTATGCCTTTTATATAACCTCAGGTATTACCACACCTTCGACATCTGGAAAATATGTTCATACTTTATCAACAATAGACGGATCAGGGATTATCGATACGCGCAAGGTAGGGTCAAACATTGTTGCGAATGATCAGGTAAGTGTGTCTGCAGCAATCCAGCCGAATTCCTCGGATGGGAGTCTAACTATTAGTGGAAGTCCATCCACATCCAATGTGCTTGAGAGGGGAGATGAAGCAACAATTACACTAACGTATGAACATTCGCTTTCTTCATCACAACAGATGGAGGTAATTGCTTCATGGGATAATGGTTATGTGTCGGGATCGCCATCAAGTGAGGTAACTGCAATTACCTATAAAGTTGGCTCAGCTACAAATACCGATACAGGTGTTGCGCCTGTTATCAATCTCACCAATAGAACTATCACATGGACGATTCCAACTGTTACGCCAAATGTCGTTCACCAAGTGAGCTTTGTCGTCAAGGTGTCGTCATCGCTTTCGAGCATAACCCCCGAGGTTGTGCAGAATTTGTCTGTTGATGGCACGTTACTTACTACATCGCTTGCCACGGAGACGCTTACCTATAACATAAACTTTCTTATTGAAGAAGCAGCGGCTTCTGCTACCTCTACGCCGGCACCAGGTACAATCCCAACAGCAACGCCGGCACCAGTGGTTGTGTCTAAGCCGACTCAGTTCACTATAGAGTCTGTGGCGATGCGAACGGTGACCAAAGATTATGCGCGATTTATATTGACAACATCCATACCCTCGACATACACGGTGTTTTACGGTCTTAGTCAAAAAAGTCTTACAAATACTCTCACCGGTCTTTCAACAAATACGCAACACGCAATTGAGCTCAATAATCTTCAAGCTTCGACACCATACTTCTTTCGCATCGTAGCGAAGGACGAAGATGGAAAGTACGTCAATTCAGATATATTTACGTTTACCACTGCCGAGTCGGATCAACTGGTTGAAATTTTATATGGCACAGCTCTTTGGGAAAATTTACCATTGGCACATATTGTTGACCAGGCAATAGGAGGGACGAGTAGTTCTTTGGTAGCGACACAACATATCTTTGCACCTTCAGGCACTCCACTAACCTTTACATTTAGATTTGATCGACCTGAACGCATTTCATCTTTAATACTGCGGATGCAAAACAGCAATGTACTAGGTATTGATACCTTTGTACCAGCCGTGCACCTTTCTGAAACGCAATTACTGGAGTCAATTCCGGGCTACTTTACGGGAGTCTTAACATTACCGTCAGCTAAAGGTGATTACAATGTAATGCTCGAAGTCACTGACATAGCAAAAGGTGTACGTACGGAAAAATTGCCGTATGTAGTTCGCATTACACAACCCTTGAGAGTTCTTGACGAGGCGAAAAGAACGCCGATTGAGAACGCACGTATCACCATTTATACGTATGAGGAATATAAAAAGGCATTTAGCTTATTGGGCAAGATAATTTCGTACAATCCTAACACAAACGAGCGTGGCGAAATGAATATAGCACTGCCAGCAGGTCGCTATATATTTGATATTGAAGCACCAGGATATGAAAAGATACGAAAAGAAGTTGTGATAGATCTGAGTCATCCAGACTATCCAGAATTTACGATGCGTGCATCCTCAACATTTAAGGCAGTTGTAGACAAACAATTGAGTTCTATTGGAAACGTACTTGAATTTGTGCGTATGAATCTTGGCAATCTCGCATCTTCACGCCAGACACATCGTACATTGCGTGACATTGGCATATTCCTTGGATTCGTTTTGTTTATACTTATCGAGTATTATCGAGTGTATAAGAAGAGTATTGTGCGGTATTCGCAGAACAGTTTTGTAGCGTGGTTTGGATTACAAGTAATTACAATTTCTTCTGTGGCTATTGTATTTACCTACAGTTCTTTCGTTGTTGTAGCTGCGTTTAATGTTGGTGCATCAAGCTATTATGTGCACTTTTTAATTATTGGGATACTTTTGACTTTAACTTATGTGTATCTTCATTATGTATGGCAAGTTATAGAGAAGAAGCATGATTGAACTGTCTATTTTTTTAATATTTGTATTAGGTCTCTGTATTGGCTCGTTTCTTAATGTAGCTATCGATCGTTTGTCTGTTGGAAGGACATTGATGGGGCGTTCGATGTGTGACTTTTGTGAGCGTGTATTGCAACCCCTTGAGCTTATACCCGTAATGTCATGGGTAGTCCAGAGGGGTTATTCACGTTGTTGTGGAAAGAGGTTGGCATGGCAATACCCAGGTGTTGAAATACTAACGGGCGTAGCTTTTGTAGGTATTTTCGAGATGTTTTACCTGAAAGGTGGGGATCTGATAGCGACAGCGGCTGTCATGGGTGTTGCCTCATCACTGATTGTCATAACCATTGCCGATTTGAAATATCGCATTATCCCCGATGCCGCGCTCGCTGCGCTCGCGTTATTCAGGACCTGGTCCTGGCAGGATCGTGCCTTGAGCGTATTTGCTCCGCAGCTTTTTGCTGCGGCTGTATTGTTTTCTGGCATGGTACTTTTGTATGCCGCGACCAAAGGTCGCGGGATTGGGTTTGGCGACGTTAAGTTCGCTGGCATTATTGGCTTTTTAATGGGCCTACAGAGCGGTTTTATTGCATTGTATGTTGCGTTTGTCACAGGGGGTGTTGTGGCGATTATATTGCTACTCACCACAAAAAAAGGCCTTAAATCTGAGGTTCCTTTTGGTCCATTTATGGTCTGGGGGATGATAGTAAGTGTATTATTTGGGCAACAACTCATGGCATTTTTCAGCAACATGTTATAGAATGAAGCTATATGGATTTTGAAGGCTCGGCAATTTCGGGTGTATCGGATGGAGGTGTACAACCTGAGTCTTCTAATGGCGCCAAGAGAGAGGTTCAAGAAAAAAACGATGTCATAACACCCTCTCAGATACTAGGAGATGAGTATAACGTAGTTGTTCAACATGTTGCGATGCTAATCAATAGGGGAGTACCTTTATCCGTCGACCAAATTTCTGCACTTGCACAGCGATATTTTCTTATCGAATATGGAAAAGAAAGTCAGAATTTTTATGAAGCAAACAAAGAAGAGACCCCTCAAACTCTAAAGATGCTGTATAACGTTAACGAGGAAGATCCCTTAACTACCTATGAATTGCCGCCGGGAACGCTTGCGTCTTATCCAGGTGGTTTATCTAGCGATGAGAAGAACCCATTCATGGTTCTACTTGTTGATGCAATACGACTATCAGATGACCCAAAGATTGTCGAGCTTGTTAAGGGCATGCTTCGTTTTGAAGGACCGTATAATCTTCGTGAAGAGCGATACACATCAGAATTTGCAAGCCAGTTATTTTCTGCTTGTTTAACCTCAAAGCAGTCGCAGATTTTATTGGGTGGCATTGCGGATTACATTGCTTCAGTCGAGCAAACGTATCAGTATGGATTGGAGCCTCCTACATCAGTACATCTTGGATTGAACAAGCATATGGAAATAATGTATATGGCCAATGCAGACTGCATGAATCCGCTTATAACGGCAGTACTAGATACATCCTCTCGTGATTCACAAGAAAAAGTATTGCGTGTTATGAGTGACACATTCGGAATTGCGCGTGTACTAAACAGTATTCGTGCATACATTGACAGAGAAGATATTAAACCAGAAAAAAAAATAGAGGTCGAACGATTGGGTAAATGGTTTATTGGTTTGCAGAACGATACCAATCCCTTTCATACGAGCCTTCGTAATGTATATAAAGCCGTTGAGTTTGAGGATTATCACCCTAACATTGCTTCCCAACAAGCTGATGTTCAGCGCATTGCTCAGGTGGTGCGGGGAAACCCGCATGAAGTTATTGTCGATTTAGGATGCGGAACAGGCAGAATATCAAATAATCTAGCTCGAGAAGTACCCGATATTCCACTAATTATAGGGCTTGATACTTCACCAGAGAATCTAGCAAAGGCACAAAATGGGAATGAGACGGGTAGAGTTCAGTATAGACAGGCAGATTGGTTGCATACTGACCTTGATCCAGATTCGGTTGGAATAGTTTATTCTATAGGGAGATCATTAACGCATGCAGAAAGTCTGCATGGTTTTCGTGGGATTCTTTCAGAAGTTAGTAGAATATTAAAAGGTGGTGGAGTTTTTTACTTTGATATGCCAGACCCAGACAGGGGTCTATATCTTGAACATAGAAAAAAGTATCTTGGAAATTTGATGGCTATTGGGTGCAGATTTGAAGACGAAACCCATATGTTGCGCGAAGTGGATACAATAGTAGACTCACCTGATGGTAAAAATTTTTATAATAGGTACGTTCCTCCACTCGGCGTTATACGTCGGGAACTCGAAATCTATGGATTTGAGGTAGAAGAAGTAGGTCGCGAAACTATTATAGAAGGGGACGAGGCAGAAACCGTTTATTTTAAGGCTACAAAAAAAATCACGCCTGCCAGGCAAGCTCCCACAGAGCGCTCATTGTCTGTGCAATTTCAGGGTGGTGAATAACAATCCCGATAAGCGATCCACCCTCGCGAAAATCAATAAAAGCAACTTTATCGCCATAGATATCAACCTCATGTTGGAAAGGAAAACTTTTTTCTGAAACGAGTTTTGTTTCTCGAAGCTCCTTTTCATTTCTTTTTACATAGTGTTCTGCCCATCCACCCGATGCAACAATAACCTTCACTGGAATTTTAGCCTCAATGCGCTTTTTTGTATAGGTTTTAGTAAGCCAAGAAAATAGTAAAGGCTCAACAGCGTTAGTGGTAAGTGCAGCATAAATAGGTTCTCCAACCTTGAGTGTATCTTCGTATATTTTCTTGAGACCGTCTACACCTTGATATGTCGTAACCACCGGCCGTTCTACGGTAGTTATATATTGTTGTGTGAGCTCAGGCAGAATGGTATTAAGCTCAAGGCGTGCTTGTGAGGCTTCTTGTGTTTTAATGTCTACTAGGCGGCTCAGTTCTATGGGAGAAGCCGGCTTAAAATGAATTTTCTTGCCGATGTCACTTTTTGTAGCGAGGCCTTTCTCTTCAAGGGTATAAAGCGATTTATATACTATGCCGCGTTTTAGTTTTGTTTTGGTGACTATGGTATTAACGGGCAACTCTCCTTCTTTGAGAAGTAGTTGATAGATGTCGCTTTCTTTTTTTGTTAAGAAGGGGAGTAACATACATTTATTGTCACATGCTGGTGACAAAGTTTCAAGCAGGGAATAGCGATATATAAACTATAGGCTTGACAAAGAGGCTAATGTGTGTTATTATAAGATATATCACGAAATGCAAGCTACATAACAGAAATGTTACAAGGGCTTGACAAAATAGAAAACACGTGATATACTATAAGATATAACGGTTAGAAAAGGCGCCAGCGCCTAGCACTTTAAAACAATCATCGCAGCAGGTTAATCGGAGATTGATGGATGGTTACTAGCCCTGTCGGCAGCCATTCGTTAATTAAACATTAACGAAAAACAGTTATTAAAGTAATTTATCTAAGGGATACATGCAAGCCCTGACGACGGATTGCGGCGATAACAACTGATGATATTCCATTCCTTTTACCCCTGTCCACTAGCAATAGTGTAAGAGGCAAGAGGGTGGAAGTATGATTTTAAGACAAGACCTGGCCCTGGCCAGGGCCAGGTCTTAAAGTTGAACTTCCACTTTATTTATAAGGTGGTGTACTTTACATATTAGTTCCTAAAGATAACCGAGCAGCTTAAGGGGAGACCAGCTCTATTTTTTACTATAGGAAATTTCCTATAGTAAAAAATAGAGCTGATTGAAGCTTAATATAAGGTTTCTTTACCACTATGCTGTCTTTGTTCCCTGTCCGCTCAGATGCAACTCTGTCTTTGAGCAATAAAGAGAGTAGAGTACAGCAAGTGGAAATCTGGAGATGAGTTGCACCTGTCTGTCCGGCATAGATCCGGCTACGACTCATGCTCGTCTTCAGCTTTCCACTTTTTGTGGAAAAGAACCCGCTCCGGCGGGTTTTTTTGTGGCTGCATAATGCGGCCACAGCACTTTTTAGACAGGTTTTGGTTGTTCTCCTCACGGGAGGCATTGTGAGCATGAACTTATACATAGCATAAGCTATTCGTTCTCACAGTGTCTCCCGAAAGGGGACCTTCACCAGATGGTCTGGTGGAGTA
>CAZTFB010000004.1:0-76393 GCA_964612595.1 uncultured Gammaproteobacteria bacterium | reverse complement strand
GGGATTCGAATCAGCGAAGGCATCCCTTACATGCTTATCAAGCGTGTACATCATACCAACTATACGCCCCCTCATGTAGCGATCATTATAACAGCTATTTATACAAGATCAGGTCCTGACAGGACCTGATCTTACTTAATATAACGATCAAAGAATGCAAGAGAACGCTGGATTGCTGGAGTAAAAGCTCTGCCGGATAGATTGTGGTCACCGCCTGGGTAGGTAAAATATTCAACAGGTTTTTCTTCAGCTTCTAGTGCTTTGTAAAGCGATTCTGAAAATTCCCAAGGGACCGTTTCATCTGCAAGACCATGATGGATTTGTACAGGGCCACTTATATCTTTGACATAATAGATGGGGCTTATTGAGCGCCAGAAGGGCGAAGCACTATCTGGCGCGCCAAACTCTTTTATGAGCTCGTCGCGCGAAGGGCGACGAGCGGCTGTTTCTCTATTTGATGGTCGCCACGGTTGGCGACTTCTCCAGTTACGCATCATATCTTCATACGATGCAACTACTCCACCCCATATGACGCCCGCTTTAATATCTTTTGTGGTGACCATCGATCGCAATGTTATATGCCCGCCCATCGAATGTCCCCACATGCCAATTCTTGCACTATCAGCTCTTTCATACTGTTTTATTGCACTCACTGCATGCAATACATCCCTCGTATATGCCGTAGAATAATATGCACCTTGTGGAAGTCCCTCCGACTGTCCGTGTCCTCTATAGTCAGGTTTAAAAACGATATAGCCATTTCGGGCAAAATAATCAACATACGCCACATACTTTTCAGTTGTGCGATACTGCTCTGGTTGGATATAGCCATGATTGAAGATTATTACCGGGAATTTTTCATTTGCATTTTCAGAAATTGGTACGGTAAGGAGTCCAAACACTTTGTTTCCATCGGATTGATATGAAGCTATGTATTGTCTATAACTATTTTTACTTTGGAGCGTATCCTCGATAACTAGAGGGCTTGTTGCATAATTTTGTTTACGCATTTCCTCAATGCTTAGCGGATGAAGAAATGTTGTGGGTGTTGGTGTCTTTGCGCCGTTGAATATGACAGGAAGAATCGGTGTCTGAGATTTATTCTGGTTAGTGAAGAACAAGGCTGACGCAATGCCCCCGATGATAAGGAATATAAGTATTTTTTGTGTCATCTTTTCATTCTACAGTATGTAGTATAAGCTATGCAATGAACGGAGCTTGCAACTTGACTTGAGATGTCGTTTAATGTAAATAAGACTGGGCGCGAACCTCGAGAGGTTACGGTCTTCTTATATGCAACTCAAGGAAGCTATTGAACGATTTTTGGAATATGCGGAACTCGATCGTAATCTTTCGCAGAAGACGGTGCGAATGTATAGCTACTATTTGTGGTTTTTTTATACATGGGTAGTTGCAGTAAAAGTTCCTGTGGGTAAAACAAAGCGTAAGGATGATGTTGAGGGCGCGCTCGATCTTCATGTGGAAGATATTGATGACGAACTGATTCGCAAGTATCGTCTCTATCTTTCTCGTGAATATTTCAATCCATTTAAAGGCGAATTACAGCGACAAACACAAAATTATTTTTTAATTGCGCTTCGTTCTTTTTTTAGATTCTTGGTTAAGAAGAACTATAAAGTAATTTCACCCGATACGATTGAGCTGGGGAAAAATCGTGATCGAGATGTAAAGATCTTATCACCCGAGCAAGTTGAGAATCTTCTACTGAGTCCTGATACGAACGAACTTATGGGTTTACGAGATCGAGCAATTTTAGAGATGTTATTTTCGACTGGACTTCGTGTATCTGAATTAGTTGGACTTAATCGTGAGCACGTTAATACAAAGGAAGGAGAATTTGGTGTTATTGGCAAGGGTGGAAAAGCGCGTGTGGTATTTATGTCAGATTCGGCAAATGAATGGATTCTTCGCTATATTACCGCCAGAGATGACCCTTATAAACCGCTCTTTATCCGTTACTCAGGCCCAAAACCAAAGGAATTAAGTGATGAGTCGCAGCGCTTGACTGTGCGTTCTATAGAGCGACTTGTTGAGAAATATCGTAAACAAGCAGGTATTACAATTCCCATTGGGCCCCATGTATTGCGCCATAGCTTTGCCACTGATTTATTAACACATGGCGCAGACTTGCGATCGGTTCAAGAAATGCTTGGACATAAAAATCTTTCTACGACACAAATCTATACGCATAAGACCAATCCTCAGCTGAGAGATGTCCATAAAAAATTTCATTCTGGTAACAAGAACAGAACCTCATAGGTTCTGAACCTGTTGAAAAGATTGCGACCGATCTGCATACTGTTATGATGCTATTCAGAAAACCGCATACCAGCACAATCGAAGGAGTTGCAACTATTGTTGGCACTGCTATTGGTGCTGGTGTTTTAGGTCTCCCCTACGCTATTTCGCAAGCTGGATTTGGCATAGGTATTGCGATGCTACTCATGCTCGGTTGGGTCAATATTATTTTGCAGATGATGTTTGCTGAAGTCACGCTCCGTACCAAAGATCAACATCAAATTCCAGGGTATGCTGGCATATATCTTGGACCGTATGTGAAAAAAATTGGTTTTATTGTCGGCATTTCATCTGCGTACGGGACGATTCTCGCCTACATAATTGCATCTGGTCAAATTCTTACATCGCTTCTTGGCGGTTCTTCAACAACCTGGAGCCTGCTTTATTTTGCAGGAGTAAGTACTTTAATATTTAAAGGACTTGAAACAATAAAAATTTTAGAAGTCATCATGTCTGCTTTTGTAGCATCCATTATGGTACTTATCTGGTATGTGGCATTTCCCCATGTAGACCCAAAAAATCTACTATATATGAAATTTGACGAAGCTGCCCACGTTTATGGCGTGTTGTTGTTTGCGTTAAGTGCAACAGTTGTAGTGCCAGAGGTACGACAGGTTATAAAATCTCAAGAACGATCATTCCCCAAGGTCATTATTATTGCAAACCTATTTACTATCGTTGTGTACGCATTGTTCACTCTGTTCGTTCTTGGCGTTACAGGTAAAGGTACAACGGAAGTTGCGACGATCGGGCTTGGAAATTTTATTGGTCCATCAATGTTGGTTATCGGCAACATACTGGCTTTTTTTACCATCACAACAAGTTGTTTGACCATAGGTCTTGCAGTACGTCGGGTCTTTCAGTTTGATTATGGTTTTCCGCGATGGAAATCATTACTTGCCACTACATTGGTCCCCCTCATAATCTTTATATCGGGATTCAGAGATTTTATCCAGGTATTAGGTATAGTTGGAGGGCTTGGCTTAGGACTTCAAAGCTCTATAGTGGTTTTTTCATTTTGGCGAGCAAGAATTCATGGTGAAAGGAAGCCAGAATTTACGCTTGGCACAATGTCTGTGACTGGACTGTTAATGATTTTTGTGTTTATTGTAGGTGCGATTCTTACACTTAGTGCGCTATAATAGGCTTCATGAAGGATTTTAACTTTGTTATTCTCCAAAAGAGCTCCCATTCAAGGGCTCGAAGAGGTACGATCTCTACACCGCATGGTGTTATTGAGACACCGGCTTTTGTTACTGTGGGTACAAAAGGAACAGTAAAGTCAATGGGACCAGAGGATTTGGAAAAAACTAACACGCAGTTTGTTTTTGCAAATACATATCATTTGGTGTTGTCACCAGGCGTCGATATTGTCGAGAAGCTAGGTGGCATACATGCGATGTCAGGCATAAACAAGCCAATGATTACAGATTCTGGTGGATTTCAAGCTTTTTCGTTAGCTTTTCCTAACAGAAAAAATATGTATGAGTTATTGCCTCAGCATGATGATGGTATAAGTGAAGAAATGAAGCGAAAACCGATGGCGAAAGTGAGTGATGAAGGAGTTGAATTTTCGTCGCATATTGATGGGAAAAAATATATGTTTACACCAGAGTCGTCTATAAAAGCACAAATGAAAATTGGAGCGGATTTTATTGTTGCGTTCGATGAATGTATTTACAATGGTGCGACAAAGGAATATACAAAGCGAGCGACCGAACGCACACACGAGTGGGCTCTTCGCTCGCTTGCACAATTTGCAGGACCTGGTCCTGCACAGCAGATGTATGGCGTTATTCAGGGCGGAAAATTTAAAGATCTGCGCGAATTGAGTACGAATTTTATTGCCGCGCAGCCATTCTTCGGCATAGGTCTTGGAGGCGTTTCTGTCGGTGAAACAAATGAAGAGCTTCGTGAAGAAGTCACATGGATAATGGATGTGTTACATGAGGATGCGCGTCCGCGACATCTTCTGGGTGTTAGTACGCTTGATGACGTCTTGTTTTCAGTTAAGCACGGCGTCGATACGTTTGATTGCATACTTCCTACGCGCGACGCGCGTATTGGCAAGCTCTATATTAAAACTCCGATTACAGCAGAAGATCCTCTCAAAGGCTTCGAGACGATAGATATTATGAAAGCCCAGTTTAAAGATAACGCCGACCTCATTAATACTGAAGTCCTAGGTACCGTTACCTTCGCGTACCTTCATCATCTTTTTAAACAACGGGAGCTACTCGCCTATCGCCTCGCTACGATAAATAATCTCTATATGATCGAGCAGTTTTTTGCAGAAATTCGCAAAGCTATTGAAGAAGATAGAATCTAATTAATACACCTCTGGCCTTATAAATCGCGCAAGCGCTGCGATCACGCCTTCAGTATATCCCGATGTTCGTGTGATCGCATTCTTTGTCATTAACCCAAAATGTCCATCACCCTGTTTTGAGTTTTCAATACCAAAAAGCACATCATTCACATGCCCTAGCTCCATTCCCTCTTTTACCATTGCAACCATTTTGTTTGGCGTGTGCATGCGAACCGATGAGCCAATGCCTTCTATACCGTTTTTATCAAGAATAACAATCCAGCCACAATCAAACCACTCGCCATCTATTTGCTGTAGCCCGCCCTCGAGCCCCACGCCATAATCAGCCTCGAGGGCATCCCGAGATTTTTGTGCTCGTGTACGAGCACCTTGAATACTTTCACTATCGCTCATTGGCTGATCAGAAACTCCTGAGCCAACATCTATTTTTTCTACTTCCCAGCTTTCATGTGGGAAAACTTTCTCAAAAGCCAACTTTACTGCGCTAATTTTCACCGGGTTTTTCGACCCAACTGCAATTTTCATATCGAATATGTAGCGAGAAATGTTCCAATAACGTTATTCACCTCTTCAATCTTATCAGGATATCGACGATAATCATGGCCACAATCAAGTTCATACAGTTCTTTAGGGTTCGCAAATTTTTCATAAAATGATTGTACTTCTTCTGGTGTGATGAGCTCGTCTTTTGTACCCAAAATAAACAACTTTGGCTTTGTGCAGTTTTCAAAATCATTAGACAAATCTTTTACTTCCCCAGCATCCATAAATGCATGTGGCATAGTAAATTCCTTATACATTACTGGATTTGTCATCGGCATATCTCTTCGGGATGGTTTACTATCGACCTTTATCCATGCATCTGAGGGGTATGCACCACCCATAATCGAAATAAAATGTGTGACGGATTTATTTTGCATGCCAGCAAGTGTTGCCATTCCCCCACCGCGGCTATGCCCAAGTACTACGGTTGGCCTGTTGTCAAAGTGTGTAATAAGCTCTTGAATTGCCAGCAAATAATTGTTCATAGTGTATAGTTCTATATCCCCAGGGCTTTCCCACGTGCCAGGAGGATCAAAGGAGAGCGCGAGGTATCCTTTTTCAGCTAAATAATCAACATGCGAGCGCATGTGTGGGTAGTTTTTTGTATCGAGTTTGCCGGGGAGAACGAGTGCAAGTTTTTTTGCCGAAGGTAAACCTTGAGCATATATGGCAATGTCATATGAAGGAAGCTTTAGTGTATTCATACGGGTATTTTTTCGCGAGCATTTAACTGTTCTCCATTATTCCCCCGATAGATTTTAAAAAAGTTTGCAAGAAAAAGATAACCACCGTATTTAAGTACGCGTCTTGGGGAAACCCACACTTCTGCATGAGGATCATCAATAAAGGCAACACTCCTTTTTTGCAGTGTTGATAATCTAAAACTAATATTCGCATCCTCACCGGGGTAAAAACGCATACTGTAGCCGCCAATTTTTTCTGCATCTTTTCTACGGAAAAATGAATTATGGCCAATACCTGTTGAACCAGTCCATAAGAGTGCCTTACGAATAAAAGCTCGTTGAGAGTCGTTGGCAAGGATCTTCTTATCTGTCTCGCGGTCATACATATGTGAGTGTGAGGTCACCACTGCAACATGCTTACTTTTCAGTAATGCATTTGTAAGTTTTTTGAGCCAAAGAGGCATAGCAATGGTGTCAGCATCAGTTGAAACGTATATATCTCCTTCAGCGAAAATAAGTCCCATGTGTCGTGCTAAAGCAATGGGTTTTGACATGCGGTCTTCAAAGTGATATTCGTATACTCTTGCTCCAGCTCGACGACCAATTTCAGCAGTTGCATCTTTTGATGAACAGTTATTTGCAATGACGAGAACCTCAACGCGCTCTATATCTTTTTGTGCAGCAATACTCTCAAGAGTTGGCAGTATATATATTTCTTCATTTCGAGCTGGGATAACAATACTGATAAGAGGTTTTTTTGTAACATCTCCTCGAAGTTTAGTAAGACGTTTCTTTATCGATGTTTCCCACGCGTGCAGCTTTTTTGAAAAAAGTTTTGGATTTGTTTTATTGAGTGCCCATAGCTCTTTGTTTTTTTTAACAATAGCAGCAATGTAAAGAGGTGTTACATTCATAACTCAGGAGCGGGTGAAGGGAATCGAACCCTCGTCTACTCCTTGGAAGGGAGTCATTCTACCATTGAACCACACCCGCGATTAGCCTCTATTATACCATTTTAATACGCATCCTTTACAATGGTGCTATGCAGATAAAGATACCCACGCGAGTAAGATTTCACATACTAAATATTGGCATTGTGGCGTCATTTTTGATGTTGGTGTTATTGCAAAGCGTATTCGGTGAGCACCGGACCCAGTATCAAGAACTGCTCAAACAGGTTCAAAAATTGCAACCCTCGCCTACTCCGCAGGTAC
Source organism: uncultured Gammaproteobacteria bacterium (assembly GCA_964612595.1). Lineage (GTDB taxonomy): Bacteria > Patescibacteriota > Microgenomatia > UBA1406 > HO2-37-13b > OLB23. The sequence goes on along the minus strand of CAZTFB010000004.1, from coordinate 69,305 downwards.
TGGCGGTGACGGATGACAAGATGTGGTATGTAACAAAAGTCGTCGATGGCGACACCATTGAAATTCAGTTCGAGGAAGTGAAAGAAACGGTGCGCTTTATTGGTATTGATACGCCAGAGACGAAGGATCCGCGCAAACCAGTCCAGTGTTTTGGAAAAGAGGCCTCTGCAAAAACGTCAGAACTGCTTAAAAATCGTTTTATACGATTGGAGTCGGACCAATCACAATCAAACAGAGATGTGTATAAGCGATTGCTGCGATATGTTTATCGCGATGACGGATTGTTTATAAATAAATATTTGGTAGATGAAGGCTTTGCATACGAGTATACCTACAAGAGTAATCCGTACAAATATCAGAAGGATTTTATCGAGGCGCAACATCTAGCCCGTGAACAAGGCAAAGGCCTATGGGGACAAAATGTTTGTCCACAAGACCCGCGGGTCACAGGTGCGGCCCTATTAAACTAACTCACCACCTGTACTACGTAATGTTTATGGTGAAAAGCTTCACTGTTATATGATTTTCGTTGTAGCTCCTTTTGTAGCATTTCAGAAAACTGCGGATTGCTGAGAAGCTTAACAGCTTTTATGGTGTTTACGACAGAGTTCATGAGTGATTTCATATGTTTGAGTGAAACTTATAATGTTTTAATGGTATTTGCGAATGACGCCGACCACGACGCCTGCAATTTCTAAACTTTCCTGCGGATGGATAGGCTGGTATTTTTTATTTGCCGGCATGAGCACAATCTGATCACCATTCTTTTGATAATATTTCATCGTCATTTCTCTGTCGACTTGGGCGACGACAATATCGCCGACCTGGGCTTTTTGTAAGCGATCGACAAGTACCAGGTCGCCTTCATGGATGCCCGCATCGATCATCGAATCGCCCGAGACGGTTAAAATAAATGTTGCCTCCGGGCGATTTATAAGATACTGATCAAAAGAAATAATATCCTGCATATCCTCTTCTGCAACCGTAGGAAACCCCGCCTTAACTATGCCGGTATTTGGTAGGGGTGCAAAAAGATTGCGTGGTAAGAGCTTTCCTTTGTCGTCTTTTTCGAGCCAGCCTTCGTCGATAAGTTTTTGGGCAAGCTTAAAGGCTGCATTTTTCGATGCGAATCCCATAACATCTGCAAGTTCTTGGTATGTAGGCAGTCTGCGCTGCTTTCTAAAAAACAAGCGAATTCTTTTTACGGCGTCTTGTATTTCGATGTGTGTCATATTTCTTTTATGTGAACAATCGTTCACTGTTATTATGACACGCATTTTTTATCATGTCAAGAGTATTCATTCGCTTTCCATCATATCTTGCAATATTGCCCCACAAGACATGGGTAATCTACGTTCATATGCCGCCTGTGCAGCTAAAATTGATTCGTTATAAAAACCAAATTCAACCTCAACAGCTCCCCTTACATGTTCAGGTAACCAAAGTAGTTCGGTCTGATGGAATCGTACAGCACGTCCATGGGCAAATTCTGCTTGACCCGCTGTCCATTCAAGTGCCCTTTTTTTTACGCTTTCTTCATATACTTGAGCAACTGGCACCCCGCGTTCTTGTGCGTAGCGTAAATCCACATTTAATTCATGAAATAGGTTGTTTCCTTCCCATAAATAGGTAGCAGGTCCATCCATTGCTGGGCCGCCCAGATCAGCCAAAGCCAACGCTTTCGTTATTATTGAGCTTTCCTCTGACACATGTGGTTGTATAACAGTCCTTAGGCGCATATCAAAACCCGGAATAGTGCCCAGTATTGCTTCGGTTACATCTTGCATATCTTTCTCAGTAAAAATCTCTGCCCCATTGTGTCCATTCAGTGCCAACATATGCGCTCGTGCCATAAAAGCACTTGCTTTTTCGTTGAGGCCAGTTTTGCGTTTCATCATAAGTGCTGGCATATCTGCTATCTCAACTTCTGTCGCTCCCCATTGTTGGACAGTATCATGAAACGCTGCTGCTATCGTACCTAACTGGATATCGCGCTCAGATACAAGCGTGGGATCAGCTGCTTGTAGCGCACGAAGTATGCGTCCGACTCGATCTATAACACGCAATGTATGCAACGATCCGTGATATGACAATTTTTGTCGTGGATCAGGAGGATTGTCATAGCGAGCGTCTATATATTCTAAGGCGGTTGATGTGAGCTCATCAACAACGCTCGTTGGTAACACTTCTTCACTTCGTGGTATGGATAATTCGGTTAACATGAGATTATTTTAGCTTGGAGCTTTAGGATAATCTGTTCTTTTAGGAACAAATAGAATTACGTTATGAGTATGATTTTTTTCGATGAAGTTTCGATTAGTGAGCGTTTTTCTAACTCATGCAGCGCCTCAGTAACTCGAGGACGAGTTGAGCCAATCAGTTGTGCAAGTTCTTCATGTGTGAGAGGAATTTCGTTTGACGCATAGGCTTTTGCAAGGGTTTTAAGCATAGTATGTGCAAGTTGGAGCGTTGAGTTTGTATGTATAGCTACGAAATTTTCATCCATAGATCGAATTTTTTTTGAAAGTATCGAGAGAAGTTTAAGGGATAAGGGTGGGTTTTTTAACAATATAGACTGGAATTTACTTTTTGGGAGCTTTAACATTCGAACATCAGTAAGCGTTTCAACATTGGCTGATCGTAAGCCCCCATCAAGAATGGCCATCTCACCGACGGTGGCGCCATGTCCTGCGATATTTAGTGGAATCTCTTTACCGTGCTCATTGATGGTATAAATTTTCAGAGTACCACTATCAATAATATATGCGGCATCAGCTTCATCAGCCTCATGAATAAACAGCGTATGTGCAGGAAGAAATACTTCATCAGCACTTTGGGCAATCTCCTCAAGCTCAGAACGATCAAGATCAGCAAAGAGGAAGGATTTTTTTAGCAACGATACTTTAGCATCTAGTGTCATATTATATTCCTTTGATTTTGTTCCCATTTCTTACGTGAACATTTATGTGGCCAGTTTCTCCAGGCTTCTTTATCTCGATACTGTGGAAACTCACTGAAACACCGCCGCACCGACATCAACGAGAATTATTCCTTTAGATATTCCGGCTTGTGGGGCTACTAGACCAACCATGACTGGTTTTGAGCGATCAGACTGTTCGCCATGTGCAATGGAGAGAAGTTTTTCTATAATAGTCTGGATTTCTTCTGATGTGATGGATTCTAGTGGAATTTCTTCCGCGATCTTAATAAGTATCGGATCGTTTGGTGCAACGAGTCCAGGTCTTTGTTGTGCCATAAGAGAGAGTATATATGAAATTGACCCATTTCGGGTCATGTATAGGGTCAATTTTGTATAGGGCTATGAAAAGTAGGTGTCAAGTTGACCTTCCTGGTCATTGTTGCCTGAAAATCCTCAAATGTTGTGTACAATTCAGCATGTATACCAAGCTTATGTTCCACATTGAACAAATTTCTTCCCCACCCGCATCAAATAGTACAGTACGAATCATTTAGAGGGCTTGACGATAAACTTCTTATAGCCGAGGATAAGGGCTACAAATAGGCCAATCGAGACGACTACAAAGCGAATCTTATCATCTCCACTTCCAAAAATGCGCACGACACTATAAAGGAGTGTTATGACGCCACCCAGCAACAATCCGTCGGCAATGACGTTCAGGTTCTTAAAGAAGGTAATACTGATCGATGAGAGAATAATGGCTGCAATGAGCGCGATAATCGAAACATTTCTGTTGTAGATATTTAATTTATCCTGAAAAACTTTAATTTCTTTGTCGTATTTCTCCTGTTCCTCAAGAAGCTTTGCAGATGCGGTTGATGGCTGCCCAGCCTCCATAGGCGCGTTATACACTTTTAGCATTGATGGATATTCGGGTTCTTTTGGCTGTTCATAGAATGCGGCGATGCCAACACCAACAAAGACGGCAACAAGAATGCCTACGAAAAAGGTATAGATGATTTCTATTGCGCGAGATTGTGATGTTTTTACCGCCATATAACTAATTATACACCCACACCATTATTCTCTTGCAAAAATATACAATTCTTCTTCGGCTCGCGTTACCGCCGTATAGAGCCATCGTTTCCATTCATCATCATTCATCTGTCTAAAACGCTCCTCAAAAAGAATAACCCGTTTTGCCTGACTACCCTGCGCTTTATGTACTGTAAGCGCATAGCCGAAATCAAACAAATCCCCCTTCATAATGCGCGAACGTCTATTCGTAAAATTAAGTGCTGTTGGTGCGCCGAATTGGGCTTTTGCGATAAGCCCTTTATAAGGCGTTTGTTCGTCATCAAGTGCAATCCTCGCAAGATACCATTCGTCATCCGCGTCCTCTATTGTTTCGATTATTCCCAGCATACCGTTATAGATATTCTTTTCGTGATTATTGCGTAAACAGATGACCCGATCGCCTGCAATAGGAAGAGGATTCTCAAACCCACGCAAGCTACGGATGTGTTTATTGAGTCGCACACGCGTTGCGTTATAACCACACAGCATAAGTGTATCTTCGTCAAACGAATTCAGTAGTTCTTCTACCTGCTCTTGGGAATCTTGATCAGATAAGTTACATTTCTTAACCTCTTCAGAATATATGCCGGATCGGATAATCCCATATTCACGAGCCTGGATGGATAGGCCAATAATAGGGTTTTCTTCTGCTTGGCGGTGGATCTTCTCGAGTCGCAATTGGGGATTTTGCATGAGATTAAAACTCCCCCTTATTGGGGGCAGCTGCCCGTGGTCCCCTACCACGATGATAGGAACCTTGTATGAAAGTAAGTGTCGCCATATTGTTTCGTCAACCATCGAAGCCTCATCAATAATGAGGAGTGTTCTGTCAATCTTCTTCTTCGTCATCCAACCGATAATTTCTTCCTTTTCGTTTACGATTGGCGAGTAGATGAGTGAGTGAATTGTTCCCACCGTATCTTGTGGAAGAATGACGTTCTGTTCGTTTAGTTTTGTCTTTAATACGCGCGCGGCTTTTCCTGTATAGCTTGCGAAGCCAACCTTTAGATCTTTATAGTGCTTTGCAAACTCTTTTCTCATGACGCCGATGAGTGTTGTTTTCCCTGTTCCAGCGTAGCCACCAAGCGTTATGTAGCTCTTCTCTTTTTTTGAATACCATGCGAGGATTGTATCGAGCGCCTGTTGTTGGTCGGGAGAACTATGAAAATTTTTCAACAAAGTCATTAATATTGGATGAAAGTAGTAAGTTTATATTCTTCTCGATCTTTGACTTATCCCATTCCCACCATTTAATTTGCAACAGTTTCTTTATGACGTCTTCGGAAAATCTATAGCGAACTATTCTCGCTGGATTTCCAGCGACGATTGCGTACGCTGGGACGTCTTTAGTTACGACTGCACCAGCACCTACAACAGCGCCATCATGGATAGTGACACCAGACAGTATGGTAACGCCGTAGGCCAACCACACGTCATTACCGATAGTTACATTACCTTTGGATCGCGGGTGACCTTCTGTTGTCTTCAAATAAGTTCCATGGGTAATGTTAAATCCGCGTGGTGGATACATTGATACCCAGTCAGTTCGATGTTCTCCATCGAGAAAAATGCGCACGTTGTCTGAAATTGAGGTAAAGTCACCAATAGTTAACGTGCTTGATTTATTTGCGTCGAAAACAAGTGGTACCCCATAAGTATGCTTTCCAATTTTGTAGCGTGCATTATTTGACATAAACGTTTTTGTATATGCAAGCTTGACGCCAATTTTGCGGATGAGATGTAGTAGGTTTTTCAGCATACACACTATTGTACATGCCGTTAAGTAGTAATAGGTAGGAACGAAAAGTGTTCCTATAGGCTTGAACTTGGGTTCATAGTAATGTATACTCTTCCCCTATGAAAAAACTTAAAACTATCGGTCTTAACATAAATAAAAAAGCAACTATTCTCAAGAAAAAAATTAATCAAAAGCCACTGTTTTTTTTCTATTCTTCACTTGCCTTACTCGTGCTTCTCATTATTGTGGGTAACATGTTGAGGAAGCCAGCCCAAGAGACAAAGGAAACAGAGGTATTACCACATACTGTGCAGGTGTATGAACTCGGTGGTGCGCCGCACGTTACCGTGACCGGAGAAATCGAAAAATCAGGTGTCGTAAAAATTGTTGCGCTCACCTCGGGTATAGTGCAAAAAATAAATTTCCGTGAGGGCGCTTCTGTAGCTAAAGGCGCAATAATTATGAGGTTAGCTTCAAACTATCATGGCGGCAATGCTTTTAGTGCTCAGAGACAGCTTGCAGCAGCACAGTATCAACAGGTTTTAGATACTTACGAATCACAAAAAGAAATAATAAATAAGCAAAAAGAGAGCGCTCAAAAATTAGATGCACAAGCTGCAGATCTTCGTCAAATTACGAGAGACTCACTTAGTGGTACTAAGGATCTTATTTCACTAAACAGCTCCATCCTCTCCAAACTTGACTCAAACATAGCCGTTTTAGAAGCAGATCCCGTTACGAACGCCGATCTTATACTAGCAACTAAACAAGTAAAAAGTCAGTTTTTGGCTGCACAAAATCAAACAACGAGCGCTTTAAAACAGGCTGAATATCAGTCTGCGGATGATAAAAAACCCGCAGAACTTTCACAGCTTCAGCGTGATATCGCAGTTAAACAGCTAGACCTACAGGCAAAAATGCTTGATGTACAAAAAGAAGTAAGTCGACTTCAGCTTTCATTAGCACGCATTAGTGAAGGGATGACGACACCAGCGGCACCTTTTGCCGGTGTTGTTCAGCGCGTATTCGTCAAAGAAGGCGAAGTGGTCAATCCTGGCACGCCCCTTGCAATAGTGGCACAGACTAAAGATGACCCCATCACATTAACTGCCTATGTAAGCAGGGATCTTGCACAAAGAATTTCGAAAGAAGTACCATCGCGTATTTTGATTCATGGCGAGAACATATCACTTGTACCCTATTACATTTCAACAGATGCCGTGGACACAGGTCTTTATGCTGTGTACTTTAATCTTCCAGACAGCTATATCAGCAAAGTTACCGATAACGATCATGCGACTGTTGATCTTACCTTATCAACTGTGAGCGAAAGTACTCCAGTAACACCCTATATTCCCATAGATGCTGTTCACCAAACCGCCTCATCTTCATTTGTTTTTGTCGTGAGAGATGGAAAAGCTAAGGCTCAAAAGGTTCAGTTGGGAACCGTGTTCGGATCACTGATACAGGTTTCTGGTCTACCAAGCAATGAAAAAATCATTCTTGATAGATCTGTTATAGAGGGAACACCTGTTATCGTTTCGAAATAATATTTCCATGCCAATTAAGAAAAAAATATCTGAATCTGTATCATATCTGAATTCACTTTCATTTGATACAAAGCTATTTTCGAGTTTTCAAGCCCGTTATATTGCACAGGTAAGATTTGTCATTTTGTTTATTTTGTCGATCTGTTTACTTGGTACGGTGAGCTTCTTCCAACTTCCCCGACGATTGAATCCAGAAATTAAGATCCCTATTGTGACAGTGGTTACCGCTCTTCCTGGTGGTACGCCGGAAGATATTGAGTCGCTCATTACGATTCCACTTGAAGATGAGCTAAGTAATATTAAAGGCACTGACACACTGAGTTCAATTTCGTCTGAAAATGTATCGGCGATATCACTATTATTTACCTCAGACACAGATCCAGATAAGGCACTTAATGAAGTTGATAAAGCCGTTTCAGCGGTTAATGATTTGCCAGAGGATGCAACAAGCCCTTCTGTAAAAGTTGTGGATTTCGAGGATCAACCATTCTGGAGTTTTATCATTTATACCGAACAAGACGATGCATCGCTCATGCGTTTTGGTAAGCGATTAGAAAAAGCTATTGATGCGCTACCGAAAGTTAGTCGTGTGGTGACGGCTGGACAGGAGAAAGAATATATCCAGGTTTTGTTTAATCCAGAAAAACTATCAGAGTATAACTTAGATCCATTCTCTTTATCTCAAGCAATAAAGGCACAAACCCATTCGTATCCCGCTGGGTTAGTTACAACAGAGACATTATCGTATTCACTTGCCATCAACGCACAAATTCAGTCTGTAGATGATGTGCGATCTATGCGTATCCAAAATGAGGGACACTCAATAAAGCTAGGAGACATTGCGAAGGTTTCACTACAGGCGCGAAAAGATGAGCCGCTAAGTATTTTCGCAGATCGAGAAAAAAAACCTTCGCGCTCAATCTCGTTTTTTGTTTATAAAACCTCAGGTGCAAACATTGATGCAGCAGCGGCAGATACCAAAATTGTGGTGGATCGTATGCTTGCACAGGAGAAGGATCAATTCAAACTTAAAACAACTATGAATACCGCTAATGATATTTCAAAACAGTTCAACGAGTTGTTTGGAGAATTTCGATCAACACTTCTTCTGGTATTTGGGTTGCTTTTCGTATTTCTTGGTCTTCGCCAAGCACTGATTGCATCATTAACAATACCTCTCACCTTTCTATCAGCATTTACCATAATTCATGGGCTTGGCTTAACACTGAACTTTTTAACTATGTTTGCCCTGTTACTTTCTCTTGGGCTGCTTATTGACGATACCATCGTTGTTGTCGCTGCAATGACGCGCTACTATAAGACGGGCAAATTTTCAGCGTATGAATCGGCCATACTTGTGTGGAAAGATTTCATCATTCCTTTGTGGTCTACAACTGTTACAACAATTTGGGCCTTTGTACCGCTTCTTTTATCATCCGGGATTATTGGAGAATTTATCAAACCTATTCCAATTGTGGTTACGGCAACGATGCTTTCTTCAACAACTATTGCAACTTTTATCACAATACCACTTATGATGGTCTTTCTTGACCTTAAGATACCTGCCCGTGTTGTGCGTATGGGGAAATATCTTAGTATTGTAGCTCTCATCATTATCACAGCTGCTCTTATCCCAAATTCACCGGTGGCTGTGTATTCCTATGTTATAGCTTTGTGTGTATTCTATTTTGGTTTTCTTAGTAGAAACATATTAAAAGCTGGTGTGTTTTCACGTACAAAAAAATTACGAAGGATCTTCAAACCATTCTCAAACATAATTAGTACATATTCTGAATCCGGTATTATTCAGCTTGAGACAATAGCACAGAAATATATGGTGCTTATTCGCTCTATACTTCGTTCTCGAACAAAGCGGCTTCAAACATTGTGTGCTATCCTCGCTTTTGTAGTTGTCGCGTATGTACTTGTTGGTAGTGGATTGGTAAAGTCCGAGTTTTTTCCAAAGACGGATGAAAATCTATTGTATGTTTCTCTCGAACTACCCGCTGGTACATCGCTTGAACATCTCAATACTGAATCAATTCAATTTGCTGAAACGCTGAGGACTGTGCCAGAAGCACTTTTTGTAACGATCGAAACAGGCGCTACCTTTGATGCACAGCAAGGAAGAGCGCAAAAAAATAATGCTATGTTGGCTACAGTAACGCTTGAAGATCGTGATGAACGCGTGCGCACATCGCAGGATATTGCTGAAGATTTGAGAAAGACACTAAAAAACTATCCAAATGGCACCCTGCTCGTACAGGAAGTATCGGGTGGACCTCCAGCTGGAGCTGATGTGCAGATTAATTTGATTGGCGAGAACCTTACCACTTTGAGTGCGATTGCTGATGATTTTACTGCATATCTGGAAAAACAGGAGGGCATCATAAATCCAAATAGAAGCGTGCAATCAGGAACAGGTAAACTCGTATTTAGACCAGATATGGATGCTTTGGCAGAGCACAATATTTCGATGGGTACCATTGGTTTGTGGCTGCGTACCTATGCGAGTGGGATAGAACTTGATACACTGCGCCAACAATCTGATGACGTACCCGTTGAATGGATTTTCTATGAGCGTTTGACACCTGAAGATATTCAGTCATTATCAATTCCACACAAAGGAAATTACATTCCATTATCTGCATTAGGCACGATACAACTTGAAAACAATCCTACGAAAATTACACGTGAAAATGGGCAGCGAACGTTATCGGTATATGCAGGTGCTGCTAAAGGATTTAATGTAAATCAACTGAATGGAAACCTTGTAAAGTTTGCGGAACAGTATTCTTTTCCTGAAGGCTATTCTTGGAAAACCGGAGGGGTGAATGAAGAAAATCAAAAATCTGTCCAATCTATTCTTCAAGCGATGATTCTTTCGGCGCTCTTGATTGTGATAACGATGATTATCGAATTTCAATCGTTTAGACAAGCATTCCTTGCATTACTTATTATTCCTGTTTCGATTGCGGGTGTGTTTTACATCTTTGGATTAACAGGTATTCCCCTTTCTTTCCCTGCGTTGATTGGTATATTGGCACTCTTTGGCATTGTCGTCACTCATGCAATTGTGGTTATTGAAAAGATAAATGACAATAGAAAAGAAGGTCTATCGCTTGAAAACGCGATTGTCGATGCGGCTGGGAATCGTTTGGAGCCAGTTGTTTTAACGTCGCTCGCAACTATTTTTGGATTAATTCCAATAACGCTTGCTGATCCGCTATGGCAAGGTCTTGGAGGAGCTATTATTGCAGGGCTATTATTCTCGGGGATAATAAAACTTTTCTTGGTGCCTGTTTTGTACTATACGTTTTATCAGAAAAGTGACGCAAAGTAAGTATTTGATTCTAATACTCGTCTACGGCGCTTCAATGTTGTTCTCACGCATATACCTACTCAGAATGAACAATATTGAATACCGCTGCTTGTACCGTCTGGCGAACACCTAAACGGAAAGAGTTTCTCAATAGTTTCCTCAGGTGTATCAGCTGGCCGACAGCACTCATGTGCGAGTCCACATTTTATGCCTGTTCTACGATTGTCGGGACAAGCGGTGTTACATACTACATTAAGCCCATTTGCCTTCATTTGTTGACATATATCATCTTCGAGGAGTCCTTCAAAATACCATGCATTTGGTGCTTCGCATGTTTTTGCTGCGTTTTCAGATACGTAATGATAATAAACTCCCCTCTTTGATTTCGGGGTGAGCATAAGATTAAAGAGCTTTACTGGACCAAGATCCCTATATAATTCGCGGACATTTGATAAACCAATAGAATTTTCTTCTTGATGGGAATCGGCATGCGCCTGTTGTGTTAACGTCAATGTAAAGCCTAGAACAATAAGAACAGCTATAAGCAAGTAACGCGTCATTGTAATAAAATTATACAGGATAGCTTAGGGTGAAACGCAGGGCAAGAGAACTAGAGGGTGTCAGAATTCAGCAAATTATTATTCCACTGCTAGTAGCTCTTTAACAGTTATACTCGAGGTGAGATAGAGTTCAAGAGCTGCTCGATGTCCTGGCACCACAATGTCTGGAAGACTATCGAGCGGATACCACTCCCAACCTTCGCATTTCTTTGGTTCTATTGTTTGAGGAAAACCTGTATACTCTCTGCAAGAAAAGACAAAGTGAATATAATTGTAGCCTTCTTGTAACTCTCTCACAACGCCTACATAATGAAGGTTTTTTGCATGAAGTGACGTTTCTTCTAATAACTCTCTTTTTCCACACTCTTCAAGAGGTTCATCGAATTCGAGTCGCCCTCCGGGCATGCCAAGCATTCCAGATTTGTAGCTATTTATTCTCTTGCCAAGAAGAACTCGGTTTTCTTTGTCTAAAACAATAATGCAAACGCCAATACGCTCATGTTCCATATGCACATATCATACTAGGTATTTATTTTGCATGTAATGTATAGTTCTGAAGCAGAATGCCATACATCAAGTATTTTTCAGCAGATGCAAGTGAAATATCCGAATCGGTTCTACTAGAGATGTCACGAACAATATTTGAAATGTATTTTGGAGTTGTATGGTTCTTTAATGGTAATGCCCAGCGCTTTGCCTCGATAAGAAATTTTTGTGCAGCTTGGCTTGATCCTCTCTGCGAAAGACTGGCCACTCTAAACAAGTCATTGGAGAGTGAGCCTATAAGCATTTTTGTATCACCTCCACTGTTTGTCATAATATTTGTTGAAAAAAATATTCAGTTAGTTCCTTATATTTCTTCTTAATCACTTCACTCTGAATTTCGTTTTTTGTATTGTTGTCCTGTGGTCTTATATTAACGAATGAATTGTAGTCTATTTCTTTCGTTTCTAAATCAATGCCCCCACCCCATATATCGCTCTGCTGCGAGCCTTGATCCAATAAAATTGCCTCTCCTTCAAAATGGCGATCCATTCCAGCCGAACATATCCTCTTTTCAATATCAATGACAGTTTTTATATATACTTCAAACTGTTCTTTTAGTTGGTCGATTTGTTCTAGAGTAAATGGAGTGTTTTGAGTGAGGATCATATCGTGATTATAGCAAATACAGGGGCTGGTGCATGAAGTACGGACTTATTTTTCAATCTGATGGATATATTTTTTATCTACTTTTCTGACTTTCACAGACTTCAGTTGGTCAATATTCGCCTTCATGAGTCTATGTAATCCGTCCAAGATAAGCCATTTTCCTCTCCAATGCATAATATCAATCGGATAGCTCAAATCCACATTCATAGTTCGAGCATATTCATCTTTATACATGTCTGGATGATCTATCACATCTTGAGGCTTTAAATCATAGTAACCATCAGGTTTTGACCAAAGAAATGGAACATTAAAATGCCATGTAAGCTCATCATTAGAGATTTCTTCAGTGGGAATATTAAGTTTCCATACCTTTTCTACATCCCAATGAAAATCAAATCCAACATCTTCAATTATTTGAGGTTTCTTTCGCATAAGACAATTATAACCAAACAGCAGGGGCTAGTGAACGAAGTTGGGACTTATTTTGACTCAAGTTTCGGCTAGGTTTAAACCTTTTTGAGCTCAAGTCTACTTGACATCCTATAGTACTATGTTATAATTATTCTATTAGCTTTGATGAAGATACGCTTTTGCAGTTTATCCTAGTCAGGGCTATTTTTTTTGCACGTTTACACTCTGCATGTATGGATGGATAGTATATTGGTAGCGATTCATCGCTAAAAGTATTCTGTCCATTCATATGGAATGGACAGCACAGCCAATTACAGGAGACTTCGCATGACAACCACAACCTGTCCGCTCTCGATCGTGGCCGCGCTTCTCGCGGCAGAGACCATGCCCGGAATGGGCCGGGGTCGGGTGTGGCAATCCGACAACGATGACCAAGCCGCGTTCTTGAACCAGTTCTGGGGTCAGACGCGGGCCGAGATGATCGCTGATCTCATGGATGCGATCGCCAGCTGGGATGTCTCGGTGGTGAACAAGTTCCTGCGCGATCGGGGTTTCACCATCCAGCTCAACGAGCTCCCGGACAACACCTTCGCTGCGGCCGCCGTGCTCGACCTGTTGGTCGAATGGGTGGTGCGCGGAACCGCAACGACGTTCATGTCTGAGACCACGGGTCAGCAGTACCCGGCGGTGCGGCTCGAGAAGACGGGTCTCTCGTTCTTCAACGGACCTTCGGGACCGGCGGTCATGATCCCGACCAACCGGAGCGCCGACAAGGTGCTGATGATGGCACAGCAGTCGGTCAGCCCTGGTGTCTTCGGACTCATGGACGACGCGCGTCGCCTTCTCCGGGCGGTGGACTCGGATTACCTCGACACCTTCGGAGGGCTGGTGTTCCCGATGGTCAAGGTGCGTCAGCAGGTCGACATCGGTTGGCTCCTCGGCTTGCGCACTATCGGCGATGACGGAAGGCCGGCCGTCATCTCACAGGCGCTCCAAGAGAATCGCCTGCGGATGAACGAGGTCGGCGCCCACGCCCAGAGTGCCACGGCCGTGGCGGTGACTCGCGGAGGCGGAGGCGACTTCAAGCCGGACCTGCGCATCACCGATCCGTTCCTGGTCGTGTTCTTCAGAGAAGGTGTGGGCCCGCTGTTCGCGGCACACATCACGCCCGAGGACTGGAAGAACCCGGGCGACATCGCGGCGTAAGCCGCAACAGAGCAGTATTCGTGCAAATGGCGTGGGGAAAATGACTTCGGTCACCCCACGCCATTTGTGTTTATAAGTATCTTTCTATCCTGCGGGACCTATTCTTCACAAGAATCTTCACGGTCGTAGTGTTATTCGGAGCTTTGTATCAATCTAAAGCAGGGGTGGAGGGAATCGAACCCCCAATAGAGGTTTTGGAGACCTCTGTTATACCATTTAACTACACCCCTAATTCGTTCTTCTGTAGGCTATTATAAGTCGAGGCATGTTGTAAAGCAATATAAGCCATCCTACCTCCACTTTAGAACCACTATGTAAAATTGACCCTGTATATGACCCATTATGGGTCAATTATTGCAAGGACAACAAAAGCCTATACGACGTTTTTAGCATTCAGGTATTTTTTTCTTTCCGCTTCTGGAAATTTCTCTATCGCGTAGCGAAGCATCGTTCGTGGCATAACGTTGGCATATTTATCAAGAAAATCCTTTTCTTTTTTTTCATCCCGCTTCCCCACTTCCCGCAACATCCAACCCACAGCTTTATGAATCAAATCATGCGAATCATGTAAAAGAATTTCGGAGATCTTTAAAGTATCATCGAATTCCCCCTTACCTATAAAATGTGAGGTAGCAATAATCGCTACTCGCTTCTCCCACAGATCTTTAGAACGAGCCAAAGTATATAGAATCGAGCGATCAAGTTTATATAAATACCTACCCACAATCTTTCCTGCTGTTAGATCGACGAGGTCCCAGTTGTTGACATATTTAAGCGATTTAATATAGAAATCAAAGATGCGTTTTTTTTCGTCATCGGTTCCCTTTTCAAAATTATGTACGAGGATAAGGAGTGCAATGAGTCGCTTTTCGTGAATCGGCGAAGCGAGGAGTTTTGTGATGTCAGCATGCGCCATACCGGCATATTTTTTTGCATATCCCCTACATTGTGGAACGGTAAGACCGAAAAAAATATCACCTGCACCATATTGACCTTCGCCTGTTTTGAAGAATCGCTGAAGAAGAGCACCTCTCTCTGAATCTTTGAGCTGTAAGAGTTCTTTTTCAAGTTGAGCTAGCATTTTGGTGTTCTCGAGAGGAATCGAACCTCCAACCTTTGGTTCCGCAAACCAACGCTCTATCCATTGAGCTACGAGAACTGTCTAAACAGCGTTATTATACCGTATTTGGTATACTTTACGTATGAAAGAATACAAAGAACCCACAACAATCAAGGGTTTGCAAGAGAAGTTAGCTCAGAATGAAACGGCACTACGTATCGAATTTCGCTCTCTTACAAAGAAAGAAAAGGATATTCTTATGAAAACGGTTAAGCTGCAAGAGGAAGTTGGCGAGCTGGCAAATGAAATATTAGCGGTGCTCGCGCTGCAACGAAAATCTAAGCTCGCAAAGTTTAAAATGGCAAATCTTTACGCGGAGTTTAGCGATGTAATTATCGCTTCAACGAGCCTCGCTAACGCACTGGGGGTTGATTTAGACCGTGCCATCAGGAAGAAAATGGAGACACTACTTACAGAATACACAAAAGATAGATAGTATGATATACTGAATCTATGGCAATGAAAAAAACTTCTAAACTTGGGGTTGGACTTCTTCTCGGTGCGGCGGCTGGTGCAGTGGCCGGCCTCTTCTTAGCTCCTAAAGCAGGAAAAGAACTTCGCAAAGATGCAAAAAAACTTTATGATGATATTTCAAAAAACCCTGATGCAGCAGTAAAAGATATCTTTGGTAAAGTATCAAAAGAATCTGTTGAACTCTATCATACGGCTCAAAAGGAAGTTGTTGCTCAGCTCGATAAACTTTCAGAGAATTATAAAAAACTCGATACAGCAAAATATAAAGATATAGCATTGCAAGCAGTCGATAAGGTTAAAGAAGATCACGAACTTCCACAGGATCAGCTAAAGAAACTAACTGCTTATCTTGAAAAAGATATAAAGAAACTCGTAGGAACTGATAAGAAAAAGAATGTCGCAAAAAAGACGGCTAAAAAAGCTTCATAGCGTTATCGAGGATTTCTTCTATCCATATATCCCTCATAACTAAGACGGTTGTGCGTAGCAAAGAGTATGTGAAGTGCAGATCTGCCTTCTTCAAGCCCTCTTTTTACGCCATCCTTAATGAATCTTCGGATATGTTGCACAGTTTCTGCTGGTAATCCATCTAAAACTTCTCCTTTATGAACTTCATCAACAATTTGTGCTTCTTTTTCATCGCCAATTTCTGAAAAACCGCCCACCAAGGAAGTGGTAAATGAAGTTGCCATTACATTAAGAAATGGATCAATTGTAGATCGCCACCCACTATCTCCTTCATAAAACGTGTATGCAAGCATCTCGGGGCGTTCTTCACGTAAACGTTTTAAGAGTTGTGCCCATAGTGCGACGCCGACCATATGGCCTTCCATGCCAGTTTCGATATGGGGGACATTAAAGGTAACTGCATATCCCCCATTCTTCATGGGAAATGATATATATCGTGAGCGAATATGTGGTGCAAACCCTATACCCAATGATGCAGGAATGCCATAGGGATCTATGTCAGATCCTGAATGGATATAGTCTATAAACGATGCTGCACCAAATTCGCGCGCCGCTTCTCCAACGGTGACGCCGCTTGCAGAAATAGGCGCTTTTTGAATTGGGCCATTTAATCCTTTGTTCGGACAAAGTGGTGTGTCATAAACAGTTGCAATACCACCAAATACAGGTAGTGTTCGACTTCCCTCAACGGTCATGAACAGCTGAAAAAATTTTAATAATTCCAACACCTCTAAAATCTTTTTCTTGGGTTAGTTTGTAGTCTTTTTGTAATGCATTTTCAATTTTTTTACTTGGGTCAAACACTTCGAATAAGTAAGTAAATAAAATTATGTGCTCCACCTTATCATACGACGTTCCTCCGGAGTAATTATGTGGGAACTTGCTATACCAGTCCATTGGGGCCCATTTATTATCGAAGATGGTAATTGCTGCTGTGCTTTCTAACTTATATGTAGAGATGTATTCGTCGGTGTACGCTATAGCGCCACGCCAGTCCTCTCTATGGTGCTTCTTCATAAAAAGATAGTCTAAAGTAAAGAAAAGCTGTATCGCGCAGAGTAGGCCTATCCCCACATATATAATGCGCTTGTATTTTTTATGTACTAGTACACGATTACATCCTTGCGCGATTATAAGATATATTGCCGGGAGGACAAATTGTATTCTTGTTGGCGTTGCAGCAGGAAACCATAATCCACCGAACCACGCTATAAGGATAGAGACAAGTCCATAATGTACTAGTACACGATATGAATTGTTTTTTGATATACCCCCCTTCATCAGAGCTTTTACATAGAAAAAGCCAGCGATAGCGCCTATGCTAACAAATATTCCTACCGCTATCGCATACACCATTCTGTTTTCAGGACTAATCATACCTACTGTCCATTTAGCGGCCAATAGCGGGAGAAATTTAAAAAATCCTGCGTTGCTTACTTCGGACCACTTTGGCCAAAGCGATAGTAATTGGTTTGCCGTAGTTATCTGCTCTAGGAGCGTTGGTAGCCATAATGAAAATGGGATGAGTCCACCCAGTACATAACCAAACCCTCTTTTCTCACCTGAACTTAGCAAATATATTCCCATGACAGCTACGTTCACAAAAGCAAAATAGTGTGTAAATAGACTCAGCGATACAATAAAAGAAAGAGCAATCCACCGCTTCTGGATAAGCTCATGCCAACATAATGCGCACAGAAGGGTTAAGAGTGCGTACATGCGAAATTCTTGGGAATAATAGATGTGAAAGGGTGCAATCGCGAGGAATCCTGCTGCTAAAAGTCCAGCGTTTCTTGAGAAAAGCTTTTTTCCTAAAAGATACGTAACATAGATTGTTGCAACACCAAAAAACACCGATGGAAGGCGAAGAAACCACTCTGCTTGATGAATGTTGAATAATGATCCAATAAACATCCATGCATGCGCAAGAATGTAGTATAGAGGTGGTTGAAAGTCGGCAGCATAATCTACATTCAAAATAGGTGTACGTGAAAGTACTGCTTGGGCTGCCTCATCAAGCCAAAATGACTGATCAAGTGAGATAATACGAAGCAACAGTCCTAGTGCTAAAAGTAGCCAGATCATCTAGCTCAAGTGTACCACAACCTCTCTGCTACAATGAGAACATGAAAATCGTCTTTATATGCGCTCGCTCGTATCCGTCAATAGGAGGTGTCGAGCGCCATGTTGAAGAAATTTCTGAGAGGTTAAAAGCGAAGGGTCACGAAATAATCGTACTCTCAGAGGATGAGGAGCTTACTTTTGGAAAACCCGGTTTTTTGAAAAAGTTTCGCATTTGGTATCAGATGATCCGTCGAATCCCCCTTTTTCTTTCTGCAGATATCGTGCATGTTCATGATGTATTTTTTTGGTATCTGCCAGTACGTTTTTTACTATTCTTTAAGCCAGTCTATACAACTTTTCACGGATATGAGGGCGTCGTGCCTCCCACAAAAAAGGCAGTATTTCTTCGTAAATTGAGCGCATTGCTCTCAAAAAAAACCATAGAAGTCGGTGCGTATATTCAGAAATGGTATGGTACCCATCCAACAAAAGTGATCTATGGAGGATCAACCTACATCATTTCCAAGCCATCGCAAAGTTCCTATTCTAAGAAAAAACTTCGTTTTGTGCTTATTGGACGACTCACAAGCGATATTGGCCTTCCACAGTATGTGAAGTTCTTTGCGCAGCTTAAAAAGAATAAGGTTTCACACACACTTGATGTGTATGGCGATGGTCCGCATAGAAAAAGTATTGAAAAGTATGGAGATGTTCATGGGTTTGTTGATGATCTTGTACAACCAACTATCGATGCGGATGTTGTGTGTGCATCATCATACTTAACTATGATCGATGCATTATCGTTTGGAAAACCAGTTCTAGCTTTTTATGATAACACATTAAAAAAAGAGTACCTTGAGACATTTCCACTCGCAAACAACATTGTGATGAGCATCACGGTTGACAACGTGTATGAGAAGTTGGTTAATCTCCAGAAAGATTGGAATGCAGAACGAGTAGCTGAAGCAACGCAGAAAACTTTTTCTTGGGATGTGATTGTAAATGACTATCTTGACCTATGGAAAAAGTAACCTTTATAGCGACGGTAAAAAACGATAAAGCCGGAGTGGACAAGTTGCTCTCTTCGCTGTTATTACAATCGAGACGTCCTGATGAGATAGTTGTTGTTGATGCGATGAGTTCCGATGCGACAGTAAATGTATTGCGCTCATACGAATCAAAATGTAAAAAACTGCGCATTCCCTTTATCGTGATGCGTCTGGATTGTAATAGAGCACAAGGAAGGAATAGAGCAATTGAAAAGGCCTCGCATCCCATCATTGCGGTAAGTGATGCGGGATGTTCGCTATCAAAACATTGGCTACGAAATATAACAGAGCCTTTTAAAAATAAAACCGTTGATGTGGTCTCGGGATATTATCAACCGGGTGATGGGAACGTATTTCAAAAATCTGTGGCAGCATATACCTGTGTGATGCCCGACAAAGTAAACGATGCTTATCTCCCCTCTTCGCGATCTATCGCATTCAGAAAGGCATCGTGGAATAGGGTTGGTGGATACCCAGAAGATTTAGATTATTGTGAAGATCTTATATTTGCACGACGAATGCGAGATGTAGGGTTATATTTTGAGCTCAAGAAAGGGGCGCTGGTGACCTGGCCGCAAGAATCAACATGGTCTGCCGTCGCGGAACAGCTTTTTATGTATGCCCGAGGCGACGGTCAAGCCCTATATGTGCGGCCACAAACACCGTTTCTTTTTGGCAGGTATGTTGTTGCAGCAGGAGCACTTTTAATGGGATTCTATTATCCTGCTGCGTGGATATTTCTCATAGCAGCCTTCGTTTTATACATACTTTGGGCTGTCCAAAAAAATTATCGTTATGTGCGCCATCCATATGCACTCATCGTGCTACCCGCTTTACAGTTAGTAGCCGATGTGGCTGTTATGACAGGGATGAGCATCGGCATTGCTGATAGAGCACCTATAGCTAAGGCAACCGCGTGGCAGTTTATTGGGAAAATTGGCGCAGCATTATGTGGCCTCGCAGCATTTTCACTACTTGCACGTAGCTTGTCCCCATCAGGGATGAGTACATATAGCTACATAATATCAATGTCTATATTACTGATGACTGTGGCAGACTTTGGCATCGATAGTCTCATTATGCGCGAAGCAGCACACCGTCGTGACGCAGTAGTCTCGCGCTATCTTGGACTTCGCGCACTACTAGCAAGCAGCATGATTGCGATCTCCGTTTTTGGGGGCATATCGTTTATGATCGCAGGAATTTCTCACGCATTCTTTTTATTGTCTAACGGGTTAATTGCATATCAAAAAGGAAAAAAGGCATTTTTTTCTGCGGCAAAATCCCAGATAATTTTTGCCCTCATAATGTTCACTGCCCTTGCAATTGGGTCTATGCGTGGAGCATCGGTTGAAGCGTTGTTACTGCTTGGCGCTCTTGCATCAGGTATTTCCTTTTTCTTTGTTAAGCGCTCTATCCCCCTTAGCATTCATATGTCGTCATTTGGCATATTGCGAACATCGCTTCTCGAAATATTGCCCTTTGGTTTAGCTTCGCTCATAAGTGTTGCTTATTTTAGACTTGATGTCATCTTTCTTGGTTATTATTATCCGCCTGAAATTTTCTCAGATGTTGGTATGTATGCGGTCGCATACAGGCCGTTTGAGTTAGCTATTGTCATTGGAGGTTTATATACTCAAACACTTCTTCCATTTATGAAATCAGTCACAAAAGACACGATCTTTAAGACGCTTGGCCTTGCTGGGGGCCTCGGATTACTTCTATACATAACAGCACCCTTCCTTATTCATATCATAGGCGGCGATCAATTTATCTCATCTGTTCTATCGCTTCGCATACTTTCATTAGGAGCTATTTTCACCATACTTGCAGGCTACGCCTATACAATAGTCATTGTGCACAAGCGTGAAAAGTTTATCCTCTACTCTTCACTTACTACGCTTCTCGTCAATATTCTGTGTAATATCCTTCTTATTCCGTCGCATTCCTACATCGGCGCAAGTTGGGCGACGGTTATTACACAAGGTACGCTTTTCATTACCGCATCACTTGCAGCTCTATATTCACTGAAGCTTACGCGAGGACCGCATCGATAAGCAGTACGTTTGGTTTTCGTAAACCAGTCAGATATGCGATGAGCGATTTTACTCTATACAACGATGAAAATGCATAAAAGACAGACTCCTTTTCTACTTTAAATCCAACAAGTTCCAGTTCCTTCTTTATAATGGGCGGCGTATAGCGACGCACATGTTTGCTCGAATTTCTATTCTCTCTAATTTTTTCTTCAAGGTCTTCATATACAGGTACTGAAAGAATAAGGTGGCCATCTGGTTTTAATAGTTTTTTAATGTTGTTAAGGGCATTAAAGGTTTCTTTGGGAGAAATATGCTCAAGTACCTCAAGCAAAAGCACGCATGAAAATGATGCGGATTGAAGTTTTTTTGGGAGTGTCAGAGCATCGCCAACATAGTAGGTCCCGGGCAGTGATTGTTCAAGTTTTTTTAGATTCTGTGGTGTTATATCTAAACCTGAAAATGAATACACACCTGGATGTTGGGCAAACAGTTGTTTTTCAACCCAAGCGTTCCCAATGCCAATATCTAAGATGGAATGCAGTGATGGAGTTTGTTCGATGAACTTTCTTGTTGTGTATATGCGATCATGTGTCATCGGATCAGATATATGGGGTATATCTTCGAGCTGTGTTTCCCATTCTTCTTTTGTGTTCTCGTTTATAATTTCAGGGAGTGTTATATCAGTATATGTTGCAAGAAAAGCCTTATTTTTATTGTGTATAGCGCATTGTTCACGGTAGTCTTCAAGTTCGAAATAGTTTTTGAACATATTCATTTATACTATACCTTCAAGGAATATGGTGTATGTACTATTGATCCTCGCCGGTTTTTTTCGATTCTATCATATACGTGAGAATCTTTTTTTCGAAGGTGAACTTGGACATAATTATCTCGCGATAAAGAATTTTTTTGTCAACCACGCGCTCCCACTGATAGGACCTCCGACTTCGCATGAATGGCTTTCGTTTGGGCCACTATTTTATTGGTTGTTCGGACCGATTCTTGCAGCAGGAGGCTATCATCCGATTATTGGTGCGATATTTTTTGCCTTTGTAGGAAGCTTAGTCCCCGTCCTAAATTATTATTTTGTAAAAAAGTATATTTCCTCTGTCGCAGCGACATACTCATCACTATTACTTGTTGTGTCGCCATTTTTGCTACTCATTACGCGCCAGTCGCGTTTTTTTTCACTCGTACTGCCGCTTACTTACCTACTTTTGTACGTTTTTTTTAATCAGAAAAAAACGTCATCGACGAAGAGCATTGTAGCAACAGGATTATTGTTTGGAGCAATAATACATTTTCACCTTTCTCCTATTATTCTCTTGCCTGGTTTATTACTTACTATATATCTAAACAGAGCACTGTACACGCGCTATGCCATATGTATGGCTATCGGTGCGTTTCTATTGCCACAACTACCTCTACTAGTTTATGATGCACAGCACAATTTTTCTATGTTGCGCAACATTACATTGTGGTTTCCCTATCGTATTGCAGGGTTTCTTGGCCTTTACCCAAAAAACACTCTTGATACAGCGACAGCACTGCAAAATTTCCAGGCAATATGGCACGTCTTAACACAAGTCGTTATTCAGGAATATGTCGTGTTTACGACATTACTGGTACTTGGTGTAGTGTATTCTGTGATAAGGGCAACACGAGGTGTTCCTTCACAGAAACGAAGACTTTATGTACAATTGCACATTCTTTTTTGCAGCGGCTTGATCGGGATATTTATTCACGGCAAGCCGCCCTACCATTACTTTCTGCCGCTGATCCCTTTTGTTTTTATATACGTTGCTATAGCGTTTGACTATCTCTATCAGGTACATAAAAGACTCGAAGTATTAAAAGTAGTGACAGTACTCATTTTCCTTGTCAATATTATGTATCTATTTAGCATTGACTGGTACAATCTCACCGGTGCAGCAACCTCTTCGAGAGGTGTTGTCCCCTTTTCTGCGCAGGAGCGCATAGCACGAGAAATTGTGAGAGATACAAATAAGAAGCAGTACACGTTAGAACGTAAGGGACCCAACGATCACTTTGCAGGAGATTTTGCTCAAAACTATCGCTATCTTATGTGGTATTTTGGCAATGAGCCGGTTGAAAAAGCTATCACCCACTATGTCATTGTTGAAGATAATGCTGGAAATGTTCGTATAGAAAAATATCAAAAATGATCAATATATTCCTTATACTATCTTACTGGGTCGGAAACATTGTGCGTGTACCATTATTTAGTGCAACACAGTTTTCATTCATTGATCTTGTAGTAGGTTTGATTTTTTTCGTACATCTTCCTTACCTATGGCGTCATAGACGCATTCTACATGCACAATCATTAGCGAGAGCAACGATGTATGTCCTTATCATGCTCATCTCATCCTTGCTTGTTGCGTCACCACTCTATTCATACCGTGAATTATTTGTGGCGAGTTTATATATTATTAGATTTGGTATTTTTACGAGCATACTGTTTATGCCATACCGCATTCCACATACTGCTATTCGCGTACTGATCGGTGGATTTGTAGGGATCGGCTTATTTCAGTATGTGTTGTATCCGAATTTGCGTTATCTTCTCTATCTCGGATGGGATGATCATTACCTGAGATTGTTTGGAAGTTTGCTCGATCCAAATTTCACTGGCGTGCTCTTAGTTATGATGTTAGTCGCCTTGCTCTGCCGACCTGATGGCAAAAAAAGTACGTGGGTCGACTATGCAATTGCGTCACTGGGTTTTGTCGCGCTCCTTATAACCTATTCTCGAAGCGCATTTATAGTTGCAATCGCTGCGGCGATTGCCCTCGGCGCGATAAAAAAGAAATTTTCTCTGTTCCTTGCTCTTTTTGTGCTTATTGCTGGCGGGATTCTTTTTCTCCCAACCTCGCTCCCCACTGAAGGGGCAAACCTCTTCCGCACTGCCTCAATATCTGCGCGTAGCCAAGAATATGGCAAAGCCATTCGTATCATAAAAGAAAACCCATTTTCCGGCGTCGGCTACAATGCGTATCGCTACGCGCGCACGAAATACTTTGATGAAAAACCATCTAAATTTCATAATAATGCGGGTGCAGGCGTTCCCAACAGTTATCTTTTTATCTTTGCTACGTCAGGAATATTTGGTTTTGTCTTTTTTATTCATTGGCTTGGATCGCTATGGGACGAATATGTACGAAGATCAACTGTAGCCGCTCCTTTACTTACCGCCTTTATGGTCTCGGGTCTTTTTGACAACACAATGGTGTACTCCTTTATTCTTTTCTGGGTTCTACTTATCCTTAAGCAGACGGAATTCGCGGATCACCCCCATCACAATAAACATCGTGATACACACATAGGTAAGGCCAAATGATACAACAGGTCCTGTGATACCAAAACGAGGTATAAACAAAAGGTGAAACGCTGTTACAAGAGCAAGCATAATAATATTCGTATATAGTACAAACATTGGTTTCTTACGTGTATAGAGGAAAAATAAGAGCAATGCAGCATCAAAAGAGAATGGAATGTAGGTCAAACTCATTAACTTTATAAGAGGAATACTTGGTTCATATGATTCCGGAATGAAGAGTCGATATAGGAATGCGGGTGAAAAAGCAAGGGCGAGCAATATAACACTTGGTATCGCCATATAATAACATGCCTTTTTTATAAGTTGTAGAATTTGAGTTCGTGTTGAAACTTTCGAAAATTCCGCAGAAAGTACCTGCGTTATGCTGTCAATAGAGGTAATAATGACAAACATGACGCGTTGGGCAACACTATAATGTCCCGCATCGACTGTTGTGAGAAAGTATGCAACAAGAAGTAAATCTGCACGTGTTGATAGATTATAAAGCTGTGTTGAAATAAAGTATGGCATGGTGAAACGAAGCTTAATATGTGAACGATCAATGCGATGTCGCACAAGCGAAGAAACGACATTTCTGCGTTGAGGAAGCACTATAAGAAACACGGCAAGTGGTGCGACAATACCAAGGATAAATATGGTGTTTGGAATAGTAAGCATACCAAGAAAACCAAACACGATAATTAACACAATACGAATGACATTTGCAAAGGTATTTGCGGCGTTTATCTGAAAAAATCGCTCAGCCGCATTCAGACTGTCCCGCACGAAATTTTGCCAAATATACATGAGCGTGCTGACTAACATCATTGCGTAGTAGTAAGGTGGAAGGTCGAATTTAAACAAGATGAGATCAATGTGTGGGAGGACAACATATATGCCAAGAAGCGACAGTGAAGCAAGCGTCGTCTGGAAAATAAAATTACTCTTTAAGAAATCTTGGGCAGCTGCTTTATTGGGGAGTAGCATGGGTACATTTGCATAAAGTGTCGCTGGGATACCAAAACTTAAAAGATTTGAAAGTAGATAAGATATGGCTAGCAATATACTTAGTACACCAAAATCATGAGGAGAAAAAAAACGGAAAAGCAGAATTGTGTAGAGTCCACCAATAATAAATCCTGCATAGTTGCCGAACGTGTTGATGAGCACATTTCTTGTAACGGTGTCTTTTAGATGCAGCTTGATTGAGTCCATAGGACAGCTTATCTATATAGCGGTTTAATCTGGAAAAGTATATACATGCTGAGGGCAGTTCCTATTACGAAACTCAGCATATTGAATGAGATAAGACTCTGCAAAGATCCTAGTAGCGAGGCATAGTATACAAGTCGCCATGAGGATTCTTGGCGTTTAAAGAGTCCTGGCAATGCTTTGATTTCCAAAATCACAATGCCAACCAAAATGATCCACGAAGCTAAAAAGTTAATACCTGTCGAAATACCATAAAAATAACTTAAGGGACTTAGAATTGCACCTACGCCGAACGCGGCTAGCAGACCTGGCACCGATAACACCAATAAAATCATTAATATCCATGGTCCAATATTAACCAGTGTTTCTTTGATGTTTGAAGGCATTGCAGGAGCTTTTTTCCCAAAATACAATTCAAGTGTTTCTTCAAGTTGTGTGAGTACTTCTGGGGCTTTCATTATCTGTATATTACTTCATAATTATCTTGTATACAAGCAGGTATTGTGCTATAGTTTGCAATTATGGCAAAAACAGCGCTCATTACGGGTATTTTAGGCCAAGATGGTCCCTACCTCGCAAAACTACTTATTGATAAAGGCTACAAAGTATATGGCGTGACACGACGTTATTCGAACCCAAACTTTGAGAATGTTGAGTATGTTGGTGTGCATGATAAAATTCAGTATGTCGAGGGCGATATGACCGATGAGTCATCGCTTATGAATCTCATAAAATCTCTTCGCCCGAATGAGGTGTATAACCTTGCCGCACAGTCTTTCGTCGGATCGTCATGGGACCTTGCAAAAATGACGACAGAAGTTAACTCGCTTGGTGTGCTTTACTTACTTAACTCGATAAAGTATTTCTCGCCAACAACCAGGTTTTATCAAGCCTCGACCTCTGAGATGTTTGGTATTAGTCATAACGATGGCATTCAGGGAGACGATACACCATTCTACCCACGCAGTCCTTATGGTGTCTCAAAGATCTACGCCTATTGGATGACGATTAATTTTAGAGAGTCGTTTGGTTTGTTTACCTGTAATGGTATTCTCTTTAATCATGAGTCCCCTATTCGCGGCATTCAGTTCGTAACTCGAAAAATTACTGATGGCGTCGCACGAATAAAACTTGGCCTTGCGAATGAGCTCCGCCTAGGCAATATGGATGCGCGACGGGACTGGGGTTTTGCAGGAGATTACGTTGAGGCTATGTATTTGATGTTGCAGCAAAACGAACCTGGCGACTATATTGTCGGCACAGGAAAAAACCATAGCGTAAAGGAGTTTGTAGAGGCAGCGTTTAAACACGTCGGTATTTCTGACTGGGAACAATATGTGAAACAAGATCCACGTTTTATGCGCCCTGCAGAAGTTCCTGATCTTCGCAGCAACCCAAAGAAAACAATGGAAAAGCTTGGTTGGAAACCAAAGGTGACATTTAATGAACTGGTCGCAATGATGGTTGATGCGGATCTAAAGAGACTTGAAGGTTCAAAGTAACGCACACTCTATAATTATGCGTATCCAGGATATATACGATCGCTATACTATCCCTCCTATTCTTCAGAAACATATGTACACCGTTGCATCACTCGGAAGTTATGTTGCCGATGTGCTGAGTAACAGATCTGAGGTTGATATGGACATTGATAAAGATATGATTACCCAAACGCTTTTGCTTCATGATATGGGTAATATTGTGAAGTTTGATTTAAACAAGCCATTATTCATACCTGAAGAGGACGTGGATTATTGGAAAAGTATCCAAGACGATTTTATTAGGAAGTATGGAGCGGATGATCATATTGCAACAACGCGAATTGTTGAAGAACTTGGCGTCTCCCAGAATGTTATAGAGCTGTTGTCAGCAACGGCGAATATGACAACCGCACTCGCGGCGTTAGAGAAGGATTATAACTTTGCCATTGTGTTTTACGCAGACTTTCGTGTTGGTCCGCACGGAATCCTCTCTCTCGATGAGCGAATCAATGATCTGCTTGTACGATATAAGGGGCGACATAATCACTTTTGGTCAGTGCAAGAGAATGCTGAAATGATGCGACAGATAATGAAGGAGAAGGAAACTGCCTTAGAAGCACTTGCTATGATACCTCTTTCTACGATCCAAAATGAAAACGTGGAATTTATTTTGAAGACTCTTTCTTCTTATCCAATCGATCTAAACCAAGAATCCTAACTCCGACGTACACCACAATTGCGACTATGATAAAGTCGATAGTTGCATTTAAAAAGTGTCCCCAGAGTATTTTTGCAGATCCAATCTCAATATACGAGTTGTTAAGTTCATCTGCTGCACCAAGAGCAATACCTACAATTGGATTTATAATATCCTGGACGAAAGAACTCACGAGCTTTGTAATGGCACCGCCGAGCATAAAACCGATGGCGAGACCAATGACACCTTGTTCTCTGACAAACTCTAGAAACTGAGTCAATTGGCTTTTTACTACCCTTTTCATGCCTATATTATACCATTTCCCACTCAATCTCTTGATCTTGCTTCATAAATGAGTGTTGGCGCTTCGCGTACTGAACCTCAGCGGTGAGCCACGCCTTTTTTGCTTCATCTAACGTTGTGGCTCCTTCGATATAGGAAATAAGCTCTTTGTAACCTATTGCTTTGAGTCCTGGATCTGCAGAAGTGTATCCTAGTTGTAAAACCCTTTTTACTTCGTCAAGCGCTCCTGCTTCTAGCCTACTTTCAATTCTTCTTGCAATTACATCACGACATAACTCGGTTGATGAAAACGCGAGGCCAATCTTTTTATAGTAAGGTATAGGTTCGAATAGTGGCTTTCTCTTCTTAGTCACGGAAGTATTGATATGTGATGCTATCTCTATCTTACGTATGAGTCGACGTGGATTAAGCTGATCTGAGGCATTCATTGTTGAAAACGTCGACTCATCTATGTACATTAGTTTCTTCTGCAGCTCGGCAATAGATAGTTTTTCTAATTGCTCGCGAAGTTGCCAGTTTGGCGGCACATCAATATTGAAGTTTTGAGTGATGTGTTTTACATAGAGGTGTGTGCCGCCAACAATTATAGGAGTTGCTGATTCAGATATAGCATTTCTTACTATATGATTAGCTACTACCTTATAGTCAAATGATGAAAAATGTGTGCTTGGATCAATGAGATCGTAGCCCCAGACACGAATACCATCAATGGTATAGTATCCGATGGCGGCTAATCGTTCTTGATCAATAGGTATGTCTTCTATTTTTATGAATACGCTCGACGAAATATCCTTACCAGTGACAATAGTGAGGTATCTATATATTTGTCGTGCATCTGCGTTAAGAATCTCTCCAGAAATTCGCTGGGCTTCTTGAATTGCGCGGGCTGTCTTCCCTGTTCCTGTTTGTCCTGTGATAATGAGTGCCTTTTTCACATGTATATTATACTTGGAGTACTATAATAACTTATAGTTAACGCAATATAGTAGATAAATATCAATAGTAACCATTGTAACAGTCTTTAATAGAACTACAAAATTCTAAGAAGAAAATATATAAGACCTTTCAATAAAACTATAAGATTTAGCGACTCAAGGATGTGCTGAGATACCTTATTCATCACGTTGCTCATTGGGCTTTAGACAGTTGCAGTAGGCCATATGCCCAAAATGCATTTTTTAGCAAACACGGGTCGACAATGCTAATTATGGACCTTTTTCAATCTTGTGGAGAGAGCTTTGTGTCTTGATGAAGTATGTATTTTATTCGTCCGCGAACAATATGTTTAGCCTAATCTGATAGGCCATATATTCAAAATCAACTCTTTAGCAGAGGTTATGTCCGTTTGCTAAATCGGATCCAAGAAAGATTAATTTAGCCTCATGTTCTGGTGTATCGATGGCAATAAGCATTCCTTGGGATGTTTTTCCCATCATGGGACGTGGTGCTAGATTGGCTAGGAAAAGCGTCTTCTTACCCATTAGATCATCAGCTGTGTACCATGCAGCAATGCCTGATAGTACAGTAACGACGCCGTAATCCTCGCCAAGATCGACCGTGAGCTCAAGAAGCTTTTGAGAACCATCAACAGGCTTTACATCTTGAATCTCGCCTACTCGAAAGTCGAGCTGCGCAAAAGTATCGTAGGAGATTTCAGGCTTTTTCATGTTATCGCTTTTCGAAGAATAAGGTGACCATGGTGCTGATGGTTTGTGAGCCAGGTTCTATTTCAGGTCCAGCACCCCCGCCCATGGCCGAGTCCATAGCTACTGTCTTTTGATAATATGGAATAATGCTACCTTGGTCAGCTTCTATGATGTTCGTTACTTTTCCAAGTTTAATACCAAGCTGATTGGCAAGTTTATTTGCTTGTTCTTTTGCGTTTTTGATAGCCTCTTCTCGTGCTTGTTCTCGCAAACTGTTTGGATTATCAATTGAGAAATTGACGCCATGCACCTCGTTTGCTCCTGCAGTTGTGGCTCGTGCGACAACATCGGAGATCTTATCGATCTGCTTGGTTTTTATGGTGACGCTCACATTGCCGCTATAGCCAGAAATCTTTGGTTGTGGATCAGACGAGTACGAGGGATAGATGGAGTAGTTTGAAGTTTTAATATCTGCTTTTGGAATGCCGATTTCTTTCATAGTTGCAATGATCTTATTATTGACTTCGTCAATACGTGCTTGAGCGTCGGCAACTGTTGCTACGTTTGTCGCTGTAATGCCGACGGTAACCGTTGCTGTATCTGGGACTGCTTCGACTTTCCCCTCACCAACTACGGAGAGTTCAGTTGAGCGAGGTGAGGTACGTACGTCGAGTGGATACGAAATATCGAGCTCTTTCACGAGCAGAAGACCAACGAGTGTGATTGCAACAAGCGCCGCGTATGTTTGTACGAGTTTCTTGTTCATATGAATAGTATATCACAGGACCTGGTCCTGTGAGGATCGTGTCCGGCATCCTGCTATAATGCTAAAGTATGATTCCACTTCATGATACCAATCAGCGAACTTCATTTCCATTCATTAACTACTTCTTCATTATTTCAAACATCCTCGTCTTTATACTTCAGCTGAGTGCTCCGAATATCGAAGCATTTATTATCGCTCATGGGTTTGTGCCTTCACGATTTTCTCTTATCGATCCGACAACCTGGTATCAGGTCATCTCATCCATGTGGATGCATGGTGGATTTCTTCACATCATTTTCAATATGTGGTTCTTGCATATTTTCGGGGACAATGTTGAGGATAGGATCGGCCATCTCCGCTATTTCGTCTTTTATGTAATCTGCGGCATTGCTGCTGTCGGAGCACAATATATAATCGATCCGACAAGCTCAATACCACTAATTGGCGCCTCCGGCGCCATAGCAGGGGTAACAGGCGCATATCTAAAACTATTTAAAGATGCGCGCATTGTTACACTTGTCCCCTCTTTCTTCGGCTTATGGCATAGAGTTATTCTCCCTGCATGGATATTTTTAGGCTACTGGTTTCTCCTGCAAATTATCAGCGGCGTCAGCAGTCTGGCGACGATTGAAATCAACGATGGAGGCGTCGCTTTCTTTGCACACATTGGTGGATTTGTAGCAGGCTATATGCTTGCTTTTTTCTTGCCGACACGTAAGGTGCCAGAGGAAGGAACATACGAAAGATTATCACGGCTATATAACTGAAAACACTCTTTAGTGTATTATAATGAGAATATATGGCGAAGAAAGTATTGCTTACAGGCGCAGGTGGCTATATTGGCTCAAACGGCGCATATAAGCTATTGCAGAGCGGATACGAAGTAGTGGCAGTCGATGATCTATCAAATGGCTACAAAGAGCCGCTCGAACTTCTCCAAGAAAAGTTTGGTAAAGAGAAATTTAGATACTATATCACCTCCATCGAAACGGGCATTCATAAAGTTTTCTGGGAAGAGAAAAATATCGATGGTGTCATACATTATGCAGCTCCCTGCTCCGTTAACGAATCAATGCAGAATCCTGGAAAATATTTTAATACCGTCACCATCGGCTTATCTTTACTCAAATCTATGCTCGAGAATGAGGTTAAGAACATTGTGTTTTCCTCGACGTGTGCGGTTTATGGTGAAGCAGAGTATGTACCCGTTGATGAAAAGCATCCAACAAATCCTGCCAATCCTTATGGCGAATCCAAGCGAATGGTTGAAAAAATGATCAACTGGTTCGGAGAGTTGAAAGATATTCATTATGTGACACTGCGATATTTTAATGTATGCGGAGCTTCTGACGATGGGCTTTTCGGCGACTCAAAAAAACCATCAGTTCATATGATGCAAAATGCCATACGCGGCATCCTCGGACTTGAGAAATTTTATCTCACCTGTCCAAAGGTCGAGACTCCCGATGGCACACCGATTCGGGATTACACCAATGTTGTTGATCTTAATGAAGGGCACATTAAGGCACTGGAATATTTATGGACTGGTGGAAAGAACGAGACAATTAATTTAGGAACAGGAAATGGTAACTCTGTTTTGGAAATTATTAAAGCGGTTGAGGATGCAACCGGAAAGAAATTTCCAGAATTTGAACAGGGTCCCGCGCGGCAGGGAGAGTACGCGACGATGGTCGCGGCGACTGAAAAAGCCGCGCGTGTACTTAATTGGAAACCATCGCGATCACTAGCTGAGAGCGCAACATCACTAGTTACCTGGTATACCCAGCATCCACATGGCTGGAAAGAATAATTCTCTCTTTTGGACTCTCGCAGCAATTCTTTCCATACTTATTATCTACTATGTGCGCATGTACTATGTAGCGCCGCATATTTTTAGTTTCAAGTTTTCACCAACTCGTCTGGAACAATATTTTAAATCTCAAGATATTACGCGACATGTGACGGGACGTGTGTATCTTTCTGATGAGGATATCCATATGGCTGCGGGGTATCTGTATGTGTATGGTTTTGATCCCACAGCATATAATTTTCAACATCCTCCCCTCATTAAATATTTCTACGGATATACCACACGCTTATTTGGAAACCCATATCTTATTCAGTTATTTTTTGGCAGCGCGCTACTTGCACTCACCTATTTTGCCGCGCTGCTCCTCACAAAAAAATCCTGGGTCGCCTATCTCGCGTGTTTGTTTCTTATCGCTGACCCCGTCTTTACCGATGTGTCGCAGCATGCGCTTCTCGATCTCGGCCAGTCGATGTTTGCGTTTGCGTACGTGTTATCACATCTCTATATGCCGGGATCATTTATTCTCCAAGGCATACTTTTAGGTGCGTTTGCCGCATCTAAGTTTTGGTCAACAGCACTCTTTTTTATCGCCGGCATCACCACATACAATCTCCTACGAAAAAAATTTATGTCGCGCCAATTTACTCTTCATCTTCTTATCGCATTTTTAACTTTTTGCGCTGTTTATATACATTCATTTATTGCTCAAGCCCCCTTCAATATCATATTTTTCCAACTTAAGACACTCAAGTATTGGTTTAATCATTCTGTTTCAAGCGTGCCAGGCGATGCTATCTATCTTTTTATGACCGGTCAACATCATATGTGGTGGCAGAATAACGATGTGATAAAAGTTCCTGAATGGCCACTTTTATGGCCTCTTACGGCCATCACACTTCTTATCAGCACCTATGTGTATAGGAAAAAAATATCTCCCATCTTATTCGTAAGTCTACTTCCGTTACTCTATGTGGCGTATATTTCATTTCAAGCGCCCTATATGCGCTATTTTATCCTTATTCTCCCCTATTGCTATATAATACTCTTTAACACGCTCTCGCTAATTATTAAGAGCAATAGAAAAGCACATTCATGATAGTTTTTGGATTTAAGATTGATTTTTGGACCATCTGGGGGCTTGTTGCTCAAGGTCTTTTCTTTTTGAGTTTCATCGTCCAGTGGTATAAATCAGAAAAAAAACAAGAGAGTCACCTTCCCGTTGAATTTTGGTATCTACGCCTTATTGCATCAGTCATGTTATTTTCCTATGTTCTTGTACGTCGTGATCTTGTATTCTTTGTTGCAACAATTCTCCAATCACTCATATATATGCGTAATATTTCTCTCATGAAAAAAAATGAAACAACACCTTAACTATTCCGTTGTCGTGCCGGTCTTTAATGAGGCAAAAAATGCAGGAGCGCTCTACGATGAAATTCATTCTGAAATGGAAAAGCTACAAAAAAGCTACGAAATTATTTTTGTCGATGACGGCTCACGCGATGGTACTGCGGAAGAATTATTAGCAAAATCACCTATTACCCTTATTCGTTTAAGAAAAAATGCTGGTCAGTCGTCGGCACTTGATGCAGGGATAAAACATGCAACCGGAGATATATTAATTACTATGGATGGCGATGGTCAAGATGATCCAAGCTACATTCCTGTTTTACTTAGTAAACTTGAAGAAGGATACGATGCCGTGTGTGCATGGCGATATAAGCGGAAGGACGCATCATCAAAACGCTTTTTGTCTTGGGGATGGAAAAAATTACGTGCAAAATTTATTCATGATGGCGTGCATGATGCAGGTACGCAGTTTCGAGTATATAAACGCTATGTGTTTGATGACTTGGATTTGTACGGTGAGATGCACCGTTTTATTCCCGCTCTTTTACTGTGGAGAGGTTTCAAGGTTACCGAGGAAAAAGTTAATCATCGTGAACGCCTACATGGAGTATCGAAATATACTTGGAAGCGCCCTCTCAAAGGATTTGCCGACCTAGTATATATGTGGTTTTGGCGAAAATTTGCCACGCGCCCCCAACAAATATTTGGATCCCTTGGGATTGTTTCAATAGTGATTGGGTTTGCCATTTTGTTTTTAATGGCGTATGCGCGGATATTTCACAACTACTATCTCTCGGATAAAATCTGGCCACTTGTTGGATTTTTCTTTTTGCTTGCCGGTTTGCAACTGTTTTCAACAGGGGTATTGGCAGCGAGCCTTGTCGAAGTAAATCGTGCAAAGAAATACTTTATTAAAGAAGTCGTTACGCAATGAGTTTAAAGTAGTTTATTTCAAAAAAATCTATATCAGCTTTCTCTGCGGCTATTCTGTCTGCCTTACTATCTCCTATAAATAAATAATCTTGAAGCCTGTTACCCTTCTTATATAACTGATAAAAACCTTCGGGATCTGGCTTAATATAAGATACATCCGTTCTTGTGACCAACTTTTCAAAATTGTGAAGTATTCCTTCTGCTTCCAACGTTTTTTCAACTGTTTTTCTGCAATTAGAACTCCACAAATAAAGTATGTGGGTTGCATCATGTTTAATAAAATCTATGAGTTGTATGTTTGGGTCATATCGTTCAAGCTGACTCTCAAACTCCTCGTTATATTTTTTAAGAAATGTAAGCATGCTGTCATCAGTTTGAACATACGCGTTTTGCAGCTCAGAAAGACTCATACCTCCGTCACGATATTTTTTGAGAATCTCTGCATTGACCGAGGTAAGTTTTTCTTCGATATTTCTGACATACGATTGCCATGGGAGCCGGAGCCACAAAATGGTTTCGTCTAAATCAAAGATGAGGAACTTTTTTGGATTGTCTACAAGATATGTCGATAGATTCATACAGTATGGTTGAAAGCTGCTTTTGCTGTTTCAAGCATAAAATCAACAGGATGCAACGCCTCAAATTCTTCGATGGTAACCCAGCGGTATTCAGTGTGCTCGTGGCTTGTGGTGATCTGATCACTATTTGCACGAGCACGATAGTTTATAAAAAGATAATAAATGTCAGCCTGCTCATTAAAGCGCGAGATGATCTGAATTGGATGTAATTCAGATAAGACTAAACCAGTTTCTTCTTTAATTTCGCGCAGAGCAGAATCTTCGTGCAATTCGCCAAAAAGTACATTCCCTCCAGGAAAATCCCAGTCGCCAGGGCGAGAAAATGAATCCATCGACCGTTTTAAAATAAGTATTTTATTTGGATCTGTTGGATGAAAGACTACGACTTTCTGAAGAAACTTCATATCGTCGGAGAACATATAGTTATGTTTTGATGGGTCGGTGGGCTTAGCCATAGGTCTCATTATACCATTCGGCCATTTTTTGAATTCCGTCTGTGAATGATGTCTTTGGTTCCCAACCTAAGAGGTTTTTTGCTTTTTCAATATTCGCGAATGTACGTTCAACGTCGCCCTTTTGCATGGGTTGTTGATCGATGATTGCCTTCTTTCCCATCGCTTTTTCGATTTCTGCAATCATCTCAGAAAGCTGCATTGGATGAGAGTTGCCAAGATTAATGATTTCAAATGCCTGTGGTTTTTGCACAGCTGCATAGATTCCTTCGACAATGTCGTCAATGTAGGTATAGTCGCGCGCGGTTGTTCCATCGCCAAACATTGGTATCGGTTCGCCGTTCACAATTTTTTTCATGAATGAATGGATAGCGAGATCGGGTCGTTGGTGCGGTCCATAGACGGTGAAGAACCGCAGTGCTGTCGTTGGAATTTTCTCGGTTTCTGCATACAGCTTGCAGAGTAACTCTGCGTTTCGTTTGGTAACGGCGTACGGTGAAATCATATGGTTGCATGGATCGGTTTCGGTGAACGGGACGTCTGGGCTGTTGCCGTAGACTGACGAGGACGATCCAAAGATAAACTGTTCGATGCCGACTTTTTTTGCTGCTTGCAGAAGGTTTAATGTGCCGAGGATGTTGACGTGGGCATAGAGTTCGGGAAACTCTATCGATGGTCGAACGCCGGCTCGCGCAGCGAGGTGCACCACCATCTGCGGCTTCACATACTCAAAGATCTTCATCATGTCTTTGCCATGGGTTATGTCGTTTTCGTAGAAGTAAAAATTCTTTGTTTTTGAGAGCGCAGTAATATGCTGCATTTTTATTTCAGGACTGTAGAAATTATTCATGTCATCGATGACATGCACATCGAAGGCTTCGTCAAGAAGTTTCTGGGAAAGATGTGAGCCAATAAACCCTGCCCCGCCTGTCACAACAATCTTTTTTTGCATGTGATTATTATAGCATAGCTACATCTGCACCGTATCAAACAGTAGACGCTTACGATGCTCATCGAAAACTACTCTCCTAAACTGGTCGAAGAAACCAATCCTTCCAAGTATCGGCACTCTTTGAAGTGTAGAGAAATATACATCGACATCAAATTTATGTGGTAGAAATAGTGATAAGGTATGTTTGTAGCCAATGAATACACTATTTCCTAAACCGCTAAACGATATCGTAGCCTCATTTTCTATTTTCGAAATACCAATCGATGCAGCAATGGTGCTTGGAAATAAGTTGAAATCAGCGCCAGAGTCCACGAGGCATTCGATGGGCTTGAAACTTCTTCGTTTGTTCAAAGGATTGCCAATATGAATATTTATGAGTGGTCTATATAGAAACTCGACATCTTTTCTGTCCTCACTTAGATAGTATGTTTTTTTTAACGGAAATCTGATCTGGATTCTTTTGGAAATAGCTTGGTTCATAGCTTGGACTAACAAAACTGAGTAAAATATCATCTGAAGGTATGTTATGTAATTTAGATAATTTAGCATCTAAGTCTAAAAAGGATTCTGCATGAGCATACACCTTCGTTTTCTTAAGATCACTTGCTATCCACTGATTTTCAAATGGAGAAAGTAGTTTGTATAGTTTTAGTACATCTTTGTCTCCTGTCATATACATCATGATAGCATCTCATCTCACGATTGTAAATATCTTATAGGATATTAAGAAGTTGTTAAAAAATTGAAAAAGCAGCCGGCCCCGGGATCCGGGGCCGGCCGCGCATAGCGCCTAAGCGCAATCGGGACTGTCGTCCCTACGTCTGATTATCTTTGCTGCTTCTTGTCTATCTCAGGCTTTTTTCGCCAGAGATCGACACGCGTTTGGCCATCGGGCTTGATCACTCTGGCCATGATCGTCCATCCTTGCTGGACGAGCTTGTCGGCCTTTGCGAGGGCCTCTGCTTCGGTCTTGCCGGAAACGCTTTTCTGCTCGTAGTCACTAAATGCCACGGTTGTACTTCTCCTATATGTGGCCGTAACAGACGTCGGTGCATATTATACTACAGGCCACTTTTTTTGTACATGACGCCTCATAAAAAGCACCGAGAAGATTGTTGCAGAAGCACCTCCGGCGAATAACATAAATGGCACAATTTTCGTAATAAATTTCTCAGTAAACCAAATAAACTTCCATCTTGGCGTTACCGTCGTAAGCGTCACTTGCGTTTGTTGTAGCAGTGGATCCACAATATGTTTTTGATATTCAAAATGCAGCAGGAGCAGCGACAGCCCCAATACAAACAAAATCTTTCTTCGACTTGGATGATACAACGCATACCCAATACCAGCCACAATACCCAAAAAAAGACCGATCGGATACGCGTTATGGAGAAACGTTAAAAGAAACGTGTGGCGTATTGCTTGTTCAAGATCCGGCCCAATAAACGGTATCATATCGTAATTATACACAGTCTGATGCACTTACTTATATTTACGGAAGTGAACTCATGGTGTACTATATCCCTACGCTGAAAAGCACACATAAATGATACCTTTCATTGATTTAGCCGCCCAGTATCGATCAATAAAACAAGAGATAGATCGTGCATTGGTAGACACGCTTACCTCAGGGCATTTTATACATGGTAAACAAGTCGAAGCTTTTGAGAAAGAGTTCGCTGCATACATCGGATCACGCTATTGTATCGGTGTTAACTCAGGTACCGACGCACTTCTGATCGGTATACGAGCGTTGGGATTTCAGCCTGGTGACGAGATTATCATTCCATCAAACACCTTTCTATCTACCATTACTGCTATTGTTGAGAATGGTTTAAAACCCGTCCTTGTCGATATTCAAGAAGACGACTACGGTATAGACTTGACTGATTTAGAGCGAAAAATAACCAGCAAAACCCGCGCAGTTATCGTGGTGCATTTGTTTGGCCAGCCAGAAAAAATTGATGAAATTCAAGATATCATTAGTGAAGCTGACCATCACATAGATCTTATCGAAGATACCTGTCAGGCACATGGTGCCTATTACAAAGGTAAAATAGTCGGAACCTATGGTATCTTCTCTGCCTTTTCGTTTTACCCTGGAAAAAATCTAGGCGCATACGGTGACGGTGGTGCTATAACAACGAACAGTCCGAAAATTGCGGCAATGGTTCGTTTGCTCCACGATCATGGCCAAGATGCGAAATATCGCCATGTGATTATTGGTCTTAACTCTCGCCTTGACGAAATGCAGGCGGCAGTCCTACGCGTTAAACTGCACCATCTTAATGAGTGGAACGCACAGAGAATTGAAATTGCTGCTTACTATACGAAGCTGATGAGCGAAAAAATTCCTTTTATAAAAACGCTTCCTACTCTCCCCGATCGCGAGAGTGTTTATAATTATTTTGTGGTCCGGGTTCCAGACCGCGACAGATTGCACCAGTATTTGAAAAGGCAGGAAATTCATACGCGCATTCCATATCCCGTCGCCTTACATTTGCAGCGCGCAACAATGTACCTAGAATATAAAGAGGGCGATCTGCCTGTTACCGAAGCGTGTGCGCTAGATATGCTATCCCTTCCAATATACCCAGAGCTAACTGCGGAACAGTGTCGGTATGTCGTTGATACGATAACTACCTTCTACGAGAAATCCTAAAGCGATTTTACTATGCCGCTTAAATTGCGGAGTCTTTCTAGAATGATATGTGGTAGATGTGCAATAAATTTTTCTGTTGTCCAGTTCTTTGCGATAACGAGTAGCCAGTTTTTAAAATCGAGCCACTGTTTTTTTGCTCCCAGCGACTTAGATGTTTGATGTTGTAGGTGTGTAATCTGTGACGTGTTATGGACATAGTTATGTAGTCCTGCTTTCGCACATCGAAGCGCGAGATCAATATCTTCAAGGTACGAACCAAACCGCTCGTCAAACAATCCAACTTTTTCAAGTGCAGTTCTTGTGTACACCACACATGCACCATTGGTCGCCTCAACTTCCTGAAATTCTTGCGATGAGGTCTCTGTGAGAGGAACTGCTCTGCCGTTTGGGAGCACAATAATGCCTGCCGACTCAATGCTCCCATCGTCTTTTTTTATGACGGGATTTATAGACCCGGCATCTTTTGGTATGTGCTCTAAAAATGTAAACGATGCCTCATTAAGAATCGTGTCATCATTACAGGTGCCAATGTATCGCCCGGTTGCCGTACGCATACCTACATTCACTGTTGCAGCAAATCCCCTATTTTCGTCGATAGAAATAAATCTGATATCGGGATATTCTTCACGAAGCTCCCAAAGCGTGGTATTGTCCAGATCACTTGAGACGACGATGACTTCATCAAGCTTCGACAGATGCACATTATTTTTCTTTAAAAAATCGAGCAGAATCTTATTCTTCATATTCGGCACAACTATTGAAACACCTTCGTGTTGCTGTGGATACAAATGGCCATGCCAAAATCTTTTTGTCAAAATGCCGATAGCTCGTTGCGCAAAAACCCCATGGTGCTTTTTTAGATATATAGAAAGAGACTGAAAGAATATTGCTGATCGTTTATGGTTTGAAAGTGTCGTAAATGACGCTCCCCCTTTATGTCCTATATGCATACTGAGCCAGCCAACTTTTGCGCCATTGTTATAAAGTCTTTTTGTCAGATCGCTATCCTCAAACCACACAAAAAATCGCTCATCCCACCCTTTTAGTTTTATGAATAGCTCTTTTTTTATCAGTAGTGCCCCACCGAATAATGTTTTTTTTGAGAATAATGAAAGTGGCACCATTTTTCTTAGTGGGGAAAATTCGACGATGAGTGAAGCAAGCGATGGCAGTGGTTTATTGTAACCTTCTTTGTCTGAAAGCGGACTTGCGGCATCTAATTTTCTTTCCTCAGCTTCTCTGATACAGTCGCCCACTCTCTCATTATCAATCTCCACATCAGCATTCAGGAAAAAGAGCCATTTCCCTTTTGCAATACGAGCACCTTGATTACATGCAGCTGCATAGCCTTTGTTCGCATCATTAAAAATAAATGTGACGTCTTTGTGTTGTTTTGAAAGTGTTGTTGGTGGTGTCGTCGAATTGTTATCGACAACAATAATCTCTAATGTTTCAGATGGTTTAAGCTGCTCTAAAATTTTTTCGAGATTCTCGTTGGTATTCCAGTTTACGATGATGGCGGATACGTTTGTTTTCATTATCTATTACTCAGTTGTTTTGTAAACCACAGATTAATAAGCAAGCCGGTGCATTCTGTTATGAGCATAGCTGCGGCAGCTCCTTGGAGTCCCCACTGCGGAATAAGAAGTATGTTAAGACTCACATTGAGCGCTGTGTTAAGAATGCCATAGGGAAGGAATTTTTTAACAAGATCTGAGGATTGGACGTAGGAAGAAAGTGGTGCGTTGATAAACATAAGGACCAGTGTTGCGGACAGAATCTGCATGACGATAATTGCAGGAGCATATTCAGAGCCGTGGAACGCGTTGATAATAATGGGTGCAAGGAATACGAGAAGTCCACCGAACACTATGCCGAAAAGCGCCATGCATCCAGCAAGCTTAAAGATATGTTTTTTCGCTGATTTTGAATCTCTTGCGAATATCGGGAAGGTTATCTGGACAAGGGATGACGGTAGGAGTGCAAAATATTCAAGATAGCGATATGCGAGTCCGTAAAAGCCGAGCGCTGCTTCGCCAAGGTATCCTCGCACGAGAATTGAGTCTGCCCGCGCATAGGTAGCCGACGTATAATTCAGCAGCGCGTATTTTGTTGCCGAGCGGAGCGTTTTTCGCAGCGACAGATATGCTCCGCTCAGCTGAGAGAGTTTGTGTCGAGGGAATAAAAGCCAGACCGCAACAATATCTCCTATAAGATATGCGGTAACTGCATCGAAAACGGTAACGGAGTGTTGTTTTATGAGCATAATAATTAGGATTGGGACAGACTGAATGACCTGCTGCAGACTTGGTTTAAAGACGTCCTGATGACGAATAAGATAGGTTGTAGCGATGGACAGTAATGCATGTGGCAGCAACACGGTGCTCGTAACGAGCGCGAGATTAAACGGAAGCCAGTCGAGCCATGTGATGAGAGTAAAGAGGGTAACCGACGTGGCGACGGCGAGGACCATGCGTGTGCGCATAAACGAGCGGAATGCTTTCTTCTCATCCTCCTGTTTCTGATACCACTGCGAGAGTCCATAGTCCCCTACGACACTGCCGAGCATACTAAAAGTAACAACAAGCGTTGCCTGGCCATATTCTGCGGGTGAGATAAACCGGCTGAGGACGATATAAACGGTGGAAGTAAATATTTTGCTTATGATGGAGCCGCTAAAATGCACACCTGATCGTTTAAAAAGTGACGTGATCATATCTTATTATAGCCCCCAGCTATAGAGTGTTGCGGGCCAGATTGAATAGGGGTTATCGTCGAGCGGATAATGGTCAAGATAAAGCTCCTTTTTAAGGTTTTTCTCAGCGTATTGAATGACGTCCTGCGGAAGTGATGAATCGTCGATAAACAGGAAGCCAATCTTGTTTTTCTTTATTAACTTTTCAAGATCCTCTTTGGTCCCGACGAAGCCAACTTGTTTGGTGAGTCTCTTTTCCCCATGCTCAATATAAAACTCTGTCTTTTTTATATGACCATTAGCGAATCCTTCCTCGTTTTCCCAGCGAAACATATAACCATTTGAATAGTTGTTACCCATATACCAATACAGTCTTCCAGGCCACGTTTCAATAACAGCTGGATTCCTGTCTTTATTTGGGAGAATTTTTTCATACACTTCGTGGTAGTCGATGTTAGAGATCTCTCTAAAATCATGATTAATTGAATAGTACGACTGTGGACCGTTAACAAACTTATGGCCGTTAAGGACAATAAAGAGAGCCAAAATGACAGGGAGTGATTTCTTTATCGTAGATATTTTGAGATGTTTGGTTACGCTGTCTGATAGAGTTACTATACTTATAGCTGCGCCAATAAGTAGGAATGGAAAAATTGGCAGCAGGTATTTAGACATGTGATGTCCAAAGAAGAAGGTGACGAATAATAGATGCAACACAACATATAGTAAAATGCTTCGAGTTTCTTTAAGCGTTTTGAACGATATTGTCGCCCACCCTATTAACGCTAGAAACGTAATGAGTCCATACTCTCTCCAAAGGAATGAATGATAGTAACCTACGTTGTTTGCACTAAAAAAACTCGCAGATTTGAATGCTTGAAAGCCTTCAATGCCGCCAGTACCATAGACAAGTAGCCCGATGCCAATGAGGAAAATGTACAAGAGTGGGTTCGAAAGCAAATGTATAATTCTGCTGCGATGCAGTATTGCATAGTCAATAAGAAGGGCCAGTAATACGATTGTATACATGTAATGTGTAAGCATGCCAGCACCTACTAGCAAGCCAAATCCAAGAAGCGCCTTGATGTTTTTTTGTTGGGATCGAAGGTATTTAATGTAGATATATATGGTTAAAAGAATGAGTAGTTGTAGTAGTACATATCCTCGTGCTTGACGTGACCATGTGATTTCGAAGTATGAGAACGTAACAAGAATGGCGGCGACAAGACCTGTGGTTTTGTTTGCTATGTGCTTAGTTAAAAAATATACGACGAGAGGGACAAAGGATCCAATAATAACGAATGGTAATCGTGCGACCCATTCGTGTTGTCCAAAGATCGAAAAGAATAATGCGATGATAAAGTGTGTTGTTATATTTTGAAACTCAAAGAAAATGTCGTTGTTTGTAAAAACGCCAAGACCATGGTCAAGAATAAGCCGCGCTTGAGTTCCCGAGTTAAACTCGTCAACCCAGAAGGAGTGGTTATTTTGGATGCCAAAAAATCGTAGAACAAATGCAATTACTAAGAACCCACCTATTAACAAAATTTGCATAGATGATATATTCTACCACGCTAACAATCTGCACCTTTTTTGATACAATGCTAGCAATATTAGTTCAAAAGCGATAAAAGATATGTTATTCGTTGTTTTCATGTATTTTATTAACGTTTCAAACCTTATAAGAACGCCAATTAAGTCATTTATTAAGATAAGAATCTTAACTGAGTACACGCTTTATTCATTGCTACTAACCTTACCGATTAGAAAACCTACAACGATAATATTTGTTGGATTTAAGATCAGCGGTTTTGACTTTCAGACTTTGCATTATCTTATTGGTGAAATATTTGTAAAGAATGAGTACTTTTTCTCTACATCCAAAAGCAAACCTATAATCTTTGACTGCGGTTCAAATATTGGAGTTTCATTGTTGTACTTTAAATTCCTTTTTCCTAATAGTCGAGTTACCTGCTTTGAACCCGATCCTCGGACATTTAAACTTTTGAAGAAAAATGTAAAGATAAACAAACTGAAAAATGTGACCTTGTACAACCACGCGCTATCTGACAGAAATCATGTGATTAATTTTTATATTTCAAATGCACCGGGTAGTCTTATAATGAGCTCATATAAAGAAAGAATGGCAGAAGTCAGTGTAAAAGTTAAAGCGATTAAGCTAAGTGAAATTATTAAGAATGATCACATCGATTTTATAAAAATGGATATCGAAGGAAGTGAAGTAAAGGTTTTAAATGATCTTGTAAATAAGAACAAACTTTCACAGATTGATGAGTTAGTGATTGAGTATCACCACAATATATCTGATACTAATGTACTCTCATCATTCCTAACACTACTTGAGCATCAATATAAGTATCAACTTAGCTCGTTA
Source organism: uncultured Gammaproteobacteria bacterium (assembly GCA_964612595.1). GTDB lineage: Bacteria > Patescibacteriota > Microgenomatia > UBA1406 > HO2-37-13b > OLB23. Next base: position 24,883 of record CAZTFB010000004.1, on the reverse strand, counting down.
CAGATACCGCTTAATACAAAAAATATGTTCCAGGACGTACTAATCTATGCATATAAGAAGCAATAGAATGTCCTCAGTCCTTCTTTCTGACCTCCAGCATGCTTTGAATAACCGCTATAAGTATGAAAATAAACGCCCATGATGCAAATTTCTCTACATAGCTATCATTGTAGAGTAGTTGAGATAATGCACCCAATCCCAGCATGGAGAATCCCAATTTAAATGTTATGTCAATTGCGCCCTTTAGTTTTCTCGAAAAGATTACCCAAAGCGATGCAATAGTGACATAAGCTAAATCAACAAACTCATTGATAAAGATTGCATCGAACAAAATAGTAAGAATTAGCAATGCAAGTAGTCCAACATGCGTAAGTTTATTATTTCCGAATCTCCAGAGTGCATAAAATGTAAGTGGATATAAGTATATGATTGACGCAAAAATTTGATAATTGTTATCAACAATATTGACGATTTTCTTGGAAAGGAACGCTAGAAAAGCGTAATTATTTTCAAGCAAGGGTGATTTGGGAAATTGATGGTGAGTAGCAAGTGCTGTAGATTGGTTTCCCAATTTAATAATTGTGTTGCTCTGATTTTCTTTCTTAAGTTCTATTTCCACAACATAATGTTTGTTCTTAGAATCGTTGATGATAGGAAATCCAAATGGGTAAAAAGACAAGTCATTTAACTCTTCTGCATTATATGTATTCTGATAGTACCAGCTGTCTGTGCCCTTTTCTTTTATGCTAAATATTAGACTACCATTGTGCATTCTCTGATTTTCATCGAAGTTAATGGAAACTATACCAAGATAATTATCTTTACTAGTAAACTCTGCAGCAAGTTTGGTGGTATTTGTATTATCTCTTCCATTATTCAAGTAAAATACATCCCTATCATAATTGTGAGTGAGCAGGGTGAATGATTTTTCGATAAAAAATATCTGAGCACTTAAAAGTCCGAGCCACAGCAACATCAGGCCAATGATAGTGAGAATGAAATTTGTACCTCTCTTTTTCATGTAAGTTTTAATTAACTGAGTATATCTCAATTGCTCCAAATTTTCTCATTAACCTAAGCTCGTCTCTTGTGAAAAATGCACTGATGTCAAATTCTGGAACTTCCCTAGCCCAGTAGTAGTAATCGTCAAAAATTATATAGTCAATACCTGCATGCTTTAGAGTCTCAACCATCATCTCCTGCTTATTTTGGTGAGCTAGGTCCGATATTTTTCTATCAAGCTCCGAATCCGACATGTTAAGAGTTGGGTGGTGGACATTTCTCGAGGGATACCATGACTCAAATGGATTTTGCCACCAGTAAAACTCAGATGGAACATTACCGTATGAGTAGTCTGTTGAAATTGTATGGCTAACATTTAACTGTGATGGAAAGTAAATATACCTATGGTTATCCTCTTTGATAAAAGTGTAGGTATCTTCATACGCCTCTGGGATTTTGGTGAAGTTGATAACTCTTAGATCTTGAGATATGAACAAAACATTCAGCATGAGCACAGTTGTAAATAAATACTTAAACCACTTATAGTTTTTTGTTGTCCTTGTGTAAATGTACAAATAGCCAATAAGAACAACGAGAAACATGTGTTCAAAAATAACAAACCTGTAAGCCGACCGGAGTGTATGAAATAGAGGGAAATTATCAAAAATTATCTGATAGATTGGTTCTTTACCAAGTATTCCTAAAAATAATCCAATTATTGTAAGGAGCAAGAATATAATTGATGACTTTTTCTTTAATGAAAGTATTGAAAAGAATATTGTCGACAGGCCAATTAGAGTTGAAAGAGCAATAAAATTATTTGAATGTTTGCCAGAAAGGTAACCAAGTGAAAGTAAGACTGGCCATCCGTTACTGTGGAAGCTTTCGAACTGCGTAACGTCGGGGTTTGATAAAAGAGATATAAGAATGGGAACATTAAGTGCAAGACTTGGAATACATATAATACAAAGTATTTTTACTAGTGAAATTTTATCTCGAGAGGAAAAAAATGAAACTAATGTTAGTGTCAGTAATGTATAAAGAACAATTGGTAAGTGATTAATGCTGATGTTAAAAATAAGCAGTGCTGAGGCGATGCTTAGTAATATATGATGTCTTGTGAGCTTTTCGTTACGAATAAGTCGAAAGTATGTTCCAACGATTGTAAAAAACATGAAGTAAACAAATGGGTACTCCCATTGAATTCCTATTTGTACCCATTTATAAGGGATTGTTGTAAAAAAAGCAGAAAGGATTAGCATAAAATTAGTGCCAAAATGTGACTTTGGGAAAAGACTCTCAAGAAAATACTTAATGGCCACATATTGAAACACGAAGCTTATAAAGACATACCAGATAAATGGATTTATCATTAGAAGTTGCCCCGGTAGGAGAATAATGTAAAGCCACAGCATCACCCATCTTGAGTACATGCCAAAGTATTGACAATCTATACAGTTGTGACTTTGAAACAACAATGATGGTTTTTCAATCCAATCCGTTATGATCCATCCAATATGACCTAGATAAGAGAATGTATACTGATTTTCACCATAAATAGGAACGTAATTTCCTTGAAAAAGTAATGCCGAAATTCCAATTAGAAGTAGTATTGTAATGATAGTCTTAAATATGTTATTTTTCATGGTCTTTATACATCAGGATAATCAATAAGGCAACTAATCCGAATACGGTAAATGTAGAAAGAATAATTCCAACGTTTACCCAAACTTGCGGAGCAAAGTAAATTGTTATTGGAACGTTATGGTCATCAATTTGTTGGCTTGATAACAATTCTTTATCAATTTTCCATAAATTTAACCCACTTTTACTCTTAGAGTGATATTTTTCAGGATAAAAATAGTCTTTTTGAATTAATGATTGAAACCAACTGAAATTTCCAATTCTTAATTTCCATTCCGGATGATAAGCTTCTGCAAAATGTAACTCGCTTGTAAGTTCTTCAGAGTCATATATCAGTGAGTACTGTGACGGACTTATTTGAGTACTTTTTACTTCATGCTTACCTTTAGACGTTGAGTAATGTAAATGCGAGTTAAACTCAACGTTTTCATATACTGCTAGGTTATTATCACCAAGATTAAGTTTCCGTAAGTAAAGTAACTTATCAAGTTTATCAATGTAGTACTCCCTTCCATGCTCGTAGTGAACAAAAAAATTATCATTATTATCGACATCTTGTATTGGAACCACAATGTACTTAACTCCATAAGTATCAAGGACTATATCAGAAATGTTATTGTCTAAAATTAAAGTGCAATCGTCATTGACTTGACAAGGTAACTTTGTATCAACAAATGATATTGATGGATGGTTGTTGTTGTAAAAACTCCATCGAGAAACTCTTGGAATCCACAATGTTCGATAGAACCCATCATCTTTAATGATCTTATTCTTAAGTAAAGTGTAATCACTTGGAACAGTTCGAGAAACAAATAAAGTATCAATTTCTCCTGTTAAGATTGGTCTTGTATTCCAGATAAATAGTAATCCTAGAATAAATATAACGATATACTTTCTTGCTGAATGCCATGTGACAATTGCAGGATTTGCTTTCCAAATCCATTCTACGGCAGCTGCAATCATAACTGAATATCCGAGTGCAATTAGAAAGTAAAATTTACTTGCTTCCCTAAATGCACTGAAACCTGGAAGGTTGTTGTAGAGAAAACTATAAATGCCTGCAAAAGGATGGCCGGACTGTTTTGTAAGGAATATACCGATGAGAGCAATAAGGCTATAAAATAAAACTACTGGATTTTTTCGATATACATATAGTCCGTAGAATGCAAATAGTGGAATAAACCACATATAGAAAGGCATATTTTCTACCTGAAAGGGAACAATTTCTTTACCACTCCAGAATGGGTGAAAAAGATTAAATGCCCTGTCTATTCTCATGTATCCGCTGCCAAACAGCCCTCGACCAGTTACTTCATTCGTACTAAAGTAATGAGTAAATTTAAACGGAAGAAGCCAAAATAAATTTGCGAGGAAAACCAAACCAAAAAATATACCAAAAACTACCAGTAATCTTCTGAGTGAAATTATCTTTGTTATAAAAACGGAATAAAACCCGATCGACACAATAACTATAGAAGCTAAGTAAAAAACTCTGAATTCATAGTAGCTTGTAAGAATTCCAATCAGGATTGAGGCAATTAAATATTTAGTGCGATTTTTATCAAGAAATTGATGGAAAAAATATAGAATAAATGGTGACAGTGCAAATCCGACCATTAAAGTCAAATGTCCAGTCCGTGCAATCATAAAGTATGTGTTGAGTGTGTAGGCAAAACTACCAATAAGTTTTGAGTATCTATTTTTGAAATACTTGCTAAGAAGCAAGTAACTTCCAAGATAGGTTCCAAGAACAGAAGGAATCAAGTAGAGAAGTCTTTCAGTAAATCCAAAGCCAAAACCAGCCAAACTACCCCACAGTAGCGTAATTGGATACATGGTAATCCCAAGGTTCATTTGACCTAACCCGGCTGAATTCCAAATGTATGGCAAAGTAAGCATTTCTTTCTGGTTTTCTGTGAATAGATACATCCAATCACCATGAGTTAGAATTACATCTGTGTAAAACCATATCTTGAATATTAAAGATAATACAATTGAGTCAATAATAAGGAACATATGATTGGTTCTGTCTAAAAAGTTTTGCTAGTCAGTTTCTTAACTTCCTTGGCAACTTCATAACTATATTTAGCTGTGATCCTTCCGAATATCCAGTAACCTCTATTAAAAACTATCGCTGGCTGACCGACTATTCCCTTTAGGTGAATTAGGTAGGTCACAATCAAAACAGAAAATGGAAATGTATATAGTAGCCTTTTTACTTTCTCCTCTTTTTTCAAATCATCTATATCCAGATTATATACTTCTCTATTCTCAATTGGCTCAAGAAAATCCTTGGCTTGAAGTTTTGCCCAGCGTTTTTGCTTTTTCTCAAATGTTTCTGATGACCAATTATTATATTTTGGTTTATGGTGAACAATAAGTTCGCTCCTACAAACCCTTCCGTTTACTTTTATTGGATAGTGGAATTTATCCATAAATCCGATTTTTGACTTGCGAAACAAAAAGTTTTTTCTTAGAAAACTCATATCGATGTATTTTTTCCCATCCCACATTGGCCATACGAATGAGTATGCATCGCATGTGTCAGATTCAATTAGTGATTTCAGGTTTTTTTGTAGTTCTTTCGATATGTATTCATCTGCATCAATGCGAAGAATCCAGTTGAATTTACACAAATTAAAACCCTTTATGTACCATGATTCTCCAATACCCTTCCGTACTTTTGTTTCATGTACCTTTTTTGTGAATTTTCGAGCAAGTTTAAGAGTATTATCGTTGCAAGGACCATCATGAATGACAATTATTTCATCAACTACATTTTCTATAGATTTTAAACATCTTTCTATGACAGCTTCTTCGTTGTATACGACCAAAAGAGCCGAAATCTTATTTTGCATAAAATTGAGTCAAGTGTGCTAATTTTGCTGAGCCTTTGTACATTTTTTTGATTATTTCAACATCAGAAACAACCCTATTTTTCTGTACCCAAATTCTTTCTTTCCTGATTTCATTCAACCTTGAATATATTTGTACCCAGCTTATGACATAAGCTTTTACTATATGTATTTTGAGCAAAATAGTAAAAAAAATAACCTCAAAGACATTAATTACTATATAAAGTGGAAGTATAATAAATAGGCTTGGAAGACTATAATTCTTCAAAAGCATATACAATGTATTTCTGTTTCGATATAAGAATATATCTGCTTTTAATTTCTTTGTGTTGTGTCCCCCTGTGCTCCCTCCCCCTTTATGATAAATATATGAATGTGGTACGTAGGTGAATGTGTATCCTAAAAGTAATAGTCGCCAAAACCAGTCTGCATCCTCAACATACAGAAAGAATTTTGGATCCATACCTCTGGTTTTCAAGTAAAAATCTTTTCTACAAAATAGACATACTCCTGTAAGATAAAATGGTGGAGTTTCTGTGTTATCTATATAAATGTGATGACCAAATGGATCGATAAGCGATGTATTTAAATAAGTAGATTTACTTTCATAATCTGCTTGGTAAGGAGCAACTACATTAAAAGAATTTTTATCATAAAAGCCATTCAGTTTTGTTAGTAAGTCTGGCTTCATCCAGGTATCGTTACTTACCAGAAGTATTTTATTTCCTTTAGCAGCTTTTACCCCAACTAGATTACCTCCACCAAACCCAAGACCCCTTTTATTTCTAATAATTTTGACTTGAGGAAATGTTGAAGATACAAAATTTACGGAATTGTCAGTAGACGCGTTATCTACCAGGATTATCTCAATGTTAGGATAGTCTTGATGTAGAATACTCGCGAGACATTTTTTCAGATACTCTACTCCATTATAGTTCAGGACAATTATGGATATAAGCTCGCTTTTGCTAATACTATTCATAAGATTTGTCCATTATAATACTCCGTATAAAATTAATTAGTGCGCTTGGCAACTATGAAAGCAATTATACTCTGTGGAGGGCAAGGAACCAGACTGAAAGAAGAAACAGAATTTAAACCAAAACCAATGGTTTATGTAGGAGATAAGCCATTGATCTGGCACATTATGAAGATGTATTCGTACTATGGATTTAATGAGTTTATTCTAGCACTCGGATACAAAGCAGATTACATTAAGGAATATTTCCTAAATCAAAAAGCATTTAGCTCAGATTTTACTTTAGAAACAAAGGATCATATAACTTCATTTCATCTTGAAAATAGAAGAGAGATAGATAATTTTAAGATCACGTTTGTTGACACCGGCCTAGACACACTTCCTGGCGAACGTATACTCCGCTGTAAAGAATATATTCCTAAAAGTGATATGAATTTTATGGTTACGTATGGTGATGGAGTTAGCAATATCCCTTTAGATAAAGTCTACGATTTTCACAAGAAAAATAAAACTATTGGCACTATTTGTGGAGTACACCCTCGTACTAAATATGGCCTTGTTAAGTTAAAAAAAGGTAGGTTGGTTAAAGCGTTCGTTGAGAAACCAGTTCTTGCTGATTGGGTTAATGGCGGCTTTATGTTTTTTAAGTATGAGTTTTTTAAGTATCTTAAAAAAAATGAACTGGAACACGAAGGGCTAAAAAGGCTTATTACGAAAGACCAGCTGTCGCTCTACAAGCACGAAGACTTCTGGTATGCTATTGATACTTATAAAGAACTTGAGGATTTGAATAATATTTGGAAATCATCAAACCCGCCTTGGAAAATTTGGAAGTAGGGAAATACTCATATGTACAATCTAAAAAATAAAACCGTATTAGTGACGGGGGGCACAGGATTTGTTGGTTCTCATGTTGTAGAAGAGTTAGTCTTGTCAGGAGTATCGGTTGTGACAACTTTTCTCCAACATAACCCGCGATCATATTTTATGACGCAAGGTTTAAATCAAAAAGTCGTCATGGAGTATGTTGACCTTGTCAATTTTGATAGGGTTTTCGATCTTGTAACCAAGCACGAGGTTGATTTTATTTTCCACCTTGCAGCTCAACCATTGGTAGATGTAGCGTATCAAAATCCCCGACGAACGCTCGAATCAAATATAAATGGGACCATTAATCTTCTAGAAAGTATGCGATTGTACTCGAATATCGCAGGTATTGTTGTCGCATCTTCTGATAAAGCATACGGTAAGCACGGTGAAATCAAATATACAGAAGATCATCAACTTAAAGGAGATCATCCGTACGAAGTTTCAAAGTCTGCGACCGATCTTATCTGCACATCATATGCAAAAACATATGGTCTCCCGATTATTATTACCCGCTTTGGAAACATATATGGCGAAGGTGATCTTAATTTTGCGCGCCTTATTCCCGGCATTATGAAGGCGTTAATTCAAAAAGAAAAACTTGAAATAAGAAGTGATGGTAGTTTTGTTCGAGATTACCTGTATGTTAAAGACGTTGTAACGGGATATCTATTGTTGGCATCACAAATCAATAAAGCACGTGGTCATGCATATAATTTTGGTTCACCTGATACTTTAAAAGTAATTGATGTAATTACCCGTGCTGAGAATTTCTTAGCTATGAAAATTCCTCACAAAATATTGAATATCGCAAAAAATGAGATTCCATATCAATCACTAGACTATTCAAAAATTAAAAAGAATTTTGGTTGGGAACCATCACATACCTTTGAAAGCACAATTTATCAAATATATGCTTGGTATAAATCTCACTTTTCTCTATGATAAAAAGACCAAAGTTTGAACCTGGAGTAACCTATATTCCAGTATCGGGCAAAGTATACGATAAGAAGGAAATTAATAACGCGATTGAAGCTGCAACAGACGCATGCTGGACAGAAGGAAGATTTGTGAAAGAATTTGAAAGTAAATTCAAGGCTTTTATGGGGCGAAAGTGTGTTTCTCTCGTTAATTCCGGTTCTTCTGCCAATCTAATTGCTCTCTACTCACTTACATCCTCTATTTTCGGTAAGCGTGCTTTACAAAAAGGTGACGAATTTATTACGGCTGCAGTGGGATTCCCTACAACAGTCAACCCTGGGATTCAATTTGGATTAACCCCTGTTTTTGTCGATGTTGACATAAATACTCTCAATATGAATATCGATCTGTTGGAAAAAGCGATTACTCCAAAAACAAAACTTATTATGATGGCACATACCCTTGGAATTCCATTTGACTTGGAAAAAGTTCAGTATCTAGCAAAAAAACACGAGCTATGGCTTATAGAAGATAGTTGTGACGCTTTAGGATCGAGATATGATGGAAAGTTAGTGGGAACTTTTGGAGACATTGCAACATACAGTTTTTATCCTGCTCATCAGATGACAATGGGCGAAGGTGGTGCGATAGTGACAGATAACCCACTAATACATCGATCTATACGTCAATTTCGAGACTGGGGACGTGATTGTTGGTGTGATCCAGGAAAGGACAATACATGTGGGAAGAGATTTGGTTGGAAATTGGGGGAACTGCCAGAAAGCTACGATCATAAATATATATACTCACAAATTGGATTTAATGTAAAACTGACAGACTTTCAGGCGGCTATTGGAGTCGCTCAAATTGATAAAGTACCATCATTTATTGAAGCGAGAAAGAAAAACTATAATAAACTATTTGCTTATTTCAGTAAACATACCGATTACTTTCAGTTGATTAAACTTACAGGGAGAGAGGATCCTTGTTGGTTTGGATTCCCGGTAATTGTTAAAGAAGCAGCCAAATTTAGTAGAAATGATTTTACTAAGTATTTGGAGAACAATAAAATTGGAACACGTAATGTATTTGCTGGAAATCTTCTTCGACATCCCGCATATTTAAATTTGAAGAATAAAAAGATTATTGGTGATTTATCGAATGCTGATCAAATAATGAATCATGCATTTTGGATCGGTGTATGGCCAGGAATAGATAACAAGCGTCTTTCATATATTACAAAGACAATTGATGCATTTCTTTCATCGCATACATGAAGATTTTAATTACTGGAGGAACTGGTTTTATTGGAAGCCATGTTACTCATGAGTTATTACAAGCCGGACACTCGCTTTACTTGCTCGTACGACCAGAATCAAACACTTGGCGAATTGACGAAGTTAAGGATAAGGTCATGCTTCTCCCCTATTCGAAACTTAGTGATCTCGAAAATATTTTTCCAGATGATGTCGATGGAATCGTGCACTTGGCTACACTTTATAAAAAAACAGATGATGCTCTTGATGTTCAAGAGATGATTAAAACAAACATTACGCTTCCATCACTACTATTAGAGCATGCTTCAAGGAATAGTTGTCAGTTCTTCATTAATACAGGAACATGCTTTGAGTATAAATTAAGCAAAGAAAAACTTTCAGAAGATAGCCCACGAGAAGCTTATAACTATTATGCGGCAACAAAGCTAGCATTTGAGGATATTTTGGCATATAAAGGAAATAATTCATTGGTGAAAACCGCTACGCTTCGATTATTTTATCCTTATGGAGAAAAGGATAATCGAAAACTTATATCACTCCTCATGAATTCATTTATAAAAAGCGAGCCCCTAACACTATCAAAAGGTATGCAAGAGCTTAACTTCACATATATTAGCGATCTTGTTATCGCTTATGAAAAACTAATACTTTTTCTTTCTTCGCAAAAATCCAATGCTCATGAAGTTTTCAATATTGGTACAGATCAAGCAATTTCACTAAGGAAAATAGTAAGTACTGTCCACGAAATCACTGAGAAACAAAATTTGATCACTTTTGGGAATTCCCATCCAAACAGAGATATCATGTATATGAATTGCGATTACTCAAAGGCAAAAAGATTGCTCGGATGGGAACCACAAGTTAATATTAAGGAGGGATTAGTACGTGTTTATCAATTTTATAAATCTAACCCACAATACTTATGATAGAAGGTGTAAAAGTCAAACCACTTAAGAAAATTCCAGATGATCGCGGAGCGATTTATCACATGCTTAAATCATCCGATCCCGAGTTCATACAGTTTGGAGAAATATACTTTTCAAAAATTTACCCAGGTGTGGTCAAAGCGTGGCATATCCATACAAAAATGACGCTTAATTATGCTGTCGTAAGTGGCATGATAAAGCTTGTTCTGTTTGACAACAGAGATGAATCAGCCACTAAAGGCCAACTCGAAGAGATTTTTTTAGGAGATGAAAATTACTCTCTTGTCACTATTCCACCAATGGTATGGAATGGATTTATGGGAATTGGACCCTCCGCTGCAATCGTTGCAAATTGCACCGATATTCCTCATGACCCAGAGGAGATAAAGAGAATGGATCCCATGGAAACTTCAATATTTACTTACGATTGGAATGTTAAGTGGAGATAGTTGTGATGAGCTCGTTGAACTTTGCAAATTGTTTAAAATTAGGATCTCTCTTGAGTCGTATATAGTTTAGAATCTGGAGGGTATATCTCAAAATACTCGATGGAAGTAAGCAAATAATTATACTTACATAAAAAAGTGGAGATAATAAGATGTGTAGATTCAATTTTACAATTTTGAAAATAAGATTAAAAGTATCTCTTTTTCCATTTTTGAGACATCCGTATGGAAAGAAAATTGGAAGAAATGATGAAATGTGACCCAGAAACACATTTCTCGAGAAAATGTTCTTTTTGGCATATCGTCTAACTCTATCATAAACATCAGATAAGTCATCTAATATATTTGTAGTATTTTTATTAAGTGAATAACTTAGTACATTTAGTTGATTATCATGTCCTTGAATTGCAACTAATATTTTTTCTATTTGAGCAGCTTTGTATGTCACCATTAATTTCATACAAAGCTCTACTTGAGGATACATAGATTCTGATTTTGTTAACGATGATCTCAATAATGAATTATTCAAAAAAGCCAATCCAGTAAGACTAAATGCATCAAATATAACTGGATTTAGAACATCAAGTCCCTCTTTGTACAGTGCAACTTTTCCATTGTTGGGGGTTGAAGAGGATTGAACAATCTGATCGTCTTTTATATTTATCTGTCTACATCGAACAATGCCGACATTGCTTTTTTTAAAGGCTTTTTGGTAATATTTAATGACTTTAGCGTCTATAAACAAATCATCATCACCACAAAAAAGAACATATTTACCTCTGCAATATTTAAAACTTGCTATAAAGTTGTTAAAAAAACCAATGTTCTTTTTTCTACGCACATACTTAATATTAGGATGTTTCTTGCTCCAACCTTTCATCAAGTTATTAGTATCGTCTCTGCTGGCATTGTCAATAACTACAATCTCAATCGTCTTATTAATTAAAGGTAAACAGCTCATTAGCGCTCGATTCAGAAGTTTACTTCGATTATATGTGAGAATACAGATTGAAAAAACAGGTTTCATTCAGGATCTTTCATTTATATAATTAGATATTTCTTTGATTGAAGTCAAACCGAGATCAGGAAACATGGGAAGCGATAAGATTCTTTCTGATGCTGTTTCAGTAATTGGAAAATCCCCCTTCTTATGTCCCATTCCCTCATAACATTTTTGGAGGTGAATAGGTATAGGATAATGTATGAGTGTCTGAATATTTTTTGAATCCAAGATTTTTTTTATTTCTTCCCTATTATCTAGTTCAACAATAAATATGTGATAATTGGAAAAATAACCATCTGGTATGGTCTGAGTTTTAATGTTTTTCAATAGATTGTTGTACTTATTTGCAACCTCATTTCTCTTTAAATTCCAGTCATCTAAGTATTTTAGTTTGAGCCGCAAAACTGCCGCTTGGACTTCGTCTAATCGTGAATTTAGTCCAAATGTATCATGATGATACTTAATCTTTTGGCCATAGTTTCTTATCAGCTTCATTTTTTCATATAGGTTACTATCGTTTGTACACATAGCTCCACCATCACCATAGGCACCAAGATTTTTTCCTGGATAAAAACTAAAAGTTCCTATATCTCCCCATGTACCAGCTTTCTTTCCTCTAAAACTAGACCCAATAGATTGACAGGCATCCTCAACTATGAAGAGACCATGTTCCTTTGCAATTTTTGATATCGCTACTATGTTTGCAGGTAAACCATATAGGTGTACCGGTAGTATAGCTTTTGTTTTTGATGTTATTTTTTTTTCAGTTTGATCGATATCTAGTTCATAAGTATTTGGATCGATATCAACAAAAACTGGTGTTGCTCCAGCCTCTGTTATTGCAAGGGCAGTGGCTATAAAGCTGTTAGCCGGTGTAATTACTTCATCCCCAGGTCCAATTTCAAGTATACGAAGAGCAAAAATTAAAGCATCGGTGCCCGAGTTTACTGTAACTACATGTTTTGATCCAAGATAGTCAGCCAGTTCTTTTTCAAATGCATCTGTCTCAGGACCCAGTATAAAAAACTGTGACCTTAAAACTCTTTGAATTGACTCATTAACTTCCTCGTGAATAGTGCTATATTGTTTCTGAAAATCTATGAATGGTATCATGAGATTAGTTTTACAACTAAATTAGTTTTCTGATACCTTCTATCACAACTACATGTGAATTCATTCTTTGTAAACAAGAGTTTATTTCCACAGACACATACGTATCCTTCAATTTTGGCCTGATTTCCTCTAACTAGAGCATAATCTGGAACAGATTTAGTGACAACACTACCCGCACCAACCATTGAATATTGACCAATAGTTATCCCCGGCAAAATAGTCGCATTAGCACCAATAGAACAACCTTCTCTTAGTATAGTTTGATGTTGTTTATAATCTCGATTCTTACTCCTTGGAAGTTTATCATTTGTAAAGGTTGCATTAGGGCCAATGAATACCCCATTTTCTATGCGAGTGCCATTCCATAGGTAAACTCCGCATTTGAGTGTTGCATTGTCACCGATGATAACATCTCCCTCAATAAAACAATGATCGCATATGTTCACATTTTTTCCGATTTGAGCTCCTGCTAAAATATGGCAAAAAGCCCATATTGTAGTTCCCTCACCGATTGCTTCGCTTTCAACAAGAGCTTGTTCATGAGCAAAGTATGATGAATTCATTTTAGTTTATTTTATAAAGGACGGTATCATCCGAGTACCATTCGCTATCTGCATAATTAATAAGTGCAGCATACTCAGAAATACTTCGAAATGTATGAGCAACATAAGGGCCAATTTCGAGTCTCACATACTTGTCTTTCTTAGCATCAAGAATTAACGAAATTTTTTCTTTAGTTTTGACGTCCTCCAAGAAAACTTCGATTTTACCTGCCACAATACCGAACCACTCATGCCACTTATTATGATAGTGATTTCCTCGAACGACACCTTTCTTTTCAAAGGTTACAAAGTATATTTGACCAAACTGCTTAAAATTATTTCCAAGTTCAGAGTTTTTCAAAAATACTATTAGATCTCCTCTATCATCTGAATGTTTTTCAAACTGACTTATTCTATAATTCATAGATATATTATAGTCTAGTAATTGGCTGTGTAAACCCGAAGAGCTTAAACAATATTACTTTGATTATCGCAAACCCTGTTATGAATGTTATTACCGGATGAAAAAGCCATATTGTTTTTCTAACTTTTATCGCATATATCAGAGCAGTCATTGTAGGAAATATGACGGAAATTGCATAGATTGGGAAAATTAATTTCTTAATTGACTGTTTCTTTGTTAATGTATTTTGCCTTTGTGCAATACCATAGTTTGTTCTATTCAAAGCATTTGTTGCAGCCCACTCCATTTTATTTAAAAAGTGAGCCGAATTTCGAACAGTATCGTGGTAAAGATCCACAGAGTGAACATATGCAATTTGTTTACCTTGTTGTATAAGTTCAAAAACAGGAGTAATATCATCCAACGAATTGTTCATGCTGCGCGAGTACCCTCTTCTAATTGTAAAACCTTGAGCAAATGCCAATATTGGTTTTATCTCTGAAGATTTAAGATCATATACATGGTATGTTTTATTCTGCTCGATAGTTTTATAAATTTTAGAAAATGTTCGAGCATTCGAAGCAAGTCCATACACAAAATGATTAAAGGGATCAGTAAAAGTATTTATGTACTTAGAATACAACGAATAATTTGATCGACTTTGATGTTTTGGAAATGCTGCATATATTTTTGGGTTTTGAAATACACTTATAATTTTTTCAATATCATTGCGATGATAGTAATAATTATCGACAGCAAGAATCATCATTAGATCTCCTGAGGCAGCTTGCATACCAACACTTACTCCTGGTTCTGCAAGAAGTCTGTTGTTATCTATAATACGCGCTCCATACTTTTTTGCTACTTCTCGTGTTCCGTCTGTAGACAGCGCATCGGAAACAATGTATTCGATGTTTGTATATGACTGCTTGTGGAGTAGTCTAAGTAGAAGCCTTAATCTATTTCTATTATTTCTTGTCGGAATAATTATTGAAACCAATGGTTCTTGTTTCATATCAATTTACTATTTTTATAGTGATTCTTTATTAATTTGATAAATTATCTAATCAAACATTCTAGATTGTAAATTTTATCTCCTTGATCTTACATAAAACTCATTTCTTTTTGCTCGAATAGTATTCGATAGCTCGTGATATACCAAGATTTTTATTATTCGACTTTCGGGAGGGTTCTTTTCTATTGTAAAATAATTCTCTTACATATCTTCCCCACCATGTATTTACAGGAAAATCAGTTTCCATTTGTAGCTTGGCTTTTACTTTTTCTTCTTCTGTGGCAGCCCTGTTTATTTCTTCCTCAAATTTACTAATTTTATTAAATATTCCAGCCTCTGCATCTTGAATGTATAATCTTCGAAGATAGCCTTCCCATAATGGCATTGGAGGATTATCATTTGTAATCGACTCGGGCTTAATATTTTCTAATTTTGAAAATATTTCATCTTCAACACCTTGTGCCCAATTTCTTGTATCGTCAATCCATTGTTGTGTAAATCTACCCATCGTAACACCGCGTTCCTGCAAATCATTAAATCTTTCATTTAGAGTTGTAACAATTTGGGATACGCGAAAATCAGCATACAATGCTAGCTTTTTTTCCCATGTATCCATTTTTTCGTATGGATACGGATTTCCTATAGCATGAGCCTCGACTGTTTCAATTAGTTCTTCTGGTAGTTGGGCCTTTCGAAGTAGATCAAGTGTAAGGTCTGTATCTGTTTTTCCTTGCTTTGATTTGTAATCTGGGACTGCATCTTTATACCAATTGCTTTCATCCCACATTCTTCTACCACTATGTGATGAAAGAATAGCTGCTTTTAGTAGATTTATATCAACGTGCTCTCCTACTTTCTGCAATTCTCTTCCGAGATGTGATGCCACTCTTGCTGTAAGGAGAACATGATTGAAAAGCCCAGACCATTCCTTGTTATCCTCAACATTTTCAAGACCGATAAGTCCAGAACCTTCTTGAACAAGTTGAACCGTAGCGTGAACTGGTTCATTTGGGTTTTTAAATGAAATTACCTCTTCAGGGCTAGTCACCGAACCTTGCATAACTTTTAACACATCACCGTATATACTTCTGGTTAACGGCTGATTTTCAGCTGAAGACATGCTACATTGTAGTGTTAGTACGTTCTTTTATCAAGACTTTACGTATCAAATTGAGTTTTCCAAACTAAGAAAATTATTTAGCATAATAGGGATTCTTAAATAAAATACCGTTTAAAATTTGTGCAGTTTTTTTATTGGTGAATTGACGATGCCATTGCTGAACCTTATTAATATCGAGTTTTGTATAGAATTTGTACAAGGATATAATTGATTTTTTTAAACTTTCAGGATTGTTCTCTTGAGTTACATATCCTGCCTTTCCAAAATTAACAGCGTCACGTAGCCCATCTACATCATATACGATGGATGGTGTACCCTGACTTCCAGCTTCTGTAACAATTAGACCCCACCCTTCCTTTACTGAAGTAACAAGGAGTACATTTGAGCTTCGAAGTAGCTTTGTTTTCACTCGTTCACTTACACTTCCACAATACTCAATATCTTTTAAAAATGGACTATTATTTATATATTTCAAAACACTTTTACCATACTTTCCAACTGCTTTGCCAGCAATTTTCAATTGAAGTTCAGGAATTTCTTTCTTAGCGAGCTCGAAAGCTTTAATCTGGTCAAGTGTACGTTTCATGTTTCTAATTGTTCCAAGTGAAAGCAACGTGAACTGCTTATGTTTCTTTTTTTGGTCAATTGATTTAAGGGGATAGATGTCAATGCAAATGGGGAAAATAGAAATATTCTTTTCTTTAAAGCCAAATCGCTGTAAATCCTTTTTTGTACTTTCTGATTCCGTAATAACTCTATTATTTCTTAGGAGCCAGAGATAGACGGGTTCAATAAGATAGCCAATCAAACTCAGTGGAAACCATAGTTGATAAAACCAAATTTCTCGGCATAGTTGATAGATCAAAAGGGTACGTCTCTTTCGCGCATACCATTGTGTCATGAACGGAATAGTATTTATCTCTTCAATAATTTCATCCGTCCAATCAGTTAAATGTTTTTTATAATATCTATACGCTTCCCAGTAGACTGTGTAGCGATTACCAACACGAATAATTTTATAACCATCACGAATTTCTTTTTTCTTCGAACCAGGAAAACGACTTGTTATTACAATAACTTCATGGCCGTCTTTTACTAGTCCTTTTACTATCTTGCTACTAATATTTTCTGCCCCTCCAGCTTCGGGATGTGACGTATCCTTCCATGTAAACCACACAATGTTCATTTATTTAAAGCGTTTAATTTTCAACTTCGATGGTACCCCTAAAGATTTTCTTCGATTAAATAAATAGTAGTTAATAATATGCGCTCTGTAAAATATTGCCAGTGTATCGATAAACATACCATAGATAGATCTCAAAGTTGCCGCGCTTGTTAAATTTGCTAGTCGATAATCCATCTTAATGGGCGCCTCATAGATTTTTGTAAAACCGTGCTGATGCGCGACAACCAATAGCTCCAGGTCTCCAGCAAATCTTTTTTCTACAAGCTTCGGTAGCACCCTCCTTAAAACCTTTGCTTTAAAGATCTTGATGCCTGCCTGCGTGTCGTGAATATTAACATGAAAAAGTAGTCGCACAAACATGTAGTAGCCATAGCTAAGAATTTTTCGTATGGTCGAATAACGTACTTGCGAAGCAGGGTGACGTTTCGATCCGACGATAATATCCGCGCTGTACCACTCCATATGCTCGATTAGCATTGAGATGCCGTTTGGATGAATTTCCATACCTGAATCAATAAACATTACGTAATCACCCTTTGCATAATGCATGCCAACCCTTATTGCAAAACTTTTTCCATGGTTTTTTTTATACTGAATTACTGTTGTCTTTGGTATGGCTGCCTGCTTTAGTTTTTCAAACGTCGCATCTACCTCGCCGTCTACTACTACAATAATTTCATAGTCATATCTAATTTTATCCAGCACTTTCTTAATACTCGTCACGCTTTTAACTATAATGTCCTCGTCTTTGTAGGTGGGAATAATAAGGGTAAGGAAATGTGAGTATGTCATGACGTATGTAGGAGACTAACTATTAGAATGCCAGCTGTTAGAAAAGCAGAACCAACATTAACGGCAATAATGTTCTCTAGTGAGATACCAAAAATAACTAATAGAATTATATGTATTGGAATAATAATCGGTGTTATAAGGGAAGCGTAATTATTGTTAGATATATGATAATTCGTCACGAGTGCAATAATTGTTACGAGCATCCCAAAAAGAGCAGCGTAGGGAGCAAGTGGTGCAATGCCTAAAAACTTTGATGAAAATATAAGTAATAGAACTTCTGAGGTATATGTTTGATAGAGAAACAAAGCGAAAGAACCAATTACAACTATTGATGACATAAGGAAATATAAAACTTTTTTATGATCCTTTTCCGACTCTTTGGCTGAAAAGAAAAGCAAAGATACAGCGAGGAGAGGCGCTGTAAAGTAACCGATAATTCGTGAAAGTAAACTCCAGCTACTATATATACCGGCTTCTACAGGTGAAAAACTTCGTTTAACAAACATGAGGTCGACATTCATAAGTAATGCTACTGCTAATAATGCGATCGCAGTGATAAGTGTTTGCTTTCTCAGAATATAGTCACGAATTCTTAGATTCTTTGGCCGAATCTGTTTAGAGGTGTTTTTAGGGATGTATTTTCGTGAAAGCATAAGGGCAATTACTCCCCCGGTAATAATACCCACATAAATACTATTCAAACCACCGTAACCCATATACGATGCAACTGTGCCAAGTAATCTAGAAAGTGATACAACGATGAGAACAATTGCGAATTGTGAAAATAAATGAAGTCCCTGTAGTAGTGCAAAGTACAATGTCCCAAGAATGCTTAGAAACACGAGCACGTATAAAACACATGAACTTGCATATGACAAGTTTGTGACAAATGGCACAGCCAAAACACTACAAAGCGCGATAAGTGCATGCAATCTTTTTTCAATAAACTTCATTATAAATATATGTTCGATTTCGTGGGCGACTTTAAGTCTATTTTCCTGAGATTTGCCTACCTTTACAATAATAAGTGTGGTAAGAACAGTAAGCGGAATATTGAGCACATTCAGGTAGGCAAAAAGCGTCGATAGCTCGCCAAATCCGGATGGTCCTAATGATTTTGCAGATAGCGAGTTTGATAGATAGTTTAATCCACTAACTATAAAATTTGAGATGGTGAGTATGAATGTCCCCTTAATAATGATTCTTTTGAAGGAGTCCTTCATGAGATTATTTTTGTGCCAATACCACCATGTGACAGGCAAAGGTATTTATGACTGGAATTCTTGTGAGATATCGATCAATTTGCACGAAAAGTTTAAACATCGACAGCGGGAGAAATTTGTATGCCGGTAGAATATCTGGAAAGGCAAAAGGGAACGAAAGAATCCCCCAGTAGCGAACTTTTTTTATTTTAAAGCCGCCGGATTCGATAAGATCCTTAAACTCACCGCGGCGGAACGATTTATGACTGTCTGAGAAATGTGCAGATTTTTTATAAAAAGCCTTTCGTGCATAATACAGAAAAATATTACTGTGCGGCTCAGACACAAGAAAGTAGCCCCCCTTTTTTAACACACGATATGCTTCAGCAATGCCAACTTCTGGATTTGGCAGATGGTGAACAAGCCCACGTGTCATGACAAAATCGAAAGAATCATCTTTGAAAGGAAGATCCTCAGCATCCGCTTCTACAAGCTCAGCTTTTGGATACTTTTTCTTCCCTACCTCCAACATATCCGGAGAAAGATCAGTGCCTGTATATGACGCACCAACGGATTTCGTTATAAATTCGTAGAATTCTACCGTGCCACAGCCTAGATCAAGAGCCTTCGCATATTTTCTTCGTGGAAGCATTTCTTTAAAAAGTTTAAGCCAGTAGTCATTGAAGTAGTTATAATAGAGACTTGTTTCGCGGATGTTGCCGTATTTTTTTGCCAGTGTTTTATGTAACACTATTTCGTCTTGTTTTAACGTCTTTGCGCTTTTCATAGCAATGGAGTGATTATAGCACAGAATGAGCTATACTAGATGTTATGTTGCAAAAAAAGCACCTCATAATTGCTCTTCTTTTGGGAGTTTTTTTGTATACAAGATTTGTGGGTCTTGATTGGGGACTTCCCTATCCTATGCATCCCGATGAGCGAAATATGTCGGCTGCCCTACAAGATCTTAGCTGTCCACGTGGAAGCTCACTGAAAGAATGCTTTAATCCCCATTTTTTTGCCTACGGACAGTTTCCTTTATATCTTGGTTATGGCCTTGTAAAGGCATGGCATCTGGTGAAAGGAATTGCTTCATCACCTATCTCGTTTGTTGAAGCGACGCTGGCATTGCGAACTATCGCTGCGATGGCGTCGCTTCTCAACCTATATTTCCTCGTGCGTATCGTGCATATGGTGCGCGAAAAAAAACATCTTGATATTGCATCTACCGTCGTAACAATGCTCCTTTTTACCTTTACCCCATACGCTGTGCAGTTTTCGCATTTTGGTACGACAGAATCACTTTTAATGGCGCTGTATACGGGTATTGTGTATTATTCTTTGCGTATGCTGCAGAGTAGAAAGAGCGATCGCGCGCTCTATCTCGCTGCGCTGCTTGCAGGATGTGCGATCGCATCTAAAGTCTCATCTATTCTATTTCTTGCCGTTCCTGTTGTTGCCATCATCAATGCTAAAGACAATGCAAAGATATTATCTATTGGAATGTTTCTAATTTTTGCCGGAATCGCTGCTATTTATTTTTCTCCACACAATCTTATCTCGTATACCGAATTCCGCAGTGCAATGATGTATGAAATCGGCATTGGTCAAGGGACCGTCGTGGCTTTTTACAACAGACAGTTTGACCATACTGTTCCCATTCTTTTTCACTTCACGCGAATCTTCCCTTATGTTCTTGGATTGGCCCAATTACTACTTTTTATACTTGCTATGTTGTTTCTTCCGTACAATAAAAAATTCAACCTTCTTCGCATTGCGTTTTTCTTCTTTTTTCTCCCTTCCGCATTTCTTTATGCAAAATGGACGCGCTTTATCTCCCCCATTATGCCGATTATGACGGTATTTATTGCGGTTGGTTTTTTGACCGTTGTTCAAAAACTCCGTATGAGATTGTTATACCTGGGCATTATTCTGCTCATACTCCCCGGCATAGCGTATCTTTCTATATATAAAAATAACGATGTACGATTTAAAGCATCGGAATGGATCAAAGCATATATGCCCGCTGGTGCAAAGGTTTTATCTGAAACGGCAAATGTTGTTGATGTGCCGTTGGTTTTCAAACCCGGAATGACCATGCCAAACTACGAGATTGCATCGTTTGACCTTTATCACGTCGACAGCGACGAACAACTTGCCGATAATCTCGAAAGGCTTATGGCAACAGCTGATTATATTTTTATCCCCTCGCGCAGAATTTATACTAATAATACCTGTTATCGCTATATAAATGGTGAGGTGTTTGATAGCGAAAGGACAATGCTTTTACAGGGTTATAGAAAGAATACCTGTCAAAAACTGCGAGAAACCTATCCACGTATCAACGATTATTATGACAAGCTTTTTTCTGGCCAGCTTCCTTTCATAAAAGTTGCAGAAATTACCTCATATCCGCGTATTTCGCTTTTTGGCAAAACGCTCTACGAAATACGCGATGAAAACGCAGAAGAAACATGGACGGTCTTTGATCACCCGGTTGTTCGTATCTATAAAAGGATATAGCTTTCGTGATACAATATACCCATGCAACTCACAAAAATTATCGCAACAGTAGGCCCTGATATTTTACATGAGGGCGCGATAAAGGATCTTATCGATGCCGGTGTTACGGTCTTTCGTTTTAACTTCAAACACAACACAGTCGAATGGCACAGCGAAGGGATTAAACTTGTGAATACTGTTTCTGCAAAAATGAAGGTGCCTGTCTCTACTCTTATCGATCTCCAAGGTCCAAGCATCCGCATAAATATGCCTGAGGATCAGTTGGTGCTCGCTAAAAACGAAAAAATATATTTCGGTGGTATTGTATTTGAGGAGCGTGTGAAAGGTCTATCTATTACCTACCCCGACATAATTGATGCGCTTACAGAGGGTCAATTGATTGTTGCTGATGATGGTAATTTTAGATTTACGTTTCATAAAGAGGGCAAACATACATACTTGATTGCTCAAACAGCAGGAACTTTGCTGAACAAAAAATCTCTGAATATCCCTGGTGGCGACTTCCCCTTCCCTGCCCTTGTAGCGCGCGACTTTGAGGGGATAAAACTTGCTTCGCGCGAAGAGGTTGACTATATTGCGCTTTCGTTTGTCCGCTCCAAAGAAGATATTCAAGATCTTCGTAAAGAAATGAAAAAATATGATATTAAAGCGGATGTGATTTCAAAAATTGAAACAATGCGCGCACTCGAAAACATCGATGAAATTATTGATGCATCAGACGGCATTATGGTTGCGCGCGGCGATCTTGGTGTTGAACTTCCCTTCGAGGAAGTTCCTTATTATCAGAAACTGCTTATCACAAAATGTCTTGATAAGGCGAAGCCTGTTATAACAGCAACACAGATGCTCAATTCTATGATTGAGCACCCCATTCCGACCCGTGCAGAAGTTTCAGATGTGGCAAACGCAGTATACGATTTTACCGACGCGGTAATGCTCTCTGGAGAAACGGCTTTTGGTAAGTATCCGTTTAAAGCAGTCGAAGCGATGCAGCGAATTACGTCGTACAACGAGACAAAATTAACATTTGATGTACGAAAACGATTTAAGTTTGTAACTGAGGATAACGAATCGCGCGTGTGTGAAATGGCATATAATCTATTCCTAAGTCTCGCAAAGGATGTACAGAATGAATTGGGCGGCTTTATTGTCTTTACACGATCTGGAAGAACTGCACGCTTACTCTCTCGCTATCGCCCACGTCCAGCAATGCCAATATTTGCCTTTACGGGTGATAAACAGGTTCGTGATAAATTAGCATTAAGTTTTGCGGTGCAACCAATATTATTTAAAGAAGGAGAAGCCCAGAGTGATGTTCGTAAGAATCAGATTACGCATGCTCTTGAGTATTTGGTCGATACTAAATTAGTTAAAAAAGACCGCCTGATGATTGTTTTACACGGAGATAAATGGGCAGTCGAAGGCGGGACCTCAACGGTAAAGCTTCTGAAAGTATAATGAGACATATTCGCAACTTCGCTATCATCGCCCACATCGATCATGGTAAATCAACGTTAGCCGACAGACTTCTGGAACTAACGGGTGTTGTTGACCCAAAAAAGCATGAAGAACAACTCCTCGATCGTAATCCAATATCGCGTGAGCGAGGGATAACAATAAAACTTGCTCCCGTACATATGGAATATACAATGGGCGACATTACGTATGAGTTAAATTTGATTGATACGCCGGGACATGTAGATTTTTCGTATGAGGTCGAGCGAACGCTTGCTTGTGTAGAAGGGGTCGTGTTGCTTGTTGATGCAACAAAGGGCATCCAGGCACAAACAATTGCACATACGTATAAAGCGATCGAGCAAAACCTAGAGATTATCCCGGTCATCAATAAAATCGATATGCCACAGGCGCAAATCGAAGAAACAAAAAAACAGCTTGTGCAATTTTTAGGCGTTAAAGAAGAATCCATTCAGCAGATTTCTGCAAAAACTGGATTTGGTGTAAAGGAATTATTGGAAGATGTAATAAAAAAAGTGCCCGCGCCTAAGCCGTCGGTCGAAAAAGAAGCGCGGGCGCTTATATTCGACTCCTATTACGATGTATACCGAGGCGTTATCGCCTTTGTAAAGGTATTCGATGGCTCCCTGCGAACAAATAGTGCTCTTACTCTTTGTGCAACAGATGGTGACGTTCTTATCGAAGAGGTCGGTACCTTTACCCCAGAATTAAAGCCACTCGACGTTATATCTGCCGGTGATATTGGTTACGTCGCGACGCGTCTTAAAGATATTCATCAGGTCCGTGTCGGCGATACTATGGTTGCTGCAAAATCTAATTTATCTGCTATCGAGGGGTATAAAGATGTGGTACCTATGGTCTTTAGTTCGATCTTTCCTACAGATCCAGATGATTATCTGCAGGTTAAAACATCATTGGACAAGCTAGCGTTAAATGATTCTGCTTTGCAGTATGAACCGATATACAGCAAGGCGCTTGGATCAGGCTTTAAAACGGGATTTCTTGGCCTTCTTCACGCAGATGTCGTTCGACAGCGTCTCGAGAATGAGTTTGATATGAGCATTGTTCTCACTGCTCCAACAGTTGAGTACCTAAATAAAGCACCCGAAGGGGCTAAACCGCAATATGAGGAGCCGATTGCGTTTGTTACGATTGTTACTCCCCAGGAGTATACCGGGGTTGTTATGAAACTTTGTGAGGAGTCACGCGGTACGTTTTTAAACATGGATAACCAAGCACAGGTGGTTATGTATTATGATATTCCGCTTGCCGAGCTTATTACATTTTTCTTTGATCGTCTGAAGACGGTTACCTCTGGCTATGCGACGCTACAATGGGAACTTAAGGAGTTTAGGCCCGTTGATGCTGATAAGCTTGTCATACTCTTAAATCTCGAACCTGTTGAAGAATTTTCTGAATTTGTCGTTACTGAACGCGCATATCCTCGTGGCCGGGAGTTGGTTGATAAGCTGAAAGAGCTTATCCCCCGTCAACAATTTGAGGTAAAAATTCAAGCGCATTATAAAGGCAAAGTTATTGCGAGTTCTCGTATTGCACCCTTTCGAAAAGATGTGACGGCAAAGCTGTATGG
>CAZTFB010000003.1:0-149340 GCA_964612595.1 uncultured Gammaproteobacteria bacterium | reverse complement strand
TCGTTCTCACAGTGTCTCCCGAAAGGGGACCTTCACCAGATGGTCTGGTGGAGTAGCATGAAAGGTAGAAGCGATGACCACTGCGTACTTTGTGGATACGTACTCTCGTGTCCTCATGCTGTCCACGGTCAACGTGACCGTGGACAGCGAGGGGGGCCTGATTCTGCGCTACGGCGCGGAAATCGGGCCCCTCGTGAACATGGTCGTCGGCCAGCCCTTTTCGGGCTGGTATACCGACGCCCCGGTGCTGGTCAGCACTGCGGGCTACAAGGCCCGCAGCAGCGCAGGCCAGGTGGAGGTAGTCGGCAACGGTGCCTTCGAGGGCACCGTCGTCGCCATCCAGGGGTTTCCCTGGATGAAGAAGGGGGCGCTACGCCCCCTCAAGGAGGGGGGCTGGGAGGTTCGAATCCTCCCGCCTCGCACGTCAGTGAGTCTTGTGCGTGGTCAACACCACGCACATTCAAACCAATCCACCGCGGCCGCTGCGGTGGTTGGCCTGCGGCTGCGGGCGCAGGTGCAAAGGTCCCTCATTGTCATCGAGGGACAGAGCGACCACATCCAGGGCATTGAGTTCAATGCCCTCCGGGTGTGGAGCGGCGCGGAGCGTGTGCTCCAGCCCCACTCGTTCGAGTGGGAAGCGGAGCACAACTTCGGCTCCGCCGCGTGGCGGAGCCGAAACGAGAAAAAGGGCGGGCAGGGCGACGATGTCGACGACACGGTCGACGACGCGGTCGTCGCCAAGCGGGTCTACGACCCGCATGACGACGAGTTCTGCGGCAGCCTCAACCCGCTGGACGACGAGGACTAACCATCCTCCGTCAACACCCGTGTGACGTAAAACATCGGGAATCATCAGAGATAGCCCCTGACTCATCACCAGGGGCACTCTTCAAAGCGCTTGAGATTATCAAGCGCTGTGAGGAGTAATTTTGCTCCGTGTACTTTTTAGACAGGATTTGGTTGTTCTCCTTACGGGAGGCATTGTGAGTACTAAGACGACTTTGCATGTTTTTTGTACCCACAATGTCTCTCGCGAGAGAGCAAAAACCTTACCCGCCTATGAGCTAAGCTCACACCTAAAGGAGTAACAAGGTGAGAAACGATGAATTCTGCCAATTGTTCAATATCACGCTGACGGACCGCCTCCTCAGCTTGAGAGGCTGGCCACCTCGTTTTGAGGTGGTGAGGAGGCACGTTGAAGAAGATGGCAAAGAGTGGCGCGAGGTACTCTTCGCCACCGGCAGTTGTGACACCGCAATGAGAATCATCTCCCGTCTGAATGAGGAGGTGACCCTTCAAATGGGCGTGAACAATGGCGTCGACAAGGACGAAATTGTCGACGCCGTGGCGACACGTATGCGAACGAGGCACCAGAACTGGCTCCGCAGGATTGAGGCAGAACAACGCCACACTCAGCAAGGGCCAAATCACCAGCAGGCGGACGAGGACGACTGACCATCCTCCGTCAACACCCGTATGACGTAAAACATCGGGGAGGCCCCTGGTTCATCACCAGGGGCACTCTTCTAAGCTTCTTTACATTGAAAAGGAGCTGAGATGAGTGAAAGCGTGGCTTTAACTCTGAACATTGACAAGCAGGAATATGGTAATCAATCCATAAACCGAACGGAAGTTATTTAACATTATTAGCCGATTTTTTGCGGCGGCAGATGTAATTACTAAGATTTTAGTCGTTACTTTTGTCGCCGTAATAAACCCCTCACAACCTTAAGGAGGTGTCATGGGGAATCAAATCGGCACGTTGAAGGGGGGAGAGCCGGTCTTCGACCGGTACAACTCCCACCTTCATGCGTCAGTCGCGGCAATCCTGCCAGCCGCACTGGCGCAGATAGACGTTGGAGGCAGGGCATTTCTCGTCGAAGAGGTCGACTTCGGTCGGCAAATCGGCGAGACGGTCTGTGTCGCCACGGGGCCCGGCGACCAGATCGTATACGCACAGCGGCCCAAAAGGTTCGGGTTGACACGGTTCGTCAAGAACCGCCAACCCGAGCCTTGCTCGACCGTCGTGGTCATCCTCAAGATAGCCGACGGCGCGGAGGCGGCGATGGGGGCCTACGTCCTCGTCACCGCTTTCATCGGGCACAAGGCCGAACCCGAGCCCTGGGATTGGAATGCGACGCCCAACAGCGTCGCGTTTTGGAGCTCGCACGCCCTCGTGTGGGGCAGCGAGCCCGCGATCCCGGGCACGGAGACGACCGAGTGTCCATGGTGAGGTAGCTCTCACCAAAAAAAATAAAAAGCTCGCGGCATACCACGTGTCCTCAGGTTTCAGCAGGACAGTCGTGGGCGGCTCGCAGGTGTTGAACCGCCTCAAGGCCGTCTTAGACGGTGATGCTGAGGTTTTCGTGTCGGTCTTCGACACAAATCTCAGCACTGTCCACCGTGCCTCTACCCCCGAAGAAGCCCGCGAACTCATCAAAAAGTTCGCAGACGGGAACTTCTCGGGTGGCGGCACGGACATCGCGGCCGCAGTCCGTGCGGCCCATAAGTACATCGAGGACGCGATCAAGGCTGGAGATGCGCTCTACCGGCCTGAAATCGTAGTTCTTACTGACGAAGACACCTCCATTGCGGCGCTGAAGCCGTCGGAGATCCCGGGAACCCGGGTCCATGGCTTTGCCATGGAGGTGTCAAATCCGGTGCTTGTCAAACTCGCCCGTTCAACGGGCGGGGTTGGCATAGATAACTTCTAGGAGGTCGTAATGCGAATCCGCGATCCGCCTGTCATCCGTCCGAGTTGCCGCGGACGTTAAAAACAGACAAGGAATGGTACGAAGGCAACAGTGAAAAGCCATTCCCGCGATGCTCTTGCGGATAGAGCCACGTTAGCCTTTGGTCAGCTAACAGGGGGTGAGCTCCCAAAAAGGCTTGGCATAACCTTTGCTGATTGTGGTTGTGCAACATCAAGGCGAAAAAGCTGAGATGAAAGAACAATTAGCAAAACCCTGAGCATGGTTAACAACTGCTCAGTTTAATCCTACATTCAAAAGGATTCAGGAACGAGTAGACTCCTGAAATTGTCTGCTGTCATCAGAGATAGCCCCTGGCTCATCACCAGGGGCGCTCTTCTAAGCTTCTTTACATAGAAAAGGAGCTGAGATGAGTCCAGCTGTATTTGCGCAGCAAGAGCCCAAATACAGCTGGATAACCGCCTTGATAGGCTGTTTATTACTATACGAATAGAACTTTCTGTCCGACAAGGACAGGGGTTGGACAGCGAAGATCTGCTAGTCCAGTAGTAAACAGCTTACTGAGGCGGTTTTTTTGTGCCATATTTTCAACTCCTTCTACGCCAACTTTCTAACAATTTCTTAATCTTCATTTCCTAAAATACTCCCATGGTATTCATAATACTTTCCGATTTCTTGATTAACCTTTCTGCAACGTGGTTCAGTGCAATATTCATCGTCCCACGGTTGACTTTTGTTAGTTTTAGAAGCAAAATACGTACAGTAACAACAAATTTTGTGGGCGCCATATCGTTACTAGTTTTTGCAATATTCTTACAATGGCACTCTTAAACCAAAAACAAAGCGAAGAACTCATTAAAGCAAATAATTTAGCGAACATAGGATTAGCCCTATTCCTCATTGTTGCTATTCTCCTATTCATTGTATACAAGTTAACCATAAAACCATAGTTGCAAAATTCCTTCATTCCAGTTAATATAGCCCTATATGAAAGAACAAACATTGGTCGTACTCAAACATGATGCGGTAGCCCGCGGCTTAATTGGCGAAGTCATTGGACGCTTTGAAAAGGTAGGTCTCAAATTGGTCGCTGCACGCATGATGCTCGTCACCAAAGAACTCGCAAATAAACACTATCCACTCGATAGAACGGAGTTCATTGAAGGCATGGGTAAAAAAACCCTTGAGAACTACGAAGCTCTAGGAAAAGACGCAAAAAAAGAACTCGGCACCGACGACCCAATGGAAATTGGTAAGGTAATTCAAGGATGGCTTGTTGATTTTATCTCTTCTGGCCCTGTGTTCGCTATGGTCCTTGAAGGCCCACATGCAGTTGAGCTCGTACGTAAGATGGTAGGGCATACGCTTCCACTTAAAGCAGAGATGGGTACTATTCGAGGTGATTACTCGTTCGATTCATCAGCACTTGCCAACAATGGTAACCGCCCAATAAAAAATCTTATCCACGCATCGGGCAATGTGGAAGAAGCGGCATTTGAGGTTGGTCTCTGGTTTAATATTGACGACATCTACAGCTACCGCAGAACAGATGAGGAAGTGATGAAATAAGACCGTGTCTTTTTAGGATCGTGCCGTGCTATAATAAGGCTGTATGTCAACGTCCGAGCGACTTGTACTTCCAGTCATTACCGACGCTCACGATCACGTCATTGCCGACGCATATTCTGGTGTACTTCGCGATCCTTCCTTGGAAAACGCAACTACAAAAGCCGAAATGCTTGCTTCTATTCAGCAGGAATGTCTTGAGCGTATAGAAAGTGGCTACCAGGGGTCCATTCTCTTCAGAAAAGCTGCTGAGATGGGTATAACCGCTGAAGAATTGGATGCTATTTCTCAAAGTTTGCCGATTGTGGTTCTTGATCCATCAAACCATGGGGGAATTGCAAATTCTGCAATGCTTTCACAGGTACGAGCCTTTGCTGAAGGAAAAGAACTGTATGGTAATATTACCGATGAAGGAAAAGTAAGCGAACATTATGCGACTGTCGCAAAAAATATTGCCTTTGCATCTGTAGGAGATGATGAGCTGAGGGATTCGCTTGAAAAAGTTTTAGAGTCGAGGGTGAAATCTGGGATATCGTATGTGCATGATATGGGTGTGCGCAGCGGCCGAGATCTTGTGATTATTGCTCAGCTGCGCAAGAAATGGGAGGCTGAGCGGTCTGAGCCTTTCCCTATTACACGGGGTTATATTATGCATTTAGGGCAGGTTGGCCCAGATGCAGTTGAAGAAATAAAGGCTGCTTTGCATAGCGGTGAACTTACTCAAGACGATCTTAAATGGATTGGCATTAAGTTTCTCCTTGATGGAACACTTGGTTCGCATAGTGCACACATGTACGAAGACTACACTGATGCGAAGCCCGAAACAGAGTTTCCGCATGGATTTTCAACCTTGGACAGTAGCATTGCTATTGAGGTCATGGGGAGAGCCGCAGAGCTTGGCGTTCGTGAGGTTGCCGTACATGCGATAGGAGATAGGGCGATTGATGATGCAATCAAGCTCGCAGAAGCATGGCAAAGAATTGCAGAAGATCGCGGGTTCGACGGTACAAGATTCCGCGTT
This sequence comes from uncultured Gammaproteobacteria bacterium, assembly GCA_964612595.1. Lineage (GTDB taxonomy): Bacteria > Patescibacteriota > Microgenomatia > UBA1406 > HO2-37-13b > OLB23. Next base: position 144,042 of record CAZTFB010000003.1, on the reverse strand, counting down.
GAACATATTGAACTACCTTCGCAAGAGGCGATTGAGGGGATTAAAGAAATGGGCATCTGGGCTGGGCCACAGCCGAATTTCTTAACAGATTATGGGTATGTTGATCGGTTGGGAGAAGAAAGAATCGCGGCGATATCGCCACATAAGACGCTACATGAGGCGAGGGTCAATATGATGTTTGGAACAGATCGTATGCCGGCTTCGCCACTTTTTGCGATATGGTGTGCTATGCAGGCTTTGTATGCAAACCAGAAGCTTACGTTTGATGAGGCGTATAGGTATTTTTCGGAGACGCCTGCGAAATTTGAGGGAAGAAGTATGGGCGAAACGGTAATGTTTGATGCACGGCTGCATAAGATATTGAACGATCCGAGGAATGATGATGTCGGGGTATCGTTGTTGGAGCGCGCGAAGCGCGGTGATAATATAAATGGGGATGTTAAGCGACTTGTTGAGGAACTGCACAACACGGCACGATCCTAAACAAGACCAGGTCTTCTTCTGCATCGTGCCTTGTGTTATTCTTAATGTATGGACACGCTTTTGTGGAAAATCGGCGGTGAAGCGGGATTTGGTATTATGACCGTTGGTGTCGATTTCTCAAAGCTTGCCACAAAAGCAGGGTACAATACCGCCTCGTATGCGGAGTATCCATCACTTATTCGAGGCGGGCATAATACGTTCGAAATACATATTTCTCCAAAGAAAGTTCGATCATCGAAAAACTATATCGATGTTCTAGTATGTCTCAATCCCGACACCTATACCTTCCACAAGGATCGCCTTACCTCCGAGAGTCGCATTATTTATGATAAAGAGTTGTTTCCCGCTGATTTTCAACCGCCAGCGCACAGTATAGAAGTCCCGATTAAAAAGATTGTGCGTGATCTTAAGGGTTCCACCGTTATGATGAATACAGTCGCTGTTGGCGCGTCGATCGCTTTGTTGCAATGGCGTATCCAGGACCTATTCGATATGATCGAGCAAGCTTTTGGCGATAAAGGGGAAGAAGTTGTGGCAATGAATAAAAGTTTGGCACAAGCGGGATACGATCATGTTCTGAAAAATGCGAAGGAAGAAATTATTACAGACTTCTTACCAAGGGCTGTTGCAGAGCCTCAAATGGTTATGACAGGCAATGATGCGTTTTCTCTTGGCGCAGTAACAGGAGATTGCCGTCTCTATGTCGCATATCCTATGACGCCGTCATCTACAGTTATTGAGCGATTGGCAAGTTGGGCCAGCACGACGGGCATGATCGTGCGCCATGCAGAAGATGAAATTTCGGTCATTATGACTGCGATCGGGGGAAGTTTCGCAGGAGCTAGGGCGGCCTGCGGCACTTCGGGCGGCGGATTTGCCCTTATGAATGAGGCCGTTTCGCTCGCCGGCATTGCCGAAGTGCCGCTCGTTATATTTTTGAGTCAGCGACCTGGTCCAGCTACGGGTCTCCCGACATGGACCGAGCAGGGAGATTTGCTCTATGCGGTCCATTCTGGCCATGGTGAGTTCCCTAAAATAATTCTTGCACCGGGAGATGTAGAAGAAATGTATCATTTATCCGCCGAAGCCTTTAATCTTGCAGATATATATCAAACGCCCGTGATTGTTATGAGCGATAAACATCTTTCTGAAAGTTATTGGTCGACGTCAAAGATGGCTTTTGATCTTTTCTCAAAAAGCTTCGAAATTGAGCGTGGAAAGATTGTGCGAAGCGTCGAAGATGAGGCGTATTTGCGCTACAAACTAACCGATGATGGCATTTCGCCTATGCTAATTCCAGGCCAAGAAGGTAAGCATTATCAAACTAATTCGTATGAACACGACGAGTATGGACATTCGTTTGAAGGAGCTGAGAATAGGAAGTCGCAGGTAGAAAAGCGCGATCGCAAAAATGAGACATATCTAAAAACCCATTTTAAAGCGGCTCAAACATATGGAAATCTTGAGGAGGCCGATGATATTTTTGTCACATGGGGGAGTAACAAAGGGGTGATTTTGGATGCGATGGAGTACTTGGAAGGCGAGAAAAAAAAGGTTGCTATGATTCATTTTACGCATGTGTTTCCGCTCAATGTAGAAGCAATCGCTCCGCTATTTAAACATAAAGGCCGCTACATCTTAGTCGAAAATAATAGCCGCGGCCAGTTTGGTCGGCTCTTGCGACAAGAAACAGGCATTGATATAAAAGAAAAACTACTAAAATACGATGGTCGCCAGTTTTTCGTTGAGGAGATTATTAATTTCGTTAAGGCGCGATCCTGACAGGACCTGGTCCTATATGTCAACACTCGAAGAATTTAACGGCAACACACCAACCTGGTGTCCGGGTTGCGGAGACTGGGCTATTGGGGCAAGTATAAAGCGTGCGTTTGTTGATCTTGGCTATCATCCTTGGGATATTATGGTGGCTTTTGGGATAGGGTGTTCTGGGAATATGAATGACGTCCTCCACGCGTATGGATTTCATAGTTTACACGGACGCGCATTGCCCCAAGCAATCGGCATGAAGATGGCCCAACATACTATGCCAGTCATTTGCATTGTGGGTGATGGTGATTGTTATGGCGAGGGCGGCAATCATATACTCCATGCGTGCCGTGGAAACCACGATATTACCGTTGTAGTCCACGATAACGGCGTTTACGGGCTTACAACGGGTCAAGTATCGCCTCGCTCACAATCAGGCCAAAAATCGAAATCTACGCCGTCTGGAACGCTTGATGCGCCCCTGAATCCGTTAGCGCTTACTTTAAGTCAGGGCGCAAGTTTTGTTGCACAAGGCTTCGCGGGAAATGCGCTGCAGCTGATCGATCTCATAAAAAAGGGATTGGCGCATAAGGGATTTTCATTAGTGAATGTTCTGCAGCCGTGCGTGACGTTTAACAAGATAAATACGTATGAATATTATCGAGATAAGGCATACGATCTTGAAGAGGGCTATGACCCTACGAATTTTAAGATAGCTATGGAGCGTGCTCTGCAGTCAACACAGGAGGAAAAATTTCCCATTGGCGTTATATATGAGAACAATCGCCCGACGTATACAGATCAGTTGCCACAACTCGAAGAAAAACAGCTGGTTGACAGAGAAAGATTTATTGACTTTGTGGAAATAACTAAGGAATTCATTTAGGACCAGGTCCTGTCAGGATCGCGCCCTCAACGTGTTCAGAATAATTTAATCTTCATACTTTATCCTAGTATTCTATGCCCCCAAAACACGAGAGGAAACAATACGTTGCTGGCGGAATCTATCACGTTTTCAATAGGGGAGTAAATAAAGCAGTGATTTTCCATTCTCCTGATGACTATCGATATTTTACTGAGTGTATGATGTTGTATTTAATTCCATCAAGTCAGCTTCTGTCATACTTATCTAATAATGGGTATAATTCGCAACAACTTCAACGCTTGATAACCAGAGCTTCTCGTATAAAGAATTACGCTGAAGAGATATGCTTATATGCATATTGTTTGATGCCAAATCATTTTCACTTTCTACTTGAACAATCGAGAATTACAAGTATGCAGAGATTTATGAAGTCGTTACTTACTAGATATTCTATGTACTACTCGCTCAAATATAAGTATGTTGGCCACCTATTTCAGGGTAGGTATAAAGCAATTATTGTAAAAAACGAAGCGTATTTTCAGATTGTGACAGGCTACATTCACGAGAATCCGGCAAGTTTAAAGAGCTATCAAAATGCGCCAAAGGAGTATCCCTGGTCAAGTGCGAAAGGATTGAACGGAAAAATACCTTGGCTAAAAAAGGCGCGAACCTGACAGGACCTGGTCCTACTCTGCAAACATGACTTCGTCGTCGGGGAGGCGGAAGAGGCCTTCATCAAGGCGCTTTTGGTCAAGATAATGTGCTATAAAACCAGCCGAGCGGGGGAAAATGAAAAGCGCATTAAAAAATTCTGTGTCGATGCATTCCTTAAGTTTTTCAGGTGTAAATCCTTCTTTTTCAGCAAGAAGATCAAGCATGATTGCTGCAACCGCACCGTCCAGATTAAGGATCAGGTTGGCTCTTTTGTCTGTGGTAATAGCCTCTACCTGTTGTGCAAATGTGGTGTATTTTTTCTTATTGAGACCCTCAACGAACGTGAGAAGTTTGGCTACTCGAGGGTCGGGATTGTCAGTACGATATTTTTTATGGCCAATCCCGGAGATGTATTGTTTTTTTGCCGCGAAGGATTCGACAAAATCTTCGGCCGGCACGCCGTTTTCAACCGCAGAAAACCAGTTGTGTGCCGCTTCGTTTATTGCCCCGCCAAAGCGGGGACCGATGGTTAAGATGCCAGATGCTAAAGATGAGACCATATCTCTACCAGCGCGTGCTGTAATCATTGTATTAACGACGCCCGACACATGCGGGCCATGATCTATGAGTAATTTGAGCACAGTATCAACGAACGCGACAACTTCCTTGGATTGAATTTTAGTACCCAAAAACATCGAAATGAGCAGTTCTGCAAATGATGTGGAGGAACTTAGCTCAGTCAGGTCAGTACCGAGAACTTCAACTTTGCCATCTTTCTCGCGTGAAATTGAGCTCATAAAGAGGGATTTTTTGCGAGTGCCGAGCTCAATTTCATCATGATCTGTATGTTTTTGCATAGGAATAGTATCAAGCAATGCGAGGAATTCTGCAAATGTATCTGGCGTATAAATGCCTGCTTCTCGCAGCGCAGTTCGCTTTGCTTGGGCAGATTCACCTTGGGTTTTTGCCATTGCTTTTGCGTGTCCAAACTGTGGAGGTTCTTCAAAAAGATCTGAAATAGTTCCTGCAATGCATGCGAATACAGGTTTTGTCAGTGTGCCCTCTTTTTTAAGGCGAACGAGTTCATATTCGTCATCTCCACCGAGTTCACCATAATAAACGATATATTCGGTAGCTTTATCAGCTTCGGCAATAAGAAATGCTTCGGCAGGGGAGAAGATGGGGAAACGATCGCCGCCAAAATGCAATGCAATTGACAGGGCATGACCAGCCTTTGTTACATTCCAGATAAGTTCATTGGTCATGCCACCTGAGGCTGAAAAAACGGCAACATTGCCGCGTGTTGCAGCGCGGGCGCTTTTTAGTTGTGCATAATCGACGCCCGCAATCGCGCCGAGCTTTAGCTTGCCCGGCACCAAAAGACCCACACTAGCAGGGCCAATAATCCACACATCCTTTGCTTTTGCATACGTAATAAGATCTGTGGCGTGTTGTTCCGGCATATTTTCGGCGAACAACACGCCGCCTTCTATGTTCGGAACGTTTTCAAGCAGCTCAATCGTCGAAGCTAAAACACGCCTACCCGAGCTTACATTCAGGAACAGGGCGCGATCCTTCCAGGACCTGGTCCTAAAAAGATCGCGCCCACTTCCATATACCGGGATCGCAATCTCGCGTTCGCCAAAAAAGTAACGCTCAAATTTACGCCCACCTGCAATGATGGCCTTAATAGAAGGCTCATTTCGGCCGATCATATAGTCAAAGTCGAGCATAGACTGAATGATCGGTGGATGATTGCCGATGATAATACAAGACCGTGTCTTGTTTAGCTTCGTGTCGTCTAATAGTTGTTTAATACTCATAGTGAATCTAATGATTTCTTAACAATTTCATCTAAGCTCAATGTAGGGCCAGAGATATATCCTCCGAGTTGGGACTTTGAAACAAAGTCGCGCATCAACGTCAACCCTTTTTCCTGTTGAGGACCACCACGTCTGACATACACTGCAACCTTTTGAGCCTTGAGTTGATCTAAGCGTTCTCCCAGCGCTCTCACAATTCCTCTAAATGTTATACTTACGTCTGTAAAATTGGCAACGCCCCCTGCAATCAGTAAAATCTTTTTCTTCGCCTTACTCTTTAATAATAACGAGATAATTTGTTTCGCATACTCATACGTTTCATCTGCGTTCGGCGCTCCGCTATATTCACCATAGTTTCCAATGAGTGCACCTTTTCCAAGATTGTAATATTCGTCCGCAATCACAAGGCTCGCGCCTCCACCAGAGAGGAGCATCCAAATTCCGCCATCCTTATTTAAAACCTCAAGACTAAAAGACGAAGGACTTTTCTTAGAGAGCTCTGCAACGTTTGCTTGTTCAACAAAAGATGAACTATTTTGAACAAAATCGCTCTTTTGCCACGATGTGACAAAATAATCACCTGCACTATCAACTTCGACAGCAAGGTCAAGTAAGCTCAACTTATTTTTGGCTATTAAAAGAGGATTAATTTCTAAAAACGCAAAATACTCCTTTTTAAATATATCAATCAATGACTTAAGAATATCATAAGGTATCATGCTAGCCTCAGAAGCTTTTTTAATCTCACTCTCCTTATCAACAAGGAATGCTTCTATACGAGAACCTTTGCTTGTCTCTTCGATATCGATACCTCCTTGCTTATGGAACCACATTTTTACGCCTTCACGAACTCTTTGAAGGGCAAGATATCGCTCCTCAGTTTGTTTATGGGCAGAGAATGGCTCAACTAAAAATGAGGTGAATCCTTTTGCTCCGAGCAACTCAATAGCATTTTTAACCTTGTCTGAGCTTATATCCAGTTTAAGTAGCCCATTTTTTGCACGTTTCTTTACGCCTTGATCAACTTTAACTACGTATGTTTGTGAAGGTGGTAGTGTGGCTACTTTTTGGTTCCAGTTATGCAGTGTTGTATTAACTTGTATTCCCGTATATTTTTGACCTAGCTGGGGGAGGACAATTGATTTAGCCTTGAATTCAGTAATTTTTACTCGTGACATGGCATATATTATAACAGGGCGCGATCCTGACAGGACCTGGTCCTACTTTCTACTTTACAGAGGGCTCAGCAAAGATCAACATACGTTGGGCAATCGTTCCTGGGGGCCAACAAGTTTGAAGCGTGAGAAATTCTGTATCGGTTTTTCGTGTAATGTATTCAATCTCAGAAGGGTCAACGATTGCTTTACCTGTTACCTTATATTTATGTCGTACACCCTGATAGTAAAGATTGACCTCATCTCCAGGTTCGAGTTTATACAATAAGTAAAAAATTGCATTATAGCGACTTACGTTATTAAACGTGTTTGTTGAGTGGGCGAACAGATAAATGTGGCCACGCTCGCCGGGAAATTTTGTGCCAGCTGCGTGGGCGACACCAGCCTCAAGTGCAGGGAGATATTGTTCTGTATTCGAACTATCCACGTTAGCAACAATGTTCGCATTTGCGCCTAATTTTGGGACTAAAATCGAAAAACTTGGGTCTTTTGGCACTAAAACCTCAACGTTATTTATGTTGAGTGCATCGGCAAGGAGACCCTTTGGACCATTATTTTCTGGCTGAGTAAATCCAGGTGCTTCATCCGCAAGCACATATTTTTTACCCACAATTTGATTAAAAGCATATTTAACTTCCTCAATAGCAGGTTTATAAAAAACCCAACTAATCATATAAATCGAAAAAATAACTAAAAAATTTCCGATCGTACGAAGGGCAAGAATACGATAAAACTCGCCATTAGACATAGACTTTGGGACAGATATCATACGATTTTATTATACAGAAATGGTCTTAACGGATTCCCACAGAGTATACATCGGGAAGCGTTCGTGTCGAACTATTGAAGTTTGTGAGAATTAACAATTTGCCATCTCGTGTAGTTGAAATAAAGTCGGACTGAATGGGTCCTGAATAGACAAGGCGCTTGTTTGTACCATCATAATCAACAATCGCAATTCCTTCGGGCTGACGTATGACGACATGCTGGGAGTCAACATACCAGAAAAGTGGTGTCTCAGGTTCAAAAGACTCAGCAATTTTAAAGTTTTTATCTTCTTTTTTGTCATATATGTATACTGCGCCTGGTGTGAGTGTTCGCTCCTCAGGGGTTTGATTTGAGGCTATGAGCGCCGGCTTTATCACTTGTTCAATGGTGGCGCTTTGTGTTGCAACGTAGAGAATTTTTGTTTCGTCTGGCGAGAATCCTAAGATATTAAATGCAGCGCTTGATTTGACGATAGGTTTTTTAAACGTTTCGATGAGCTTGCCTCGCACTTCAATCTCTTCAGCTTTCCAAGCCTCACGAATTGCATTAACAGAATTGGTGACGTCAAACGGGCTGAGGGTTACATCATCTGTTGAAAGAAGATAAATTGCTTTGATGGTGGTTTGCGGTTCTGGTTTTTTATTGCGGAGTGTTGGCGTAGGTGTGATTGTTTCTGTAAAGGAAACAAGCATTTGTTTTTCATTAGGTGAAAACTCAATCTCCGTATTTTCAAACGTGTAGTCTCCAGGAAAAATCGATTGTAGGGCGAGAAGTTTTTGGCCGTTTATACGGGCAAGTGGATTGTCTCTATTGTCTATAAGATAGATACCGTCTTTTTCCGCGTCGTCCATATTCGTAAAGATAATGGTTTTTTCATGTGTTCTCGTCGAAACAGCCTTGACGACACCGAATGATGTTAAAGGTGAAAGGCTAGGATTAATAGGGAAGAGTAATGCATCAGCTTTGATAACAAGTTCACCTTTGATAGTGAGGCGTTTCTTCCAAGAAAGGTAGCCATCTTGGGCTATTTCCACGTCATATACGCCAGGTTTTACGCTAATGTTTGAGTTGGTTGCGCCCTTAAGTTCGCCATTGACGAGAATTTTTGCACCATCTGGGGCGGATGAGGCAACAAGTATGCCTGTTGATGAGAAGGTCTGTTGTTTAAAATCGAGACGATATCCGCGGGCAAAGCCTATGAGGAAAAACAACACAACGGCAAATATCACGAATAAAAACAGTCGTAGCAGCAGGGATTTCATATCCTTATTATACTATTTTTTTGTTATCATATAGGATAAGTTTTCTATTCTGTGTCCTCATAAAGTATATATTACTATACTTTAAGTATATCAAAATATGACATTTCAACGACAAGTGGCGATTGATCTAGGTACGGCAAACACACTTGTATATATTGCCGGAAAGGGTATCGTACTGAATGAGCCCACCGTTGTTGCGTATTCAATTGAGAATCGACAAATACTAGCTGTGGGGGATGATGCAAGACAAATGCTTGGTCGTACCCCTGGCTCGATTATCGCTTCACGCCCGCTGAAAGATGGTGTTATCGCGGACTATACGATCACTGAGGCAATGGTTTCGTATTTTTTAAAGAAGGCAATAAAGGATTTTACGTTCAGAATTGATCTCATGATCTCTGTGCCGGGAGGCTCAACACAAGTAGAAAAGCGGGCGGTTGTCTCTGCATGTAAAAGTGCGGGCGCCACAGATGTATACCTTATTGAAGAGCCGCTTGCGGCTGCGATCGGCGCCCGCATCCCAATATCTCAGGCTTCAGGTCATATGATTGTGAATATAGGCGGCGGGACAGCCGAGGTTGCAGTTATATCTCTTGGCCAGCTTGTCGTTTATCGTAGTGTACGTGGAGCTGGAACAAAGCTTGATGAGGCTATCATTCAACATCTACGTAAGAAATATAACCTTATTATTGGTGAGCGTACAGCTGAAGATATAAAGATAAAGATCGGCAATGCTTACCTTGACTCAGCATCAGAAGAAAAAACTATTGAGGTCAAAGGGCGAGATTTTCAGACTGGATTACCAAAAATTGTCAAGGTGAGCGAAAAGGCGATCTCAGAATCACTCCAGAAGCCTCTGAAGGTCATTCTTGAAGGTGTAAAAGAGGTTTTGTCGCTAACTCCTCCTGAGTTAGCTTCAGACATTGTTGATAGGGGTATTGTAGTATCTGGTGGCACTGGATTATTGAAGAATATTGATAAATATTTCAGCCATAACATTGGTGTGGCGGCGTTCACAGCCGAAGAGCCTCTTTTTTGTGTAATTCGCGGAGCAGGTATGGCAATAGAGAACCTTAACAGCTACAAAGAGGCGATTCGCTAACCCAGCTGTATTTGAGCAGGTAGCGCACAAATACAGCTGGGTTGGTATAATTAAGCACGGTTTTACTGTTCTCGTAGTTCAATGGATAGAACCGGCCCCTCCTAAGGGTCAAATGCAGGTTCGATTCCTGCCGAGAACACAAAGTATCCGTATATAGTATTTACTACTATTTTACACGAACAGACGAAGCACATTTTATAGGTAGTAAAAGACAATTCCTATAAAAACTATAGTATAATTTATTATTGAGATGCCATAATCCAAATAAATTCCAGTAAAAGCTTGTAAAAAGCCAGTTGGAACAATCTATAATAAATGTACACAAAAATTGTACGAAGAGACGATTATTAGTCAAATAAACATGAGATAGATTAACTCATAGTAATTATGAAAACTGATCCTAAAAAAACACTCCTTTCAATACCAGTTCCGAATGAGTCATTGGATACTATCCTAGAGAAAATTATTTTGTTCACTAAAAATCCTCACGGAATTTTCCATGTCGTCTCGTTAAATCCTGAAATATTTGTACTCGCAGAGAAAAATCAAGAATTCAAACGGGTTATCACAGAGGCCCAAATGCGCATTGTTGATGGTACATACGTATATGTGATGTCTCGACTACTAGGTATTCAAGTTCAAACACGCATACATGGGGTAGATCTCATGCAAACCCTATTACACTTAGCATCGAAAGAGCGCTTGAGAGTTACCCTAATCGGCGGTGCACATAAAATAGCAGAGAGAGTTGTTGATTGCCAGCGGCGAGTCTATCCGAACCTAGATATTAAGGGTTTACAGGGTATAAAAGATGTGCATAACCCTGTCGAAGCTGAAAATGCAGAAATATTTTCGATAGTGGCTGCTATGAAGCCACATCTGATCTTTGTTGCCTTTGGTTCTCCGTATCAAGAATTGTGGATTGATGCGCATAAAAAGGAACTTGAGGGTAGTGTCGTTATGGGGGTAGGCGGGGCATTTGATTTTCTGTCTGGAGCCGTCCCTCGTGCACCAAAGATTATAAGAAAGATTGGTTTTGAGTGGCTTTTTCGGCTTGTCATACAGCCCTGGAGAATAAAGAGGCAAATGAGGATCTTTTATTTCTTCGCCGCGGTTGTTAAAGAACAACTAACAAAGCATTAAGCAGCTTTTCTTCGAGTAAACATTCCTTTCAAGCCGTTGATGAAAGCAACGATAGGGTTTTCTCTTCTAACTGGCTCAAGATGTGGTCGCTGAACTTGACGTTGAGCTTGTTCTCTCATCATTTCTTCACGCTCTGCACTTGCCCGTGCAATACTTGCTGCCAAGGCTTCTCGCTCTTGTTTTTCTTCTTTCCACGCTCGACCTCGTGCCCGATCTTCAGCTTCCTGAGCAACCATTTTAGCTTTAAGCTCGGCTTCTTTAGCAAGAAATGTGTTGCTAAACTCTTGGCGAGATTGTGGAACTCCATTTGCTGCCATATCTTCCTCAGCCATATTTACCTGTCGAGCAACATCATGGGCTGTATCGTCAACGCCGGTATCGGGTCTATATGATCTGCCTGATCTTTCGCCTAAATCGTCCATGCTTACATTACACATCACGTCCGAGGTATTTGTCAAGCACAAGATTATCTGAGAGAATATCACCATGAAGCGAGGTAACGGACGTGAGAAGTCAGAATTGGCCCATATTCGCGATGTGATGCGCTATTTCAGCATATTCCACTACGCCCCTTCAGATGCCCACATATGGCAATTTATGCCCATCAAGGTACCTCGTGCCCATCTTAAGACCGTTTTGGATGATATGGTAACTCGTAAAAAGCTAGAAAAAGGTGAGTTTGGTATGCCCCCCGTCAGTATATATACCATGGGGGGGCATAGTATATATTTGAAGAATAGGGCTGTCAGAAAAGCCCATACTGATAAAAAAATTGAAAGGCTAAACATATACTCCCACATACTCTATGTCTCACCATGGATACGAATGGTTGGTATATCCGGCTCCTGTTCGATGGATAATGCGAAAGCTAGTGATGACGTTGATTTCTTCATTATCACCTCCAAAAATCGCCTCTGGCTCGCTCGTATATGGGCAATAGGAGCAGCCAAGCTTCTAAGAATACACCGTACGAGAAGAGATGCTCATGTTTCAGGTAAGGCATGTCTTAACATGTTCTTCGATGAACAGAACCTCACAATTCCAGAAGACAAGAGGAGTCTCTATACTGCACATGAGGTTGCCCAAATGCGATATATCGACATGCGGGCAGGGGCATATTACCATAGACACTTCATGCAATCTAACAAGTGGATTACGTCATATTTTCCTAATATGAGGATTACAAACCAATCAAAGGATACAGACATCGGTAAGGGTGTACATAACGCAATGTTGGGCATTCTAGGAGGTCTTATGGAGAAGCTCGCCAAGAAGTTCCAATATGCAAAAATGTCGCCTCACATAACGAATGAAATCATAACTGATACGCAACTCTGGTTTTTCCCTAAGGATTTTGGAAAGAAAGTTACTCGCCACTTGGGAGAAGCATCCAATCGGTTTCGATAGAGGAACTACCTTCAGAGCACTCTATCTTTATATTTGTGCATGCGGGTGGGAGCACTTCATAATGGCTTGTTCTATTAGCATCACTCTTCAATGGTGTAATTTTCTCGCCGTCTGGGCAAGCCGATCTGACTGCACAATTTAAGGGAGATTTTGTTTCACAAAAGACTAGATATCCGCCCTCAGTTTGCTCAACAATATTTTTATTAATACAAAGGCTTGTAGCTTGTGTGGTGTGTGATGTAGGTGTTTGAAATCGATTGCTGAGATACACTACAGAAAGTGTAGTAACAAGAATAAGGCTATACACCAATACAGACTGTAGTGCGGGTAGGGGTATATGCCATGATTTAAAGTATGAAATCTTCGCATTTTGCGCCTTTTTAAAACTTACAAGATCATCTGGAAAGGCGAAGACTTCTCCCGTCGTTGTTGAATGTAGTAATGTGACAAACTGAGGAATAGAATCGTCTTGCATTCGAACGAGTGGACTCCCATCACGAGGTGATAGTTTTGCTTCCCCAGAAATAACATCAGATTTTTTCATTTCAGCAAGCTTTCGTGCGTCACTGAGCGTAATGCGGTTGATTTCATTAATATCAAAGAGCGTTGCACCACAAAAATTACAGTGATCTACCTCAATAGCATCCATCATAATTTTTGTTAATATGTGATGGCAGTTTGGACAATGCATATATTTAGTTGTACCACACTCGTCACATAATTTCTTATAATACGAAAAGCATATGCCAAAGAAGAGCGCACAATGGGACTTTGTTCCCGCCGAGGATATTAAGGCAATGGTAGCGGATTTAGTGGAGCGACTTGAACTAAATCATGTTCAAGTTCCTAACATTTTTTGTGTACGAAGTCGAGGAAGCAAAACACGTGCGTACGCCCGTATTTGGGGTCTATCACGGATCTTCCAGGTTACTGCTGGGTTTGCCCCAACCTATGTAATCGAAGTACTCTCACAGCATTTTGATAAGCTCCCTTTTCATGAACAACAAAAAGTCATTATTCATGAATTGCTTCACATCCCTAAAACTTTTTCTGGAGCATTACTCTCACACAGTGGGAGGTATCACAAAGTGGATCATATTACGGTAGAACAATTATTTAAACGTTTATGATGAAAAAAGTTACCCAAACACTATCATTATTTGGAAGTACATTGGTTGTTCTAATATTAACAGCCATATATATTCCGACTGTAAATGCACAAGTAGAAATTACTGGCGAGCATATTCAATCATACGATGTCACCATTGCTATTCAAAAAAATGGAAAGCTAGCTATAAACGAACGTATTATTTATGATTTCGGATCTCAACAAAGACACGGTATACGTAGGTGGATCCCACTTCGCTTTAAAGATGGAGAGAAACAGTTACAAATGAGGATGTCCAATGTTGAAGTAAGTATGGACAATGCATCAGAACCATATAAGATCTCATCTTCAAACGGTATAGACGAAATTAAGATAGGCGATCCGAATAAGACAATTACCGGAAAACGTACGTACGAAATACGATATATCATTGCGGGAGGTATGCGCTATTTTGACGATCATGATGAGTTGTATTGGGATGTAATTGGTCAGAACTGGGATGTGCCAATTCTTGAAAGTCATGTCGCTATTACGTATCCATCGAGCATCCCACTCAAAGCGATAGATGCTGCATGTTTTACGGGGATTGAGGGATCAACAGAGAGTGATTGTCAAGCAATAGTAGGAAGTAATCAAACAGAGGTTAATGTAGTAAACCCCTTAGGTGCAGGGGAAGGTTTGACAGTTGTTGTGGGACTACCTGCTGGTTCGGTAGAAAAACTTCTTCCAGAAGAATATATACCGTTTAGCGAAACATTCATTGGCAGAATATTACTTATCTTAGGAATTATCGTTGGCGTTGTGTTAGCAATTCTTTGGTACATAGTCTATCCGCTTTGGATCGTAATAAGGTGGTACTTATACGGACGTGATCCTAAAATCGGAATTGATATAACGGCATACTTCGAAGGTCCTTCGGTGGGAAGAGGGCATCTTACGCCAGCAGAAACAGGAGGACTAATAGACGAAAAAGTTGATAGACGTGATCTTGTTGCATTGCTTATTGACCTTGCGCGACGTGGCTATCTTCGAATAGAGGAGCGCGAAAAGAAGGACTTTTATCTACTACGCACGGAAAAACAACAAAAGTCTGACGTATTACTTGATTTCGAAGAAAAAATATTGAACGTATTTTTTTCGACTGGTGATGAAGTACGTATAAAGGATATTAAAAATATTACGTCCGAGTTACTAGAGATAGAGAATGAGATTTATGGGCGACTTATGTCGGACGGATTATTTGTAAAAAATCCAAAGAAGGTTCGCGATCATTATGCGCTTGTAACCGGTGCTGCGATGATGACCTTTAACGTACAACTCATCTTGGTCAGTGCGCTATTTGGAAATGCGATGCCTCGAAAAACTCTTGCTGGTGCGAAAGCCGCACACCAAGCACGTGGACTTCAAAATTTCCTCACAAGCCAAGAGCGACAGCTTAACTACCAAGGTAATATGCAAATGCTCTTTGAAAAACTATTGCCCTATGCGGTAGCTTTTGGTGTTGAAAAGAACTGGATAGACCGATTTAAGCACATTGGTATCGAGGTTGCTCAGCCTACTTGGTATGTAGGTCAAAGTAGTTTTGCTTCATCATTTCATAGTTTTAATTCTGTCGCTCGTGCATCATCATATACAAGTACCACATCCTCATATTCATCATCAGGTTTCTCTGGAGGGTCTTCAGGAGGTGGAGGTGGTGGTGGGGGTGGGGGAAGCTGGTAATACTACTACTGCTGCGGAGGTAATGGGATTCGAACCCATGAGAGTTTTTCAACTCGCAGGTTTAGCAAACCTGTGCACTAGGCCACTATGCGATACCTCCAGATCAAGCCCGCGGCGCAATCGGGGTGCGGGCTAAGAACGGGTCGTGTCTAAAGTATATCATAGGAACACATTCCTCTTGACATCGTTACTCGAAAAATCTAATATCAAATATATAGAGTTAGTTTCCACAGGCTATGTTTGGGAGATTGTTCAAAAAAATTTCAAATGACCTCACTTTACTGCCCCACAAGGGTCTCTTTGTCACCCTCTTTCTCTTTCTCTCACTTTTCGTTACTGTAGAGCTTGCCAAAAATCCCATCTTTAGATTGACAAAAGCTGATGAATTACATCTCCCAGAAGGTTATACCGCTCTTGAGTATCTACAAGCACTTGGTCAAGCTGACACAAACAACGATGGCGTAATAAATCTTTTTGACTACGCGGTTCTTTTGGAACAAGACTACGGAGCAGAAGGCGCATTTATTACGTCCGACGTAAATTATGATCAAAGAGCAAATGCGATCGATAATTCGTTCATGCTTAATAATTTTTATACGGACGTGAATGAAGAGAGGGAGAAAGTTTTTGCAAGCGAACAATACGTACAAGAGGTTAATAAAGAGATAGCTTTGCGAAATGAAGACGCACTACCAATCACGCACGCTGATGACAGTGTCTTGACGATTACCTCAGAAGAAGGTGGTTCAGAACCAGAATATGGACGCAATATAATTCCACAGGTTCTCGGAACGGTTTCGACCTACACGGGCGCCGCTACCTATTCACTCGACTTTCAACTTCCAAAGGGGCCCGGGGGACTTTCGCCATCGCTAGGATTATCATATTCATCGGCCTCTATTGACGATGCTCGAAACAATGGTACTCATGGAGGTAAGCCATTTTATACACAGGCAGAAACATATATGCCATTCCAATTTGGGTACGGTTTTTCACTATCAGGAATAGGTTCGATTGTTCGTGATACAAAAGATGAGAAGGAAGTATATAAACTGAAGGGTAACTTATACCATCGTTATATTTTGAATTTACCCGGCGGGATTTCAGCAGAATTAAAGTACAATCCAACGACGGGTCGATGGGTTTCTATACCGCAATCATTTTTGAAGATAGAACATCGGTCGCCTGGAAAAATACAGCTTGGTGCACTAAGTTATCTTGATCCTTGGGACTGGGAGGTAACGACAAAAGATGGTACTACATACTATTTTGGTGAAGAGAATATTGAAACCAAACTCAATACTGATGCGCGTATTATCGGTTCTGAGGATATTCGCGATGCAGAAGGAAATCTTACTGGTACTAAGAACGGCAATTTGTATGTTGAGTTTGACAAGGGACACTTGTGTGAAGGTGAGAGTGAGCAAGATCCATGTCGTTCAAGAGAAAAGAATGGAAAAGTCTTGATCGTAACAAAATGGCTACTAAGAAAGGTAGAAACAGCTGACGGACGTGAGATTAGCTATGCATATGATACACAACAACGATATCTTGAAAAACCATGGAGTGACACTTCAATAGCTTTTGTTACTGCCACATCGTATCCAAAAGAAATTTCATGGAACGACGGTAAACATCGTGTCTTATTAACCCAGGAAGATCGACCCGACAAGGCGAAGAATGGCTTTATGAATAGTCGTGTTAAAGAAGTGGTGGTTCAGACAAAAAAACAGGAAGATAATCAATATCATTTAGTTCGTAAGTATGTCCTTAACTATTTCGATCAAAACGAAAAGACAAAGGAGTTTTTAGGTGTTAAAGCTGGAGAAGAAGCTGAGGGTATTAACAATGAATTTAAGGCGTCATTTCTTACATCTGTACAAGAAATTGGAACTGACGGCGTAACTGCTTTGCCTCCCACATCCTTTAGATACCTACAATATGCGGCTCCTCCACAGGGATATCATGGGAACGAAATTTATCTTTCAACTATTAATAATGGATATGGAGGTGAAACCCGTTTCTCATATCAGCTCTTTGGGATAGCAGGTCTTGGCCCAAGATTGAATGGAGGAGGGGGGAAAAATCTCAGAGCACGTGTTATCCAAAAAGAAGTAGCAGATCTAGTATCGGGTAAAGCTTCAAAGGAGAGATATGAATATGGAGATGCGCGTATGTTTAGCGAAAACTTCAGAAAGGCTCCGGTTGGTGAGGGTGGATCTGCTGATGAATTCCTTGGTCATTCGAGCGTTGAGCTTAAACAATATGATTTTGATGGCACGCTCTTAGCTCATACAGATACATTTTTTAATCAAGCCAACTTCGGTAATGGGTGCTTTGAACCCCACCCAGCTAAAGGCCAACCCTATAGGCAGGTTATATATCGAGGTGACTCAAGAGATGTGGCCCAGGAAACAAATATAGTTTTTAGATATCGCTTCGATGGAATGGATGGACTAAATCCATCTGACGGCTGTAAAAACGAAAGAAGAAGCCAGCCGCTGTTCCTATATACGTACGATACAACAAGTATTCAGAGAGAGCCTGCTAAAGATTTTGTGCCTCTTGCGTTTAAGGATAAAGTGAAAGGCGCTGGAAAATCAGAGCTTCGCACATTACAGAGGGTATTAGCTCACGATGAATATGGAAATCAGACCTTAAGCGTAAACTATGGAGAGGTTGATCAAGATGGGGTAGACGTGGATAAAACGGATAATAGATACGGTTACAGTTATTATCTCACGTCTGGAGAGAAATGGATTAAAAGTTTGGCGTCCTTAACCTATGCCTCAAACGTGGAAAATTGTGGACCCGAAAACTTGACTTGCCAATGGGGGAGAACAAAATCATATTATGATAATTTCGATAAGAATTATTGGGAGCTTTCTGCGGAGGAGATGCAGCCAAAATACGGCTTACTTACCCAGAAGGAAACGTGGATTGATGACTCACACGTAACTGTTGAGGGTTATGAGTACGATGATCTCTCTGGTGATAAGAACGATACAGATTTGCGCAAGGGAAATATTACAAGAACTTATGCACCAAAAACAAACATTAAAAAGGTAGCCGATCCAAAGAATGACGTCGTGTTGATGTCTGAGAAAACTTATGATCCGTATTATCACACACTTCTTACGGAGGAGAAGAACGCTCTAGGTTTTAAGAAGATACTTCAAGATTACAATTTCTTATTGCAACTTCCCACAACTATTAAAACACAAATACAAGATGCTCCTGAGGCCTATGCCGTAAGTAGAATGGAATTTGATGCACTTGGGAGAATGATAGCACAGTTTGCTCCAGATCCAGAGAATCCAGGTAGCACCATGGATACCGCATCATCACGAACGCATTTTTTTGAACAGGGTAACAATGGTCTAGTTGTTCGCTCTGCACAACTTACATCTCAAACACAGGATGGTCAAAAGCACTTTCAAGTCTCTGACAAATTTTACGATGGACTTGGACAAGTTCGTCAAGCACAGATGCTTCGTACAAGTGTTGATGGGGTAGATGTAAGAAAAGTCACAAACAACGAATACCATGCTGATGGAAGCACTTCAAAGACCTTTGAATTACAAACCACAACACCGGTAACGATCGACGTTAATAATATCGCAGCAGTACAACCACAATTTGTTGCCGATATACCACAAGTTGTGAGTTCAGAGGTTCAATTTGATGCTTTGCGCAGACCGCTTTCGTCGACAAGGATCGAAACTGAATCAGGTCAAAAATTCACGTCTACAACAGAATATAGTATTCTAGGTACGAAAAATACCGATCCAAATGGTGTAGAGAAAATTGCGATTGCTGATGTCTGGGGTCGAGGTAAATATGCATTTACACAAGACCGCACAAAGCAAAAAATCTTGATGACTATTAATGAATATGCTAAGCCATTACTAGAACAAGCAACAAAAACTACCATTATGGATGCTACTGGAACAAAAACTGAATCAATGTTTGATTATGATAAATCTGGCCGCTTAATCTTTTCTCAAGATCCATCTCTTGGTCAATACCGTTTTGAATACGATGTGTATGGCAATAAGATACTCGAAATAAGTCAGCCGCGAGAAGATGTTGGTTATGAGTACGATGTTATGGGTAGATTGATTAAGAAAAAATACTACAGTCTCAGCGATGGAGAGTTATACAACAAAATGCTAAACACAGAGGTTACCTATGTGTATGACGCAGGTGCATTTGCTTTGGGTAAATTAACAAAGGTACATCATTTAACTGGAACAAAAGAGTTCATATATGATGGTGGCCAGCGCTTGATAAAAACGCGCATCTCTACGTTCTCGAACGCAAAAGACTTCGCTACAAGTTACAATCAATTATCACAAGAAATAGCATCAGAATTTCCTGACGGCACGAGACTTAATAAAGAATACGATCGTGAAGGTAGAGTGGCAAAAATGATGGTTGATGGTAAAGATGTATTCAAAGGTGCTTCGTATGATAAGTTCGGCAACCAAAGAATTGCACAAGCGGAGTTTAAAGGAACGGAGTATACAAATACTAATGTATTCGACACATTAGGGAGACTTAAAATCTTGGGTGTATCAAAGAAGGCTGCAGTTTTTGGCTCTGGTGTTGTGGATTTTGACCTTATAAAACAAAGCATTTCTTACAATAAGTTCAGCGAAATCGATACGCTTGAAGAAGCCATTCCGGGTCGTACGACGCTTTTTGATTATGGCTATGACGGGTTCTCACAGCTCACGTCTGTAAAATCTCCAGTATATAACACCGAATATGAATATGATCTCTTTGGACGTATGTTAAAGAAGAACGAAAAGGATAGTGTTGTAATGAAATATTCAGCAACATATCCGTTCTTTGCCCCAAAGACAGTAGAAATTACGGGTGAGGAGCAGGCAGAGCTCGTACCAGAAGTAAGCATAACACCTCCAGGGCCTGAAGCTTCACCGTCACCTATCCCAACCGGTGGTCCAACAAAGTCATTACCGCTCGTAAGTCCATCTGTTTCTCCAACAAGCGGTCCGATAGAGCAGACATTAGGAGTAACTACGCGATCGTACGATATTGGCTATACGAACGAGGGAGGAATGAGAAACGATGATAATAACTGTTATCGTTACAATCGAGAAGGTGAATTAATATTCTTGGGGCTTAAGAATAATAAAAAGGGCACATGTACGGACGAGAATTTTAAGAAGGTATATATGTTCTACTATGACGAGGGTGGAGCAATGAACTTACAAGAGGAATACGAACCAACCAATCTCCAAAAACCAACAAAACAAATTTATCTCTTTGGTCAATATGAAGAAGAAGTCACTCAGTAAATTGATTGCCCTCCTTACAGCGTCAGTTTTTTCACTGACGTATTTATTTCTTATTCCTCTAGCTCGTATTAACCTTTCACAAGCACAGCAACCAGATGTCCCAGAGCCAACTCGCACGCAAGTAGTAGAAAAACGAGTTAGCAAGCTTTATATTCCCACAGGAGCAAGCTCGACCTTTATGAAAACAAGCGATGGAGAAGAGCATCTCCTCATCCAAGACCACATAACTTCCACACGCATAATCGAATCAAACAAAGGGACACAACAACAGGAATACTATCCATACGGCATGACAAGTGGTGAGCCGACCACTCTGACAGACAAACAGTTCACGAGTCACAGAAGTCTTGCCGATACCGGTGTCTATCATGCAGGTGCACGATTTTATAACCCAGAAATGGGTATGTTTGTCTCTGCGGACAAAGTACAAGGTCCAAATAGATACATGTATGCGGCGGCAAACCCAACGGTATATACAGACCCATCAGGAAAGATTGTGCCTCTGGTCATTGCCGCAATTATTATAGGCGGTGGTGCATTCGGTGCTGGTTTTGGTACAGGCTATGAAAGAGGAAGTCAGGTTGCACAGTATGGTTCAGTTCAAGAACCAGCACGAGTGGTGGGAGCAGGTATTATCGGTGGTGTTGCAGGTGCAAGTGTAGGGTATCTGGGAGCAGTCGCTGCTCCTGCAGCTATTGGAGCAATGAGTGCAGGCGCAGGAGCAACAAGTTCAGTGGGCCTACTAGGTGGGGCGCAGATCGGAGTAGGAGCGTGTTTGTCTAATCCGCACTGCGTGAATGCTGTTGAGGCAGGGGCACAGATGGCAGCAAGATCAGACCTACCTCCAAATTGGAGTTTACTTCCTCAGCTGCCAAAAAATAATAAAGGACAATGGCTTAGCTGGACAGAAGTTCCCGAGGGTCTTCCCTTGAGAGTTCCTGAAGATCATATTGGTGCGCCAGACGATTTAGTTACCGTCTATAAAGGCTTAAGAACATATGCTGCGGGTAGAGATATTCAACCTTCTATTGCAAAACAAAGTTGGCTTTATGGGCACAAAGGAGATACAAATGCTCTAATTAGTGATATAGTTACAGCAAGACTTGACATGGGTGAGGCAATGGATCAGATCATACGGGATCAAGCCTGGGAACAGGCTATTTGTCCTGGTGATGCAAACTGTGGCACATCGTGGACTACTGATTTTAGCGTTGCGGCCTACTATGGCCAAGGTGGAGGTGTTGCTCAAATGACTGTACCAAGGAGTAAGCTGGTTAGTATACCCCAGCTTGCTGTAACTAAGGGTAAATGGCCAGCTGCTGCCTCAGCTTTAGAATCAGAAATGTATTACTTTGGTATTGTTCATAAGGAAGATTACACAATGATTGCAAGAGGATGGGGAGAATAAGTATATATTCTAAAGCGAGATTTATTATCAAATTAGGATTTTTAACTATTGCTCTATTTCTTTTATCTCCAAGTATTGTTACTGCAAGCACAACGTCGCAGAAATTATACATACCAATTTCGAACCAGGCGGTATTGATTAAAAATATTGAAAATGAGTCGCTTGTTGTAAAAGATTATCTAGGTTCAAGCAGAGTTATTAATGGGGATAGTGATACAAAAATCGAGGAGTATTATCCATATGGTACGGACATGAAGGATGCAGATATCTCCTTGGAGAGAAAGTTTACTGGACATCGTGAGCTTGATAAAGCAGGAGTTTACCATGCAGGTGCACGATTTTATAGCCCCCAGCTGGGACAGTTTATTCAGGCAGATAAGAAAGAAGGGCCTCATAGATATGCATATGCACTTAATAATCCAATATCATATACCGATCCAACCGGGAATTGTGTCCGCTGCCTTAGCGAACAAAGTGATTATATTGATCTACTTTCTGAAACTGGGGTTAAGTCAGACCCGTATTTTGTGGGCAATGATGTATTCGACATGCCTCCAGATCAAGGAATTCCAGATTCAATATATTATCCTGTAATGGGTTCTGCTGTAGCCGGAGCAGCTGTGGCAGGCGCAGGTATTGCGGTTCCCGCTGTTGCTTCATCCGGTGTTGTCGCTAGTGCGGTGTCTTCTGGCTCAAGTGCAATCGGTACTGCGTTGGCATATCGTTCAGTGCAAGGTGCAGTTGGAAGTGCAGGAATTGAGCTGGGATTTCAAGCCTATGATGGAGATTTTAACGGGTCAAAGTTAGCTTCGCAGGCAGTGCTTGGGGCAGTAGGCGGTCAGTGGATGGGAGCCGCACGTAATTTTGTTAATCCTCGCTATGCCGCAGTAGTCGCAAGATCTGGTCCAGTTGTCCAGCGCTTATCAAATTCAGCCCCTGGGCATTTAATACAACATGCAACTGTCGAGACTGCTATTGCTGCACCGCTTATTGGCTATGGTATTTATGATGATGTCCAGGCAGGAAATGCAGATACAATAAAGGCCTTTGCTGGAGCATCAGCCACAAACTGGGTAGCTACAAAAACAGGCATGAAGGTTGCACTAGCAGGTAGGTGGACAGGTGGAAAGCTAGGTGGCGAGTTTGCAAAAAAAGGATTTAAGCGAGTTCCTGAAGTTTTACAGGCAGCATCAAATGATGGTGTATATTTTGGTGCAGTGAATCAGTTTAGGACAAATCAGCATATTCAAGAGCCACTTCATCGCTTAGAGAATGAGGTTAAAGGTTACTTTGGATTCGGTTCACAAAAGCAACATGCACAGCTTCCATACTAAGTTTGTTCTACTTAAAATTAATCACGTCTACAATCGTTTTCGCTATAAACTTATGTCCCTCGACTGAAGGATGAATATTATCGCTTGGGTTCACCAATTCACGTTTACCTTCTTTAACTCCTTCCTGCAGCGACGGGGTATAGGCATCAATGACGGGAATATTTAACGTTCGTGAGAGTCCAAGTACATTTTCTAGCTGTTCAATAATCTTTTCTGTATGGCTCCATGCCGTTGATGGTTCCCAATTTACCCCGTTTGGACCAAAGCCAAACCCTCGACGCATCGGCGCAATCTCAGCGAGCATATATACCTGTGAGGATAGACGTTGTGCTCGCTGGACAAGTTCTGTATAGCCGAGCCAGTGGGCATTTCTATCGTGGGGGACGAGTACATTATAGGCGAACGAGCCCACTATAATAATGTCTGGCTTTAGTTCAGTAATCGCCGGATAACTACGATCCATATGTCTTAGCGGTTTGTTCCATCGCTCAAGTCCGTCGTGAATATTCTGTGAGCCAACGCCGTAGTTATAAAGGCGGAACGTTGTTTCGGGGTAGCGCTCTAAAAGAGCATGTTCTAAGTACTCAAGTCGTTCACCCATGGTATCAACCATCGAGTCGCCATATATTGCTATGGAGTACTCTTTTTGGGGTGGTTGGGGGATAGTGGTCGGTTCAATATCGGCTTCAGATTCAAGATCTTCAGTTTCTGCACCTAACACTTCGCTTTCAACAGTATTTTCTACAGGTTCATTAGGCGACGAACTGTCGTATGCAAGCGGAGAAGTAACATCTGTGGGAATCGATGCTTCCTGGAGGTATGCATTGATGCTCAACCCGCCATAACCGATCGCTAAAACTACGAGAAACGCAGCCTGCATTGCAAGAATACCGATATGCTTCTTTACCGTGTGTAGATTGGGCTCACCGAAGTTAAACATGATTTGAGTATATACAAACTGAGCTATAAAATACAACATTACCCCAAAGTAGGCCGTTTACTTCGCCGATTCAAATCTTACTTGAAGAGTTGAATCTAGTGCAGTAGCAAGTCGTCTCAGGAAAGAAAGAGATGGGACAGTCTTTGCATTTTCTACTCGCGAGATAACTGATTGTTGCGTTGAGAGTTTGACAGCTAATTCACTTTGACTAAGCCCTTTATGAATTCGAGCAGCAATCACAGCTCGGGCAATCTGATATTCTAGTTCAACCTCCTTCAATGCAGCCCTAAATTCAGGATTTTTTAGCAAGTCTCTTTCATGGTCATCCCAATTAGTATAGTTTTTCATAACGTGATAATATCACAATATTGTGATATATGTCAAACGTATTCTCATCAATGAGCTATGTATTTATTGTAACGAGCTAAAGCTGTTTTGATTTCATTATATGGAGTTTTTTGTTTCTTTTTAATAAAACCGTGAAGTAGTAAGACTGTTTTGTTATTTGGAATAAAATAAAGTATCCGAATACTATCTTGACCTAAAATACGTATTTCCCACAATGGAAAACCAACCATTTTTTTGACATGCGGCCAACCAATTTGCGGACCAAACTCCCTCATAAGTCTTAATATGGTTGACAGCTTTGCTTGTGCTTTTGGTGCAAGGCCTTCAATAAATATAGCAACAGGTGAGAATCTGCCAGAGGGAGTTTTGTAGTACTCGATGGTCCATTTTTTAGTGGGTGTACCCATGGTCGTAGGTAGTATACATAGAAGAAATTAAGTTTTTATTAAAAGCTATGCACAAGTTGTGCCGGAGAGAGGACTCGAACCTCCATGTCTTGCGACACACGCTTCTGAAGCGTGCGCGTCTACCATTTCGCCACCCCGGCATGCTATATGAGCTGAAAGTACAGTATACTATATTCTATGAAACTGCTTGTTGGGCTAGGAAATCCAGGTGAGAAATACGCAAAAAATCGGCATAATGTTGGGTTTATGTTTTTAGATTGGGTAGATGGCGATGTTGTATGGCGCGAAGAAAAGAAATTTTATGGCATGGTTGCAGAGATTAAAGTTGGCGATGAAAAGTATCTTTTATTAAAGCCCTCTACATTTATGAATGATAGTGGAAAAGCGGTAGCGGCAGTGGTGAACTTCTACAAATTAAACGTCAGTGATGTTTTTGTCGTTCATGATGACCTTGATATCAGTTTTGGTTCATGGAAGATACAGCAAGGCAAAGGGCCAAAGGTTCATAATGGTATAACTTCTGTTGAAGAGAGTCTCGGAGACGTGAATTTTTGGCGCGTGCGCATTGGAGTCGATGGAAGAGATCCTAAGAACAGAATCGATGGTTATTCGTATGTGTTACAGGATTTTACAGGTGAAGAGCAAGAAAAGCTCAACCAAGTTTTTGAGGAAATACGAGCTGAAATAAAAATCCGCCTTGCGGCCGATTAGTACATATTATGATCATAGGTGGGCATGTTTCTATTGCAGGTGGTTTGGACAAATCAGTTGCGCGCGCGGTGGCAGAGGAGTTTAATGCTATGCAGATTTTTGTATCATCACCGCGCTCATTTAAACCCAACATATATGCAGAAGAGCAGATCGAAGTTTTTCGATCTGCGTATAAAGCTGCAAATATGCAAGCACTCTTCTTCCATGCCATATATTTAGTCAATCTTGGGAGTGAAAACGAGAAACTTCATATGCTTTCTGTAGAATCGCTCATAAACTATCTACAGATCGGTTCAGTTTTAGGTAGTAACGGAACGATCGTACATATTGGAAGCGGCAGTATCGAAAAAATCTGCGAAAGTCTTACGCACATACTGGACAATACTCCCACGTCCCAACACATTTTAGTAGAAAATATGGCATCTGAAAAACGTGTTGTATATAATCTTGAGCAATGTCTCGAAATTCTTGCAAAAACAAACTCCCAACGTATTAGATTTTGTATTGATACCCAGCACCTTTTTGCTTCGGGAGTTGATATTCGCGATAAGACAACTGTCACATGCTGGTTCGACGACGTAGAGCGAATGATTGGCATAGATAAAATTGCGTGCATTCATGCAAACGATTCAAAAACATCGTGCGGTTCGCAGCACGACCGTCATGAAAATATAGGGCAGGGCGAAATCGGCCTTGATGGCATGAAGACCTTCTTTTCAGATGTCCGCACAAAAAACATTCCTGTTATCCTCGAAGTTCCAGGATTTGAGGGCAAAGGTCCAGATAAAAGAAATAAGGAAATGTTTAGTAGTTTATTTGTTTGATAAAAATTTCGTTTCAAGGAATGCGCCAATCAGTCTGTGGGATGAGGGATAAGGTAAGCCAGGCGATGAAGAATTGACCTCCAAAATATACATGTTTCTTCTAGATGAATCTACGATAATATCAACTCCACAGATGTCCCGACGCAGGTGTTTTGCGGCTTTTTCAGCAAGTGTACAGATCTCAGGCATTGACTCTGTTGTGAAGTCAGTTCGCTTTGCTCCTTGTGTGACATTGTTAAGGTGAGATGTGGATGATGCATCTCTTGTCCTACTATATATTTGTTTTGCTTTATATCCAATAACAATAATCCTGTAGTCACACTCGTTTGGTATAAACTCTTGCAAGCAAAAAAGTTCACTGTCCGAATAGTTTTTAAGAATATCCTGAAGATTTGTTGTATCATCCACAAGATAGTTGTCCAAACCCATTTTTCCATTCGCAGTTTTTAAAATATAAGGAAATGAAAGATGTTTATGGATAAGAGTTGTATTTTTTACTATCCACTCAGGATATGCAACCAACGTCTTAGGAATTGGAAATTCTTTATACAGCAAGATGTAGTCAAGCACTTTTCCATCGAATGTTTCAGCTCCAACGATCGAATTTACAAATGGGATCCCTTTATCTTGCAATACTTGGGCTAAAGAAAGCGCTAAAGATCTGTATTTTGATAGTACTCTAAAATACACGCCCGCAAGATTTACAACAGATCCATCAACATATATTGTGCTATTCTTCGACGCAGCATCGAGAACAAGTGCAATATTCTTGTAGGTTGTCACACAAAACGAGCCCTTATTTTTGATAGTCGTGGCGAATGTCTTCATTACACCAGGGTTCTTGGGACTTAGTGAGGATAAAATGAGTATTTTTTTATTCATATGTGCTGAGAAATGCTTTAACTTTTTTAAGAACTGGAAGATAGGTAAGTTGCGGTGATGAGTTTGCTTCTAACAAATATGGCTTTTGGGTTTTTGCATCAATAATAATGTCAACACCACATATTTCTCTGTGAAGCAATTTGCTCGCCTTTGCAGCCAATAGAGTGAGTTCATGTATCGCTGTAATGTTCGCGACTCTTCTTCGCTTTGCTCCCTGCGATATGTTGTTAAGGTGGGAAGGCGAGTCCGCACTTCGTATTCTCTGGTATGCGTAGGATAATGCATAATTTGTCATGACCAATCGGTAATCGCTTACATTAGGAATAAATTCTTGTGCTATAAAAAGCTGGTCGTCTGAGTAGGATGTAAGAATTTCGCAAAGTTCTTTATGTGAGCGAACTAGATAGTTATCTAGTCCTTGTTTAGCTTCAGATAGTTTAAGAATAAATGGGTATGTCAAAAACGACATCAATTCATGTTCTAAAGATGTTAATTGTACTGCATGAGCGATGACTGTGCGAGGAATTGGAAGATTATTTTGAATAAATGTGACATACTCAAATGACTTTGAATCTAATAGATTGCGAGCAACTTCAGAATCAATAAAGGGAATTTTGAGTGACTTTAAGCATAAGGCTATCGGGGTTGCAATGTTTTCATACTTTCTCCAAGTACGAAAATACACGAAATTAAATGTAGTGACGTCTGTACCATTAATCAGCACCTTGATTTTTTGTTTTTTGTCTGCTGGATTAAGAAATATTGATACATTTGAATAAGAATACGTGTGCTGTTTAAATTTATACTTAGATACATGTTCGGGTTTCGAGGAGAGTATTACGTAGTTTCTCATGTGATCAAAGTTTTTTTAGTAGTATCGACAAGAAAGTCGCTAAGATCTTTTTTTCCCACAATCATTGGATAAGCTAAATTTGTGCGGTCTATAACCGTGGCATGGACTAAAAACTCCTTATCTTGCATCTTTGCTCGAATTCCTAATATTATGCGATAACTTCGACCATTACTATTAATAATGACTTCTGTATTGACTATATCACTATTTCCCTCAGTAAGCATGGTATGGTATTTCTCACTAATAGCAACACCTTCTTCTCGGGTAGGAATCTGTTTTGGAATATCAAGAGACTCAAACTCCTTGACTGCCTTCCCATAGCCCAAATCTATTGCGACCTGTCGATCAATAGATGAATAGGTCGCTCCTGTATCGATTTTCGCCATAACTGTTGAGCTACGCTTCTCCGACTTATGATACAGCTTTACAGGCTGAATGAGGCCGATAACTTTTTTACCTGCAATAGCCTCAATTTCTTCCTCGACCTCACCTCCAAAAAGATCTTTGCCTAATCTCACGCCATGCGCAAGTGTTTTTACACGAACGTGCTTTATTTGCGCAAGTCGCCACCTAAGACCATCCTGATTCGCAAGTTGAATACGCAATCCAGGACGAGCATTGATTTCAACAACAAGGGGGCCTCGTTCTCGATCAATAAGAAAGTCAACACCGCAGAATCCGAGGCCAGCAGCTTTCGCCGACTTAACTGCATTAGTAAGGATTTTATCCCAATAGGGGACTTTAAAACCTGAATAACGAATGCGCGTATTTTCCACAAATTCAAGATCAACAATACGACCTTCTTTTGTTTCTTTTATTGTATGTGTTGTAATACCTGTGGCCAAATCGATACCACTACCTGCAGCACCCTGTGAAAAGTTAGCTCTGCCAGCAGAATCTTTCGTCGGCCAGCGAATCATTGCCATTACTGGCACATTTTTAAATACAATAACGCGTATGTCGGGTACCCCTTTGTAACTATACGGACGGAGTTTATGGTGGGGTTGGACTCGTTCTTCGATGAGAACCTTATCGGGGCTATAGTTGAGTGAGAATGCGCCCTCCAAAATACTAGCCATGAGAGAGTTGAGTGCTTCAGGAGAAATTTTTTGACCTAATGCATTGATAAAGTTACCTTGTTTGTCGCGGTTATATATTATTTCAATTCCTTGACCTGCAACACCACTGCCTGGTTTGACAACGAACGATTTGGGAAGAGTTTCGATATCGAGCTTGCTTAGTTGCTCAGTGTTTTTAATTATATGTAAAACGCGAGTAGTTGGCACTTCAATTTCAGCAAGGATTTTTTTCGTGAGAAGTTTATTATCAGCAATTTTTCGAGCAGAGGGGAGATTGTACTTTTTAACGTACGAGATATTGCGTTCATTAAGACCGAGAATGCGCGATCTATTCGCTAATATCTTCAGAATCATAGGAGTTTTGGCTTAAGATATTTCTAAAACGTACGTATTCTACTAGCTTTAGGCCACGCCATTTTCCGACAACAAAACTTGCCACTATCATAAGGAGAGATAATTCTGGATAGTCAATGAGCGCATTTTGAAGGACTTCTTGGCTCATAAGCATAAAAATAAGGGCTGTAAGAATGATTGTCAATACCATAAGATTGAGAGCTTTTTTCATACCGTGGCGAACATATGACTTCACAAGAGCTTCAATTGAAATTATAAATAATAAAATTGTGAGGGGTGTTATATCGTTGAGTGAAATTTCTTTTAAAAATGTTGATGCGTAAAGAAGAGCAAATACACCAACTGTTGCGAAAGATGTGACTATACTTACTTTTGAGAGATAATGGAGACGAATACTATGTAGCCAAGAGTGAACCATAATTGCGATAGTTGATGTGATGACGAATAACAGACTCCCATAAAAAATAGTACTGGCATAGTCTATTGAGCCTTTGCGAATGTAACCAAGATCGAATAACGCGTATGAAAGTAATACTGTCGTATAGATGTTTATGGTTCTCCAACCAATAACGTAGCGCGCGATAGTAATGAGAACAGTCACAACGGGCAAAAAGAGTAACATGAGTATGGTGTACTCTGAAATACCGCTACGAATTAAGTACTGTATTAATGGTGCAAACATGCTCATATTATATCATATTATGGGCTATTACAATACTGTATACTAATGGGGAATATGGACTCCATTAAGGACGTATTAAAGACGTTTAATCCTACAAAAGATCGTTATATTTCGCGTGAATATCAGTCGTTTGGTGTCCATCTTGCGGAGAAGCTAGACGATGAAAAACGTAAAAGTCTTTATATCAAACTCTCAAAACAACTACCGCGCCCGATATTGTTAAAAGCTCTGCAGTTTGTCGTTGATTCGGGCGCACGTCGAAAAGGAGCCTTGTTTATGTGGAAGCTTAAAGATCTAGGGGTGTTTCCGGTAGTTGCAACAAAGAAGTCAGCTAAAAAAACCAAATCTTCTAATCCCGACGCAGTTCAGGTTTCAATTCTGGAGCAAGATTGAACTGGCATCCTAATCCCTTGCCGAAATTAGCTTGAGTAAATACAAGATCGAATCCATTAATTATGCCGTCTCCATTAATATCTGAGGAATTTTGAGCTGTAGGCTCAACCTCTTGTGCATACTTGGTTGCAACCACTGAGAAATCATTTGCATTACAACAGGAATCTTTATTTACATCACATGCATCAATCTCTGTGACGCCTTGGCCCGATATTCCTCCAGCCTCAGATGCGACAATACGATAGATCACATTTTGTCGAATAGGGGTTACAACCTCGTTCGGACAATTTATAGGCGATGAACTACCTTCAAAAGTGACACGACACTTCACACTATATTCGTTCACATTACGTGGTAAAACGAGATTAGTCTCAACAGTGCCCCTTTGGCGAGGCTGAATGGAGGTGTTGACAAGTTCAGATACACATTGCGATCTATCTGGGCCATAACAGGTTATTGTAGTAATACTTGTGACGGCTTTTGATGAACCATTGTAGAAAGAAATACCTGTGAAATAGTCTGACTCAGCACCGCTTGGGGTGGGAGTCGCCGTTGGCGGATTAGTTGATGCTGTTGGGGTTGGAGTATTGGTAGCTGTTGGCGCAACGGTTGGCGTGGGGGAGTTAATAGGTGTAGGTGTAGGTGCAACACTCTCGCAAACCACAGCTCCAGAACTTCGCACGTTTGCCTCATTTTCCGTAGTTGGATATTTAGATTTATCAAAGGTACACACAAGAACCTGTCCAGCGGCAAGCGTTGTCGCATTTTCAAGCTCAAAGAAATTTTGCACGAGCTCAGTTGTTTCAACTGGTGCGTTTATCTCACAATAGCCCTCATTTTCATCATAGGTTCCATTACATCGACCAAGCAACCAGTATAATTTTTCTTCAGTGCTTCCGCTATTATGATATGTGACTTTAAAATTATTACCTACTGCTACAGAACTACACTGACCCCGTTCGCCGGTTGCGACTGTACCTTGTTTATTATTTGAATCTATTGCATGTGTACACGGATCAAGAATTTCACGAGTTTCTGCTTCTTCCTTTCCAAGGCGCAATTCATAAGTTGTTGCATTTGGTGTTGGTATTTTGAGCTTAAATGTGGTTGTAAGACCAGCAGCACCAAGTTCAACACCACAGACATAAGCTCCAAAATCTACATATGAAGGTCCACAGTTGGTATTATTTATAGGTTCAACCTTGACACCAGTATTATCTGCTTTTCCGTCGGTTCGTTTATAGTCATAGAAAAGGACGAGCGCCTTTGGTCCTCCAGGAGTGTCTGAAATAGTAAGATTCACCGTTTTATTTATCGAGCTACCACTTCCTTTACGTGTCACATCTGTGTTTGAGGTTTTATTACCTCCTGAACCGCACGTTTCCCAATCGGGGAGACCGTCCTCAGCGAAGTCGCATGTCATCGCTGTAGCTTGAAATTCATTAAAGTTTGATTTCCAATCACCTTCGAGTTGGAGATTCACAGTTATTGTCCCTGGAGCGGCAGGGGTAGGGGTACTGTTTGGATCTCCAGTAGGGTTAGGTTCATCTGGACAAAAATAGCCACGGTCAATTGTTGCTACTTCTGGCTGAATCTGCCATGGCGGTCCAGCGGTATCGACACGCACATCAAGATTTCCGGCGGGTAAACAATCTGCACCTTCGGGCAATCTACTCGAGGGAGGCATATTTATTGGTGCATTAAATAAAAGCATGGGGGAACCATCTCGGCAGCGTGCCGTTGATGGATTGCCTACGGCTTTTTGTACACTTGCACCGATGGGAATTTCAGGGCTCAGTAGGTCATCGTGATAGACGGCGACTTTCCATTTTCCGTTTGAAGGCGGGTTATTGGTAAAACAAAGCCCACCAGATAGCATGTAGTCCCATCGGTTATGAGGAGCAAGGCTAGTAAACTCGATAGATACATCCTGATTTGTAACTTCTACAAGCTCAGGAGGTACTGATGCCTCGGTGGTACGCTGCTGTAATCGTGGATTGGTGACAAACGACACGCCGACAAAAAGGCCTATTGTCATGAGTGCTATAACGGCGAGTGATAAAGTTTTCATTGTTTAATCAAATATATGTAAAATGGCTGGCTCTGCCGTATGTAATATGTTTTTGCCATCCTGGGCAGCTATTGTGCGATCTAGGTCGAAATGAATGATTGTTTCTTGGGACTTTTTTAACGCTTTTGCCTTAAACGTTAGCACAATACCTTCTTTTTTAAATGTATTTTTTCCAGGTTCATAAGCAGCAGAGAAGGTGATTAAACCAGATTCGAGTTGATTTAAGATGATGCGATCAAAAACGTCTCCGTTTTCAACCGACCTCACAAGGAGTACAGTTGGGTCATATTGAATGACGGTATCTACTGCATATGCGGGGTCTCCGCTCATAGTGACATAAAAAGTGATTTCATCACCAAGCTTGATGAATTTATCTTGAGGCAACAAGACAAGGCGCACACCCGTGTCTTGTGTGTTCTTCAAGGTGGTATTTGGTATCGTTTGATGAAGGACATTCTGTTTGAACTTGGGCGAAAACATGACACCAATAAGAATGCTGAGAATGAAAAGAATGATGAGCTGTATGGTGAGTAAGAACTTTACCTGGGGGCTAAGGGTAAAAAAATCCTTAAGATCTTTACGCACAGTAACAGCGAGAGTGTCCATGCATTCATTATAGATATGTTGTGAATTGTTTGTCAATTAGAGCTCGGTCCCGAAAGAGTCCATAAATACGGAGAGATCGAGCGCATTGACCGTACCATCTTTATTTACATCTGATGTTGTTGCGCCTTCGGCGCCGTATTCGTCGTAGAGGTATTGTAGATCGATGGTATTTATCACGCCGTCTCCATTCACATCGAGCTGCTCAGGTTCAACCTGGGCTGAAGTACCGGCCTTACAATTCCCACCGGGTTCATTTTTAGTCATTTTATTGTCTTTAATGCTTATGAGGTATTCTCGACAACCTCCACTATCTTTAGGTATTTCGATAGTGAAAGTTCGACAGGGGGTAAATCTAGAATCGGAAAGAGATATGTTGCATCCAATTGTGAGCTTACCAGCATCTAAATTTTCGAGTGGCACATCAAAAGAGTATTCACCACCCCATGGCTTGAATTGTATATGGATATCACCAACTATCTCTTTACATGTTACCCCTTTGCACACGGTGAGGGGGTTAACTGTTATTGCATCAGCAAACTCAGTCGTACCCTTAAAGCGCACAGTAAACAAGCTTTTAGGCAGCTCAAGTGGAATACACTTGGCATTTCCAGCAGTTCTATCGTCTACTTTAGCATCTGCTTTACAACATCGATGTGTAAGACCACTGTCACTTTTACAAATAAACTCTTGTCCTTCAAGTTTCACTGCATATGCGCTACATCTTTCGTTTGAACCGGACTTATCAATTCCTTTTGAAGCGCAAGAAGGAATTTCTGGTGATGAGGGTTGTTTTTTACAGCATACCTCATTTTTACCCAAGTTACGTACACGTACAATATCATCTGGAGCACACACACCAGGAGGAACTAGGATCTTGTTATGGGTTGATGGGCATACTGCTGTGGATGTTGGCGCAGCGACCTTGCTACAGTATCCAGAGCCATTGCGAGATTTTTGAGCACTACAGTCTCCACCCATATCGCGACACTGTCGTTCAGCAAGATTAGCATATTTAAATGCTGGTGGTCGGCCACCGATACCATACTCATTCTGTGCAGTATCGCATGTTCCATATTCATTGCTCCCTGAGCCTCCACGTCCAGGATTGCTTGATGAGCCCGTTCTACAACAGAATCCACCATCACTGGCATCAACAGGTTGTGTGCCTTGATAATAGCTCAAACATACCTCACGATCACTTTCTGGGCTAAATTTTGTAAATGACTCTCCCTCGAACCCCGGGATGCCTCGAGAGTTAGCGGGACATACGCCTTGTCCTCCTGGTCCTGGAGGATTTCCTGGCTGGCCAGGGTTGCCTGGGCCACTACCGCCACCGCCAGGGGGTTCGGTTCCAGGTGGACAACACCACTTGTCGCCAGCGACGCTACAGTGCTCACCAGCCGGTGGATCTTTTGGTACGTAACCTTGACTTCTACAGTATGATTCGTTTGCACACCACTGTGGACATACACCGCCACCACTACCTGGGTCACCTGGCTCCTCAGGTTCTTCAGAGTCATCGCGCGCAACACCCGTAAAGTTGAGCGATACTGGACTACTCATACAGGAGGCATTATTATCTAAGTAGGAGTAAAGATAAGCTGTATACTCTTGGCCTTCATCATAATATTCTCTACGTACAACACTGACTTGGTGTGGGGGTTCTCCTGGGTTGCGATCACTAGTTTTTACACCAGCATCTTCGTCTTTCATTCCTTTCCGAGAAGCGACGATCTCACCTGTGTCCTTATCTTTAACAATTATCCAGTAGCGATCGGTACCGCGTACAAACGTTGGACAGTTGTCTGCAATATCCCACTCAAGATTAGCAGTTCGCTCTTTTATTTCTTTAATTCTGAAGTTGCGTGGTTTACAACCTTCGTTTTGTGCTGCATTCGCATTGTTGTCGTCACGTAGTGCGCATGCTATTGAGCCAATCGGTGCTCCACCCACTGGTGGTTGTGCTGCTGGGGGCTGTGGAGTAGGGGTAGGAGGAATCTTTTCGATGATCCAACCATACTCAAGATTTGTATTACATGCAACTCGAAGGTTTTCAAATATCTTCGGATTGCGCAGTTTAGTCATATCAGTTTCACTCCATGTTGTGGTATATCCAGGACACGACGGTGTACTTGCATTTTTGCTTGTGCATTCTTGTTTTACTACGCGATAGTCATCAGCATAGAGCTTTACAGCAGCTAGTGCGTCACGACCCCATGTACGGGAGTCTCTAAAATCACCTAA
This sequence comes from uncultured Gammaproteobacteria bacterium, assembly GCA_964612595.1. Lineage (GTDB taxonomy): Bacteria > Patescibacteriota > Microgenomatia > UBA1406 > HO2-37-13b > OLB23. The sequence goes on along the minus strand of CAZTFB010000003.1, from coordinate 108,303 downwards.
GTCAGTAATATGCACATCTATACGACCAGGATTGCTTCCCAAATTATTGAATGGGACTGATTCCACGGGTTTGTCGCCGCGATCATAAAACTGTTTATTATTGGCAGTTCCGTATATGCCAGGTTTATTATCGAGCTCAGTAATGATATTGCCACTTGTGTCTTTCACATAAGCAACAGCATCAAATGCACAACCACATGTGCGAGAGGCATAAACCTTAAAGTCTCTCTGTGTGCCTGGTTTCACTCGTAGCTTTTCAGCTTGCTCTCGCTCAGAATCAATAAACAGCGCATCGTTGTCAAACCACCCCAATGCTCGCGATAAAAAGTAGGTTTTAGATGGTTCCAATGGATTATTATCTTTATCGACACTTATTCTATAGTTGTATATCCATGTATTATCATCATTTGTATCATCAAGCCAAACGCCTTGTGCTGATGGGCCGGAAGTAAATGGCAGCGAAATAATCTTCCCGCCATTGAGTTCATCACAGGTTTCTCCAGTACAAAAATCAACCGATGCGCGGTTTGGTTTTTTACAGCCATAGATAGAGATACGACCGCTTATAGTACCGTCGGGCGTTGGTGTGGGGGTAAAGGTCGGTGTTGCGAGTATGTCAGTTGGCGCTGGCGTTTCTTCGGGCTCATCAGTTGGTACTGTTGAGGTTGGATTGTCGGTAGGTGTTGGCTCAGACGTGGGTCCACAGGCACCCTCGATCTTATCAAGCGCAATTTTTGCAAATGGCGTGCCCGAGAACCATGACCCTCTATAGTGGAGGTATATCTCAGGACAGTAGCTTGGGGTTAAACGTCGTGATGAGGTCGCAATAACTGAAAATCGGTGAGGCTGTTTTTGATTCTTATCAAGCATTTTTCCAATACCCGCTGCGCGGTCGACATACTCACAGGTTGCTGGAAAGCTACCATTACCGGCTACAGAAAGTCGACCCCCATCAATATGACTTCCATCATTATCGCCATCCATTGGTTTACCTCGATTGTCGGTTACCCATAATGTCCAGTCTTCTTTTCCACCACTTTGGAGATGGCGGGAGTAACAAATCATACCTGATATTTCGAGATGAGTATCGTCAAGACGCTCTACTTTAAGGGTATTTTCTTGCAACATGACACCTGTTGAGTTAAGTGCCGCTTCGGATGCTTTTCGTGAAGCGTTATTTTGAGCGATACCTACGACTGTCGCAATGAGCGCAACAACACTAATACCAGCAACAAGCAAACCCGTTACCGATCCTTTATTATTGAGCTTCATTAACGTCTACGCCTTGCAAACTGGTAACGAGTGATAAATCAAGTGCATCTACTGCTTTATCCTTATTTATATCACAAGTATAGGACCCTGATTCTGTACCCCATTCATCTATACAAGCAACAAGATCGGCAGTATTTATAAATCCATCATTATTTATGTCAACATCTTCTGGTTTGGTCACACGCATGACTGCTACATCAGCGGTCCCTGCATTTTTTCTTATATACCAGTCGTACGATACATCAACGCCGCAGGCAACTCTGAAACCCACAAAGTTATGGTCATCAGTAAAGGTTGACTCTCTTTCGAGTGAGCCCCCTGGGCAGGCATGAACCTGGCTTTGGGCAGTTGTTTGGCAGCGCTGTTTAACAACACTGTAGCCTGGTGCATAAAGACGAACGTGTGCCATGCCATCAATGCCGTACGGTGTCCATGGGCCGACCGTGTTGCTGTAATTTATGTCATGAAGACTTTCTAAAACATCTAATATTCCATTTGTAAAGGGGCTCACAGGTTTGTCACCTCTTGAAATTATTTGCATATCATTCGCGCTGCCGAAAGTTAAGTCTTTGCCTGGAACGAGGGCTTCATCAAGAGCGGTGGTAATTTCTCCCGTATCTGCATCACGTACATGAGCTCGTGCATGAAAGACACATGCACAAGTTTGGGCGGCCGCATACACAGAAAGATCATGTGTACCAGGCACTGAAACTTCTTTCTTGTCTTCTTTGAGTGAAGGGAATGACTCTATGGTTGCATCCTTAAATCTCTTTATGCGCGCGTTTGCGTTATATATAGTGTATTTCTTGCTCGTGTCGAGCTCATTTCCTGCTTTATCTTTCGTTATGCGATATCTATATATAAATGTGCGCTCATTCGTCTCGTCGTCGAGCCATATCGCTTGATCTTGTTTTGTAGGCGATAGGTTAATATCGCTACAGCTTGAACCACTTGGATCATCACAATAACTTAAGGTAACATTTTCTGGCTGTGCACAAGAGAAAACAGTGATACGACCTTCAATAGCATTAGGCTCAGGGGTAGGTGAGCTTGTTGGTACAGATGTTGGTCGAGGTCGAAAGGGGATACGTGTTGGACCAGCACTTCCCGTCGGTCTGCTTGGTGATGTTGTGGCAGTAGGATCAGGATCTTCGACAACACCATCAGGGCATAAGAAACTTCTTTCGATGTAGGCCACGTCTTCTTGAGGGAATGGTCTCCATGGCCCCTTTGTAATAACTTTAACCTTTATTCTTGGACAACTTTCAGTCCATCTGTCACGAGGAGGAATATTAAAGGGTGCATTCGCAGTTAATCGGCGGAGCCTACTAGAGCCACAACGAGTTGTTGCGGGGTTTGTAATGAGCTGGTTTACAGCAGCACCGATAACCTCCTCTTTCTCTAGAGAGGGGTTTGAGGTGTCTTTAAGATCCATAGTTACTTGAACCGAGGCGCTGGCGTTTGAAGGGGGATTTGCGCTAAAACAAAAATCAGAATATAGAATATAGTCCCATTGACGTGAGGGTGTAATATTTGAAATAGTGAAGCCAATATCGGCGTTTCTTACATAGGTAATCTCAGGCTTGGATTGTCCGTAGGCCACAGAGCCCGTACCGAGCAGGGAAAGTAGGAATAATACTATAAAAATATGAGCAGTCTTTACGACGTACATACGATCATTCTAGATAAGATAAGGCAATATTACAAGAGAGAAATCCTGCTTGTCATGAGTGTATAGTCAAGCGCATTTACTTTATTATCTCCATTTACATCTCCAGGAAGGTCTAACCCATTTTTTCCATAATTATCCAACACAATAAATAGGTCAAATGTATTACAGGTACCATCATTGTTTAAGTCACATTCAGTAGTCGATGGCGCTGCTGACTGTGACGATTGGTTTATGTCGGAAGGTCGTCGTTGTACGACCCATCCTGCTTCAAGTTGCATATTACAATCTAGTGTAATGCCATTTATGGTATCTAGTGCAGTTGTTGGAAAAGCAGCATCTTCATTTGAACCGAGTGTAGAACAAAGTTCAGGTTTATTGGGTGAACTACATGTTGCGATTTCTTGTTTAACAATGTTGAACAATTCATTCTGGTAGTTTAACGTAAGAAACGTCTCATCACCTTTTTGATATATGTCTTGTGTAAGGGGTGAAGATGCAAATGTTAGGGTATCGGATCTTAGAATATATTCCATTCGCGGAATTTGGTTAAAGTAAAGTGGTTGAGAAATAAGGTTTTGTCCATCAGTAATACTCCATTGTAAGACATCGATGTCTAGATTAGATTCGATAGTAAGGGGAACCTCTTCACCGTTTTTATTAATTTCATGTACATAAAGAGTGAGATTAATAGGGCAGTAAGGTGGTGTGGTAACTTTTGCTTCTGAAAGGAGAGCGAGAGGTTTATCGGACTGAAGAAAGAGTGTGCCAAGCACAATACCGAAAGCAAGAAAAAGGGCACTTGATACAAGCACTAATTGTTTCATTGTGATTCGAGCTCTGGACTCACTACTGTACCCAGATCACCAATCATGAGGGAAACATCGAGCGAATTAATGACACCATCGTCGTTCAAATCACCCGAAAGTCCTTGTCCTTGTTGGAAGTAAGTATCGTACAGCGCGAAGAGATCAACGGTGTTAATAATTCCGTCACCATTAATATCCTTTGCCTTCATGAATGCTGCATGAAGAGCCTCTGATTTTGAACAAGAGTTAAGACTACTCTCTACACGTCTAAATACCTCACTAATACTTATGTTAGCAGCTGTTGAAAATGCCCATGTGTCATCAGTGGATATAAGTTTGATCACGCGAGTAAGTTCAGCAGTACCTAACTCTCGTGGATCAGGGTTTGAGGCGGCAACAGGGTTGCCATAGCCGATTGCAATGACAGTTGGTGGAGTGGATCCAGTTGCAGCTATATTCATCGCTTTTAGTCTGTTAGCCTCTGTCGTGATTTCGCCTTCGTAGCCACCTGCACGTGGATTTCCTGGATCACTATTTGGTAAGCCATCTGTAAGGAATACCACTACTACGTTTCTAGATTTATCAGCTCTGAAATTCGTAAGGAGGTTAATGGTTTCGCGAATACCACACTCAATACATGTTCCTTCTTCATACTTTAAATCATTTAGAGCAGCAGCTTTTACGGTATCTATATTATTAGTAAAGGGGACGACAGTGCGAGTATTTCTTCTGCTACTGAATTGTAGGAGTGATGCTCGATGATCACCTCCAGAATTTTTAATATTTGTGAGGAAGTTTTGCAATGCATCGCTTGCTGCGTCCTTCTTGAGTTTGCCTGTTGTAATGTCTCTGGTCGTTATCATTGAAGTAGAGGTATCCATGACAAAAACATAGTCAAAGTTAGATACACATTTTTGCACTGTCCATCCATACACTATGTTTTGCCCACAGCCGACGATAAGACCGTTAATGGTATCTCGAGGATCTCTTTTAGATAGATCGACAGAGTTGTCTACAGGATAGGAGTAAGCAGATGGGTCACATGCTCCGATAAAACCACCGGAAATATTGTTTCTACAATACTTTGTTTCATTACCCCTAGGAACAATTCTATAGTCTGGTCTTTTTAATGTAAGACGCACGCTTGCAGTTTCCATGTTCGGATAGCGTTCATTAGGGTGTGTGAATGTAGGAGGTATAAATATACCTGTGGTTCCCGTTGTCCTTTTCAGTGGGTCTACACCTGCAGGAACTGGTTGTGACACATCATACCTAAAGTATGCAAGTTGGGATCCCAGAATGCCACTAAAGTAGGGGAAGGTGCTGATAATACTGGTTGCTTCGGTTGGATTGCCTGTGAATAGGCTAAATCGTGAAGCGGGTTCTGATCCATAACGTCCACCCGCAAGTTGCCTATTATTAATAGTGCCAAATTTAGCAAGCTCCGAAGCAGGTAGTGCGCGTGCGATGAAGTTGCCTTTTGTGTCGCGTTCGCATTCACCTTTAGCGTTTGGCGTACATTCTTGGATGTATACGAGGGCGTTATAGTTACATGCATTTCCGACAATTGGTGTTGGCGTATTTGTTGGTGGAGGGCAGGTTGGACCTCCACAACTTGGTGTTGGTGTTGGCGTATTTGTTGGTGGAGGGCAGGTTGGACCTCCACAACTTGGTGTTGGTGTAAGGGTCGACGTAGGTGTTGATGTTGCTGTACCAGTTGGTGTTGCTGATGGTATTGGAGTTGACGTCAATGTTCCGGTTGGTGAAGGTGTTGGTGATGTGATGCTTGTAGGTGTTGGTGATGGCGTTCCAGACAATGGAGTTGTTGGTGTGACAGTAGCAGTAATTTCTGGAGCACACCCTTTTTTACCTTTGGCAATCTGTGAATATCTTCGTGTAATACCAGCTGTTTTAGCATCAAATTCAAAGTAAAAAATTGCATCTTCGCCACCCGTAAGCCACGTAGGTCTATCATATACAAAGTATCGTTGTTCTGTCGCTGATTGACGAACGCTTAATAGTATTTGGCCTTTCTTTATATCATAGCCCGTCGATCTTTTTATGTTTCTTTTTTGCGCATCTGTGTATTCAATTCGTGGATCCCAGTTTACAGAAATACCGTACGATCTGTTGCTACACGATCCGGTTATTGACTTGCCGATAGGGGAACCGTCTGGAATACCACGACCTGTTGCATCGGTGGCTAAGCTAAATTTCTGAGTTCCGTCAAGAGATCGAATTTCAAGTACTTGAATAATAGGATCAGCATTACAGGTAAATTCTGCGGCACAGATCAAACCTTGTGAACCGTCGAACCATCTCCCGCCTGTGTACCCCAGATCTATAGGTGTTGGGCCACCTGCAGCAAGAGGGGCAGTATTGATCGATCGAGAGGATTGACTGAAGTTTGTGCCAATAATAATACCTGCCGTAATAACAAGCATAGACACTATGGTCAATAACGAAGCAACTTCACCTCTTTGATGGCGATTTTTTCTTTTAAATATATTCATAGTTTCATCTAACGTCTACTTTATTTTACGGATATGGTAACTGGTTCGGCAGACCCAAGTGTGTTAGTACCACTATGCGCAGTAATCGTAAGATCTTTATTAAATTCAAGTGCAGCTGATCCAGATTCCATTGCAGTAACTGTAAAGCTGAATATGACTCCTGTTTTAAGATTGGTAGGATTGTTTGGGTCGACGGCTGAGGATACAATAAGCTGGTTCTCTTTTATTTCGCTGCGTAGTAAGTCGGGGAAAACATCGCCATTTACTATGTCCGAGGCTCTGAGAAGCTTTGGATCGAAGGTAATGACAATATCTGCCGCTTGAGAGGGGGATCCGGCAATCTCAACCATTACTTGTGTACTTTCACCTTTCTGAAGTGAGGTTACTTGGGGCTTTAGCATAAGCTGAGTTGAGCCAAGCTGATTTTCCTCTGCATTATTATTCGTAGGTGAGGATTTCTTCTGTGCAAAGATAAGTCCCATAATAAGACTTACTGCAAATACAAAAAATACTATTCCAATGAGGGCTATATTCTTATTAGGTTGAAGAGTTTTAGATTGATCCATGTGAAACATTGTACGTGGTTTTAAAGATGTTTGTCAAGAGAAAATACGAGGCTTAATTGAAGACGTCACCAATAGATTTTTGAGCAGTATTATTTTCCTGGGGGACTACTTTACCCATGTTGTTGACGATTATCGACACATCAAGTGAGTTAACAATTTGATCGCCATTAAGATCTTCTGGAAGATTCTGGCCGCGTGCAAAGTAATTATCATATATAAGGAAGAGATCTATGGTATTGATGACGCCATCGCCATTTATATCCTGGGAAGTTATGTAGTTTGCAAATGCTGCTTCGGAGCGTGCACAAGCATTTAACTCAGTTTCTATAGTCTTATAAATGTCGCCGATGGCCACGTCTCTGCTTGTTGAGAACGCATGATTTTCACTCTTAGCTATAAGCTTGATTACATTAAAGAGTTCTACGTCTGCTCCAACACCTTCCTTGTTAGGATCTCCATAGCCAATACTGTACGTAGTAACATTTGCCATCCCGCGTAAAGTAGTACCATGCACACCAATTCTAGCAATGCTTTCCTGACTTGGAGTTCCATCAGGACAGTTGGGAAGTCCATCGGTTAGGAAAATCACATATGTTTTTCTGTTAGATGAGGCGTTGCTTTGAATCAAGCTTATGGTTTCCTGCATGCCATGCTCGATACAGGTGCCTTGTTTAACCGTAAGATTTGAATTGACAGCGGCCTTTACACTTTCTAGATCAGGCGTAAATCCTTTAACTGTTCGCGTATTGTCTGGTGAACTAAACTGTATAAGTGCAGCTCTGCTGTCTTTACTATACTTTTGTACTGTATCTATGAATGAAAGGAGTGACTTTTTAGCTGCATCGAGCTTAACTTCACCAGAAAGATCTTTACCGGTTGACATGGATGTTGATACATCTATGACAAAAAGATAGTCCGCTGGTTCGGGATTACATTTTTGAAGAGTCCAACCGTATACGATTGATTGACCGCACCCTACAGTAAGACCTGCAATTGTGTCGCGTGGATCCCTCGTAGCTGGATCAACATTAGGATTAACTCTATTCGCCTCAAATTCTATCTCATTGCAATCTAATCCATATACACCGGTCAGATCATGAATATTGTTACAATAGTCAATTCTGTTACCATCAGGAACAACTCTGTATCCTTTGTTTGCAAAATCTGCATACAATCTTACCTGCGCATCTTCTCTGTTAAAGTACTGTTCATCTGGATATTGATTAATGGGTGCGATAAGTATTGGATTCTTTGATCTGCCCTCTGGCGTAAAGTCCGCAGGCGAACCAACTTCAAGTGGATTGCGTCCTGCTGGCATAGGAAATTCTGCATGATAATCAAGATATGTTAAAGATGCGAGGGAAGCATCTTTATAGTAGGGGAATCGCCTTATTATATTATCAAAGGCGCCAGGGACTTGACTATTTTGTATGAATGAAAATGGCGTAGCTGGATTGCTGCCATATCGCCCTCCGGCAATCTGTTTGTTATTGCTTGCACCCCACGATGTAGTGAGAACCCCTTTCTCTATTGGTTTAGCTATGAAACGACCCGTGGAATCCTTTTTACACTGACCTGTTTTTGGATCGATACTAGCACACTCCTGTACATAGGCAAGCGCATCAAAGACACAGGCTGATATAGGAGGAGTCGATGTGGGGACTGTTGGTGTTTCATTAGGTATTTTTGTTATTAGTGGCGTTGGCACATCATTTTTTTCACACGCATCTGATTTATTAGTGCATGATTCTGGATTAAACTGGCATCTTTGTGGTAGACAAAGACAGTTGAGATCACCTTTCTGGCATAACTTGAGGCTGTTGGAAGGATTATCAATATTGTTATCAACCTGCCCACCTGTTGGTAAGATTGGTGGCAAAACATTAAGATTTGTAGCGTTAAAACAGGACATTGCTTTACCAGTCAAAGGATCTGCTCCACATTGAGTAGTTGGAATACATTTTTCGAAACATTGGGCTGTTTGTGGTGTTGGTGAAGCTAGTCTGCGCTCCTCATCTGTTGGTGTTGGTGAGGTTGAAATGGTTACAGTAGGGGAAGTGGGAGTAGGAGACTCACTTATTGTTGGTGTGGGCGTCGTTGATGGATCACAAATCGTAGCAGCTTCGTCACCAAGATATTCACGCAAATCAATCTTAAATATATTATATGTGTCTTTGGGTTTGTTGTTTGTGCCTACAGTAATATTATCTCTAAGGTGAATGTAGACTTCACAGGCTTTTTTATCGAATTTTTGGTTAAGTGTAGGATCCTTTTCCGCACGTGCGATTGCGCTTTCAATGCTGGCTTTCGTTGTTTGAATATTAAACAACAATGGGTTGTCGACATTTTTATAGTCAGTAACATCAACTCTTCCGTTTGTAAAGGTACAAACTCCCACTCGAGCTTTTGCAACGAAAAGTTCATCGGTATTGTTTGAGCCAGCTTTGTCTTCAGCTGCGGCGATTTTGTACTTTAATGCATCATTCTTATCATTGCTGACGATGCCAACAGCACCTTTATCATCATAATATTTTCGTACACCAAATAAACTTATATATACTTCCACATCATCAGTTGAGAGTCGCTCGCTTCCACTAAGTGAGCTACGATTCAGACATAAGCCACCATAAATCATCAGGGTACGCTTATCATCACTTGTTATAGATAAAAGATGAGGATTGCGCACGGATTGATCGGTGGTTGACTTAAAAATTGATTCAAATACCTGCTTCGCTCGAACATCAGCTTTTTCAATGACGTCTCTCATTATGCGATTGGGATACATTCGTGTTCGGCAATATTTGTCACGTACTTGTTGATTCTTATCGCCACCAGGAAAACATACCTCGTCGTGTCTATCGACGCCGTCCGCAGGAATTGGTTTTGATGGAGCGGGAGCAGCTGCTTGGGGAGCTGGATTTATTGGTGCTGCATTTCTGTTTAACTGATAACCAAGAAGAATACCAAAAGAAAGAACAACCATTGAGACAATGGTTAAAAATGAGGCAACTTCACCTCTCTGTCTGTTTATGCGTGATGCTATTTTCATTATTGAACGGTGATCGTAACAGACTCAGCGCTGCCTAGGGTATTAACGCCGTTTGTTGCAGTTATTGTTAGGTCTTTATCAAACGAAAACATTGCAGACCCAGCCGCAATGCCTTTTAGAGTGAACGAGAAGACTGTGCCAGTTTTTATGTCAGAAGGGTTGTTCGGATCTACAGCTGCAGAAACGACAATTTTATTATCAGCAATGTCACTGCGGAGTATATCAGGGAAGACGTCACCATTAACGATGTCTGAAATGGCGACAAGTTTTGGATCGTATGTGACGACAACGTCTGTTGCTTGAGAACCAGTGCCACTAACACGAACTTGGACCTTTGTACTTCCATTTACCGCGACTGTTTGGGTTTCGGGTACAATGCTAAGTTGTGACGTGCCTTCTTTAGTTTCAACAACAGGAGTATCAGTTGGGGCTTGCTGTTGGCCACTTTTTCCAGCAAAGTAAATACCAGCTCCCACGCTTAGAGCAAAAATGACGGCGATAATACTGAGGGCTTTTAGCTTTTTTTGAGGATGAAGAGTATGAAACTCTTGAATATCGTTCTGTACATCGTCCATCTGATCATTTTACGAGTTTAGAAATTGCTTTGTCAAGGGTTTTTTATTCGTAGTCAGGGAACTCGTTCAAGTCATTAAGAAGCACGCATCCATCCTGATTTATGTCAAGCGCCGGATTAAATTCATCGTCACCTTTACAGAAGCCATACACCTCATTTTTGTAGGCAGACGCATCAATGCCAAAGGTTCTGCTGAGGGGACTCGCAGGAATAAAAACCTCAGTAGGTTCTTGATCACCACTATATATATAACAGTAGTAGGGGGTATTTGCATTGAGGGTTACATTAAATTGCTGTGTGTTTATAAGGTGTTGGGTTGATGGTTCACTATCTTCACCCGCAAAGAATCTCACACCAGGGCGCGATAGTGCACATTGCAGTGAGGTGGTCACAGAGGTTGAGGTACGATATGATACCTCTGCTGCAACATTAGATATGCGTATTGCCTTTGGGTCAATTATTTCTGCGCTTCCTGAAGCCTTAGATCGCAATTGTGTTGTGTAATAAATGCCTCCCAGGATTAAGGGTAAAAGCAGAAGCGAACCAATGAATAGTAGTGTTTGTTTTTTCATAACAGCATCTTAATAATAATGCTTATTATAGTCAAACCGAGTCCAATAGCTATTGCAACGGTTGTTGGTTCAATGTTTCCAGTTTCCGGAAGTGATGAAGGAGTTGGGATTGCTGTTGGGGTGAGAGATGGTCCCGTGGTTGGTGTGGCGGTTAATAATAAAGTCGGCGTTGGGGTTGTTGGTCTTGGTGTTGCTGATGGGGTTCCAGTTGTCGTTGGTCGTGGTGTAGTCGCTGCTGCAACCGTAGGTGTTGGATCACCTCCACCAACACCACTCACAGTTATTGTTGTGCTTGTGGCTTTGCTGCAGTCTATAATATCAGTTACACGCTGGTTTCGCTTAAGGGTAATATTAGAGTCTGTTGTCTTTCCATCCTCACACTGCACACTTGCTATCGTTGCACCATTAGTAACACCTTGAAAAACGATTGTCGCAATAAGGCCATCGCCGGATTGAGGTGTTCCTTGGGGCAAAATTGCAGAGCCTACAAATATTTTGTTTGGCTTATTGTTCAAAAAAAATCTTGGGAAGAACTTTTCACTTTGTCCAGGTTCTCTAACTTCTACTACTTTCAGCTTTTGTGAATCAAAAGTAATTATCGCATCGGTTGTCGTGGGTTTTTCTCCTTCAGTATTGATCCTAATTTTTACCTCAAGCTTGTCAGAGCCGTTCACAGTTCCTGAAGTAGGGTCTAAATATATATATGCAGCTTTGGTGGTATGTGCATGGAAAAGGAATAAAGTCAGACATAAGAAAAAACTCCATATATATGGTTTTGCGTACCCCATATGTAGGATGGTACACAATAGGTAGTAAATTCACAATAGTTCTTGACAAAGATTTTAAAACTATCTATAGTGATCATATCGTATGAAAATAACTGTTTATACTATTACTGACTGTCCGTTCTGCAAACAAGAGAAGGATTTCCTGACAGCCCAAGGACTTCAATTCGAAGAAAAAAATGTTCAAGAGAATCGCGAGTTTCTAACTGAGATGCTGCAGGTTTCAGACAAGTTTGCTGGTGTTCCTTTTACGATGATAGAAAAGGATACAGGTGAAAAGATTGGACTAAAAGGATTTACACAGAGTGAGTTTGAAACAGCACTCGGTTTAACAGCTGGGGGAGCGCCGGTAATGGCACCTGCACCTGAAGAGGTGGCGCCAACACCAGTTGCGGCAGATCCAGCTCAAATTGCAGTAGACTCAATGGCTACTCCTTCCGATCCTATGGCAACAACTGCCGCTCCAGTAGCCGATATGTCAGGTACTATTCCAGGGTCAACGACATCTTCTTTGCCTGATGCAACGCCAAATATGCCGTCTATGCCTGGAATCGATGAGGCTCCAGCTGCAAATCCAGCAGCTCCACAAACAGCGCCATCAATGCCAGTTGTTCCTTCAGTACCAAGCGAGCCAGCTGCAGCGGAACCTACAGCACCAACAGAAGTAGCTCCTGCAAATCCACAAAACCAACTCGACGGGCTACTTGCGGATTTGCAGTCAAAGTCACAACCAGACCTACCAGATTTCAAGGCTCCAGCATCACCAGCATCCTCAGACACTTCAACACAGTAACAATAATACGGTCGTACAAAATTTTAACCTTAAAGCCCTTGACACTACATTTTTAATCATGATATATTCAATGTATGCACGACGAAAATGCACAAGGTGGTTTTGTTCACGAACTACAAAAAAAACTGCTTAATGATTTGATTGCGGCTGTTGAGTCTGGCGAGATGAATATGGCTGAAATGCGTGAGGCTGCAAAGTTTATTCTCGATAAAACGCAAGTAATAAAAGAAGAAGAAGTTGACGGATTCCTTAGTGAGCTAAGCGAAAAATGGCCGGCTTTCAAAAATACCCAGGTGGTTGCGGGTGGCAAAGCGGTTGAGGATAAAGAAAAAGAGGTTATTGATAAATTGTCCGCATATATTAAAACAATGGACGACGATACAGTTAATTAACTATGGCTGACACATTACGCGAAGTAGCACAAGAGGCGGTAGCTAAAGTAGAGGGGGCACCACCACCAAATAAAATTACTGATCATGGTGCACAGGTAGCGGGCGTGCTGAAAGCAGAAGCTGATAAAGACGTTTTTACGACGCTACAAATCGCCGCTGGTGAACAGGTAAGTCCAGCAATCCTACGTGCTAATCTCGATGTTTCTATAGGCATTTTACAAAAAGATGGAAGTATTGATCATACCGGTGTGGGGTATCAGGGTCGATATGACCGCGCGGTTGACGCAATAAAAAGGGTGGAAACTTACTTTAGTGATCAACTTGATTTTGCAGACTTCTTAGCTACAACTGAAGGTCAAAATGTAGTGACATCAACAGGTAAATTTTTAATGACCCATCCTGCTTTAACAGAATATTTTGCACTAGTTCCAACGGGTGATCGTGTTACAGCAGCAAAAGCACTTGCCGAGAAGTATCTACAGGACCCATATGCAAGAGAAAAGGTTCGTCAAGCACTGCTTGAGTCTGCAATCAATAGGGGTGAAGTAGCAGACGAATTTTCAGAAATTCAGGTCAAGGCAACATCGCTTAAGGATAAATCAACAAAACTTACTAGCGATATTTCGGCAATTGAAGCCGAGATAGTGGTTATTAAAAAACGACGAGCAGAATTTGATAAAAACCCTGATCTCACTAAACCAAAAACGCTGGGTACAGAATATAAAGACATAGAAGCTGCTAGGACGAAAATCGCTGCCCATGAAGCCGTTATTGCAGGTCATAGAGCAAGTATCGCAACACTTACTTCTGAAGTTCAAAAATCAGAAAGACAGTGGACTAATCTAAAGGGTGATCCTGATCGTACTCGTGTAGCTGGTGAGATAGATGATAAGAATGACAAGATAAAAGAATTCATGGAAAAAATTGCTGATGAAGAGAGGAAAAAAGCTGCTGAACAGATGAAAGTAGATGCAGGGAGGGGTGAAAGAGAAGATTTAGATGATAAATTACGTATAAAGTTAGAGGAACTACAAAAATTAAAGGACGATAAAAAAGCGACAGATGATGAATTGGCTGAGATTACAATAAAAAAAACCCGCTTGGAAGCTGGAAAAGCTCGCACTGAGGAGCTTGCTGTATCAGAGCTCGAAAACGTTTTTAAGAAGGGTATTGAACAAGAGCTTATGGAGCGTCTTGATAGAGCAAAAGCAGCTGCAGATAAGGCTATGGAAGAGTCTGCAGAGAGAGCAAAGGACGTTGATGAGAAGCAGTATCTGGAGTTGCGTGCAAAAAGACATAAAACCAAAGATGGTAAGATTGATGGAAAAGCAATTAACGAGGACTTCGTTGCCATGAAAAAAGATAGTACTGAGTATCGTATTGAGCAGCATCCAACAAATCCGAACGAGGTTGTCATTACCGAAATGCCGCCATCTGGATGGGGAACAACACCTCCACCTGGAAATGAGGTTTATTACCTTACTGGTCCGGAATTTGCCATCATACAAATGATGAATAAGACAAAGGAGTTTGGTGGAAAATTTATACTTGGGAAGTTGAAGGATGCTGAGTGGATGAAGGCAGAATCACAAGATTTCGCGACGCAGGTCCTACGCGAGAAGATGTATGCAAGCCGGGGATTTTTTCAGAGAAGGGCGACAGGAGTGAAGAGGCTCAATTCTTCTGAAATTGCTAAGATTAAAAACAGTACATGGGGAAGTGGTCTTCTTGAAAAAGCTTTGCAAGATAATGCAGATCATGTAAAAGATATGGATGCATTGATGAAGAGTGATGTGCTTCAGGGCCCAGGATCATGGAAAGAAAAAATCGGACGACTGAGTAATAAGCAGATAGCACTTTTGATACTAGCTCTAACAACGGGAGGCGCATTGCTTGGGCCCGTAGCATGGGCAGGACTAACAGCAACTGGATCTGCAATTGGGGCAGCTAGTCTTGCCTCAATTGCTACAGGTGCTAAAGCAGTTGGACCTACTGTAGGTGGTGCTGCGTTGGCTGGTGGTGCAGCTGCTGGAGCAGCAAGAGCAGGAAGATCGCGAATTTCCTAAAAAACCTAGAATACTCAAGCTACTTCAACATCAACACCGAGCATTCTGAGTACGACTTCTTTTCTATAGCGTCGGTCACCACGAGAATTTATGCGAATTGCTGGTAGCTTTCCTCTTTTACCCCATCTTTTAATCGTAAGAGGGGATACACGGAGAATATCTGCGACTTCACGAATGGTAAGAAGATCTGGTAAGTCTTCGAGTGATAGCTTTTTATTGCTTGTGCCTTCGATTGACATAGACGGTATTATAAAGCAGGTGTTATATCCTGTCAATAGTCTGGGTTGTTATACCGCTTAAATTACACGTAGTACTTTAAAGAAGACGAATGTGACAGCGTAAAATAGAATGACCTGAAACAAAGGGAGAAACATCGTTAAAAGGATTGTCACAATAGCATGAAGGAAAAATGCCTCGTTATGAATAGATGGAAGCAAGCCTTTTAGTATGAGAAAGATAACGGCAAGGGTTAGTAGTGATCGCGGCTCGAAAAACATAAGTTGTATATTGAAGTAGAGAGCCGCAGACAAAAGAAGCACAGCAATTATCAAAAACATCTCCTTTGTATCAAAGTAGAATGGCCCGATTCTCATAATTAGTTATATATTGCCTTGCGAATATACTCAAACCACGGACTAAGTGATGCAAAGCCTTGTTTAAACTCTGCCTCCCACGCTTTGTAATCAGTATCATCGGTCGGCGTTGTACAGTTGTAGTTGCCTTTAGCTGCCTCTTCTGGACATGGATGTGCTCGTTGTCCTCCTGTAGGAACCGGTGTACCTATACCACTTGTTGGGTTTGGTGTTCCGCCAGAACTTGTCGGTTGTGGCACGCTTGTTGGTTGACCTGGTACAGAACATGTGGGAATATTGCCACTTTTAACTGCAGCAACTGCAGCTTTCAAGTTAAGTCGACCATGACCAAATATTTCGTCCCATCCAGCAGCCCCAAGATCATCACCTGTGCATTGGAGCGCATTCTGAATTTGATCAGGTGTGAGGTTTGGATTGACTGATAATAGGAAAGCAGCTGCACCCGCGACATGTGGCGAAGCCATACTTGTGCCAGAAATAGAATTGTAGCCGCTTGGTGGCCATGTTGATTCGATTTGGACACCTGGTGCAGCGATATCGTTTGCTCTTCCTCGGTTAGAAAAAGATGCAGATTGATCACTCGATGTGGTTGCAGCTACGGTAATCACTTCTGGATATGCGGCAGGGTAGGTAAAGTCAGAACTTCCTCTCTGTGCTTGGTTGGGGAGCGGACATTTTTGAGATTGTGGCTGATTCCAACAGTTTCCTGCGGCGACGACAACCGTAACACCCGAATTTTTTGCATTGATTATGGCGTTGTGAAATGTTGTTGAATCGCTATTCCCTCCAAGACTCATATTAATTACTTTATTGCCATCTGCGACTGCTTTATTTACACCAGCAGCTATTGTTGCAAGTGACCCGGAACCTCCCGAACATAGCACAGCATATCCATTAATGCTCACATTCCAATTGACGCCCGCAACACCCGTGCCGTTATTGCCAACCGCGCCGATTGTTCCTGCGACATGTGAGCCATGACTGCCTGTGTCTATGTTATCTTGACATCCTGGGCCAGTGCCCTCACTTTTAAGTACATTTGCTTGTAAATCTGGATGGCTCACTTGTACACCTGTATCAACAACCGCAACCTTTACGCTACTTAAGCCGGTTGACTCTTCCCAAGCTTCTTCGGCCTTAATCGTTTTCATACCCCACAAATTTCCATAATTTGGATCGTTAGGAGCTTTTGATGTTCTATATATATAGTTTGGCTCAATATACTCTACATTTTCCATATTGTTATAGTCGCGAAGTACATCAGCGGGGTTCACACTTGAACTATAGGAATAGACGTATGTTTCGTTAAAAAGCACCTCTGCACCTGCGTTTCCAAACGTTTCAATTGCATTTGCTGATTGGAGTTGATATTTATCTTCGAGTGCTTTGAGACTATTAAGCTCGCTTTGCAAACCTGATTGCATGCCGAAAATTGATCGTACGCGTCGGAGAAACGTTGGTTTTTCAGAATCAGTCACAACTGCTTGCTCGAGTTGTGCAGGGGAATGGCCATCTTTAAATTTAATGATAAACTCGCCGGGTACATATTGACCTTCTTCAAGTAGATAAGTGGTTGGTCGTTCTTGTGCTTTGATCGGTTCTGCGTTCCTTAAAGAGAACATGATGACAGAAAGAAATAGCGTGAGAACGGTGAGACCAAGTGTAAGTTTGATGTGTTTCATATCTGTCAAAATGCGAAAAATGTATAATTGGGTTCAGCGTATTCAACTTCTGGTAGTGCTTCGTAAATTCGGATTGCATCTTCGATTGTTTTTGATGGCTCGATTTCAACAACAAAAAGGTTACGTTGATTTTCATCATTACCTTCGAATATGCGCGACTTGTTTTTTGCTCCAGCTTTCTCGTCGGCCTGCTGGATGCGAAGAAGTTGGTCTTCTGGGAGAGCTTGCTTATTTAGTTTGTATTTTAAGTTATCGAAAAATAGGCGGATTGAGCCGAACGTGCCAGATCTTTGTATCTTGCGTTCATCGACTTTTAGTTGTAAGGCTTGTGGGGAGAGGTCTTTCTTATATTTAACGATGACTTGGTTTGGGGTTGGCTGGGTGGCGAAATTTTCTGTGGTGTCGGTTTTTGGCACGGCGGCGCTAACTGGAGTGAAGGCTGTAAGGAGGAGAGACAACAAAAACATAAAAGAACATGTGAGTAAGGCAAATTTTTGTATCTGTGGCTGCATATATATAATATATACACGTTATATGAAATTTTGGTTAATTGCAAGTAGTAATGAGGTCGAGCAGCGGGTCTTCTTCAGGATGAGCGATACTGCATTTAAATTTATAGATCTTGAAATTCGCACACATATGTTATACAATAACTTCTGTTCAGAGACCGCGGGTCGTCGCAAGACATAAATTACTAAAATAGTTCCAGCGGTAGAACGCTTACATGCCAAACACACAGAAACGTGCATACGTAGAAAATTTTGTTACCTTACTTGAGGAAAATCCTCAGTTCATTGTTATTGGATTTGGCGCAACAAAACATAAAAAACTTGAGGAATTTCGTGCGAAACTTCGCGAGCTTGCCCCAGATAAAACAGCAAAATCTGGCCTCATGATTCTAAAAAACTCCCTTTTTAAAGTCGCACTCGAAAAGTTTAATAAAAATGCAAAGGCAATGACCGCCGAAGAGGTTGCAACACTCGTCGAAAATACTTCTGGACAGTCAGCCGTGCTTTTCCTTTCTGAAGATTGGATTACTGGATTAAAAACACTCAAAACATTCGGCAAGGAAGAAGAGGGGATGCAGTTTAAAGCTGGGCTCATCGACGGCGTTGTGTACGTTCAAGCAGGACTCTCACAACTCGCAGATCTTCCAAGCAAAGAAGAGCTCATCACAAAGATAATCTGGTCACTGCGCGCTCCGTCTTCGAAGTTGGTGTATGGCTTAAAGTTCAATGCAACACAGTTGGTAACGGTACTTAAAAATGCAGCTGAAAAAGCTAACTGATATTTATTTAAAGGAGGTGAAAAAGGTATGGCAGATGAACAAGTAGAAGAAACAAAAACAACAACGAAACTCTCAGCAAAAGTAGAAAAGATCGCTAAAGAAATTGAAGGTCTTACTGCATTGGAGCTTTCAGAACTGGCAAAGCACCTCGAAGAGGTGTTCGGCGTATCCGCGATGCCAGCGATGGCTGCTATGCCAATGGCTGGTGCTCCAGCAGCTGGTGAAGCGGCTGAGGAGAAAACATCCTTCAGCGTAATGCTCACCGACGCAGGTGCTAATAAACTCGCAGTTATTAAAGCAGTTCGTGAGGTCAAGCCAGAACTTGGTCTTATGGATGCTAAGAAACTCGTCGAAGAAGCTCCAAAAGAGATTCTTGCGAACGCTAAGAAAGAAGACGCCGATGCAGCTGTGGCAAAAATCACAGAAGCAGGCGGTAAAGCAGAGCTGAAATAAAACAAGCCCGCGGCTTGAAAAGGTCGTGTCTTATAAAAAAAGGCCCCGATTTCGGGGCCTTTTTTGTTGCCTACAATATATTCCCCTTGACAGTGATTTCACGCTATGTTTTACTTAAATCATGAATACAAGGTTCGCTGCTATTGCTGGTACGCTTCTCGTTGGTCTTTCACTCTTCGTCACATCACTCGTTACAGAAGGATTGCAAAACTCAACAAGTAGATTTGGTAATGCACAGACTTGTGGGGTTTCAGAGGGCACCTTCGATCTGGGGGGTGCGAGTTGGAACCCAAGAGGAAACTGCTACCGATATTATGGATCTAATGGATCGCCCGGTATTAATGCGACATGTTCTGATGGTCGAAGATTTCAACCAAGTGCGAGCAGAGATATAATACGTTGGGTACAAAGCAATTATGGTGGAACATGTTTTTCTGCGGAGAGATGGGCTCAGATTGCCCAAGCATGGTGTTGTGGGGTGAGCTCAACACTCACTCCAACCAATAGCCCCCCCGGGGCTCTTACTAGTACGCCACTGCCCACACAACAACCAACTCCTGAGGCGGGTGCTGGCTGTCCACGTAGACCTGTTGGTGGTCAGAGTTGTGTCGGTATAGAACAATGCTGTGCTGATGGTCATTTCTGTCAGGATTTAGGTCAAGGTACCAAGAGGTGTATACCTTTATCTGAAATCACCCCGACCCCTGGAGGACCACCTCGATGTCTTCCCACAGGTGATCGCAATGGAACAAGCTTTGGGTGCAGTAATCCAGCCTTTCCAGGAGGTAATCCATGTTGTGCGCCAAATTCGTGCTCAGTCAGAGCGACTAGAGAAATTGATGATCCCGAGAACCCAGGAAAAAAGAAGACCGTTTATGACATAACTTGTAATGCCGCAACACCAACACTTACGCTCACACCTACTCCAATGAGTGGCGTTTGTGGTGATCGATGTTTGCCAGGCCAATGTGCTGAAGGAAGCTGTCGAAACGTAGCAAATCCATCTGACCCTAACCCAGATTGCAGAACATCTGAGTGTAAATGTATGGTCAACACTGACTGTACAGATGGAAGTAAAGCATGCATATGTTTGAATAAGGCACATTGTAGGCCAACAGACCCTAAAGATCTCTTATGTGGAAAGCAATGTTTCACACTTCCAGGTATTGGAGAGGTGTGTACTGAAGACTACGGGGGGTGCCCTCCGCATTTTACTTGCTCAACGGATGGCAAAACTATAGGGCAATGTAGTAACCCGTATTGTCCATTACCAACACCACGACCAACAGACCCATATTTATTAGGGAAACCTGGTGATGATAATATGCGACGTGAGGTTGAAAGTGATCCTTCATTACTCAAAGGAATAATGCAATTTTTTGGCCGATAAATCTTTGATTCATTGAGCATTAGTAACCTGCAATTTTTATTTGACTTTCGTACAAATATTGTGATATTCTGGATTATCACTATGTATCTAAACACGATAAAATTCTTGGCAAGCTCGTTGCTTTTATTAATCTTCTTTTCTCCACACGATGCCTTTGCACAGAGAGGATTAAGATGCGGTCAAATTTGTGACCCTGCACGTCCTACATGTATAACAAATTCATATTGTCACCCGACATTAAAAGTGTGTTATGAGAATGGATGTGATCCTAATCTTGGTCGTCCTGCATGTTGCCGTTCAAACAAACCAGCGCGACCTGCCCCAACAACAGTTCCAACGGGGGTCACAAAACCAGGAAACCCCGTCGTACCTACAACCGCCACAACACCAGGCTCAACAGATCCCGGTACAAACATCACACCTGGTGCTGGTATTTTGACACCAGCCGTCACTGGTGCCCCTAGGGGTGGTTCAGCAGGCGATTGTTCGGGGCCTGTTGAGGGTACAAAAGACGGAAAAGTTGACCTTGCAGACTTTAATTTGCTTCGAAAAGAATTTAGCGGAAGTGCCACAACATTGTTTTGCGATAACGACACAAATGGTGTTGTGGATTTGTTAGACTTTAATATATTTAGAATAGCGTTTATCGCTCAAAAGTAACATATTAATGAATAAGACAACCAGGCTTATCGTACTTGGGTTAGTATTTGTCGTATCAACGCTATTTTTTTGGCAGGCCATTAACACATACCTAATCCCTTCTAAAGCACAGCTTGCCCCAAACATGAAGATCTTTATTTCAGAGAAAGCAATACAGTGTAATGACAAGCCCGATTCGCTCTGTTTGGTCCATATTTTCGGCTCTACCGAGCCAGCAGCAGGTGTGGCTGGAGTTACTGGCGCGATTAGTTTCTCAGAAAACCTTACCCTCCAAGGAATTACGCAAGAAGGGTTTTGTGGACAGGCAGCTTTTGGACTTGACTCCGTACTTAAATATACGGCTGGCACCGGTGGGCTCAAATTTTCACTGGTTACTATAAAAGGTGACAATCTACTCGCCGATGGTACGAAGTGTATTACGACAGTGGGATTTAAACGTGTAACAAACTCAAATGGAACTATTGTCAGCGATGCAAAGGTAGCCTTGGCAGAGAATGCGCAGTGGCAGGCAGTAGGTTCAAAAACACTCGTTCCCGACGTTGATACAACGCCTGTTGCAATTACATTCTCGCCAAACGCCCCCATACCATCTATAACCATAACACCACCTGTAGGGAGCGGACCAAATCTCCCTGTAACACCTCCAGTTGGAGGAAACTGTTCATCGAAGATAAAAGGCGACTGTAACTGTGATGGAAAGATTGATGTTATTGACTGGGAAATATTGCGAAGCTCAATAAGAAGTGAGGGACAAGCCTGTGATGTGAATGGCGATGGCACAATAAATAGTGTCGATTTAACAATCTGGAAGACCAATCATGACTAAGCATATATCAGCACGACTACCATTTTTTATTGTTGTTGGACTTGTTGCGATGACTCTTTTTGGGACGTTTGTCAATCGTTATGTTTTACGCACGAGCGCAGCCCAAAGCAAAGTCGTCGTTGAATTTTCGCCACAAACCGGCACTTTAGGCGAGTCGCCATTTCGCATAGTTCTTAAACCAGAAAAACCAACTGAGAAAATATCAGGTGCTGATGTAACTTTGACAGTCCAAAACGGTACAATCAGTTCATGGTTACCTTGTACCTCGCTTGAAGGTGGCGCCAATCCGCAAATAAAACCACTCATCGAGACAGTCGGAGCGACACCACGATATGGTTGTGTGGTGCTCGATAAAGATGAAAACCTCGTCAGCGGACTTGTTCTTTCTGGTGCCGTGCAATGCTCAGGAACGGGGCCGGTCATTATTACACTTGATACCCAGAAATCTCAGGTGAGTGGTCCTGTAGAGGGCACGTTGTATGCTTTTAATCCATCCCAAACGGTGACATATAACTGTAGTGCTTCAGGAACGACACCAACACCAATTCCATCCGATGTAAGCGCTGAATTTGAACCAACAACCTGTCGTGGTGATAAGGGGAGTGCATGCTCCTACGCACTCACCATAAAATCGAACGATAATGCGAAAAAGATTTCTGGCTATTACGTCAAGGTAAACTTCGACAAAAGTATTTTGAAAGGAAAAACAGCAGCGGGACCAGCATCAGTAAAGGGGCTGTTAGCTCAAGCACCTGTAGCTACTCCTGGCCACTCTATTGTGCCTCCCGTAGCACCAGGCGTTCCTCCAGTAATTCCGCCAACAGCAGTTCCGACAAATTCGCTTACGGGTGCACCAACAAACTCGCCGACAGGAGCGAATGCGCCTACAGGTGGCATTACTCCGACTGACAGCGTTGCACCTACAGGTACTATTACAACGACACTTACACCTCCTCCGGTAGGCGGAAACCCAATTGTTGTACCTCCAAGAGAGGGGTCATGCAGCATGATTACCGCAGACGTCGATAATGAAAAGGGTGTAATGACCTTGCTCTATGTGTGTGATCATGCAAGTACTGATTTGAAAACAAGCCTTACAAATACCTTAACGTTTGATGCCATAGGAGAAGGTGAAGGGACGCTGACAATTTCTGATGTTCAAGTTGCAGGCCCTCAAGCAGTCGCGGGACTGTATAGCGTCAATAAAGGCACAGCGAGCTATGTAATCGGTCAGGGTGGAGGAGGAAGTGTCGATGTAAAGCTCAAGCTCCGCCTACAAGGCATTACAAAGAAACCAAGCAAACGTGACTCTATGCAAGTACGAGTGGGCGTTGGCGATGGTGGCCTTACAGAGCCAGTATATAAGACAGTTGAATTTAAATCTGATGGAAATGGCCACTTTAATGGAACAGCCAACTTTAATGTGCCAGCAAGAAAAGACTACAAGCTTTTAGTGAAATGTGAGCATTGTCTGCAAAGAAAAGTTTGTGATAAAGATGCAAAAGAAACCGAGGCTGGTACATATGTATGTGACAAAGGAAAGATAGAGCTTAAAGGTGGTACAAATACTTTCGACCTTTCAGGTATAGTTCAGCTTGCATGTGATATCCCAGCAGGAAAACAGGACGGCGTTTGTAACTCTGCTGATTTTGCTCTTGTTCGCAATCTACTAGGTAAATCAGACGAAGATGCTATTCGCAAGGCTGATCTTAATTTTGACGGCATAGTTAATGCACTCGACTTCTCGATAATGACAGCATCGAGAATAAATGTCGCAGATATAAAATGATAGAAGAACTAAAAGAACACAAATCATTAGTTATTGCACTTGTTGTGGTATTGCTACTTGCTGCAGGTGGCATTCACTTTATACAGGGGAACAAGTCGGGCACAACTGGAGCAAAAAATACTGTTAACGATAAGAGTGATGATAGCGTTGAAGGTAATGATGTTGTAAGAGGAACACTTAGTATTGCCCCGGCATCTGAACGATACATTTATGAGAAAGGCGAATCTGTTGTCTTGCTCTTGATTGGGAATTCAGATGGTAAAGATGCTGTTGGGTTTGATGCGGCGCTCAAAATAAATCAAAATGTGCTTGGATTTAGCCAATCCATCTCAAAGCTTCCTTCATTTGAAACATTCGATAATGTGAATGCTGAACGTGTATATATTGGCGGCATTCGAAGACTGGATAGTAAAAACGCAAGCATATTTGATAATGCTGAACTAGCGGAGCTTACATTTTCTGCTCAAGCAGAAGGCCATTCAAATGTGGACTTCATTTTTAAACCTGGCGATACAACAGAATCTAACATAGTGCTTACCACCTCAAAAGACGGTCTTGGCGATGTAAAAGGTGTGGACATATACGTAGGAAAGAAAGTGGTAGTGACGACGAGGGAAGCAGTAGCTGTACCAAACACAAATATTAAATTTACGTTGAAAGATGTGACAGTTGAGTCTGCAAATCTTGATATATCTGTCGCAGGTAGGGTTGAACCAAAGAAATTTACATGGGGAACCGGACTAGTCTCAAAGAATATTGAAGATTCTTCAAGCTATGTGTTTCAAGTTGAAAAGGGTACAGGCGACAGTGTAACCGTTTATTATGCTGCCGGAAAATCATTAAACTAATATTATGGAAGATGACAGAGAAATAAAAAACAAGATGCTCTTAACAGGAATATTTTCAGTTGTTGGCATTGTATTGGTGATAGGGGGAATTATGTATGTTGCACAGCGAAAATTGCCCGAGAAGTATATCGTTAAAGAAAAAAACTTGATAAACCGGTTTGTTGAGCCAGTTGAGCCCACATTGGCACCCTTGACGGGTGTTTTGAGTATGACTGATAAAACAGCGAAGCCGTCGTATCGCAAAGGTGATCTTGTAACGATTACGATCACTGCCGATTCAAAAGGCGATCGAATAACGGGATATGATGCTGTTTTGCGCTATGATCCGACACTACTCAAACTAGATAAAGTAACGTCACTTGCGGAAGGAATGGATTTGTATCAAACAAGCACGCCATCAGAGATTGCTGGCTTACAGGATCTTGTGGTGACAGGCATTCAAAGCATTAGTCAGGAAGAGCCATACCTTTTTGCACAGACACCTATAGCAGAAGTAACCTTTAGTCTCTTAAAATCAGGAACCGCTTCTATTGACATGGTATTTTCGCCAAATCATACTACCGATTCTAATCTCATGAATACACAAACACAGGATATATTAAGCAATGTGCAAGGAATGTCATTGCAAATAAATTAAATGATACAGAATCGCATCATAAGCACCATATTTATACTTGGCGCATTTCTCATAGTCGCGCCCATTGTTAGTGTTGTATCTGCCGCAACACTAAAGTTCGATCCTAGTACGGTTAGCACAAATGTCGGCGAAACATTTAAGCTTGATGTGGTCGTTGACGCTGAGGAAAAAGAGATACTTGGTGTTGATGCGCTTATTGAGTATGATCCTGCGATTTGCGAAATCGAAAGTATAACTGATGGTGATTTTCTTGAAATAGGTATTAAGGAGTTCTCGCAACCTGGAAAGATTTATATCGCTGGGGTGGTTTCAAATCCTGGAGAATCAATAACAGGGGAGGGTGTCCTCGCCACACTCCAATGTAAAGCGCTTGCTGGTGGGAAAACAACCTTTACGTACACATGTGAAACTGGCGAGACGAATGAATCAAACATTTCCGAAAAATCAACCGATGCACCAGATCTTATCCAATGCTCCCTAAATGGAGAGGCTGTTGTGACGGTTGGTGGAAGTAGTGCAACAAATCCAAAACCAAAGACCTCCTCGGGTAGTGCAAAAACGCCGAGTGAGCTTCCCAGAACTGGTATTGTTGAAGATTTTATAGTTTATGGTATGATCGGATTTGGCTTTATGATAGTTGGACTTGGTGCTAAGGCACTATTACGAATATGAACAAAAAATCACAAAAATTCGCTGCAATAGCTATAGGATTTGTCTTATCAGTTCTCTTAATATATATTGGCTTTCGTATTGTTCAGAAACGTGGTTCACAAGCGGGAGTTGCTGAAAATTACACCTGTGTAAGGAAAAGCGCTGTTGATGCAGAATGTACGTGGAACAGCAATGACCAGTCAAGAGGAACGGTCTTATATGCAAGTATGCCTCCAGAAGGGATACAGAAATGTAATTTGGTGTTTATTGCTGAAGAACTTACTGATCCTGTAGCGATAGGTGATGGCAATTTTGAGCATAAGGTTACGTTACAACCTCTTGTTGCGAACCAAAGCTACTGTTCAGCACCAGGTGGAGATGAAGACAGGATCGTTGAGGTGCCTAAGGCATCCGCAGGTGACGCAGGGTCTGTATTGCTTGAGGCAACACCAAGTCCATCGACTCCTGATGTTGTTGATCCACAGCCAACAACACCTGAGACATTGTTGCCAACATCCGCACCAACTTCTCAACCACCACAAAGCCTAACGACCGATGATGAGATCGATGCCTACTACGACGGCAGTAATACAGGAGATGATTGGGGAGACTGTCTTACGTACTTCGATAATAAAGGCCAACAGGTAAGCAGTAATGCATGTATCCGAGGCTACTATCGTCATAACGCAACCCCAACTCCTTAAGGAATCAGAATGCCGGTGAGCAGGCTTATGACAGGGCTAATAAACGTCTGTAGAATCGATCTACCTCCTGCAAAAGGCAAAATAATGAAGAGCAGCAATATAAATCCATAGCGCTCTAAACTATACCACTCATCTGCCTGGTCTTCGGGAACAAGCCCTCCAACAATTCTAAACCCATCAAGCGGTGCAACAGGAATAAAGTTAAAGACGCCCAATATTAGATTTGTAGATACGAAGATTGAGAGGAAGGCGCCAATGAGGTTCTCTGTTGCGAATTGTGGCCCTAGAACCTGTAAAATCACTCCTGAAACGAGCGCCATGCCGAAGTTAGACATAGGGCCTGCAAGAGCGATCATTGCTGCGTCCTTTCGCGGATTTTTTAAGTTATATGGATCATAGGGAACGGGCTTTCCCCAGCCAAATCCAAAAATAAGAAAGAGAATCGAGCCAAGTGGATCAAGATGGGAGCGGGGATCGAGTGTTACGCGACCTTGCATTTCGGGCGTTGGATCACCAAGATTATCAGCTGTTTTTGCATGGGAAAACTCATGAACTGTCACTGCAATGACAATTGAAACAAGAAAAAAAATCACACCGATAGGGTTTGTGAAAAGTTCGGAAAGTATCATATACGGCAATTATAACATTGATTTTGCATCATATATTTGGTATGATACTACCCATGGCTCACTGCTACGTATCAGGTAAAACATCAATGCACGGACGAACTCATACGCACCATCGTGGTGTGGCGGGTGGTCGTTGGAAAAAGCGTGCTCAGAAAATGAATCGAATCTTCAAGCCAAATCTTCAAATGGTCGCTATTCTCGAAGATGGTGTGACAAAGAGAGTAGTTTTAGCAACAAAAGTAATTAAGAGAGTGCGAAAGGATATTCTCGAAGGTAAATCTCCTGTAGTCAAACTTGCATATCTCCCAGCTGATCTTAAAAAGGTTCTTGAAGACAGAAAAGCTGCGAAAACTACTGCTAAATCTTAAGAGGTTCTAACTCACCATCAATTTCCTGATACAATTTTCTCTTCTGTTCAAGCACGCGTTGTGTAAACACAATGCCATGAAGATGATCCATTTCATGTTGTACGATAACTGCCTCAAAACCAGTAAAAGCCCTTTCATGTTGTTTACCATCAATATCCGTGTACTTCAGATGCACTTTTGAACTTCGCTCTATATAGCCCCAAAGGCGGGGGATTGAAAGGCAACCTTCGAGACGTGCACGTGAGCCTGATTTTTTCTCTCCCCTTTTACTCTTTTCTGAAGAAGATGTTTTTTCGATAGAAACAATCTCAGGATTGATGCAAACGTATAAAGGGGCTTTCTTTGATGATTTCATGATGAAAAGGCTTATACCAAGCCCCACCTGGTTTGCAGCAAGACCGACGCCTTCAGGATCTTTTTCAGTCTCAAGGGTTGTTATCATTTTCTGAATAATGGTAGTAAGTTTGCGATCTATCTTTAAAATCGGTTTTACTTTCTGAGATAAAATTGGATGGGGTACTTGGACAATCTTCATAGGAAGTATTGTAACCTATACACCTTATTTTGGAAAGCTTGTCGAGAAGCCTTTGTCTTGAAGACAAACGCGGTAGAGGGATTCGTTAAATACATTTGCGACGAGTGAGCGAGCTTCTTTCATACACTGATCAACAGCTTCATTTCGAGTGTGCTGGTAGTTAAAACCAATACTTTTTTCAATATATGAATCTGCTAGTTTGTAGACGCCCAAGAGGACAATAAGCGTAATAATACCGCCGACTGCTAGTGAAACTATATTTGATATGGGTTGTCGATCCATCATAAGGTCTATAGTATATCATACTGAAGGTCATTTGTCACGTCGTGAGGCCTTAATGTCTTTTTTTTACAAAAACACCTACGCCAAGGAGGGCAATGATGAGAAGTGCATAACCTGCATATTGCAGTAGTTGCGGCCAAAAAAAGATAATGATATGTAAGGGTTCGTTGGAAGGACGATCTTCCGGCACAATAGTCCACCCATTTGCCCAATTGTTGATTGTGTGGTGATTGGGAAGTCTCTTACCCAAAATAAATGGCCTATTGTCTTCCTGAATAAATGCTACCCAGCCTGTAGCATATGACTGCCATAGGATAAGATTATCACCAGCTTTGTAGGTGTTGAGAGACACCTCATATCTATATGGTGATTTTTTATTTACTTGAAAACTATCAAGCGCATTGATTGATGGTGTGGGTTGGATGTAATTTTTTCTTTCAAATCTTAAGCTTGATAAGATGCTGTAAGGAATAAAGTATGCCTCAGGCTGATATACAGTATTTTCGGCAGGTATATTAGGGTATGAATCAGTTTGAAGATGAATATTGTATCCAAGTCCATATGTGTAATGTGGAGGTACGACAAACAATTCATCATTGCGCAATAGTCGCTCTTCAATAATTGACTGACTTTTTGTCTGATCAGTCAAAGCAAAGAAGAGTGTGCGACCAGTAGTAATACGGTTTTTAATACGAAACAAATAACCAAATCGTTGATCTATCGCTGGAATCGGGAGAGATATACAACCCACAGCTCCTTGAGTGGCACTAGTGACTATCTTTTCGTTGTCAGTATGAAACGAGAGGTTTGCATCATTTACAGTACCGCATGGATATGTTGTTGCAGCGTGGATACTAGGGATCGGTACGGCTAATAGTGGTATCTTAACAAACATGGTTTTTAGATCAGTGCTAATTTCAACTTTACCCCGGAAAGATTGTTGCAAACCATTAAATATGGTAGACTCATCAAACTCTAGTTTCGGGATAATTACATCGTAGTTTTGAACATTGTTTGGTAGTGGTGTGGTGAACATGATTGCATCGTCTTCTATCCGTACATCCCAATTCTGACCGAGTTGACGTGTTTGTGAGAATAATCCGTTAAATGGATATATAACATCTGGTTGTAATGCAGAGCGATATGTCCCATATGACTCGTATCCCATATCTCGTACGGTCATGCCATTACCGAGTTTAACGCGAGGAAGAGTAGGTGCGGTGCTCACAAAGCTTTTTTGTGGCACGCTGGATGAAAGCTTGTAAATATGAATAAATTCACCGCTTAACTCGTGTTGGAACTTGTTGCTATTCTTGAGTAAATCATGAATGCGATCAAACTGAAGTGCCTTAATATTAGATGAAACGGCTTCTAATGAAGTATCGAAAACGATATACTGAACCGAATATTTTTGAAGTGTTGAGACAACGCGATCGATGTCTTCTGCTTCAAGTGCCGACTTGATTTGCCAAAAATAGTCTTCACTTTCTTTGCTCCACACATCAAACGTCCTCGATATGATAGGTTGCTCAACCCCGTACCAGAGAAATCCAGAACCGTTGTAGCCCCACGTATGAAAGAACCATCCCCAAAACGTATAGTCAGGCATGAGGGCGATTCGCTGGTTTGGGTCTTGTTGACGAAAGTAATCCATCACCATTGTGTAATCCTCAGGGTATGTTACCCGCATATCTTTAATGAGATAGTGTCCGGTGAAAGCTGGTATAGATGTTCCTAATACAATAATAACCCCCAATAGTGCGACAATAGTTTTTGAATTTACCCACCGTTTGACTATTTTCGAGCACAGTGCAAGTCCGTGTGCAAAAAAGTAACTGAACACTAACGCATAGGGAATCGCAAACTTTGTAAAGGGAGATCTAAATATTTGGTTTAAAAAGTCATTGGATCTAAAGATGACATTGAGGTAGTTTATTGGAAATGTATTGGCTAACAATGCAATACTGGCAAACAGCCAAAGAAGAA
Source organism: uncultured Gammaproteobacteria bacterium (assembly GCA_964612595.1). Taxonomy (GTDB): domain Bacteria; phylum Patescibacteriota; class Microgenomatia; order UBA1406; family HO2-37-13b; genus OLB23. Next base: position 77,922 of record CAZTFB010000003.1, on the reverse strand, counting down.
CAAGTCCCATACGAAATTTTGACTTATTAAATATGCCAAGCAATGCACATATAAAACTAAGATAAATACCCATGCTAACCGCAGGCAGGTTTCTGAAAGTTTTCCATGCTTCAAATAGATAACTATGATTAATACTAAGCCGGTCATAAAAAAAACCTTCTTGTCGAATATAACTTTGAAGTGTGCCACGAGCAAGATTGCTATATAAAACATCACCTGTTGAAAGCTGATTAATTTTGTTTGTCCACACGACTGAACCATTAGACACTAAAAAATATATCTGAGGCAATATCCAATAGGTATTTACACATAGAACTAAGAAATAGAGAGAAGTTGCTCTCCAAAGAGTTTTATATTTAACGCCATAGTATGCACCGAGTATAAAAAGACAAATGGCGTACACAACAAAGAGTTGTTGGGCAACCCACTGAGGACTAGCGATGATATTTAAAATGAGAAAAACAATCAAGTATAGTTTATTGAGGTTTTTTGCTTCTAATAGTTTCAGGAATAATCCAATCTCCCAAGGTAAAAAAGCGAAAAAGAAAACAAATGCTTCGAATGGGAGCGCAAGCAGTTGTAATGATGCAAAACTAAAAATGTAAGCAATGCTTCCTGCGAAGGCAAAGTGTGATGATGAATCCTTCAGTTCTGATGCTCGTAATAGCCAATAGCTACCAAAGGCACCTACGAGAATGAGTAAAAAATGCAGTACATATCGAACGACGTTTGTAGGGAGTATCGTTGACAGAAACCATACGAGGATTGCGCGTGGTAGATCAGCAGCATGTGCCATACCCGCTATAAGTCCAAGACTTTGATATTCCTGCCAAACTGAAAAAAATGCTCTTTTTATTCCAAGAATTGGATTGAGTTCAGTCTGAAGATTATCCCACCCTGAGAGTATTGTGCCCGGTGTGTAGTTAAGTATGCCAAGCATAACAACAACACAGAGAATAGCAAAAAGATGGAAGGTGGTTGTTTTGGTGAATTTCATATACTCTTTCACGATCTCAATAAAAGAAATCGTGGCAGTATATTGATTGTAGCCCTTTTCGATGCTGGTGTAAAAGCAAGGAGAGAGTTCAATTTTTCAACAACTTTCTCCTCAGATCGTTCATTCGAGAGTAGTTCAACAAAAGTATGAAGTTTGACACGATAGAGTTTGTTTGTGCGATATTTCCTAATAAGTTGTGGTAGTTCATTGTTTTGATGTGAAAAAAATAGGTCTTTACTTTTAATCCCGGCTCTAGTCATAGCACATGCAAAATCCTTAGATTTACTGTAATCAATGAGCGTATCTGCCAAGAGCACTGGTTTTTTATAACTCAGTGCAAGAGAAAAAGGTCCAGATGCCGACATGAATACTTCATATGGGATAACAACAAGATCTGCTGCTTTATAGTATGTTTCTACTTTTGTATCAGGAATAAAACCAGTATGTGTTACATGAGGTAACTTGCGAGCTGCATTGACGATTGAAGCGTAAAAGTTTTTGTAATGTTGAAGGTGTTTAAGATATGGATTTTTACCTCCAGCAATAATGAGCTTCACTGGCGAGCTGAGTTTCTCCATTATCCATGGAATACCTTTGTAGCCATTAATATAGCCAAAAACTAACACAATGAAGTCATTATGAGAAATCTTCAGTTTCTCACGAGCAGCTTTTTTTGAAAGCGAAGATGATACTGATGTTGAAAGACTTAGCACAGATATTTTGTTTCTATTAACGAATTTTGAAAGTCGTTCTTTAAGTTCTAATTCAAACACAATCACGGATTCTGAAAGAATACCAATGAGCGTATAAAAGACTTTGAGACCGAAATTGTAAAAATATTTCTGGAAAGCATTTCTAATGAAAATATGCTTCTTAAGGTCACCGATATCAAAAATTACCTGATGGAATTCAAACGTAATTTGTTTACCCATCACTCTGAGAATAATGAGAAGTCCTACTAAAGCAATGTTTGGTAAAGTTCCACCGAATATATTGAATTCGAAAGGCACATAGATACGTTTGACTTTTTGAAGACTCAAAAGGTGTCTGGAGAGCATAAGTATAGATAGGGGATTGCCCTTTTTCCATGTCCTCAGAATGGTAGTATTTTTGTTAAATTTTGACATCGAAGCTTTTGATGATGTTTTTTCAGCGAGGACCACAAGACGATTGCCCCGTGATAGGCGAGAGATTATCTTTTCTGCATGCCAACCAATAGCATTAAAGTTATTGTTTGAATGCATGCGCTTCCTCTTTTCAGGGAAGCTAGTGATTATAGCGATGGTGTTTTTCATAGTTCATTTCTTACTTCAAGCAGAGAGCTCTGCTTAACTTAAAAAAGGAACCTAGGGTTCAGGAACCTATGCTTATACAGTTAAGTCAGCAAGAACCTACGGTAACCAGCAATTGGCTACGTAATTCCTTGAGCTTGTTCTGTAAAAAGCCCGAGCCGGGCAGGGCGCTTCCCGAAGGCCGCGCCCTGCCCAAACTCGTTCGGCTGCGGTTACTCGCCGCAGCCTACGGCCGGATTGAAGCCGGGAACCGGCTGCCATCCTCGGCCGTCTTCGTACGCGTGGCAGACGCGCACGGTCCATCCGGAACCGGTCGGTACGACCTTATCGTACCCGGCCCGCCCGGAGGTGATGACGTTCCACTGACTCCGCAGCTGAGCTGCGAGGAACGACGGAATGTCGGGGGTCACCGCATCGAGCGCGCCTTGCGGGCACTTGAAGATCCAACCGTCGGTCTGTTGGTACCCCCCAGGCGTTACCAGGTCCTGCGTGTCCACCTTGTCAGGGTTGACCTGCTGAACCCGGAGCCAAACCCGGGTGACCTTCGCCGTGTCGTCACGGTTGATCACCTGGATGAGCACGGCCTCGCCCTTGGGGATAACGTTCCCCCTCGGGCAGACCGCGCTGTTCGCGCAGACCGCGTACCACTCGAAGGTACACGCCGCCACCGTCGCCGTAGCCGTTGGCGTCGCCGTCGGCGGAATGAACGTCGGCGGCGGGGTCGCCGTATCGACCGGCCCCCTCGGCGTGTTCGTCGCCGTCGGCTCGACCGTGACCACGCATCCGGGGACGCATGTCGGAACCAACGTCGGCGTCGCCGTGGGGCAGCTGCCGATCACGAACGGCCCGTTGCAGCCGTAAGCCCTGGCCTCCTGAGGGGAGTTCCAGTGCAGGCCGCAACCGACGACGCAGCCGTCGTTGATGACGATCGGCGTGTTCGTCGGCGGCACCGGCGTCGGACACGTCGTGCACGGCGGCGGGCACCAGAAGCACCAGAACGGCGGGGGAACTTCGCCACCCCGACCACCTGCGCCTCCGGCTCCGCCAGCACCACCTGCGCCTCCGGCTCCGCCAGCACCACCTGCGCCTCCGGCTCCGCCTTGTCCGCCTGCACCGCCACTTCCACCGCTGCCACCACCGCCAGGCGGGGGAACAACGACGTTGTAGATGTGGCACTCGGCGTTGGACGTCGGCTTGCCGTTGGCGTCCTCGTTCGGGTGACAGACCGACCCACATTCCTCGAGGTTCACGATCTCGCCGGTGGCTACCTTGATGAGCTTCGCGCCCTTGGGGTAGCCTACGGTGATCGTCTTGCCGCTGAGGGAGGGGCCGGTCAATGTCTCACCGGGCTTCAGACAGATCCAAACGGACGTTGCCCATCTATTCGCCTGGCTCAACGCACCGATTGCGACCTGCGCCTGGTTCGCGACCGCGGTATTGCCACCGCTGCCGACGACCAGGTCGGGGAAGGCCTTCTTGATCTTCGCAAGGGCCGTGTTGGCGCAGACGTGCTTCTCCTGCGTGTTGCCACTGCAGGTCTTCACGTCGTCAGCCCACGTATAGCCCTCGTTGCGGATCGCCGCCTCGAGCCCCGCCACCTCATCGATGGTGCGCTGGACGTCCGCGGCGTACTGCGCCGCGTCGATCGTCTCGCCGACGACTGCCACTTGCTGCGTTCCGGTCACGGCCTCGGAGGCCTGGGCGTTGCCGAGCCCGAGCGCCTCGCTGACGGTCATCTCCGAAGCCGGCTTCCCGGAATTCGGTCCGCCGAAAGCGGTGCAACCCGTGAGGACCATGGTGCTCACCGCCAGGACGGCGATGAGCAAGAACTTGATGAGCTTCGCGTTCATGTGCTGTTTCTCCTTAGTTCGTTTGCGTAGGTTAGCTGTCGCTGTGGTCCATGAAGAAGCAGATGGTGGAGAACCACCAGTTCCAGCTGACCCCCCATCCGATGAACAAGAACACACCGGCGTTCAAGACGCCGCCCATGTAGTTGTTCTGGATGAAGAGGATCACACCGAGTACGACGATGGTGCTGATGAAACCGAGCACCGCCGCCGCCGCCTGCTTGAGCAGGAACCGACCGAAAACACTGTCCATGACTTTCTCCGCCTCCTTAAGCGGACTGCTCTTTCGAGCTAAAACGAGATGTGTGTGGATGGTTGAATGGCCTCAGACGCGGTATGCACCGCAGCGGAACATTGCTGTCCGCAGCGGGCGTTCGCGCCCGCGGCCTGAGTTATCGATTCAATGGGAGGCCTAACAGCCAAAGCTGCCTGCCCGCAGCCTCTAGCTCCTAGGCCCCCCATTGTAGATTGGAACATTATGTAAATAGATAATGGTGCTCCAATCCACGATAGGGAACCTAGCAGTAAAGCTGCTATCCCATAAATCGAGTAGTTAATTAAATTTCCTGAACCCTAGTTGTAAAGGTGCACCTTTTATCTCTGCTTCAGCAAAACACTGGGCAGATATAAATGGTTATCTTATTATACCAAGTAAAAGTCCGAAGACTAAAACTTAGTGACCTATAGTATAGTATATCGCAGACCATTTGTCAAGTATAGTGATCTATAGAAAGGCATTCCAAACCTTATCCACATTCCATACACAAAGTGCTCCTGCCAAACTCTATAAGCTATACACTATTGATGTCCTTGTCATTTTAATGTGTGACAGATATAATGTGAGCTTATGTATGTGCCATCTGACCTCATCTTAACCAATTACGCTAAGGTACTCGTTGATTTCGCGTTGGGAAACGAGAAAGGGATTAAAAAAAATGATGTGGTTTTGCTTCAGTTTGATCTTCCAGCGCTTCCACTAGCGAAAGCAGTTTATACTCGTATTCTTGAAAAAGGGGGGCACCCAATAGTACGGATGCATGAAGAGGATTTTTCACGACTATTATACGAATCAGCCTCAGATGAACAACTACAGTTCTTCCCAAAAAACTACATGAAGAGTCTCGTCGACACTATTGACCACAGAATGTATCTTATTGGTACTGCAGATCCGTTTTTACTAAAAGGCGTTGATCCAAAGAAAATCATGTTAGGGAATAAGAATACCCAGATTATGAAAAAATGGTTATTCGATAAAGAAGACAAAGGAAAGTTGACGTGGACGCTTGCATTGTATGGTACAGAAGGTATGGCCGCTGAGGCTGGATTGAGCCTCGATAAGTTTTGGGAGCAGATAGAAAAGGCGTGTTTTTTAACTGAGAAGAATCCTATAGCAGTGTGGCGTTCCACGTTCAAAAAATTAGAACAATTACGTACTAAATTGAGTGCGCTCCCTATAGAAAGCCTTCACTTAACAGCAAAAGATACCGACTTAACCATAAAACTAGGTGAAAAGAGACAATGGCTTGCAGGCTCAGGTAGAAATATCCCAAGTTTTGAGATGTTTACTTCACCTGATTGGAGAGGTACGAATGGCTATGTATTCTTTGACCATCCTTTATATCGTTACGGCAATCTAATCAAGGATGTACGACTTGAGTTCAAAAATGGTCGTGTCATCAGCGCACAGGCACAAAAGAACGACAATCTCATCAAAGAGCTCGTAAAGCAGAAAAATGCTGATAAAGTCGGCGAATATTCGCTTACAGACACGCGTTTCTCACACATCGATGCATTTATGGCAAACACGCTCTATGACGAAAATTTCGGTGGAAAGTGGGGGAATACCCATCTTGCCCTTGGATCAAGCTATCATGAGGCGTATACCGGAAATGTGAGGCGGGTGACAGAAAAAGGGTGGCGTGATCTCGGGTTTAATGATTCGCCGGAACACACCGACATTATTGCAACGGGAGATAGGCAGGTTGAGGCTATAATGCGTGATGGGAGTAAAAAAGTGATTTATCGCAAGGGTCAATTTGTGGTCTAATTTACGGTTTTAGACTTCTCCTCGAGTTCAACTATACGATCTTCATGATCTCCAAATCTTTCGTTGTTTTGGTAAACAATAGCATTGAATTCGAATCTAAACTCACGCACTTCCTTTTCTAGTTTGTCCATGCGTTTTTCAAGTAACGATACGCGCATTTCTAATGCCTCAATACGTTTCTCAATGCGATCAAGGCGTTCATGAATGGGCTCAAGCGCATTATGAAGCTTCATTTCGAGTACATTTCCTATTTTCCCCAAATCACTCTCGTTGAGCATATACGACACATTCTACAGCAGAATTATTAAAAAAGTATTAAGATCTACGCTCGGAAGGTCTCTGAGAATGTCTTGGACGTGAACGGTTGTTTCTGGACCTATTTTGACCACTGCCTTGACTTGAACTACCCTGATGTGGCTGTCGATGAGGTTGAGACGACTTTTCTTCGTGCGAGCGGACAATATGGGCAATACTTGTGCTATTTTGTGGTTTGCTTGGTACTTCTTGTGGTTCTACAACTGGCTTTTCAACTTTACTTGTGCTTGGTTCTGAAATTGGGTATGAGCGCGTGCTGATTGTATCTGTGCTTGGAGCAGGGCGTCCATATTTCTCTTTAGAAAGGCGGATAATTTTTTCTCGGTTGTCATTTTTGAGGCTAGGCGGCGGGAGCGTACGCGCGGGGAACGGCATAGATGTTTGACCATCAACAGAGAGTTTAAGCACAATTTCAAATTTTCCAAGCGATACGAGATCTTTGTCTGAGTAGATGCCTCCAAATTCTTTGGAAAGTGGGTCTGCATCGCGGGCGCCGACGAGGAAGGAAACGAGTGTGCCCGCGTTACCGAATATAGCGCGACTGACATCTTCGTCGAGCTGATCGATATATTGATTTGCTAACGTGAGTGCAAGGCGATATTTTCTTGCCTCAGAGAGTATTTTAATAAATGAGCTTGTGGCAAAGTTTTGGAACTCATCGACATACAGGAAGAAATCTTGACGCTCTTCTTCTTTTTTGAACGCGCGGTTCATAGCGGCGAGCTGAAGTTGCGTAATAAACATAGCACCAAGAAGTGCTGCATTATCTTCTCCAAGTTTTCCCTGAGATAGGTTCAAAAGGAGAATTTTACGCTCATCCATAATTTCAGCGAGGTCAATGGTCGATTTGGGGCTTCCGATAATGTTACGAATCATAGGCGCCGTCACAAACTGGCCAATCTTATTCTGAAGAGGTGAGACGGCCTCAGCTTTCATACGATCCGGCATTTTATCGAATTCCTTCTTCCAGAAAGCCATTACGACCGGATCGCGCACATCTTCAAGCGCGCGCGCGCGATATTTATCATCAGCTAAGATGCGCAGCGCATCGGGGAGCGTTGCATTAGGAATGTCGAGCAAAGTAAGCACAAGATTACGCAAAATATACTCTAAACGAGGTCCCCAGCTTACATCTCCATATAATTTATAGAAAATCGATACAATACCTGAGGCTACTAAGTGTTTTTGCTCAGGATTTGGAACCTGGAGAATATTCAAATGGAACGGACGCTCAAGATCAAACGGTTCTAAGTACACAATATCGTTTATACGTCGCTTAGGCACATAATCAAGCACAGCTTCGGTGAGGTCGCCGTGGGGGTCAATAATACCAACACCTCGATCACGGCGAATATCGTCGATTGCCATATTAGCAATAAGCGTCGATTTACCTGCGCCTGTTTTACCAATAATATAGACGTGTTTTCGTCGGTCATATGTTTTAATACCAAAAATCTGTTCTTTATTTTTATATTCAGTTCGAGCGAAGAAGTTAACATCTTTTTTCTCTTCATCACTCATGCCTTCAGGGATCGGAATATTTTCTGGAGGCTCACCAGCAAGTGTCTTTCCCCAAGCTATATTTTTTACTCCTGCGAGCATAAGGCCTGGTGGATGCCATAATGTGGTGAGCTCAGCTGAGTTCAAAATCTGACCTCGATGCTCAAAAAAATGTGTTGCACGCTCTTTTACGCTCAAAACAAATGCTTTTTTATCACGTGGCTTTTTGAGCTTAAATTGATTGCCTTCGCCCATGGCGAAGGCGCCAAAGGTTCCGATGAGATGATCCATAAACGTACCTGCCTCAGGGCCACCAGACCCCACAAGAATCCTTATTAGTGCTTTACCGCCCAGATAGGCTGTTTTTTGGCCTATAAGCGCTCTTCCCGAGACTGGAGCGGCTTTTTCGCCATCTGCTGATGGGGCAGGGTTCGCGAGTTTATTAGCCATTTTTTGCCATGGGAACGTTGCGGGTGTAATTAGAACCTGCATGACGGCTTTTTGTTGTGTTGATCCTTTAGCAAGAAATCCAACTAGCGAAGCAAGGGAGTCGACCCCCTTAAATTCAGTATAGGATTTAATGGGCAAATAGAAGTCGTTTGTTAAAACAGCCTCGCCAGTAGCTATATACGGCGATGAAAGGACAAAATCGAGCGGATCTTTTGTTTTTACCACTGCTGAAGAAGGAAATGAAGAAGCAATCAAGCTTTTTACGAATGTTTCTTTCGATGTAGGTGTGGTGAGATAAAAATAAATGCGTTGACCCAAAAGATATATTTCGAAGCTATAGCCAACCTGTTTCTTAAAAATAACTTTCCACCACTTTGTGGAAGAGGGTAGGAGTGAGGAAAAAATCTGAGTTGTCGCCTCAATAGGCGTCTCATCCTCTTTAGGCGTACGAATTTGCAAATACGAAAGCGCGGTCATATGAACTTAGTATACAGTTTTTCTTTAGCGAGATCGACGAAGCTTTAGGCCTGTGATGGCTGAACCAAGTGCAGAAACCATGATGAGAATACCATGTTCTGGACCAGTTTTTGGAATATCTGTAGGTGGATTTACGCTAGTAACGGTTTTTTCAATACAAAACTGAGCCGTATCTTCATCAGCAACTTTATCATTTGATGCGCGAACTTTGTTAGTTGTACATACGACACCTTTGTCAGCAGGAAGCTGATTGTAGGCAACAATACGACCCTTAAATATATATTCTTTTTCTTCACCTGGTTGGAGTGTGCCAACGTGTAAGACCGTGTCTTTTCCGTCGAAACTTCCAGGATTTTCAAACAACTCAACATAAGCGGGAGCATAATCACGAAGCACGACATTATCTAAGTGAACTTTTGAGGTATTTTTTACTTTGATCTGAAAAAATACATGTTCCTGGGGCACAAAGCGACGATCTGCACTTGTGAGATTGTCTACGTAGGCATATTCAGTTTGCCCACCTTTAGTAGTGTTTTGAGGAAGACCGACTTTTTTATCTACAGTAATTGCAAGTGAGGGTTTCTTACCATCGTATGGGCCATATTGACCAGCATGGGCCTGACCTGCGGCGATAAGAAATATCATTACTGTTAGTCCAAGAATACCAAGGTTTTTCATATGAAGGGGTATTATACTATAAGTTTCACTCGGTGTCAACTATAGGACATATCTGTCTACGAAGTTGTTCCTGTTGGGCGGGTGGGAGGTCTTCGATTTTGTCTACGATTGGTTTTAACGCTTTGCTGTAGAGCAGCTCATTAGCAGCGTTTTCTACTTGCTTTTTTCCCTCCTGAACGGCATTTTGAGTTGTTGATTCTATTTCCAATTGAAGAAATTCTGCAGTATCTTTTACTGTATCGACGCCTTCGGATATGTTCTTTGCAAGGGCTTTGTCTTGCTCTTCTGCACGGGCAACAGTTTCTTCGCCAAGTGTCTTAGGCGGTTGGGCTTCTGGGGTATTTTTATTAGTATCGACAAGAATGTATGCCGCCAAAATGCTCAGACCAACGATGGTAAGAAAGATCATTTTAGCTACTGCCTGCTTATGACGTTCTTCTTCTTTGTCTTTGGTAGGGAAGATGCGCTTTAACACCATATGTTGTAATTATACCCCTAATGTGAACTGGGTTGTGTATAATTGCAGATGTAGCTAACATGCCGATGTGGCTCAGTGGTAGAGCATCTTCTTGGTAAGAAGGGGGTCATGGGTTCGATTCCCATCATCGGCTCACACTATCTGTTTATAACCCGAATAATCCGCGAAAGATATTTTCTATACTCCCGAAGAGTCCACCCACATCTTCACCACTTTGCCCGCTACCAGAAGGTGTTGGCGTCGCAGGCACAATGGCCGTAGGAGTGGGTGGTGGAGGTGTTGGTGTTGCAGCTGCGGGAGCTTGGAGAATGCCTCTAATAATTATGGCGCCAAGATTTGGTGTTACAGGAGAGGCTGAGCTTTCTTCGGTTACTATCAGCTCATTGTAATCTGAGAGATTTTTTGTATATGGCTTATCGATTGACGGCAATGAACTTGCCTCAAAGGAAGCTACGAATTCATTAAGCTGAGGGGTGACGGTGGTTTTAGTAAGCCATAACACATATTTGTTCGTGGCAGTCTTAGACTTTAAAGGTACAGTTTTGTTTATTACGAGACGATATATGTTCGTACTTGGGTTAAAACTGCCACCACCTACCACATTATCTCCGCTCGGCTCGGCAATATATATACGTGTATAGCTTGCCGAGCCACCTCCACCTGGAGAGGTCGGTGTAGGGGTAGGGGTTGTTTTTGTGCCTGAACCAGGATGCGGAACTAATGTGTTATCGGCAGGTGAAAAGTTCAAAAGATGAAAGATTTTCATACGTACTTTGTTTAGGTCGTATGTTTTCTCTTGTGCATAAGTATTGGAAGTCGCACATAATATGAGCGCAGAGAAGATTAAAGGTAGCAGTAGAGTACGTATATTGATGCGCATAGAAATGTTATACCATTTCTTCGGGTTCTTCGTCATCGTATTCACGAGATTTTTTTGATGACATAAGACTAGTGCGCTGATTGCGCACATAGAGAACAAGGGTAACAGCGACTGCGATAAAGAGCACAATGAGAACTACAAGAAGTGTCGTTGTGGACTGGCCTGTTGCAAGCGCAAGGTTTTCAAGTGGTGAGCCACCTTTATTTCCCATTTTATTGTATGGGTCATTATTTCCTCCTCGCATGCGCTCATTTCCCGTAGTGTTATCCTGGCCATTTTTAGCCTGCATCTTGTTCTTTACATATGCTCCAGGATCAACTTGGACACCATTTTTTGTACCTTTCATTGGACTTATGAGGTTTGTATCATGATACTCTTTGTTTCTCTTTACAAACTCAGGCAGAGTTACTTTAATTGTGTTGGCTGGCTCCGGTACAACATTTGCTGGACTATACTCGAGATGGTAGGGAAGAATAGGGAGGAATTTTGGACTTATAGAATAAAAAGCTTTATCGTCTGCTTTTGTTTCATAGTAGACGACGTCAGTGTTGTCGAGCACAATGCGGACAGTAGCAAAAGGCATAAGTCTTCCTGCTTTATCGTAGGCGTATCCTTCGAGATAACGGGCGATTGGATCAAAAATTCGCTCAATAGTTCTTGGATTTGTAGGTATGACTGGCGTGCCTTGAGTCATGTCGACCTCGGTAAGTACGAGTCTAAGTTGTTGAGATGGGTCGATAGAACCGTTGTCTATAAAGAAGCTAAAGCCACCAAACTTATCGGCGTTCTGCTGTGCGATGGAAACAGTGCCTTGCATGACATTGACTTGTGTAAGAGGCCATGAGGCGCGACCTTCGATGCGTGTTTGTTCTCCAAGTTGGAGATGGCTGAATCCCATTACTTTAAGAACGGGCTGAAGTCCTCCTTGAACAGGAATATCACGCTGTTCCGGATTGTTGAGTGTTTCTACTATTGGATCGCCATACTTATATATATTGCTGTAGGCAAGTACTGCGTTTGGATGTACCTTTGTAACTTCTGTATTGGTGAGATTTGCGGTGAGATAGCTTGTACCCGGCTCGATATTGAAGTTAAACATGCCATCTTCGCGTGTGACGACCGGGTTTGGTACGCCAGGCATCTTTATGAGCGCCTTGCTGTTGAAGTCGTAAATGTTAACCACTGCTCCAGGAACGGGCTTTAAAGCATCATTAAAAATGCGCCCAAAGGGGTCGGCGCGGACTGAAAGACATGCTGCAGGTTCGCCTTGTGTACGAAAAGTAGCGTAAGTTAGGCTGTCTGTATCTTTCGATCCTGCTGCGACGTTTGTCTCATCTCTTCCAACAACAGATGGCGTAGTTTTAGCAACAAAGAAACACGTATGATTTTGGACATTGACTGATCTCGGTCGTACATACACCTCAAGATTGCCATTTGATGTGGTGGTTGGCGATGTTGAGCCATTGAGCATTTGCATAGACCAGTTGCTTAACTGACCACCTGAAAATGGAACAGGGCGCGACATATAGTCAAGAGTATCTTCGCCTAAACACAGCTGTCGGTCTGTTTCTTTATCGTTAGATGAAAAAAGTTGTCCTCTGGTCGGATCATCGTAACCACATACGGTATACCATTGTATTGGTGCACCATTTTGTGGATCAGTTGTGGGGAGGCCAGTTGCATTGAGCTTCAAGGTGTGTATGCCATGATTGTTTGGCCCCAAATCAGTAACGCTTGGGCAAACCCAGATTGTATTTTCACATGCAGGAGATTCAACACGAGTTCCTTGTGCGTGAGCAGATGAGCTAAAAAGAAGACTTGTAGCAAATCCAACTAAACTTAAAGAAAACAAAAAACGAAATGCTTTTTTTGACACCTGCATATCATTAACACTAATAATTGTGTAAAAAAAAGTCAAGAAGTAATTACTTGGTTATATGAAAGAAGGTACCGGTTTCGATAGCATAGAATTCGTTTTTGGTGATAGGCGATAGCGATGGATTTTGAAGTGTGGTTTTTGCATGTGCCTCACTTATGATGAAAAAGTATCTTTTAAAACTGAGAGGAGTTGGTGTGATGTCGACAGGAAGCACGTCGTCGAGCACTGCTTGCGGCAAAAGGACGACTTTTGCATAGGGAGAAGTAATTAAGTTTAGCTCACGCTTAACCTCACCAACGAGATCATATGTTTGCGCATCGTTGAGCTGTATTGCAGATGCAATGTGCTTCTCAAAGAGCTCTATTAGTTCATCTTTTTTGACCACATAACCAGTTTCAACGTATTTGAACTTTGAAAGCGCTTCACTCAATGCTTTCTTATCATACTCATAATAGGCGCGATTGTTTGTTGTGTTGCTGCCAAAATCGAGAGTGCCATCTAAGAGGGTAGTAATACTCCATCCGTTCGATGTTGTGAGGGCTGGTTGAGAAAAAACGATACCTCCAACAGGATTAAGTGTAATGTGCACTCTTTTTTGCGTCGAACTATAAATATAGAGTGACGGTGAGCCAGTTGTAAGATATTTGCATGCGACGATTGTTCCTTGTACTGACGATATAGGGTTGTCGGATCTATCTCCAATAGTGCTTTTAACTCCTCTGGTAGCTCTAAAACGCATATAAGAGGATACTTTATCAGGTGAAATTTTTTCTCCAGTACCTAGTACTCCAGCAACTTGTTGTTCACTTGTTGTTCCTATCCACCATTCGCGTGGGGTGATGGGACCTTTAACTGTTCCACCAATTCCTAACCTTTTTATACCTGGTCCACGTTCATTGCGATCAATCCACAATAGGTACACACCTTCTGAAATTTGCATGGCGTTTGTGAAGGAGGCCTTTGGTGGACATGATGATTCTGTAACCGGATCACCCTGAACGATGATGTTTTTATATTGAAGTGTTGAGCCTCTCGACAGAGGATCAATCACTGTCGGAATAGGGTTTGGAAGGACAGCTTGCGCTATGCTCGTACCGAGTACAGCGGAACGTGAGCAGCGACTATCATTAATAGCTCGCGCTGACTCAACAAATGTCCCATCATAACCGCTCTCGAGTCGTCCTTGTGAGCGAGTTACCCATTCTGGACACATATATTCTTGCTTTATGCCTGGCACAACAGGATAGGCAAGTACAAAGTCAGTGAGCTGTACGCTTTCTGCCTGGGCAGTATTGTTTATGTAAACGTTACGTAGATCTGTAGCACCTGCACCTTGGGGGCCGGCGAATGCAAACTGTTTCTCATTATTTCTTAACTTTTCAAAACCATCGGAAGGGGGGATTATACTATCTGCACTTACTTCAATTTCAGCGGCAACAGGCATAATATTCGAACTGAATCCCATTATGTTGCCGGTCAGCGTGTCTTGTTGAAGCGTAATGGTATTAAAATCGTTTGGTCGGGAAGAAAATTCTCCCGTATTATCGTCTTTTATACCATCGGAATTAGCACTAGATGTTAAAGGGAGTTCACCAAGTGAGACATCCTTTAATGCTTCATTTAGTGGTAAGTTCAAAATGCCAAAGTAATTTACAATTGGAGCTCCAGCTGATTCCCAGTCACAATGGATATCGACGAAAATTGTGTGAGGTTCTGATTGTTTGGTATACGATGATGTGGCTTTAAGACAAGCTTGTGAAAAGCCGAGCGAGCGCGCGAGCGCGAGCGCGTTCTGTTTGGGATCTCCTTGGGAAACTGCTGGAATACCATTTTGAGCAGAGAACAAAATTCTACCATTTCTATTGTTGATCGCTAAATAGATATTGTTTTTTAAGTCAAATATCTGGGTAAGACCACTATTATTTTTTTCAATCACAACGTCATTGCTCTTTAGTGATGTCATCCCGAATGTAGCAGCCATTTTTTCTATGTCTGCATCTGTATAGCTTGTTTTTAGCTTATATATTTTAGCTGTTTGCGGTGGGCTTGGTAGTTCGGTTTGAAGCACATAATCTTTAACCACCACTTTTGGTAGCGGCATAACAACTTCATCAATTTTTTTACGCGTTTCCTCTTGATTTTCAGGAGGTATGACAGAACCACTTGAGATATTTTGACCGGGGCGAGTTCCGCCTTGGGCAGGATCGGTTGTCGATGGACTGTTTTGGCTGTTTCGTTGTGTAGTTTGTGTATTTCTTCCTGTAATTCTCGATACAACGCGCTCGATGAGCGAAGGTTGTTCGTCAGTCGTATCGGTCAAACCTCCATTCCTACCTCCAGTTCGATCACTGCCGCTGTATGTATCAGAAGACACACCTTGTCGTATATCGGTACGAAGTTGATCTACATTCTGAACGGTTGGTTGTTGTGCAAGAAAGGCAAAAACTATAGCTGTTATGAACGCAAAAAACACAACAGCGAGAATTGCAAAGTATTTCTTTTCTGTTAGTGCGCGCAATCGATCGGGAAGCGTATCCATTATATGTTTATACTTGTTGTGTAGACAGAATGTCAAGTTGGTTATACGCATGATAACTGACAATTGCAGCAGAGACGATGACATTTAATGAAATATTAATACCAAACATAGGGATTTCTAGAATACTGTCACATTGATCAAGCACTTCAGGAGAGACGCCTGTCGTTTCGTTACCCAGTATAAGAGCTAACGGTGCCGTATATGTTCGTGTGTGATAGGGAACTGAGCGGGGGTCTTGTTCAATAGCAGCGATATGAATGTCTGGATGTGTTTTGCGAAGTGCGTTTATAGCTTCGGTCGATGTTTTGCAATATTCCCAAGGAACAATTTTATAGGTACCAATCGAGGCCTTTTTTATGCGGTGATTTGGAGGCGTTTCTGATTCGCCACATATATATAATTTTTCGATGGCGAGACCATCAGCGAGGCGAAAAAGTCCACCTATATTATATGTGTCATAAATATTGTCAAGAATAAAAAAAATGGGATAGCGCTGGATTTCGGGTGTGTCTTCGTTTTCATCTAGGCCACGAAGAGCTTTCGCATCAAGCTTTTTCATATGGATATTATACAAGAAGACCAGGTCTTGAAAAGGTCGGGACTTATCTTTATGATGAAAGTATTCATGAAAAAGTCGGCGCGTATCATATTGGTTGTTGCTGTGATGGCAAGTGTTTTTCTGTCTATTTTTGCGCCTTTTGTAGCTGCTCAATACTATCCACAGCCGGGAACACCATTGTCAGATCCTTCTCAATTTGTTGAACCAGAACCATGTGCGAGCGGACAGGGAGATAAGCCCTCAAGCGCGCGGCAAGGTTCGTATTGTCCGAACCTTGCCGCAGCATGTATTATTGATCCTGCCTTGCCGGCAGATCAGAAAAAACTCCTTGAAGATCGCTGTAAAAAAGAATCTGAACAATATTCAGCAAGCTGTGCAAAAAGTTACTCTGAATGGCTTGCCGATAAAAACAGAAATTTTTGGGTTGAAGACCCAGAAATAACAGCATTAGGCAAAGGTGGGGAGCGATCTCGTCAATTCTTGCTGTGGGTTCTTACAAGACCTTCAATAGATGATCATCCAACTATTCTCGAGGTATGGAAGCTATCCCAAAATGTTGCACTATTCTTTATTTTAATCATCGCCATTATCATGGGCCTAGGCATCATCATAAGTCAGCGCAACAACTTCAATCTAGGTATAGAAGTCACTCCTCTTGTTATACGACTTGCGGTATTGATAATTTTTGTACTCTTTTCTGCACAGATTGTTCTTCTTATTATTAAACTCTCGGATATTGTTATGGAATTCTTCATTCGCACTCTTGGTGTCCGTGAACTCTTCAACATTTTCTTTGTCGATTTTACTAAGGGGGATGTGACAAAGGTGAGCGAGCAGGCGTATCGACAATTTATTGGTTGTACAAACTGGAACGCAGAAAATTTTGAGATGGTTCGTACCTCAAAATTTATGGTCAAGTTTACCAATATGACCTACTATTTCCTGGGTATTATGATGATTCTGCGCAAGATCGTTCTTTGGTTCTTACTTATTGTATCGCCATTTTTAGCGATTCTTGCCCCTTGGGTGTTTATTCGCAACATTGGTTGGATTTGGGTCGGAGTATTTTTCCAGTGGGTTTTTTACGGTCCGCTATTTGCCTTATTTCTTGGTTCGCTTGCAAAAATTTGGAATTCTCCCTCGCATATTCCGTATGTCTTTGATTTTTCTCGCACCCATCAGATGTCGCAAGCCGTATACCCAACTTCTATCAATATTCTATATGGAGGACCTGCACAAACATTAGGCATCTGGAATACCTCAAACTATGTCGACACATTTGCCGAATATGTCATTGCATTGATTATGTTATGGACTGTGCTAATATTGCCGTGGTGGCTCCTTCGCATATTCAGAGATTACTGTTGTGACGGCATATACGCGATGAAGAATATTCTTTTATCGATGTATGACACGCTGCGCAATCCTCCCGGACAGGGACCAACGCCAGGACCGGTAGCAGGACCAACAGGTACTGCTGGCCTAGCACTAAAGCTGCCTAAGGATGTTGAGATTAAGGCCAGAGTTAATCTTGATACGGTACAGGATATTCGTATGGCGCGTACAGAAACAATTGTCCAATCGATGAATATGAAAGCGTCTAATCTAACAGAAATTGCGCGCCTCGAAACAAACAAAACAGAGAATCAGGAAGCTCGCAGAAATCTCGACAAGATACAGAATCCTTTCAAGGCCGAGACCCCAACAGAGCGCCAGAAGCTAATGAATATGCGCGACGAAATTCAAAGTCGTGCGATAAAAGGTGATCAAGATGCAAAGAATTTAGCCTCAGTTACCTCAAAGTCGGTCGCGCAACAACAAGCTGCAAAGCAGCGTATTTTACAGTCAATGCCAAAGATGGTGCCGGTCATCCAAAATATCGCCATTAAATTTAGTATTCCAAAAGAAAAGACGCGTGATATTGTCAGCAGAATTTTCAGTAACATTGCGGTAAATCAACGCTTTGTGCAGACCATTTCTCAAGAAACCCACCTTACGCCGGCAAAAACCCAGCAGGTGCTTCAAACCATTAGTACACCTGACTTGATTGACGGCCCGACAGTCGAGCTCGTCAAAAAAACAGCAGAAGCAACCGGATTGAAAGAGGAGCAGGTGAAGCTTGTCATCTCTAAAACAGCGGTGATTGTCAAGACTGACCAATCGGTAACAAGCGAAGTTGCACAACAAGAGAAAGTCGAACAAGATACCGTTAAGAATGTTGCAAAAGCCCAACTCGAAGTTGCGACAGCACCTGAAAAACATATTGAGCAGCATATTCCAACCTCAAAGAAAGTTTCGATTGAGGATTATGAGGAAGTTAAAAAGATGTGGATTGAGCAGTATGAAAACGGCGAAATTCCAGTTACTGAAAATATTACCTCGCGAAGCGAATGGGTTGAGCAAGATGTCATAAAGATCAGCAATCTTTTGAACAAGATTATGTCTTCAGACATTAAGCTACAGGAGCAAGGTCTTGACGAGGTAGGGTTTATTCTCCCCATATTTATGATTAACAATCTATCGGGCGAGGAGCTTCTCGTCTATCTCAAAGCCAAAGTCGAGGCTGCTAAGCAAGTTCAGCGCGACATACAGAAAGAAGAAGAAATTCGCAATAAAGTTACATCTGAAGAAGAGTTTGTTGATATTGATATGCCAAAACAAGCGGAGGCAGCAAAGGAACAAACACTACAACAAGAATTGAAGATTGACGAGGAAATAAACAAGGATGAGCAACCAGCACAGTCAGACCCAAAAATTAGTGAGATTCAAAAGAAACTTGCAGAAGAAAGCGCAGAAACGAGCTAATTACTTCACGAAGGCAATCCAAAAGAGTAGAAATACGATAATCATTAATCCAGACACAACCGCCATTCGGAAATTAATATTCTCGGCCTCTTTTACTGTCATATGTTTGATTCTATCAAAATTGACAATGCAAAGAGCAACATGGAAAAAATGGTGTTTGCTATAGTTTCAAGCATGTCTGCTCGAGATCGACCTCTAGGAACGTACACAAGTATTGCAAGTTGTACACTTGCAGTGTTAATAAATAAATCCCTCGTTGTTGTTAAAACTGCCTGGATGTTCATGTGACTCATATTAATAGATGGATGTTAAATTTCTATTAACTAAAGCGCCTTTGGATATTTTGTAAGTACTATTGGCAGTCTAGCCGGGTTTAGTAAAACAGTATCTTCGATGCGAATGCCATATTGTCCTTCGACATAGGTTCCCGGCTCAATGGTTACAACTTGACCTGATTTTATAGCATCCTTCGAAGTGAAACTAACGTATGGTTTCTCGTGGACGTCTATGCCGATTCCATGACCTGTCGCATGTCGGTGGGGGACTATGTTGTGATTCTCACATTCACCGCGACAAAA
The DNA here is from genome assembly GCA_964612595.1 of uncultured Gammaproteobacteria bacterium. Lineage (GTDB taxonomy): Bacteria > Patescibacteriota > Microgenomatia > UBA1406 > HO2-37-13b > OLB23. The sequence continues at coordinate 58,601 of CAZTFB010000003.1, read as the reverse complement.
GAGATCAACCTCACTATATGTTTTACTTGTGCTTAATTTGGCAATAGTTTTTTCCTGAACGTAAAGCATTTTCTTATAAATATTCAAAAAGGTTGTTGATGGTTTTCCCACAATAAACATACGAGAAATATCTGAACAATATCCATCAACTTTCGCGCCAGCATCAATGAGAATAATGCTGTTTTCAGTAATTTTGTTGGTGCCATGCTTTTGGGTATTGAAGTGGGGGATTGCTGCATGTTCGTTTACGGCGATGATTGGTGGGAAGGCGCTTTCATACCCCTTTTCGCGAAGCCATGAATCAAGCTTATATGCAATCTCATATTCAGTTAAGCCCGGGCGGATAAGTTTTTTTATATCAAACAAACACGCGTCAATTGTGTTGCATGCCTTTTTAATTTTTGTGATTTCTTGAGGAGTTTTAACTTCTCGTTGTTTAGTCATAATTCCGTTTGTCGACTTAAAAGTGAGAGGAACTTTCTTTTTTAACGTAGCTAGTTCTAAAACGGTCAGATTATCAGCTTCAAAATATATGTAGTCTTTGTTCAAATCGGCGAGTAGCTGTTGGATCTGTGTTGAAAGCGGACTAGATGCAGAAATTTCATGAGGAATGATGGGGCTTTTCATACTTGCGAGCACGTCACTATATCGAGCATCGGTAAAGAAGTGAGTTTCTTTCTCAGTAAGCAAAACCCACGCATCGCGGGCTTCAATGTGCACCCCCGTAAGGTAAAAAATGTTTGCTGGGTTAGATACGAGTAGGGGATATTTCATGCCAGTATTGTACACGACTTCCTATAGGGTCTTTAAGGTAAGGTAGCGACCCCCCGACGCCAGGCCGAGGGGTCGCTGATTCGACTCAGCTAGTGAGGAATGTCACATGTGGCCGCGCCGCCTTTTGGTGCGACAACTCGTGCACATCCACGTGCCGCACTCCTTGACCCAGTGATCCCTGCAGACCTTGTCGCCGCATTTACATGTGTGTGTGCCTTTGCCGCGACAACCAGTCCCTCCTTGACAACTCGGTTTCATGTGATGTACGCTGCCGCCGGACATACGAGCTCCTTTGTTGCTGGGTGAATGCCAAAGTCGAACGATCCAGCATTATAGCATGTATTGAGCAGTCCTTGAAATAGACTCGGTATTTTGCTACCATACACCTACTATGGAAATTGCATACTTCGGACATTCTTCGTTCAGAATCAAATCTAAAACTGGATCTGTCGTTTTAGACCCCTTCGATGCAAAGGTGCTAGGCAAAGCGTTCCCAAAAGTTGATGCTGATGTCGTAACGCTCTCTCATCATCATGATGATCATAATGCGTACTCGCAAGTAGGTGGTGACCCGCTGGTCATTGATCTTCCTGGAGAATACGAGCGAAGCGGTATTCGCATTACTGGATTTGAATCATACCATGATAAGACTAAGGGTGAAGAACGAGGTAGGAACGTTATGTATAAAATAGAATCTGAAAATGTTTCGGTTCTTCATTGTGGCGATCTTGGTCATACGCTTTCAGCAGAAACTATAGAATTGATCGATGGCGTCGATGTGCTTCTTATTCCTGTGGGTGGGTTCTATACCATCGACGCAGAAGAAGCTCGTCAGGTCATCGAAAAGTTAGAACCCTCAATTGTCATTCCAATGCACTATAGAAACGACGCCTTCTCTTCAGACATTATGGAAAAACTGGCGCCACTTGAAGATTTCCTCAGCAAACTAGGCATCACGACCTACGAGCCACTGCAAAAGCTTACTGTAACACCAGCTGATTTTGAAGAACAAACAAAGGTGATCGTGTTATCCCAACAAGCATAGTCTTTCATGGATCAAAAATTGAATCCGACCAAAATTCCGCCGCATGATTTACACGCCGAAAAATCTGTTCTCGGCGGAATTCTTATTGATGCAGGCTCAATCTCAGAAGTTGCAGAGATTCTTTTACCGCAACACTTCTATTACAACGATAACAGACTAATATACGAAGCAGCTCTCCTACTTTTTGAGAAGAATAAGCCTATCGATATTATTACGGTTGCTGCTGAGTTAAAAGAGCAAGGGACATTGAAGCGTATTGGTGATAAGGATTATTTGAATGGTCTTATTGATATCGTGCCAACCTCAGCATATGTAAAACAATATGCTGAAATTGTAAAAAACTGCTATCTAAAGCGTACGCTTATTTCGGTAGCGTCGAAGCTTGTTGAGCAATCGTTCGACGAAACGGGAGATGTGCGCGATCTTCTAAATAGTGCGGAAACAGATATCTTTGCTCTTTCCCAAGCCTTTTTGCATAGGGACTTTGTCGAGCTAAAAGATATTCTCGCGGAGAGCTTTGAGCGTCTAGAGGAGTTTATGAAATCAGATAGTAAGATGCGTGGTATTCCGACGGGATTTTCAGGTTTAGATAGTAAACTTGCGGGGCTTCAGGATTCTAACTTAATTATTCTGGCGGCGCGTCCGGGTGTGGGAAAAACGACCTTTGCTTTAAACATGGCTCTTCATATTGCATTAAGAGAAAAAATGCCTATTGGCTTTTTTTCACTGGAGATGAGTAAGGAGGAACTTGTGGATCGCTTATTGGTTGGTCAGGCAGATATTGATGCGTGGAAATTGAAAACGGGGAAACTTTCGGATGAAGACTATACACGCTTAACACAAGCAATGGGGGAGCTTTCTGAAGCTCCAATTTTCATAGATGATACGCCCGGCCTTTCAATTTTGGAGATGCGTACAAAAGCGAGAAAGTTGACGATCGAAAGGGGTCTTAAAATGATTATTGTCGATTATTTGCAGTTAGCGACGCCGGGAAAGAGACTTGAGAGTCGGGTCCAGGAGGTGTCATTTATTTCTCAGAGTTTAAAGAATATCGCGCGCGAACTTAAAATTCCGGTTATCGCGCTATCACAGCTTTCGCGCGCAATTGAGCATCGTGGTGAAAAAAAACCGCAGCTTGCTGATCTACGTGAATCGGGATCGATTGAACAGGATGCAGATATTGTTATGTTCCTTTACAGTGATGAGGACAACGACGAACTGATGGATCAATCAAAACGAATGATGAAACTTCTTATTGCAAAACATCGCAACGGTCCAACGGGGGAGATAGAGCTTATCTTCCGCGGTGATCGCGTAAGATTCTTCAGTGTGGATACCGTTGGGGGAATATAGCTGCGAAATCTTTTTAAAAAAGCTTGTAGTTTATTGCTATAAGTCTATTTTTTGTGTCTCGTGGTATAATATATTCCCTTCCGCAATGTGTGGGAGGACTGTGTCTGAAAAGACTCAGTTTTGAACTTTGACAACTCGGTACCTTCGAAAGGACAAGGCCGATGACCACCCCAGCGTTTCGCATGCTGAGGACGGTGGCCATCATGGCTTTCGTCCTTTCAGCACATACAAAAGAACAAAATGTCGTTTACGCGCAGAACTCAACCCATATGGATTCCACGTGGGTCGATCTTGCACGTGCGCCTCAACAACCACCTCTACTTTTGCCATTCTCCTCTGAGGAGAAATGGATTTACTCGGGAGGACCGCACCTTGGCTACAAAGATGGCCAATTTGCTGCAGTTGACTTCGCAGTCCCTATTTCAAGGGGCTGTGAAATATCGCATGAATGGGTTCTTGCCGCGGCCCCGGGAGTGGTTACCACCTCCAAAGAGGGAGAGGTTATCGTGGACCTCGATGGTGATGGTGACCCGAACAACTCGTGGTCGCTGCTGTACTATCACATGTCCGATACTGATCGCATACCTGTTGGTACAGTGGTGCAGGCGAGCGATCGGATCGGTCGTGTTGACTGTGCGTACGGTAGAACTAGTGGATCTCATCTTCACTTTGCAAGACGATACAAAGGCGTTTTTGTAAAGGCGGATGATCCGAAGGCTCCCATGAATCTGTCCGGTTGGACTTTTGTGTCGATCGGAGCAGATTACATGGGTTATGCTACCCATGAAAAATATGGGAGACGAGATCCATGCAATGTGCCAGAGTGTAGCGAAACATCGCTATTAGTCTCTGACAACAACGTGGAGAACCGTCTGAAGGTCTACAACCATCCTGTCCTCGCAACCCAGAAGTTCCTGTTCAGTCTTCCCATTAACTGGTTCAAGCCCGATTTGATCGTGCAACGACCAGAGCTGGTAGACGGTTTCAGGGACGGACGACTTGTGGGTAAGGATGGCTGGCGCCTTCCGGTTGCCAGCAATACCATCAGCTCCGATGAAGACGATCACACGCAGTGCACGATCATTGGTCCGGTGAAGACCGGTCGGTGTTCTGTGAATGCGTGGGATCTCAGCGCGGTGCAGCTTGCTGCTGTGCGTGCTGCCGCCCCGGGCAAGGTGGAATACGCCGGCTGTAATAACGCCGGTAACTATGGCTGCTGGGTGTGGATAAAGCATCCAGACGGCCGTTCCACTGTGTATGCCCACCTTGTTGATGAGCGAGATCCATCTTTCAAGATTCCGTCTGGTTCCAGTGGCGATCCGGAAGGATACGTCATGGTAAAGACGGGTCAAGAAGTGGATCAATCAACTGTGCTAGGCAGAGTGGGAATGACTGGTATGACAGGCTGGTCGCATGTCCACTTTGAAATCCGCGATGCGAACCAGAGGCAAGAAAGGGTCGATACATACTTCGATCCTGAGCTAATGGAATATCGCCTTCGCGGATCGACGGAAGATTGGCCGTGGGATGAGCCTTACCAAGGCAATAATCCCATGCAGTCAGGTCCGTCACTTACCTATGCACTAGCGCTCGGTCCAACGCTCCTTTTGCTTGCCATCTTGCTTGCGATGGGTGCTGTGATCATCGTGCCCCTTCGTTCGATGGGGCTGATTATCCGGTACTTTATCAAGAGCGAGAATGGGAGTCTGAAAGGGCTTTGGGTTCAATTCGCGGTTTACTACGTCCAGATCATGATGCTGGCATTCCTCTTCGGCATGTCCATCCGGACGCACGAAATGGGAGCTCTTCGCTTCCTGAGGAATTACAGTAACGTGACCTTCGACGCTTCGGTTCTCGAGAAATTCACTGGTGTCAGCCGGTCGTACGCGTTTGAGGTACCTGCAACGGGCCTCTTCACTCCTGTCTGGGGGTGGCCATGTACAAACGGTGGGCCAGGAACGCTCGGGAATACCTGTTCCGAAGACCAGATCGTTGGGGCAGCGAGGAGTTGGGCTAGCGCTGTAGAAGGCGCAACGAGTAGGTCGGCAACTCCGGTTGTCGTACCCGTACTACACTCTGGCTTCACGATGAATCATTTCGTGAAGTTGATTCCAACTGCTCATGCCAATGGCACCATGGTTCTGCTCGATACGAGTGGTAAGGTCGAGGATCTTCGCAAGGGGATTACTCAGCTAACGCCACTTGGATTGGATGGCATCGTGGTTGACCAAGAGCACAACACGGCGCTGACTTTCGCTGACGTCAAGCAAGTTGCTCAAGAGTTTGCAAGAGCTCGAGAAAAGGCTGGCTTGAAGGGCGAGGGTATAGTGTTGGTCTGGGACGTGTTCCATTCGATGGGAGGCAACAATGCCGACTTCGGTGGAGTCCCGGGCCTTCGATTCGTTGTGATCAACGATGGCTTCGGAGGCGCTTCCGCCAAGTGGGAGAGTCTGCAGAAGACTAAGTCTCACTATGGCGTGTCGGATAACAATCGGGTCGGGATGATGTTCTTTGATCGTCGCTGGCCCGTAAATAACTCCTGCACGTCTTCGAATAACACAAACGGCTACGACTGCCAATCGTGGAAGGCAATGCTGGAGACCTATCCGCAGCTAGCCGCCCTCGGGTGGCTGGCACAACAGTGACAGGAGGTCACTCAGATGGAAAACAGCGTCCTGAACGCACTGATCGCCTTTGGTCTCGCTCTGCTCCTGATTGTCGCGGGCATCCGCGACGTCAAGACGAACGGCTTGAAGGTCGAGAACGCGCTTACGGTGATCGGAGGCATGCTCATCATGTTCTTCAGCATCACCATCGGCTTCTGGCCGGTGACGGACCTCGGCTTCAAGTTCCTCGCCAAGGGAGCCGAGCGGGCTCAGGTAGATGACGTTCTTTCCAACGGAGTGGACAACGTCCTCGATGGCGACATCTTGGCCGTGAACGACTCGGTCCAGATCCAGGAAAGAAGCGACACGTCTGGCGACTCTCACAGCAGCGGGCCGGCGTCCGATACGTACACCGAGGACGGTGCCAACATCGAGATCATCAAGCCAACACCAGCCCCTACGGCGACGCCGATCAAGTACCATCAGGAGTACGAGAAGCCGGTTGTTGCCTGGGGGAATTGGTTCAGAGGCAATCACTACCATACGAATGGCGATGCGACATCGGCCCAGATCCCGATCGGGGTTCGCTGTGCGTTTGCCATGGTCGATGATCCGTGGTTCGGCCCTCAGGAGTGGCAGATGACCTGCAATGACAGGGAAAACAGCGACTACGGCATCGTCAAGATCACCCTGACCGAAGCTGCCGTGAAGGGTTTGGGTGCCATGAACGGCAAGGCACTGGATGGAACCGGTGACCTTGGCCCCCGGCACTACCCGAAGGGCATCTTCATCCAGGTTGATCAGCAGAGCCAGGCCCCGGCGTCCGCGCCGGGGCCTGCGCCGGTCGTCTCGACCGGCGATGGACCTGATGCACTAACATCGGTGTTCACGAGTTGGCTTGTGATCGATGCTCCTGCAGGTATCCCGTGTGTCTGGGATAACGGGAGCAAGATCCTTGCTAGCGGAACTAAGCATCGCTTCGATCCGCGAAGCATCCGCAACAACAGGGCCAACGAGGTGCCTCGGGTCGAAGTGCTCATGAACGTGCAGGGAACGACCTGCTGGGCGCAGATCTGGCGTGGCTTGAGCCACATTCAGTAGGAGGTCAGTATGATCGACAAGATTCTTGACCTCCCAATGGAGCTGGTCTACTGGCTTTCTGGTCAGGTGAGAAGCTTCATCGCGTCCTTGCAGAGCTCAAAACCTGCATCCGATGAGAGGGCGGCAAGCACACAGCAAGCCGCCCCCACCAGTGAGACAACTCTGCTGGACTGGCCTATGGTGGCAATCTACCGGCTTTCGGGCTGGCTGAGGTCACATTTGACCAGAAAGCAGAACCGCACCACTCCTCGCAAAGAGGGAGGTAATCCGCTCAGGTTCAGAACAGATCTGTGGGAGCGTGACGAGGGCGATGGGAAGATGGCCATGGATGTTCGACCCACGGTCATCGTTCTCCCGAAGCCTTGGATGGGCTTGTTCTCTCTCTCTGCTCGGCATGCAGCTCATATCAGCCTCATCGAGCTGCTGTTCTTGAGAGTTGAGATTCACACCGACAGCAAGCGTCTGGTGTACTCCACCTCATGGTTCTGGGATCGGGCGGGGCAGATGTGGGTTATTGAGCTGGATGACATACAGCTGCCTGAAAAGGTAGACCTCGAGGGAGTGGTCTGGTCGGAAATGGTTCTGGATCTGACCGTGGTGAAGTTCACGGTGAGGGGTTCAGACAAAGAGAGACGACTTCTCCTACCACGTCGCGGAATGTGGTGGCCGACAAGCTTGCAACGGCCAAGAGAGAAGAGGATCAGTGCTGGTCCCGGCTATGCACTGATGTTAAAGTCACTGGCAAGCTGGGCTAGCAACGGCAAATGGACCTAGAGGTCCAGAAAGGAGATGTGTTATCGAATGAAGGTACCGAGACAGGTGCCAGCGGTTAGGCCGCTGGCACCTGTACGGTATATATTTTCATTTTTCTTCTTAAATTTTCATCTATATAATCAAAATCCCGTTTTTATGGGGTCAGAGGCAAAATAGGTGAGTATACTAAAAGATTTTAGAAGAAATATGAATGACACTGCCGCCCTGTGAGGCGACGTAGCTCTTGAACCACTCGAGGTTGTCAGAGCTGACAATCTGAGTCTTGGTCTCGCCATCCTTCGTCACATACGTGACGATATAATAGATGTCCATCTCCTATACCTTTCCTGGACCGCCCCGACTGTGAACGTTTTGGGCGGCAATCTAATCCATATTTTGCATGAATTAAACTGTCACTCAAACCTTTTTATTGCAAGGTACTGTGGTGACCTAGTCGCAACGCACGTTGCGACTAGGTCACCGATTGTCTTTGTTCGTCTGAGCTTGCCCCTAAGGGCTCACACAGAGCTTCCATCCGGGTATGATGTAATTCGGATTGGCGAGCCCATTCTTGCTCGCCAACACCCCAGCCGTCGTCCCGTACTGCCTGCCGATCTTCTCCAATGTGTCGCCTTCGGCGACGACATGTTGTTGGCTGCAGCTTGAGGCTGCGACCTTTGGCGCTGGGCTCTTGGGCAGGCAGACCTTCTCCCCGATACTGATCTTGTTCGGGTTCGAGATGTTGCTTGCCTGTGCGAGTGCGATGACGGTATGCCCGTATCGCGCTGCAATGTTGCTCAGTGTTTCGCCAGGCTTGACCCAGTGAACCCCCGCGCAAGCGCTGGTATCCACCGAGCCGCTGACCGCAACCTCCTCGTTCGAGCTGCCTCCAAAGTTGATTGGTTGGAGCTTATTGCTCACACCAACCCATAGTAGGAAGAGCCCAACAGCAGTTGCGATTTTCATTTTACCGCTCATGCTTCACCTCGCTGTGTGTTAAGAACAACCTATAGTATTATACTAAAAAGAAGATGATTTTTCAAGTCTGCCACGATCCTCGAGAGGTTGCGGTCTTATCGCGAATGAGTATGATAGGGGTACAGATGGTCTTTTGAGAATTTCACAGAAAGTATGGAGGGGGGGCCGGAGGCCCCCCCCATTGGAGTTGGTTTGTCCGGAGAGATCAACGCCGTTGCTTGGACACTAATGTCCAGTTTCGACTCTCTCCAAACTTTTCTAGGTATCCCGCGAGATCACCTTCAGGTCCATTATAGACCGTAAGATGGACTTCTCCACCTGCATCACGCCACTCGCAAGTGATTTCAACAACGGCTTCCACTTCGGTCGTTTGTGAAACAACTGGTGGTGCGAAACCCACTGGAAACTCCCTTTTTTACGCCGACCAGGCTCAGTACGTTTTGGGCGGCAATCTAATCCACTTTGGGTGAATCAAATTATCACTCAAAAAATTTGGGTAGCTCAGTCTTACAACCGACTACTCCTGTAACAATCTTCATTCTACAGCTTATGGTTCATCATCTCGCTGAGTGGGGGTCGAAAACAACCTATAGCATTATATCAAACGGAGGGGAATATTTCAAGTCGAGGAGCGATCCTCGAGAGGTTGCGGTCTTATCGCGAAGCGATCACGTTCAGCCAATCGTGATCGGAGACAGAGAATTTATGTTCAAAGAGGGGCTCTAAAAAGCGGCTACCGAATAATTCAACTTTTTTAAATCCAGCCTCTTTTAGAACTGCAGTAATAATATCTGGCGATATATAGGCGATCGGGGTGCTATTCATAGCAGCGAAGGTCCATCGATGACCAACGTGGCGTAATATCGCCATGTTGAGCGTAAGCAGATCTTTTTTTCCCGTAACTTTGGGACTGTCATAAAACTCAATAAAGGTGTATTTTGTGTCATCGTTAAGTTTTGAGGGGCGCATATTGAAATCCTGGAGGCCTCCATTTTCAAGAATTTTATCGAAATTAGCAATCTGCAAGATCATTATCGCATTTTTCTTTGTGAGACTTTGGCTTGTTGTTTTGATGATTTTTTTATAATCATGCGGATTATGGGCGAGAGAGTTGCCCATAAATATTGCTGCGTCGTAGTCTTCCTTTTTATCCTTCAAAAGATCAATATAGTCGCCATGGACAAATTCGATGCGTCTTTGGAGGTACTCAGGAAGTTGCGTGTGTTTTTTCGTCGCAGCATTATGCATAAGAATGTATTTATTCATACCAGTTACATCGTAGCCCTCACGGGCAAGAGCGATGGCATGTTCGCCGGTACCGCAGAAAATATCAAGAATGCGATACGAATATTTCTTTTCGAATAGTTTATTGAACGCAGCAATTTCACCACTGAGTCGTTGTTTCCAAGGTACGACAAGGTCCCAATGGCGCGAGAGCCACGCATGATATTCTTCATTGTCATCATATGGTATTTCTTGGCCTACAATGGCTCTAAATATGTCACCTTGTGAAATAATTCCAACTAGTTTCTTTTGATCATCAACAACGGGGAGATGACTTATTTTCCCGACAATCATGAGTGATTGAGCTTGCATAATGGGGAGATCCGCATGAACAACCCTGGGTTTGCTCGTCATTATTTTTTTAACGGGTTTATTTATCAGTGCGCCCAAATTTTTTTCCATAGCCTCAAAATCATCAGCATGGGCGCGATCTTCCATAAAATCCCGTACAGAAGGGAAGAGTTTTGTAAGAATGTCTTCTTCGGTAACGATACCGACTAGTTTCCCATCGTCACATATGGGAACGCTTTTTATACCAAGGTTGAAGATAAGACGGGTTACCGTTCGCACGGGTTCGTCTGAAGATACCGAAACCACCGAGGTTCGCATGAAATTTGCTACTTTCATAGGTGCTTGTGCTTAGTATAGCACATTTTCGTACGTGCATATGAGTTTTATGCTGCTCGTTTTGCTTGATCTAGATACGACGCTAAATCTGGATATCGTTGTTTTGCCAAAGCCTCCCAATCTTCTCTTACGATAATAAGGCGTCGTGTATGATTAAGTTCATCTTTTCCTTTTACCCGTGCGCTGTTTTCTATTGCGTTAAGATGTCTTCCGCCAAGACCGAGGAATGTATGCTCGGTTGGTGTTAACGGTACGCCAAGTAGCTCTGCAGTTGCTGCTATTATGTCTTTTCCTTTGCGTACAGATTCTGGAGTAAATCCATACAATGGCCATGGTCCAATAATATTTTCGACCTTGTCTACGAATTTTTTGTATTCTTCTTCTGTAAAAATAAGGTTTTCTGCGTATCCCTGTTCTACCCGGAGTCGCATACTTGCAGAAAACAACGATTGGATATCATCACTCTTAATAGTCTCACCAGTGCGAAGTTTATGCAGGATGCTCATGTCGCCCAAAACCTGGCTTGTCACTACGTGCTTAAAGCGATCACAACCTTCTTCGTTTATATTGACCCCCGTATTGAGATTGTTTAACTGTGGATGTTCGAGCATCCAGTGCATAACGCGTGCTTCTTGGATAATGCGACCAAGGCCATTTCCACGGTGTTCCTTGCCATTTGTGTTACGAGCGATAATACCTTTACTTATCCAACCCTCATCCTCAGTATCAACACTATCAAAAGAAAGCCCACCGCCTATAAATCCTGGTTTTCCATCGATCAAGCCGTGCAATACTAAAAGATGATTGCCTTTATCTTTGATTGTAGGTATGAGATAGTCTCTTATAACATTAACAACGTACTCTTCATGCATGTTTCCTTCTGCGTCATACATCGCTTCATCAGGCATGTCTTTTAAGTGGCTGAGCTTAAAAGGTGGCCATACGAAGTTGCCAGCTTCTATATTTTGCTTGTTTAAGATGTGTGCAACATATGCTTTTGCATATTCTTCAAACGCCTCATGCTCTGGTGTGAGTGCCTCAATAACGAGATCCTTATAGCCCGAGATGCGCTCAGGCATCTGTACTGGGATACGATTCGGGTCGCCATTGAAGGCAAGTGTAGGTTCGAGGTTAATATGTGTATCTCGCTCTACTCGAGCACCGGGTGTTGTCATATTAGGTTTGGGTTGGTATTATAACACAAACACGTCGTATGACCTTAAGATGCTATAGACTGCCTCTACGGGCAATCCTACAATGCCACTATAGTTTCCTTCAATACCATTGACAAATACTGCACCGAAGCCTTGGATTGCGTAGCCACCTGCTTTTCCAAATGGTTCTCCAGTGGCGATGTACCAGTTTATTTCATCTTGAGTAATTGTTTTAAAATGAACGCGATTCTTACTTGCATATGTTTCTATAATTCGTTCCTGGGTTTGGGCTATAGAGGCAGGAATAATCACGGTTAAACCAGTAACAACCGAGTGTTTCTTACCAGAAAGTAGGGCCAACATACGCTGCACCTCTTCTTTTGTATGCGCCTTCCCGAGGACTTTTTCGTCAAAAGCAATGATCGTGTCGGCGCCAATAATAACTGCATCAGGATATCTATCGGCGATAGCAAGCGCCTTTTCTTTGGATAGATGTATAGTGAGCTCCTCAGGAAGAAGGGGAAGCGTCATATCTTCTTCGTAATTGCTTGGTACTACCTCAAACGTAAGCCCTATGGAAGAAAGCAGATCTTTACGACGAGGTGAGGTTGATGCGAGGATTATTTTGTGAAGTTGTTTCTTCATCTACCGAAATTATACAGTATATTGCATTTTACTTCGACTTCATGTAAGATGCTCTATGGTGCTCTTGAATCTTCGACAAGAACCTCTCGTTTCTTTCTCCCGTTACGCACAAAATAAAAAAGGCTTTTTTTGGTTGGGAATGTACTATCTTATAGTACTTGACAAGAGGTTGTTACTAGTATAGATTTATAGTATATGACAGCAGAGCTAGGCGTAACAGGACAGGGAACAAATGGCGCAGCACCAACTTGGCACGAGACGGTGTATGGTGCACACATTCCAACTGCTGAGCATTTCCGTACTGCTGAGGCTGCTTTTGGAAACTTCGTTGAGGTTAATAATAAGTACGAATCTGCACTCGTACATGGAACAATAGCTCCTGATGAAGCTCAAGAATATGCTAATCGCGTCGCTCGATTTGAGCTTGGAATGAGAGAATTTTGTCGTAGTGCGAAAATTGATCCTCAAAGAGCAACATTAGATGTTCTTATAGGCCGTAGCGAAAAATATATTGAAGTTTGGCATGAAGCAATGAAGCGTGTTATCGCCGCAGGCCATGAACCCACTGTTGCCCTCATCAAAGACGAGTGTAGAACCATGTGGGGAAAACATCAATTTACAATTACTGATGACGAGAAAGATGCATTAGAAGTTGGTAGGCCAAAGTATGAGGAGGCTATTCGTGCTGGCTTTACTCCTGAAGAAGCACGGGAGTTTGCCAAGTTATATTTAGATGAAAATAATTATAGTACAGAAAGGGAATATCTAACAGATGCTGGAGAAAGCCGACATTTCGACGTGACAAAGTATCTAGGACTTAAATCAGGACTTCAGGGAATTGTTGATTCATCGCGTGAATTCGAAAAACTTACTGGACAAGACGCAGCAGATAGTATGATCCAACTTGTATCTGAAATGGCAGAGGTGGTCGAATTAAGAAGCTTTTTTCACATTGAAAACGGTAATACCCCAGGTGAACCAGCACAAATAATACTCAACTTTAACTCTATTCAGGAGTTTCATGACGCTGTTAGACAAAGAGCAGCAGCGGGGGACATAAAAGATGATGAGCTTGAAATTTACACCGGTATTCATTCATTAGAAGGGCTTGAGGCATATATACAAGAACATCTTGCGTATGAATGTATAGATGTGGTTGTTGCTGCAGGGGGATTGTTGCACAGGATTAATGCTGATATTGGTCTTGCAGAGGTAGATGCAGGAGTTGATAGATTGGAATATGATGATATTGTACCCGTCATTAAGAAACATCTTCCAGTTGGAGTTGACGTTACTCCTGGGTTGGCAAGGAGTGTGAGGCGTACTGCAGAAGCCTTGTCTAGTGATGATCCAAGAGCTGTTGTACCACTCGCGATAGCGCTTCTTGGGAATAATAGGTATCCCAATGACCCTGACCTATTATTACGCTAAGATCGACTCAATAAGTGCCATACGAATATAAAGACCTGAGCGCATTTGTTCAAAGTACCATGCGCGAGGGTCGCTATCAACTTCGAGAAGGATTTCTCCTACACGCGGCAGCGGGTGGAGAATAATGGCATCTTTCTTCATTTTTTCTGCGGTGTGCTTGTTCATGATAAACTTGAGCTTTAAGGCTTCGTATTGATCTAGTTTGCCTTCCTTCTCAAACCATTCCTTTTGTACACGCGTCATATATACGACATCTGCCTGTTCGATTTCAGTACCAAAGCTAGAGCGCTGGGAAACTACAACTTTATCCTTGAGGTCCTTAATGAAATCTTTTGGTGCGCGGAGTTCTTTTGGCGACACAAAGGTTATGGTCGAATTTTTACTTACGCGGGCGATCAGTTTTGCGAGAGACTTAATAGTGCGCCCGTATTTTAGGTCGCCGACCATCATTGTGTGCAGGTTATCAAGACGACCGAATTTTTGATAAATCGTATAGAGGTCAAGTAATGCCTGTGTAGGATGTTCTGCAGTGCCGCTACCACCATTGATGACAGGAATGTCTTGTACTGAAGCAGCAATCTCGCTCGATGTGTTTTCTGGATGGCGTAGCACTATTGCATTGGCGCCGGTGGTTTGATAGATCGATTTAATAGTATCCTCAAGACTTTCTCCTTTTACTGCCGAGCTGAAGCTCGTCATTTCATTAATGTCGATGACGTATGCGCCTAGGCGCTTTGCGGCGGCTACGAATGAAGTAAATGTACGTGTGGATGGCTGGTAAAACAGGACAGCAACTGTTTTTCCTTTCAGAGGCTCGTAGACTTTTCCAGATTGGATTGTCTTCTTCATCTTATCTGCGACACCGAAAATATAGTTAATATCGGCAGGTGAGGTTATCTGATCAATCGAGATAAAACTCTTGTTGGAAAATGGGTTATTTTTCATGGTTCATAAGCCAAACTATTAATCCCTTTTGGGCATGAAGTCGGTTTTCAGCTTCTTGGTAAGCGACTGACTGTGGTCCATCGAGGACCGCTGCAGCAACCTCTTTATCGCGATAAGCCGGAAGACAGTGCATAAATATTGCGTCGGGCTTTGCACGTTTCATCATCGACTCAGATACTTGGTATGGTGGGAATATGCGAAGGCGCTCAGCTTTTTCTGCCTCGTCACCCATACTGACCCAGGTATCGGTTATGACAACGTCGGCATCTTTTACTATTTCTTCTGGATTCGTCGACTCGGTTATTGATCCGCCAGATGCATCGGCAAATTTTTTCGCACGGGCAACGATGTCTTTGTCCATAAAGTAGCCTTCTGGAGCCCCAACCTTAAAGTGCATGCCAAGCATGCCGGCGGTGAGACACAACGTATGCGTCACATTATTATTCCCGTCGCCTAGAAATACGACCGTTAAACCTTCGAGTTTTCCTTTTGTTTCTTGGATGGTCAGTAGATCAGCGAGAATCTGACATGGGTGCTCAAGGTCGGAGAGGGCGTTAATGACGGGAACTTTTGAATGGTCGGCGAGCTCTTCGACGGTACTGTGTTTAAAGGTGCGCGCCATGATGATATCGCCCATGCGTGAGACGACAGCAGCAACATCTTTTGGTTCTTCGCGGCTGCCCATACCAATGTCTGCGGGGGCGAGGTATATCGCGTGTCCACCAAGCTGTGTCATACCGATTTCAAAGGACACGCGCGTGCGCAGGGAGGGTTTCTCAAAAATCATCAGCATTGTTTTGTTCTTGAGAAGTTCGTTATTAAGTTTGCCTTCGTAGATTTCCTTTTTCATCTGTGAGGAGAGGTCGAGGATAGAAAGGAGCTCATCTTTTGTGATATCGGTTATCGAAAGAAAATGGCGAATTTTGGTCATTTTTTAGAGAAAACCTCGCGAAAATTATAAAAACTGCGTGTTTTTCCTAAAAAACCATAGTATCATATGGTTGATGTCGACGTCAAGAGAAACGTAATAATGTCCTCTTGCGTTCGTTCATTTACTTGACTATACTGACGGAATTTTAACAGGCATATATGTTAGTAAATAATGATCCAATACCACCACAAATAGATCGAATTGAAAGGCTAGAGTATCCTAAACATGCAGATTTTCTCTCATGTGTGCACCATGCAGGTGAGCTGCTCGATGCCGCAGACATTCCTCGTCAAGATTGGCAAGTAATTTCAGGAGGAAGTGTTACATTACGCCAACTTGCGAAAGGTATTGGTAACGATAGATTTTCGACTGATCTTGATATCGTAATGACGTACGCTTCAGTCGCTGACGCACATGCCCGACTTCGGAGAATTCATGCAGCTCTCAAAGAATTTGGTGAATTTACTGACACTCGTTTTGTTGAGGAGCCACGAACACACCATGGGTTTGTTTTTAGTAATCCTATTCTTGAAACGAAGGGGCAAAACGGATTTCCGCTGGATATCTTATCCGTCATGCGTACAACATTTCCTTCTAATGCACCAATACCTCGATTGAGAGGAGTGGATTACGACTTTCCCAATCATAGGAGAGAATTGTTTGATGCAGCTACAACGATTCAAGTTGGAGGAAAACCTATTCAGGTAGCTCATCCAGGATATGTTATGTTTTATAAAGCATCCATGAACAGAAATGGATATGCTGAGCATGGTTCTGTTCCAAAGCAGGACGACATGGATCTTCGACGCCTAGCAGCAATGGGTTTGCTAGGTAACGGAACAAGAGATATTATGAGTATCCTTGCAGGAGATGATCCAGAACTACTTGAACAGCTTGAGGAGGCGATTGCAAGAAAAGTATCTGATATATGATGGACGAACTACAAATAAAATATGCTCGTGAGATGTTGGGAGATCTTACAGACGGATCAAATACGCTTATCTTTGATCATGCAATGCGTGTGTGGGCTTGTCTTAATGTGGTACTTACAGCTCATGATGTCGAACAATCATTAGTAAAAGACATTAGGAGAGCAGGGCTTTTTCATGATTTGCTCGAAGATACATTAGCTACTGAAAAGGATATTCTTAAACTTTCTTCGCCACGAACACTTACTATTGTGCAAGAAATGACTATTAGTTTTGATAATAGGTCAATCAAGCAAGCAGTAAAACCCATGTACAGTGTAGGAGAGTACACAATGATAGTGAAATTAGCAGATATTTATGACAATGTACGCAAAAGTAATTTTGTTATACGAAATAATGGAGTTGATTGGTATCAAAAGTTTTTTGTTCCTCTATTGAAAGAGTACATAAAGCTTATCGAGTCGAAAAGAGCGGAGGCAATAACTACAAGTAACGTGTATAACGAATTTGCACAAAAAACGCTAGATGAAATCAATACATTATTTACTACTTTGAAGTTCTTCAGTAAATAAAGAGGTGGCCTCGGACGGGGGGTAGGCGATGTGCCCGTCCGAGGCTCTGATCATCTAGTGAGGAGGAACGGCATGAAGTTGAAATCGAAACAGCGAACCTCAGCGGTCCGCTGAAACACATCTGACACCCCTCTCCACATGTGCGCAGTGGTCCTGGCTTGTACGGCGGCAGTGCCACCGACAAACCTAATGTCCACCACGCTTGCGGGGATATACTGCTCCCACGTAAACATATCTCCGCCGGCATCGAGCTTCCACGTAGCCCGTGTTCGAAGCTCGGTCCCTTCTTCCGTTGTTGCCACAACTTCAGTGGGCAACAGTGCAGCCTGTACCGGCGGCGAGATGATGAATGTCGCCGAACCTGCCGACGACAGACAGCCATCGATCGAGAAAACTTGTGCAACGTGTCGCATCTCGATCGTGACGGTGTCTTGTTCCTGTGCAGTGGCTGGCATCTGAGCCAGTACAACAAGCACAGTCATCATAAGCACGTATACGCTACGAATCATCTGCATGTTCACCTCTGGTGCCTACCCAGTGGGGGAGTAGTATACTAGAATTGAGGCGCAAATGCAATACTATGGGATAAATAAAGACTGTGTACCAGAGGAGGGACTCGAACCCTCACGCCCAAAGGACATCAGTTTTTGAGACTGACCTGTCTACCATTCCAGCACTCTGGCTATCAGTGAGACTTATTATACTAAATGGCGTATAATAGAATCAGGTTAGCAGTTTTACAACGTTTTTATGAAAGTTAAGGATTTATTAAAAACGACCGATGTTATCAAAGTCTCACCTCAAGACACACTTTCCTCAGTGCTTTCTCAGCTTGAATCATCCCACGATGCTGGGTTTGTATTTGATGGTGAAAAGTACGTAGGTGTGGTTAATCCTTATTACGCTGTTATTAAAAAAACCTTTCCGAGTAGTGCAAAGGTTCAATCGTGCTTAATTCATCCGCCAAAACTTAAGCTTGAAGATGATATGTCAAAGGCTGCAAGACTTATGATTGAGTCGAAAATTCATTATCTTCCCGTTATAAACGAAGAACATGAGTTTGTCGGTATCGTTTCGGCACGCAGATTACTCAGCTATATGCTGAGGACAAACGATTTTAACGATGAAATGCAGAAAAAAGTAGGTGGTAAAAAAATTATAACAATTCATGGGGAAGATAAGCTAAGCAAAGCCCTAAACCTTTTCAAAGATCATAAGATTTCGAAGCTTGTTGTGGTAAATAAGCAGGGAACACTCGATGGCATCGTATCTCAGTATGATGTAATCGATGAAGTGTCTGCCCCGAAGGAGCGTCATGGTTCTGCATCTCGATCTGGCGATAAGGATGCCCAGTTGGATAAGCCAGTCCGAAACTATGCCCGCAGTCATGTACATACGCTGAGTGCACATGCTACATATGCTGATGTTACAACGCAAATTCTCGAGCAAAAGATAGGGAGCATCGTCATTATTGACCAAAAGAGAATACCAACTGGAATTGTGACAACAAAAGACATTCTTGTATTTATGGTGCCAAAGAGTATACAGCGGGGCATTGAGGTTTCTACAAAGGATCTTGGCAAAGATGAGGAGAAAATATTGCTCAGATCTGTCCCTATGTTGGAGCAAAAACTCACTACACATAATATAAAGGGGGGGCATCTAGTTGTGCGTGGTAAACATGGTGGTGGACTTTATGAGCTCACGTTTTCGTGTATAGACGAACGAGGGTTTGTGTCAGTGCACCTAGAAGGAAAAAATTTTAGTGATATAATGATTGAGCTGGGTGACAAGGTTGCATCACGACTAGACTACTAGCAAATCTAAACAATGATACCCGTACTCTTACATTTTGGTTTTATTAAAATATATACCTTAGGTGTTTTTTTGACGTTCGCATTTCTTGTGAGCTCATTTTTGCTGTGGAAGAACCTGAAAATTACATCGTATAAGGAGGAGGAAATATTCGATGGGCTCTTTTTGAGCATGATTGGTGCGTTTTTGGGAGGTCGTCTCATTTACGTACTACTTAATTTTGATAAGTTTGGTTTTAGTATTTTAAAGTTTATTCTCATAAATGGTTATCCAGGTATTTCTATGTTTGGGGCTCTACTTGGCGGCTTTATTACACTTTCCCTTTTTACGCAACTGCGAAAAATTAGTTTTCTCGACCTATCCGAATATATTATTTCACCCTTATTCCTAGGACTAGCAATTTCCAAGGTGGGTAGTTTTTTAAGTGGCACTGATGTGGGTACGCAAACTAAGTTTTTGCTCAGCGTAAACTACGTAGGGGTAAGTGGGTTACGCCATATCACAGCACTTTACGAAGCGGTTTTTTTCATGATCGGCTTCTTAGTCACGCATCGCATTTTATTTATCGTTCGAAGGGATCGAGCAAAGGCGGGAACCTCGCTTATTCTTTTTATCATATACTTTGGACTTGTCGAACTGATCCTTGACAACATAAAACAGAATCATTTATACTTGTCCGGATTGTCGTTCAATAGTATCGCGGGTGGTACGCTTTTAATTATTGGGACAATCTTTTTGCTTACTACATATAGAAGCAATATCCTGTACGTTATTACACATTTATTTTCCAAAACAAAAAAACATGACAGCCGCACATCTCAGCAAAGTTCAAATGGAGGACCTGAAACAAGCTCTTCTGAATGAAGATATCAATCTCCAGGCCACTATCGAACGTCTAAGAAAGCAGGACCCGTTTAATGATCCTGATCATGCAAATGATAATGCTGCGGTAGATACGGATGTGCGAGAGCAAATGGGTCATGAAACCATTTCGGCAGAAATCGATTCTCTCAGAAAGAAAATGGAGCTTGTACATATGGCCCTTACCAAAATGGAGAAGGGGACATACGGTATTTGTGAAAAAACAAAACAGCCCATTCCATTTGAACGCCTCAAACTTGTTCCTGAAGCTCGCTATTCAATTGAGTACGAACGTCAGATCAAGATATGATATCATGAAAAGATATGTCTGAACTGCCTCTAGACTTTCTTTTTAATTTAATTCTATTTATTCTCTTTCCTTTTCTTGGCGGCATGGTTATGACTAAGTTACGACTTCCACGTATGCTGGGCTATATTTTTTCTGGCATGGTACTAGGTGTGTTGACTAAGGGAACAGGGGATCAATTTCTATCAAATATTGCACAAACCGGCTTAATACTTTTACTGTTCACTATCGGTCTTGAGACAAACATAAATAAATTGAGAAGGTTTGGAAAGCTTCTTATAGCCGTCTCAGTTTCACAAATGGTGCTAACCACAATGGTATTCTTTTCATTGATTCTTTTACGAGGCTCTACTCTTATCGAAGCATTTGTTGTTGCTTTTGCATTTTCGCTATCCTCAACGGCGCTTGTATCAAAAATTATCCAAGAGAAAGGTGAGGAAGATTCACTCATGGGTAGTCTTACGCTAGGCATATTAATTCTTCAAGACCTCCTTGTGATTCCTTTTATGATTTTTCTTTCCTCACTAGGAAGAGCAACTACAGGCTTAGATATTGTCATAGATATACTGATAACGTCAGGAAAAACGGTGTTTATTCTGGCTGTTATGTATTTTGTCGGCCAAAAATTCGCCCCATTCGTATTTTCCAAGACAGCACGAGTATCAAAAGAATTATTAAATTTGCTCACTGTATTGACAGTTGTATCTGCAGTGTTCGTATTCTCATATCTTGGCCTCTCGCCAGCAATAGCTGCGTTTGCAGCTGGTGTCATTATTGGCGGTACTATGGAGCATTATCAAATCTTTTCTCAGATGCGACCTATGCGCGACCTATTTACGATTCTCTTTTTTGTCGTCATGGGTGCGACGCTCGATGTTGGCCAACTGCTCGCGCATTTACCTGGAACAATCATCTTTGTCATGGTCGCGATGATAGCTAAATTTCTTATTGTTGATGCCATCTTTACTTACTTCAGATTCCATTCAAAGACAGCATTTAGCGGTGCGCTCCTGCTTTCGCAGATAGGAGAATTTGCATTTGTGGTGCTCAAACAGGGCCATGAAGGAGGAATCATTAGCAATGATATATATTACTTTGCTATTGCTTCAACGCTCGTCACTATAACCATTTCACCAATTCTAATAGAGCGAAAGGACTATATGTATGCGCGCATTAGAAAATTCATTCGCGCTCGCTTACCTGGGCTTGATCATTATATTGCACATCGTATAGATAGTGAGCCTGCACATATCGATGTACTGCAGCTTAAGGATCATGTGGTGATCTGTGGATATGGAAGAGTGGGGAGTTATATAGGACGTGCCCTGACGCTCGCTCAGGTGCCCTTTATTGCGATTGATTATAATTCACGTATAGTTGAGGAGCAGAAGAAAAAAGGCATCAACATTATCTACGGAGATCCAAGCGATATTGATATATTGGATTTCGCCGAGACCGAGCATGCAAATATGTTGGTTTCTGCCGTTCCTGATCAGTTTTCGCAGGAAATGATCGTTCTAAATGCAAAAATTTTGAATCCAAAAATTACGATTTTGTCACGCATCGCTGTTGATGAGTATCGTCAGCGTATAAAAGATTTGGGTGCTGAGGTGGTTGTGCAGCCAGAGTTTGAAGCAGCATTATCAATTGTAAAAAAGGTGCTTGTCGGTTTTAATATCCCAAAAAAAGATATTGTAGGAAAAGTAAAGCGCCTGAAGATCGAACATGGCATGGCGTAAAACAAAGTCTTCGAAACAGCATATTTTCCTCTATGTCGCTACAGCAGCAATCCTTATCTACTTGGCCATTGTGACAGTACGCGTAGTATATGTATCAGCAATATTTGCTCGCCATGATAGAGTAAATGTTGCATTCTTTGGTGAGGAAGCGACAATTCTTTCATTTGGACTTACGGATAATGTAAATTACATAGTTAGTCTATCCCATGAACAGAAAATTATGATACCGGGAGGATACAATCAGTATCCTTTAGGTTCTCTAGGTAAGCTTGTAGAAATCGAGAAGGACCCGACCATTTTACAACGTACCTTCTCATCGATGACCTCGGCTCATATCAACTATTTCATTTCACCTACAAAACCAGATGTGTATGAAAAGCCAGATACGGATGAGCCGACATATAAAAAAAGAGACTTGATAGGAAAAATATTTTCATCTAAGTATATGTCCAATATGAATATAATTGACAAACTGTATGTCTCATACCTTATCGGCAAGCGGCGCCAACAGGACTATGTCGTTCTGCGTAGCACCGTACGACGAGACGAAGATGACGGCGCCCGCATTTTTTCTGAGAAGAGTTTTCAGAAAAAATACAAAGGATTCTTTTATCATCAATCAGTTCGTGAAGAGGGAATGGAGGTACAAATAAGGTATTCAATGTATAAGAGCGCTGTGACACTCTCAAGAGTTATTGAAGGTCAAGGAATTCGCATCACAGATTTCTCTCTTACAGATCGAACAGATGTAAAGCGTTGTCTTATTCGCACAAATGAATCAAAAAAAACCCACACGGTCCAATTTCTAAAACGAGCACTTATGTGTGATGTTGAACAAGGTGAAACAGAAGGTGTTGATGTTGTGCTATATTTAGGAAAAGACTTAGAAGCCTTATGGGAATAATTGCAATATCATTCGTCATTTTAGTCATATCGTTTCTATTTGCATTGCGCTCAATGAAAGATACGAGTTTTGGTGAGGAACTTGAGAAATTATTCCAACGAAAGAAAATCAAGGGAAGTATTGTCTTTTTTGAAGATAAAGTTGCACATTACCAGGATCAATCTTCAAAGTCATCGTCACCGTCATCCTCCTCAATTTCAGAGAAATAGGTGTCTTCGTCTTTTTCATTACGGTCAAATTCGTCGAGGCTATCAAACTCATTTGAACGATCTTCATCCTGCTCAATCTCAGTTGATATGATGTCGCTGTCGTCTCCTTCTTCTGAGGACTCATGTCCATCTTCATCACTGTGCTTGCCAGACATAAGCTTAAAATCATCCTGAATATTTTCAGGAAATGAGACGAAGTTTTTTACTTTTCGGCCCTTTTTTTCTTCACGAATAAAGACATCCACCGTATTTTTTGTCGCAGATTTTACAAAAGTATTAAAAGTGCTTTTTCCTTCAATAAAAAATATAAGTCGCTTAGAAATATCGTCGGGAAGCGCTCCGACGTACTCATCCTGTTCGTTGCGTACTTCAATACGTCGCTTTTTAATGCGAAGCTCAACTTTCTCACCAATACTCAGCTTAACGAGTACATCAGGTTTTCCAACGTTTAAAAGTGTAACGACTTTCGTTTTGCCCCTGAGATTCATAAAAATGTTTGGATCGACAGGAAGGTCACTGGTTGCCTTTTTTCCTGATTTGGAGAGAATACTAAGTTTTTCAATGTTGTTTCTTGCAATTACATTGTTCGGATCAATTTTTACAGCTTCCTGATAGTATTTTTTCGCCTCTTTATACTTACTGCGCTGCATATAGGCAAATCCTAATCCAAGGTAAGCATCTAGGTAATCAGGATTCATGTCAACAATTTTTAGATTTAGCTGTATTGATTTATCCCAGTTACTGGTGATGGCGGCATCAACGGCTTGTTTGTGAAGGTTTTCTATTTGTAGTTCCATAGCGACAAACTGATTTTGTAGTATAATGAGAACGCAATTGATTGTCAACAAACAACATTACATTCTATGTCAGGACACTCTAAATGGGCGAACATAAAACGAAAAAAAGGCGTAAATGACGCCCAGCGTAGTGCCGTCTTCACTAAAATGTCTCGCATTATCTCCACTGCAGTTCATGAAGGAGGGGGAATAGGTGACCCTGATAAAAATTTTAAGCTTCGCCTTGCCGTAGATAGAGCAAAAGCGGTCAATATGCCGAAAGATACCATCCAACGCGCCATTGATAAAGCAGCGGGCGGTGATGGGTCACAAATGAAAGAAATGCTGTACGAGGGCTTTGGTCCACACGGTGTAGCAGTGCTTATCGCTGCAACGACTGATAATCCTAATAGAACTTATGCTGAAGTGAAGCTTGCATTAGAGAAAAATGGAGGGAAAATGGCATCTCCTAACGCTGTAGCGTATCAGTTTACAAAGTGTGGAGTGCTGGAGTGTAAAAAGAGCAATACAACCGAAGAACAGGCATTTGAGCTGTATGACGCGTATCAGGCACTTGATATGGAGGAAGACGAAGAGTCATATATTCTGTATATTCCGTTTGAGCTCATGGGCAAAGTAAAAGGGAGTATCGATGTCTTTTATCGACCGTCGGTAACAATACAGCTCACTGATGCAGAAATTGAGCGAATAGAAGCATTTATTGAAAAGCTTGAGGATCTGGATGATGTTATGAATGTCTATACAAACTACGCATGAAACGACTGCTAAAACTTTTTGGTCGAATAGGGAAGCGAAGAAGATTTATTATAACGACATTCTCCCTCACAAGTGCACTTACCGTGTCATCCTTCTTTAGTTTTCAAGAAATTTACATATTCGTCCCGATTTTATTCCTTATTGTCTATATGGGTACGTTTTTTTCAGTCCTTGAGGATATCTCAGACCACGAATGGGTTATGTTGTTTTTGCATCCTGTATATCTTACGCTTGTTTTCTACTTATTTTACTTCTTCTTACCTCAGCGATGGCTTACCCGTTTGCCCTTTATTGTGTTCTATACAATTTCTATTTACGCCGTTTTGCTGTCGCAGAATATTTTTAATGTCGGCGTATCAAAGAGCTTGCAGCTCTTTAGAGCAGCATACTCTGTTAATTTTCTCTTTCTGACAATTTCTACGTTTCTTACTTACAGCCTCATTATTTCATTACGTATGTATTTCTTTTTTAACTTTTTATTCATATTTCTGACGACAATACCTTTAGCGCTACATTTGTTATGGAGTATTGAGCCCGCCTCAAGGGTGAAGCGAAGTTTGGTTCGTCAAAGTGTTTATATAGCTTTACTTATTGCTGAAGTAGGGATGTTGTTGTCATTTATGCCAATAAACCAATCGATTTACGCGCTCATTTTGACCTCGCTTTATTACGGATTGTGTGGTTTGTTCCAGGTCTACCACCAAGGTTCGTTTTTTAAGGAGCGTATCCGAGAGTTCATTTTTGTCTTTATTTTTACACTCATTATTTTCGTGCTGGGCACGCGTTGGTAGAATCAAATTGTTTATTATTGTGAGCTCAGAACTTCATAATGTGACAGGTCGCAGTAGAGGAGAGGGGAGAAGCAGATTTCACGAACGTGAATGTTGTATCCTATAGTAAATGGCCCATAGTATTATATCCTATAGTATTTATTAAAAACTCACGTACGTGTAATTTATGAAAGGCGAGACGTGAGAAAGTACTTTTGGCTCGTGTGCTCATGAATATGAAATGGTAAGAAAATTAAGCGTAGATAGATAGTCTGCTTAGATTAGATTGCTATTGCATACCACATTGCGGACACCCTCACTCTCGAGAAGGGGCTGGCACTGATGTGGATAACTGCTAATTCATACATTACTTAGCAGCGGAAAATAGCCTCAAAAGTTAATAAAAAGATTATTGTAACGCTCTAAATTGCAATGGAAAATTGAATGCTTTTGATATAGTTGTGAGGCTAAAAGTGAGCGAATAGATAGATATAAGGCTCTAAACTGAATTGTTTTTACAAAGACACACTAAAGTCAATTAAAATTAAGCTCAAAGATTTACGAATAGTTTGATATGATGCGCTAAATTAGGAAAGTTCATCAAATCACGAGAGTGGTTGTGAGTGGTAGCAATAGATAGAAACATTAATACGTATCAATACGCAATTGCAATGACAAAATCAAAAAATATGGTGACACCTATGTCTAGTGAGGTGTTTTCTACCATCACTCTGTGAGAAGTGTCCTATATGTGTCTTATGTGATATCCATCGTTGCGGGGAATGTTGTTTATGCGACGTCGTAAATTGTATCTTTTACGACGTCACCCAAACGTCCAACGAGGGTAGTGTAGAATCATAGCTTATACTTAATAGATGTGCATTTCTCCGATTTGTGTGTATGTTGGCGAAATGAGTTCTGGATTGTTTCTGCTATAGTTCTCCAATACGTCCCTGTATATTTCTATATTAAATTTCATACTATGAGATGCGGGAAATATGAGAATATATTGTCAGAAAGCTCTATTCTCTACTCCACTCTAGATTGGATTTTGGCAGAGAGGAGTGTTTTTGGGTTATTTTTTTTAGCCACAACTTAAGGCTGATGTAAAATGTTTTATGTTACAATACTCCTGAGGAAGCGTTAGCATACACACCGTCGGCAACATGTGGAGCTGTTAAGCCCACATGTATCAGGTCCACATATTGTCGGCGGAGTGGCAATTCGCCGTACCTCGCAGAGACCATCTGCGAGTCGCCAAGGAGATACAGATGGAGCTGGAGCTAATCGTAGCGGGTCTTGGAGCAGGCATTTTTGTCGGAGGTATTATTGTAATTTTTGCATTCTTGCTTACAGGCGGTGGCGGTGATGATGACATAATGAATGGTGAAATGTAGACCAGAGTATGTGCGGGGCAAGAATGGAGCTAACGCTTCCTCGCACATTCAGGATTGGACACGACCTTTTTTAAGACCAGGTCTTAATATAAGCTTGCCAAACCCTTTGTGCGAGCAATATTTATGCTCGTGTGGAGATACCAAAGACTCAACACAATATATATGCAATTCAATCCAAAGCAAATTCCCAACTTAAGCATGTCATAATGGCCAGTCGCGATAACCTCTCGTGCACTTTCAAAGATATAGCTTGAAGGGATAGACCGTGCAATATTCTGAGCAAATTGAGGGAGAGAGCTTAATGGATAATAAATCGCAGAAAATGGCGACACGATAGCTACCAAAGCCCATGCAAGCGTTTGAATTTTAGTTCCAAATCGCAAGATTGACCCAATAATGATGAATGCAATCCACCAGCTGGTGAAAATAAGTAGTGCTATATGAGGCACCAAAAGTATCATTGTCGAGAAGAGGGAAATCTTATAGAGTACAAGTGTAAGTAGTAAGGTAAAGAGAAAACTAATCACCACTTTCACTAAAGATAAGATGATATTACCCATCATCCATTCAGCCCATGACAAAGGCGATACTAGAACATTCATGAGATTTCTATCCCAAAGGTCTGCAAGAATCGTAAGCGCTATTGTGTTGCTCGCCATATAAAGGATGATCCAGAGGATAAGGCCAGTTATTATTGTTACGAATATATTTTCCCCATTTGAAGTTAATTTTTGAAAGTATGCACTTGTTAATCCCCAGATACATAAATCGATCGTTGGCCAATAGAAAATATCCGTGAGTCGATCAAGACTTCGGCGTGCTACATACAGATGTCGTAGTAGAACAGCATAAAGCCTATGTAATTTCATGTTTTTTACCGGTAACTGCTAAGAAAAAGTCTTCTAAGTTGGGCTTATCGATGCTAATTTCAGTGTATGCAATTCCCTTTTCTAATAATAGTTTTAGAAAGTCAGGAATGGCTTTTTCTTTTAAATCAATAGTAATATATCGACCAGATATTGTGTGTGGAAGTTTTTGATCTTCACAAATGCTGGCGACTCTCTTGAGACCGTCCTTAACAGTAAGCGATACATGTGAGATATCGAGCCTTCTGGCAAGCTTTTCTGGGGTATCATGAGCGATGATTTCTCCCCCATTGATGAAGATGACGTCATCGCATATATCTTCAACCTCAGACATGTTGTGCGAGGTAAAAAGAATTGAGATGTTATGTTCCTTTCTATAGTCCTGAATAAAATCGCGCATGTATTGGGCAGTTTCTGGGTCCATAGATGCCGTTGGTTCATCTAAAAGCAAGACTTCAGGCTCATTTATGAAGCCTTTTGCAAGCATCAGGCGCGTTTTTTGACCTTCAGAGAGCTGTGAAACTTCTTTATTTTGTAACTCAGTGAGTCGAAATGTCTCGATAAGACTATTAACACGTTCGCGGCGATTTTTAATTGTATAGAGGTAGCTTGTATATGTAAGACATTCTCTTATGGTGAGACGCCAAGGCATACTGATATACGTCGAGGAAAAATTCACTTTTTCCATTATCTCCTGGCGATGTATGTTCAAATCTTTGCCGAAATATGTAATAGATCCGCTTGTGGGGATAAGAAGTCCCAGCAACATTTGAATCGTAGTGGTCTTCCCTGCCCCGTTGGGACCGAGAAAACCGACAATTTTTCCTTTTGGCACAGAAAAACTTACACCTTTTACGGCCTCAAAAGATCCAAAGCGTTTTGTGAGGTTGTGGACGTCCACAACAATCTCAGAGGATGAGGACATGAGTTTGATTATAGCAGATGAGACCTGGTCTTTTTAGGATCGTGCCCTGATATAATAGACCTTTCGAAGATGAGCAAGTGATACTCAAATTACGAACCTGAGCAGGTTACGGTCTTCTAAGTATGGGGACAGGCCCCATACTTAGAGGCCTGTCCACTAAAACGCAGCCGCTAGGAACTCTTTTTCAGCGCCTCCCCGCACTTCACAGGAATGAGGAGCACTGATGTGCACCAAAAACAAGATGAGTCATACCCCACGGGGTATATCCTATGACATCGCGGACATTTCTTTTCCACGACGCACGGGCACTTCGAAAAGAATGCAAATCTCCCATGCCCTTTCGGGCAAATCCGTGAAATACTATCGAGTATTCTCATCTGAGTATCCCTTGTTGTGATAGGCTGATACGTTCATTCATTATAACATATAGCAGAATAAGACATGGTCTTTTTAGGATCGTGCCCTGATATAATAGAATCCATGGTCAAGAACGTTGAAAAGCGAAAGAAGATCGCCATCGGCATCACTATCGTCTTAAGTCTACTTTTACTTTTCGGAATGTTTAGAGTTTTTAAGCTCCTCAACTCTATAAATACGAAATCTTCAATCTGGGCCAAATCCACTCCCAAGGAGAAAAAGGTTTTTTCACTTCTCGTTATGGGGTATGGGGGTGCTGGTCATGACGGTGCATATCTTACCGATACTATGATGGTGGCGCGTCTTGATCTAGAAAAAAACACCGCGATGATTGTATCGATCCCCCGAGACATTTGGGTAAAGATCCCCACCACAACCGATGAGGATTTTTATAGAAAAATTAATTCGGTCTATCAAACAGGACTTTTTAGAGAGAATTATCCAGCCGTACCAGAAAAATATGACGGTGAACAGGGTGCAAGTGAACTCATCAAAGAAACAGTTGGCTCCATTGTGGGCTTCCCTATCGATAATTATCTTGCGCTCGACTTTGATGGCTTTAAACAAGCCGTTGATACGCTTGGTGGCGTTGATATTAATGTCGAGCGCGCATTTACCGATATTGAATATCCCATTGATGGCAAGGAGGCAGATTTGTGTGGCGTTGATCCCAATGATCTTGCAAAATTTGAAGAACTTGAAAAAATTGCAACAGAAAGCCCAGAAGTTGCGTATCCATGTCGGTATGAGACGTTGCAGTTTAGTGCCGGGCCACAACATATGGACGGTGCTACCGCATTAAAGTTTGTCCGATCACGCCATTCGCTTCAGGACGGCGGTGATTTTGGCCGTGCAAAACGCCAACAGCTTTTTCTTGATGCTATGCGTGAAAAGATTTTTAGCGTGACGGTAATTCCGAAAATTGTTCCGCTTATGAATGATTTGGAGCGTAACTTGCGAACTGATATGTCCTTGGATCTTATTAAGAAGTTTCTTGCAGAAGCTCCAGATGCGAAAAAGTATGTTATGCAGCAAATAATTTTAACGACTGATAATTATTTGGAGCATGATGTTTCAAACGACGGTCAATATATTTTGATAGCTAAAGATGGCCAAGATAATTGGCACCGGCTTCAGAAAGATATTAATAATACGATCGCGGGCATTTCCCCTACTCCATCGATTATGGTTAGTCCAACAAAGAAAGTGACGAGAAGATAGCCTCACAGGACCTGGCCCTGAAAGGGTCGCGCCCTAATTATGTTTACTAGACTCAAACATATTTCAAACGAATGGTTTTATAGCAACCCGCATCCCCTTTTGCGCCTTCTGACAATTTATGTCAAAGGCGATATGTTGGTGATACTGCCCTTTTTGTTCAGCATTGCCTTGATAGGCTTCTTTTCTTTGGAATATATGTTTTTTGTGTATGGTGTTTTTTTCTCACTGAGGCATTTTGGGGAGATGGTCTATTGGTTTTCGCATCAGTTCTGGGAAAAGAAGTATAGACCTTACGACTTTGGATTTGTACACCTGTCAAATGATGCTATCTATATAATCTATCAGCTAACATCACTGGCGTCGACTGTTTTTTGGGTCGCAGTAACTGCTGGTATATATTTGTTTTTTTAACGTAATTATTTTGAAGAAAGGATAGCACCCCCGGCCTGTTTGCTGGCCGGGGGTGCGTTTCCAGATCGGTCCCGCTTAGAAGCTCCACGTAGCTTTAAGTTACTACGATTCACTTTTTTGCGAGGTCGGCTGTTACGGGACCGCTGTCCCGACCTCTGGGGTCGGGTACATCGGCGTGCGCTTCGCGCACTCGGGGGGGTCGCTCGAGAGCCCCTTGCAAGGGTTCTCGGTGGGTGCGCCCATTGGCGTTCGGGTCGGCACCACGGGTCCCCCTCGCTCCGGCGTCGGAGGCTGCTCGCCTGGATCTTCTCCGTGCACGCACTCGGGAGGAGTGCAAACATCGGATTGGACCATCGGCAAGAACACTCGCATTTTCAGCGAGTGCACCTCGAGCCGATTGGCGAACAGCACAAGAAGGTTGTCGCCGGCGATACTCGCCGACAATGCCCCTTCAACCACGAGCCGCAGCCGAAGCCGCGGCGTCGAGATGCCCGCCAGCCTACTAGGCTGACGAAGCTCAAGGGTGAGTACCTCCACCGTCTCTTCGGTGACAAGTATCGCGAGCTTACCGTCGTCTGAGACCCCCAAGTCCTTGAACTTGGCGTCCAGATGCCAGTAGGCAATCGGCCCAACTCCATTAGAATGGTAGAAGCCGATGTTGTCGAACCCGTCGTGTATCCAGCAGAGAGATCTTTGCCCTTCGAGGACAAAGCATTGGGCCTCTGCTCCAGGTCCGAAGTTGGAGGCGATGATAGCCTTGCCTACTTGCGCCGAGGCCGGGGTGGCCAAGGTGCCGCAGGCGAAGAGAACGACTGCCGCCACAAAGGCGGCAAAGGAGCGGAGCTTCATGATGAGCCCTTTCCCCCATTTCTGGGGACCCCATACAGCCGATTGCCGTCTGGATGTTCTCCCCTAGTTTACTCAGCTATTAGAGTGACTGAGAGAGAATATTCAAACGGCAGATGTAAAAGTACGCCATAATTATACTATAGGATATTATGTAAGTCAAATTAAAGGAAGGGTTTTTATGTTAATATCGGGTTATTTAGGTAAGATGGGCGTGCCCCGGCGGTTGCCGGGGCACGCTCCAACTTGATTCAGACTCCCGCTTGCGCGGGTTAGCGGTCGAAGAGCTCCGCCGCGTTGCACGGCGGGTAGCCGCAGGCCACTGGAGTTGGGTCCAATGGCGCCGGCGGGATGGTCGGGCCGTGTGGCGGTGTGGGATCCTCGCCTGGTTCCATGGTCGGTCCAGCCGGCACCGGCGTGCCGCATGGGTAATCGGGACCCTCAGGACCCCGGCCGTCGCACACGCTTCGGTGGACGATTGGCAGGAAGATGGCATTGTCCTTGTTCGGACAGCCGCCCTTGAACGGGCAGGGCTGCGTCGGGACTTCGCCCTTCCGCCACCTGATGACCTGGATGTTGTCGTCGGCGTCGATGCCGACGACGAACTCGCCGGCGATCGTGGCGCTCACGAACTTTCCGGCCACGCTACCGGCGAGCTTCGGGTTCCCCGCCATCTCGCCATCATGTCCGATCTCCCAGATCTCCACCCCATGAGGCAGCGTCACCGCGACGAACTCCCCACTGCGGGAGAGGTCGAACACGGTATCCAGGAAATCGATTGTAGCGACGACCTGCTGCGTCCGGGCATCCATGACGGACACCTTCGTCCCGTACGCGGCCCACACCACCGTGCCCCGAATCGGAGCGACGGTGTGAGCCTTCAGGACATGAACGATGGGCTGGGCGCTGACCGAGCTGGTCAGTGCAGCGATAGACACGACGAGGGCCGCGACAAGAGCGGCAAACTTTCCATATGACAAACCCACGATGGTCCTCCATTGAGTAACTGTGGCAGTTGTCAACCTGCCTAAAGACATGGTACTCCCCTAGTGCGTGACGCGCCGCATTAGGGAAGCACCTTGCCTCAAGGCAAGCTGATATTATCTGAATCAAGTTTTAAAAGTACAAGAGAAAAGAAAAGCCGGCTGAATAGCTTTAACTCAGCCGCTATTATAACCCATAGTATACTCTTTTTATGGGGATTAAGCAAGTCGAGGTACGGGCACGATCCTGAACAGGACCAGGTCTTATATATGGCAGCTCTCAAGGCCTCTCTTCGCGAGATATTGTTGGTGATAATCTTCAGCCTTGTAGAAAGGCTGTGCAGGTTCAATCGAAGTAACGATCTGATTATGGAAGATTTGGCGCATTTCAAGCTCGGCTTTCGACTCTTCAGCGCCCGTCTTTTGAGCTTCATCATGGTAAAAAATAACTGATCTGTACTGACTGCCCACATCTGGTCCTTGGCGATTTAATTGTGTGGGGTTGTGATTTTCCCAGAAAACCTTAAGCAAATCTCCGTACGAAACTTCCTCGGGATTGTATGTAACCTGGACAACTTCAGCGTGGCCGGTTAGATCTGAGCAGACTTCTTCATAGGTAGGATTTGCTTTTATTCCGCCAGAATAGCCTACTGCGGTTTCAAGCACGCCAGGGAGCTTTCTAAAGGCCTCCTCGACGCCCCAAAAACATCCAGCACCAAAGGTTGCGAGTTGTGTGTTCATTGAGGTTAATTATAGAGGAATATGAATTTTATGGAAGAGAAGGCGCCGGCCCCCGAAGGGGCCGGCATCCAAGCTCGGTTTCAGACTAGGGCTCGCCGCTAGTGCGGCAGGGTTAGGGCTGGATCGTAGGTGGTACTCGCGGCTCCTCTGTCTCACGATGTCGTGGTGTTGGAGCTGACGATGTAGCTCCAATCCGAGGTGTCGGCACAACGCGAGTCGGGCGAATCGTCGGGATTGGCTCCGGCGTGCGGATGGCACAGGCCGGCGGGTCGTCGGAACCGCCGGTGCAGTTGTACACCACTATGTGGTGGCGCTTAAGCACGGCCGGCAGGTAGATTGGCATCGGGTCAGTCCGCTCTGGTGTGAGCCGCGGGGGTGGCCCGGGCGTGTCTTCCGGCTCCGGTGTCGCTGTGGGCGTGGGCTCTTGATCATCGCCGAAGCGATAGATTTCGAGCTCATTCCTCTGGTGGGCCACGACGAGATGGTTTTCGCCCAGGGTCTGGGCGTCGACGATTGGGTCTTGGATGGACATGAGCGTGGCGACAAGTTGGCCATAGCCATTGTTTACTTCGCCATTCCCAACGTTGATGACATGAAGCCAGTCATCATAGATTTCCACGACGAAGCTTTCTGAGCTGATCATACGCTTCAAAAAGGCGCTGACCCGCTCATTTTTTATGGTCGGCATGGGGCTTAGATTCAGGTAGTAGAACGACTCCGGGCCTGCGGCCCACAGTTGCTCACCAACCCTTACCAGTGAGCTTACCTTGCCAAGCCGGCTTACTCCTCCTTCATTCATCACCCCGGCCCATCCCTCGTCGGGACGCATGAGACGGAAGCTCCGCACAGATCCGCCGTTGAACGAGTCGGCTACGAAGGCGCGATGTTCTGGGCCGACGGCGAGTGCGGTAAGCGGTGTCGGGTTCGGCATCTCCCACATTATTGTGTTGCTTCGAGTAGTGTCGAGAAATACGAGGCGGTGCGTGCCGATCACGGCGATAAGCTCATCGCCGAAGTCGCCGATCGCATGTGCTCCTTCAAGCACCAAGATGTGGTCGAGTTCGTAGTGATTGTTCGACATCCACAAGCCGTCGTTGTTGACCGCATAGATGCGGCCGCTTTTGACGATGAGATCCGTGAACTGTGCCTTCATATCGATGGGCACGTTGAAGTGCTCTTCGAATTTGGGTCGGTTCGGATCGCCGAGATAGATGCGAACGATCTGGGGATCTCCAGTCGGGTTTTCGTGTGCGACGTACACATTGTCGCCCACGATTTCGATCGCGGTGGGTTGACCCACCAGCCTCGAAGTCTTGATGAGCTCCGGCTCTTTGAGCTGAGCCGTGACGGCGTTGGTGCTGAATGCCAAAGCAACGACAGCGATCAGCATAAGTCGGAGGATGTTTCTGAAACTACTGATAATCATTGTGCATCTCCACTTGTCCCATGCACACATGGTCACGAATATAGATTATTCGCCTAGGGACATATCAAGCTTGACCTCGCTACGTTGGTTAAGCTCAGTATGCCCCAGGCAAATGTATTGTCTGAAACCGAGTTATCAATGTACAAATATTTCCTCACAGATACAAAGCCAAGCACATGGCTAGACGGTGTAAAAACAACCTATAGTAGTATACTCTTCTTCACGCATGAAGTCAATGCTAAGGCGCGATCCTGAACAGGACCTGGTCCTATTCGCGGAGGTCGCGGACGCGATCTTCGGATAGTTGGATAAGTTCGCCTTCTTTAAGATCTACGAAGTCATCCAAGGAGATATTCCCAATTTTAATTCGTATAAGCTTAATTACTTCCAAGTTAATTCTCCCTAATATACGTCGAATTTGGCGATGTCGCCCCTCTTGCAAGACAATTTCCAAATCAACCGTCCCCTTCTTTGTCGCCAACACCCTTATCTTCATCGGCATAGTTCGCTTTCCGTCAAGTTTAATCCCCCCTCGGATACGGCCCAGCTGCGATTCCACCGCATTTTCGGTATATTCGCTCGGCATACGACACCATACACGATACGTTTTCTCGATATGCGTACTCGGATGTGAGAGATGGAGTGCAAGATCTCCATCGTTTGTAAGAATAAGTAATCCCTCCGACTCCTTATCAAGCCGTCCAACAGGAAAAAGCCTGAGATTTTTTGGCAAGAATTCCATGATTGTTCGCTCCCCTCTCTGGCCCTTCAATGTTGTTGTATAACCTCGCGGTTTATACATAATGTATGTTACTTTTTCTTTTACTTCCTCAACAAGCTCCCATTGACCGCTTTTTACTTGACGAACTGTAACCTTTTGAACGGCAGGATCAATCTTCGTACCAAGGGTTTTTACAAGCGTATCGTCAACCCTTACGTTCCCCTGCTCTATGAGCGTGTCTGCCGCTCGACGAGACGCGACACCAGCTAATGATAGGTAGTGATTTAAACGGATAGTTGTCATGATTCCCCTATTATAACAATCTCTTGCGTGGACGTACCAACTTCATTACAATGTGTATATGCGCCTCAGAAATACAGGTCACGATGTTGCTTCAATTCTTTCTGCAACCGCAATGAGCATTATTGCTGTAGGACTTGTGCTTGGATATCAATTTAACACACTTAAAGATGAACTTTCTTCATGGTTTTCGGATGCATCTGATCAATGTCGGTATGCAGCTGTGGCCGAGGTTCATAAAGATACACAAGGGACTCCAATCTCGACCTCAGAGGTTGGTGATCTGGAGATTATTAATAACAGAAGGCAACTTCTCGTTATGAATGAGGGTGGTGTGTCACGCGCTTCGTTTGTTAAGGATACGATGACGTTTGATCCGAAGAGAAAAACGGGCTATGCGGAAAACGATACGGCTACTGTAACATTGAGGAAATTAGATACAAAAATATGGATGCTTAAGGGAGTTTTTTGTGATCCAAAGGCAGGAAGTACGCGAGGATGTCCTCCTGCAAGTGAAATAGCGCGATTTAACAGGGAAATTGAGAGAGGATTTCGAAATGGCCTTACAATTCCTGATTTTAAGGTAAACTGCGGTGTCGATCTTATCTATGGATGGATTGTTGCGAAAAAAACTGATAATATTCGACCTACGGTAACGCCCCGTCCTACCGCAACACCACGACTTACAGCGACGCCAGGACCGATTGTCACGCAACGGCCAACAGTAACACCACGACCAACGAATACCCCTCGCCCTACCGCAACACCACGGCTTTCGCAGCCAAGCGTCACTTCCCCAATAGGCG
Organism: uncultured Gammaproteobacteria bacterium; assembly: GCA_964612595.1. Classification (GTDB taxonomy): domain Bacteria; phylum Patescibacteriota; class Microgenomatia; order UBA1406; family HO2-37-13b; genus OLB23. The sequence continues at coordinate 22,255 of CAZTFB010000003.1, read as the reverse complement.
GACCTGGGAATGGCAACGGAAATCTAGAGGTACAAGTCGTTGCATTAAATTATCCGCAACGTACGCCATTATGGGATGAGGATCACGTTGCGAGCCATAAACCGGCATCTTGCACCCGCCAAGGACCAACCGAAGATGCGCGTCCCTTATATCTAAATCCCTTTGAGGTCCGCGCCACATGTATAAGTGGTGGTTGTCGTGAGGGTCGTCTGACGACGGTTAAAGTAGAAAAACATAAGGGTTACGCAAACTTTGTTGGCTTAGAACCAGGTAACTATAAGCTAGATATGCGTAGCATAAACAGAGGATATCATGAATGGCCAGAATGTAAAAACACCTGGCAAGTCACAGCAAATCAAACAAACCAGCAAGCTGTAATTATCTTGGAAAATGAAACGAAAGGTACATATGAACATAAAACTACGGAAAAACTTTGCAAGGATGTAAGGGGTGTTCCTCACATAATTGAAGGGCTTGGTGGCAATTCCTGTTACTTTGTAAATGGAAACCAGAGTAAACCGAATCCCATCAATCCAACTACTGTGCCTCCTCCACCTCCAGGTAATCAGATATGTAAAGCTGTTGGACAATCCTGCAATGATGTGTATCGAGAAAAGTGCTTTGTCAATGGGAGTGAAGGATCCAAGCTGTGTTATAAATCAGGTGTATGCAATGAAGTTGGAGACGTTACAAAATGTACGTGGGGTCCTGGATCATACTGCGAGGCATGTGTACTCAAAACAGGCCCCGTTCCTACCACGCCCATTGGCGCACCAGCAAAAATCTCAGTCAACATACGCACCGACTCAGACAACATAAAAAAGGTAACAGTTGAGCTTGAGCCTTGCCCAAGCTCTGGTCCGTGTCAACAAACAGCAACCTACACCAGCAAAGGTACAAAGCAAGTACAATTTAACGTAGTGCCCACAAATGTACGTTATCGAGTAAAAATTGTCGATCGAGAGATAGCCTACGCACTCTCACTACATGGTGTAAAAGTAAAAGCAGAGCGCTGTAACGGTATTGTAGAACGTATTGATAAGGATTATGAAATTTGCATCGTAAAGGCACCGTCATTTGCGCAAATGTTAGTAACAGAAATTAAGTCAATTAATCCACCACCAGCTCCCCAACCGCCTGCACAACCACCACGTCAAACAAAGTGCGGGTACGATCTTAAGCCAAACGTAGCAAATCCCAACAAGCGATGTTTTGTCGCCTGCCCTGATGATCCATTTAAAAAACATTGTTCCCCCGATTTTTTGAGACCATACTTTGGTAAATTCGGTGAAGAAGTACTTAGACAAGCAGCGGGGATTTGCGATAATGAGAGTAAAGGACACGTTCAAGCTATGAACGATCAATGTTTGAGTAATCAACCAAAATGTAAGCGGGGTGGTCCCGCCAATTGTTGGACACACGATTTTTCAGCAGGCTTGTTTCAAATCAATCAAGTAGGAGTCTGTGTGAAGAGTACGTACAGGGAAGGACAGTCTCACGGACCATCTTGTTCGAGACTACCTGGAGAAGATCCGTATGCATGTCTTGATAAAAACGGTTTACGAGCATTTGATGGTAATGTTAAATCAGCGGTTGATTATTTTGAAAGAAGGAATTGGGAGCCATGGGGTTATCAATGTAATCCATAACATATGAGAAGCATAACAACGTTCATTTGTTCGCTTGCAATCTTAGTTTTATCAGCTGCATATGTGGTATGTGAGGTGCATGCGAGCACACTTGTTATCAATGACATCGAGGTTAATAATTTTCTTCCCTCCGATCTGCTTTATGCAGCCGACGATACATATTCGGTTCAATCAGCGGGTCAATTTTCGATCGACTATGCACCTGAAGCTGAGAAATTCCAGATCATAGTTTTGCAATCTCCATATGAAGAAAATAGGGCTCTCGCCGAGGCAGCTTTTGTAGAGAAGCTCGGCGTCACCAAAGCAGAAGCCTGTTATTTGAGTGTGTCTATCGTTGCTCCTGCATTTGTAACAGACAAGCCTGATGCGCATAAACTGCTGTTGTGTGAACCCAATAAACAAGCGGATATCAATAGTGATGGTGTAGTTAATACGTTTGATTTTGCCACATGTCTTGAAGAGCTTGTTGCTGACCCAGCACTTAATAGAAAGCTGCAATGCGATTTGAATGTAAATCGCAGAATTGATGCCACAGATTTCTCAGCCCTCATTACTTACATGCATAAGCAGTAAGATATGCTTACTCAAGAAGAAGAACAACTCGTCAGTGTGCAATCTATTTTTTTCTTTACATCGGGACTGGCAGGTGTATTTTTTCAGATTTTTCTTTTTAAGCTTTCTGGATTTGTCGAGGTCATGTACTTTAATATTGCTCTATTTGTAGCGCTGTTTGTTGTCTTTATTGTTTCGGGATATGTGTTAAAACACAGATCTACGCGCACACTTATTCGTACAGGACTTATATTGATGGTTTTAGTATGGTTCTCTGTGCTTGTTCTTCAGGAAAAAACCAAAGATCTTTTGCTTCCACTTGGTCTATTATACGGCGCTGCTGGAGGTTTTTATTGGAGTGGTTTTAATTTGAGTCAGTATATCCTCACCCATTCAGAAAGGCGCTCGCATTTTTTTGGGAAATGGATACGCTTGCCCATACGTCTCGTGCTTTTGCTCCCTTTATAGCAGGTTTTATGATTTTCACCATAAATAAAGCTTTAAACACCGATTTAGGAGGTTATTATGTGCTTTTTTGTATTGTATTTGTATTACAGGTGTATGTTGTAATGTTGGCAAAAAATTTGCCACGACATTCAGGCGTAACGTTTTCTATCCGCAGCCTTTTTGATATTCCACATTCACAGAGTTGGCATTTGATATTGTTGCAGCAGTTTGTATCAGGCCTATATGATAATGCGTTTAGTGTGCTATCGGGAATTTTGGTGTTTGTTGTTATGGCGAATGAGACTCATGTGGGGTTATTACAATCGTCTGCTGCCTTACTTATGGCTGGATCAAGTCACGTGGCAGGTAAACTATACAAAAAGTACAAGAATATTTATGTGTATGGAGCGCTCGCTGCAGCGAGCGCGCTGTTTATTTTTGGCATTTCTCAAAACATATACACTGTTATATTGTTTATGTTGCTCCATGCAGCTGCCTTGCCACTCTTAGCCATTCCTACCTCTGTCGCAATTCTTTCTGGTTATGATGAGTTAGAAAGAACATGGCAGGAAAAATATCATTTATTTGTTCAACGAGATTCTGCACTAGGCATTGCGCGGATATTCAGTTTTATGATTCTTTTTGCGTTTTTTTCGGAGTTTGATAAAGTTGTCGTTGCGAAATATTGGTTTTTAATTGCAGCTATTGTGCCTTTAGGAATAGGATATTTATTGCATCGGATTGCATCAGCGAGAGTATAATAGAAGCTACGGGTGGAGGGGTTAGGCTTCTTCATGCAGTTGGTCCTGTTTGACAGTCCCTTCTCCACCCGTATCTTTTAACGCAATACTACACCGCGGTCTATCGATGCTCTACCAATATGCGCAGTGCAATGTTTGAGCGCGCCTCGTTAAACGATGCGCGCTCCGTGCGTGCGCCCGCCAGGCCCGAACGCAGACTCGTCTGGCTCCAAGACGTCACCAACCCAACCACTTTTCTGACGCTGGTCGCGGTTTGTGCCGTTGTCGTCTTTCTCGCAAGGGCCTTTCTGGCGCCGCTGCCGAGCAAGCTTGTCGATCTCATCCTGCATTCCCAACAGTACGGCTCCGGGACAACACATCTTGCACCTCTTTCTGGGCATTGCCCAATTGGTTACTGCACTTAGAAGCCATGCGCCACTCTGTCCTACCCTGGCTCATGGCTACTAAGTTATCGATATCCCCACAAAAAAACCCGCTCGGGAGCGGGTTGCGGTGTTCTTTGGTATCTCTTTGTTTACGCTAGCACACCACAACCGCCCTTTCTACAAGGGGTTTGGTGATACCAGACGGAAAACATCGAGATAGCCATACTTCGAATATACACTGAGCGTACGTAATTTGCAAGTAGAAAAAAAAGTACTATACTGGTGTATATGAAAAACGATCAACAAAACAAACCCATGCTCCTTATTATCGTTGCTGTTGTTGTGCTTGTAATCGGCGGTGCATTCTTCTTTATGAAGAAATCCGAAGCTCCAACTTCTGGGGATACAACCAACAACGAAATGGTCGCAGAAGATAGGACTGACGATGATACAAGTATGGTTGAAAGCGGTAAAAATACTCTTATGGGACTTATGGGTATGGGAAAAAATTTACAATGTAGCTTCGATTATGCGACCGAAGGAAAAGCCGGCACAAAAGGAACAATGTATGTATCAGGAAAGAAGGTTCGCGGTGAGTTTGAGAGTAATGTTGACGGTCAAAAAACGACTATGTATATGATGCAGGATGGTGAATATTCATATCTTTGGGGTCCAGCAATGCCTGAAGGTATAAAGATGAAGGTGAGTGTTTCTGAGGGATCGGCTGATACATCAGCACCGACAACAAATCAATATTTTGATCCAAATCAAAAGATGGATGTTGACTGCTCTCCTTGGGGAGTTGATCCCTCAAAGTTTGTTGTTCCTTCAGATGTGACCTTCCGTGATGTATCTGCAATGATGCAGCGTTAAACACTCTTAATATCTTTGTGGAGTTTGCGTAAGAAGGCGCTTCCTGCTGTGTGGACTTTTTCTTCAACATTTTCAACTTTTTCTTTCAAATATGACCAGATATTTTCATGGTTTTCTTCATGAAGATGTGTGAGAAAGGTTTTTTTATCTTCCTCAGCGAGTTCGGAGAGTATGGTGTCGATAACAATGTGATACATACTTTCTTCCGCAATGAGAACAAGCTCTTTACGCTCGTGATCCTCAAACCCAGCATCTTCAAGGGCTTTGTGTAGATCTTCTATTTCGATGATATGTGAATAAAAATATTTCATAATGTTGTGATGGGTCCAAGAGGAATTGTGTCCTCAGGATCGTCTAAGAAAAAGTATAATACGGGTCCTTTTGCACGTCCATCTTGGCGTTCGAGATATGACATGACTTCCGGAGATCCTCCTAAATGTTTTTTTGTTGATTGTCCTGGTCCAGCATCACCAATAACGGCGACAATCCCCCTACCATTTTCAGGATTAACGACAATCATTTTTCTATATTTAAAAAACTTATACATTTCTCTGGTATTTTCTTTCCATCCTGGTGATAAGAATGTTTGGACGGCAATATAATATTTTTCACGCTGCTTGATCTGCTCGGTCATGGCAGCTCTGGAAGGTGCAAAATATCCCCACGCTCCCCTACCTGGGGCCATCCCAGAGGAAATATATTTACGCTCTTCTTCTGTATCGAAATGCGTTGCGATAGTATCTCCGGGATAACGCATTAAGTGTTGTTCTGCACCTATAATTCCATAGGTGCGATTCAAACGCTTCCCTTCTAGCTCGGCTTTTGCTTGTACATGAAACGAATCGCTCAATAACGCAGCAATTGCGGCGTTTTGTGCATCATCAAGCGGCGTTACAGTTTCAGGTAATGTTTGTGATAGACCTGTAAGAAGCTTTTGCAACTGATCTGCTTCGCGATTAATGGTTGGCACGGGAATAGGCATTGTAGGCTCTGGGGTAATGTCCTGAGCTGCAACCTGTCCAGGATGTGCCATCATGACGAGTCCGGCAAGAGAGCCAACAGCTACCTGTGTGGATTTTTCGTGAGTTTGTTGTGCCCATCGGAGTGCATCTTTATGGGTTTCCCAGACCTTTTTTTCAAGTGAAGCATGTTGAATCGCCCATTTATTGCGCAAATCTTCAAAGTATGATTGTTGTTGCTGCATGTGTTACTGTAACTCAGTTTATTGTACTTAAGTTCAGCGTGCTTTGCTACATTGAATCAATGGATGATATAAAGACTTGTCAGGATATATCTGAGTTTTTTCTGATCCCTCGTTCTGTATGATGTATATCAATTTATACGTTTGAGCTTTACCCCAAGCCCAAATACCGCTGCCATGACAAGCAAACACGATATACATACAGGACAGATGACGCGCAGAATGACTACTTCGACAAAGCCTAGATAAAGGCAAAATGCTAAACCGAATGTCGCAACACCAAGAAGTAATTTTTTGTTCTTCTTAACTGCCGCGAGCAAAATGACGATGTAGCCAATAAATCCATATAGCGGCGTTGGTATACCAAGAGTCTTTGCTACAGGTCCGTTGATTACTGCATCACAGTTGATGGACGCATTTATACTGCATGGTTTAAATGCGGGTTGAAAAAGTTGTTGCCAGAGCAGATATATTGATAATAGCAAGCCAATAACGGAAAGGATTTTAACGTATTTATAGATCGTTTCTGAATTTTTCATAGTATTAACGTACTGTCCATCCACCATCAATTGTTAATATGTGGCCAGTTACATAGTTTGATTCATCACTCGCAAGATAAACTGCTCCAAATGCAATATCTTCAGGTTGTCCAATGCGACCTGCAGGAATTTTACTCAGTAAACCTGCTTTAGCAGATTCATCATTGAGAATACCCTTGGTCATTTCTGATGCGATGACACCTGGTGCAATAGCATTAACGCAAATTCCGCGGGGTGTATAGTCTAATGCCATTTCTCGTGTAAGGTTTACTACTGCACCTTTTGCAGCACAATATGCGGCTGACTGTTCAAAACCGAACAGACCTGCAATGGAGGCAATGTTAATAATTTTACCTTTCTCCTGTTTGAGCATAAAAGGAAGTACGATCTTCGAGACTAGATATACGCCTTTTGCGTCGATATCCATAACTGTATCCCATTCTTTTTCACTTGTGTTTGTAATGTCGTCGGGCATATAGACACCCGCGTTATTTACCAGGATATCTATAGTACCATACTTGAGAATTATCGCATCAATCATGCTTTGGATATCTTTTTTTGAAGCTACATCAGTAACAAAGTAGAACGCTTCGCCTCCATTAGATTTTATGTCAGCGACGGTCTTCTCTAATACTTCCTCCCTTCTCCCACAAACAACAACCTGTGCGCCTTCATTACCAAAAGCTAGAGCGATGCCACGTCCTATTCCTGATCCACCCCCTGTAATCAGCGCAACTTTATTTTCGAGTCTCATTCAGATACCTCCCTCTCAACTGATATGCTGCATTCGCCAATAAGTGCTGCCGCGGCTCCAACGGCAGCCAGGACTGGCGCGATAACCGCACCAACAACACCAATTGTGAGCGGGAACGTCATAATCTCTTTATTATTTTTGTCTTTTATCGTAATCTTGCGGACGTTCCCCTCTTTGACGAGCTCTTTAACTTTTTTGAGGAGCTGTGCACCACTCACCTTAAATGTTTCCTCGTTCTTTATTTTTTTCATATTTATTCCTGAACTTCGTGTGCTTCTGCCTGTTGTGCGTCGGCCTTAGTCATATGTACTGTTCCATCTGGATGATGTGGCGGCGCATAAACGGTAAAAAGTTTGAGATCTTCATCGCCAACATTGGTAAAGTTATGTCGTACCCCCGCAGGGACGTGAATGATGTCGTGTTTATCGAGCGTTCGTAGCTCGCCATTCAGTACGGCCTCGCATTTTCCTTGTACAAAATAAAGTATCTGGTCACCGTCGTCGTGAGTTTCTTCACCAATGTCCCCCCCAACAGGAATGCTCATTGCAACAATCTGGCTGTGCACTCCAGTAAAGAGCACTTTTCGGAAATTTGTATTATTTTTGGTTATGTCTTTGATATCTTCTGCGAACATAAGCTCATGTTGTAATTGATAATTACTGATAGTATGCGCTACTCGCGCTGATTTTTCTAACTGTTTTATCACGTCCAATATGTGATCTATGTCACGGTGATAATGTAAAGGTAGCTGCATACTTCACTATATGATTACTGTCGTAAAAACTGGCACCTTTGTGCTTATCGAAACGAAAGAACAAACAAAAATTCTCATACTTGATAGTAAAGATACCTTCGCGTGGGTCAACGTAAAAAATATTGGGGAAATATTGGTTGCATCGCATAAAGAACATGCCGCTGATACGATACTTTCAGTCGGCAATTATCGTATGTATGAGGTGAAAGATGAGCCATTATTATCAGACCAGCTTCATCTAGAACTGGCAGTAGGTAATGGTATATGGCAAGGATATCTATTGCCGACAGGGCTTCCCAAAGGGAAGAAATTACGCAATCGGATTATTCCTACTAAAGAAGTCATTACGAAATCAATGACGTAAGTTTCTGTAAGTCACGTATTGTCAGGAGCCTATTATTGAACGTAATGAGGCCGTCTTTCTTTAAATTAGACATTTCACGGCTTACCGTTTCTCTACTGAGCCCAATTTGCAGAGCAAGATCTTTCTCACTCGTATGCACTTCTATGTGTGTGCCACGAGCTATACCGAATCGTTTTGACATGATAATGATCTCAGAGATTACTCGAGATCGCGCACTGCCAGACATATTATGAAGCATTCGTGTCATGAGGCCATCGATACCCTTGTAAGTTCGTGTTAGTAGATCAAAGACCACGTCTGGATTTTCTTTAAGAAATGATAGAACATCGGATTTTGGAGCTTTCCATAGGGTTAATTTTTCAAGTGCCTCGTAGTAATATGTATTGTCGGTATCATTCAATACCCACGTCATTGGAAAGAAAGCGATCGGTCGATACGTGTTAAGCACAATTTCTTCTCCCTTTTCTGATATCGCATACACTTTTACCAAGCCCTCCTTCAGGTAGAAAACACCAGACGGGTTTTCATCGGCACGGACAAGAATTTCGCCCTTTTTATAGTTTTGTTGTTTGTAACGTGAAAAAAAATTATCGAGCTTAGCAACAACGAGTTTGTCCATGGTAATATTATACCAAGGGAGTGCGGAGAGGGCGAGATTCGAACTCGCGGAACTTGCGTTCGGCGGTTTAGTAAACCGCTGCACTAGGCCACTATGCGACCTCTCCTGTATTCCTATTATACAAGGAGAAAGAGAATCTCTTAGTTCATTCCCTTCGGCAATGATTCACACGCTTCGCCGTCTTTATCTCCGTCGAGTCTGTTAAGATCATTACCAACGCCGCCAACCTTAAGGAAGAATGTTTGTGCTTCTGGTTGGTTTGAAAAGTCATCGCAGTTATAGTCGTCGGCTTTTTTCCCTGTGTTACTATCAGTTGTAATGTTTCCAAGTTTGTCAAAAAGTATGTTTCCTTTCTCGTCTCGTGAGACTTTGGATTCTTGAAAGGATTTTGTTTCCATGAGCCTCCCAAGGTCCCAGTCGTTTTGGGTTGCTTCAAGGCCAAATGCAGTGAGGAGGGTTAGAAAGATAATAACGAGGAAAATTCTTGCCTTTTCCCATACGAAAAATAGAACTGCAACTATCAGCATTAGTACGAGAATGAGCCCTAATCGGAAGTTTTTATTGTAGCGAAGCTTGGTAATAGTCGACGATGTTGACCCTTCTTCCTGCTCTATCTCATCTACAGACTCAATATCTTTTTCTTTGTTCTTCTCAGTTTTTTTCTTTGCCATGGAGTAATTATACTACCTCTTTAGTGTTTACTTCTTTTCAACTACCAAAATGATATATATGCCTTCGTGTGTGTCGGACTCTTTTGTAATAGCATGTTTATTAAACATAAAGCTCTGTATCGTTCCAAGGATAAGGCGATTTTTATTGACAGGACGCTGTAGATAAACTTTTGGTCTTACGCCAAAAATCTGCGTTACTATATCAACAAACTCTTGCGAATAAAACTCTTTGAGGTGGAACTCGTTAAAGGTGTCGCCTGCAAATATGTCAGAAAAAAGCTTGTTTGGTGTAGAGACAATGAACACTCCGGATTCCTTCAGACATTTTTTCACAAGAAACAGAAATTTTCGGTAGTCATGTATGTGCTCTATTGTTTCAAAACAGATAATGGTGTCGTAGGATTTCTTCGTTGTTTTAAGAAAGTCTAAGGCGTCGGCCGTTTCGAAGGTGAGGTTTTTGTGAGATGCATACTTTTTCTTTGCATCGGAAACGACTTCGGATGAGATATCAACACCGGTTACATGTGTTGCTTTTTGTGCAAGAAACGCGGAACCATATCCTTCACCACATGCGATATCTAAGAGTGTTCCAGCACGCATCTTTTTCTTAGCAAATTCATAGCGTGAAATGTGGTCGGTCCAGATAGCTTTTGTCCATCCTTTGTTATGTTCTGGGCGAATGCGCTCTATGGGGTTGCGATTGAATAGGTATGCAGCTATTTTTTTGAACATAGTTGAAGTATAGCAGTATATCGAAGTTTCCGGAAGGAGCGGGATGCGAATCCTCTGAAGTTGCGTCCCGCGGTTTAGCAACTTGTTGCACGAGGTTAAGATCGTTTCTCTGATCTTTCTGAAACAGCTTCTGGGCTTTTTTTATTGAAGTGTGGAATGCGAGGCGTCAGTGCAACTGCTATTGTAACTATGAGCCCAATTACATGAAAGTTATAGCCGAACGCCATACCGATTGCTCCTGAAACCCATATACTTGCTGCTGTAGTAAGATTTTTTACACTTGCTCCTTCTTTAAGAATAAGTCCTGCCCCCAAAAATCCTATGCCAGAAACAATTTGTGCAGCTATGCGTGACTTCGAGGCAGGATCGACGAGGGCTGACATAAAAGTGAAGAGCATTGCACCAGTAATAACTAATGCATGTGTGCTTATGCCTGCTGGTTTGCCACGCGATTCGCGTTCGGCGCCGATAATGAAGCCCGCAAAAATACTGAGCGCCAAATCAATAAGCAGGTTAATTTCGTTTTGTGTTATGAGCTGATCGAGCATATTTCGGCGGCCTGAGTGATTCACAGTTCGAACCGCTTTTGGCTTTCTGGAATCAACTTTTGATAGTATATCAAGATGCTGAAGAAAAAAGCTCTACTTCTATTTAACCGAGGTTGTATAAAGCATATTCAAAAGATGAAGCAGATATAACGCTGCGGCTGCGTATTTCTTGATTTTTGGTAAAATTTCAATAGCCCTATCAACAATTTCGACAACTTTAAATCCATTTGTAATCATTTTTCTTAAATTACTAACTTTTTGAATAATTTCTTTCTTGTCTGACCCTTTGTAATTAGATTCTAATTCTTGGAGTAATTTATCAATATTTTCATTGATAATTTTTATATCATTACTATTTTGAATTATATGACTACCTTGACCGTAAGTTGTGTTTAGGTTCTTACTCCCCTGTACAAAATCTCCTCCTACTGTTATGTGATATATATCTCCATGGAGTTTGGTATCTTCTTTTTTCATCTCTCTTAATTTATTAATACCTTTTGTGCTGATAATTATTTTTCCATTCATTATACTGCCAGTGTATTCATTAATAATGACTTCTTTATTTGCCTCAAGTACTCCAAGCGCTCTTTCTACGAATTTAAAATCAACGTATAATGCTTTTATTAAATCTTGAACATCAATGGGTTGAGGATTCTGCTGCCAACACTTATGAAGATAGTCTAAAATATTAACTTCTACCTTTTCATCGTCAACTTCACCATAGTACACAAGTTTTTCTACCTGGCTTTCTACTTTCCATTCACTCTGCACATATATCCTATTTCCGTCAATCTGATTTCGATCACTGACGAATATGATGTTAAAATTTAACAAATCATCAGTTTTTATCTGATCATTTTCGCATAGAATATTAATATGAGGAAGTGTAATAACGAGCAAATCTCTTAGCCAGTTCTTATTTTCCTCACTGTTTTCGAAACCCTTTGTCCAGGAGGAACTGAGAGTGGCTGAAACAAAGACATTCACGGAACCGGCTAATACATTTGTCTTATATAAATCTAGATTATATCCAATATTGATTCCGTCTCTTATTATTTGTCCAATTTCAGCTCTATATTTCTGTCCGTTAATGACAAGTGATGTACTGTTTAACATGCAAATAATTATCTGAAGAGTTTAAAAAATTTTTATTTTTAAAACACTAGCAATTTTGTGCAATTTTTCGTATGAAGTGTTTATCTCTCCTCGCTCAATACGAGCATAGTAGTTGACATGCATATCAGCTCGGTCAGCAACTTCTTCCTGGGTGAGATTCGCTTTTTTCCGAGCACTACGAAATTTATTACCCAAACTTTTCGTAATTTGAGTAGTTTTACTATCCATATATGTAGTATAACAAATCTTCAATTCTTATTGCTTCTTCTATTCTTCAATTAATCGAGTAACAGCATCTTCAAGGCCTCTTAGCGACAGATCATATGTATTGAATAGTCGTTCCAGATCTTCAATTGTTCCGGATTCATCCATCTTTCTTCGTTCGTTTTCGGTAAGAGGAGTCAACCATACAGTGGAAGGAAATCTTTGAACGAGTGCTTGAAAATTATCAAACCCGGAGCGGGAATAAAAACCCTCTCTGTTCATTCTACTTAAATCATTATGTGAATCATATAATCCACCATTCATTCCGTCTGACGAGCCCATCCATGCATCGCCAACAATTATTATTTTTGTTTCTTGATCTTTTTCTAGTATAGTTTCTAACGGGACCATATTCGTTCCATAATTACCATCGGATGCGGGCCATACTTCTCCATATATTGCATTGTGAAAGTAATATATCTCAAGATCCTCAAGTACTTCTCTGGCAGACCCAAATAATCTTTCTATTAATGGTCTTACATCATCAGTGCTTCCTCCTACATCAAACATCATTATCACTCTGGGTTTTGACTCGAGCTCATCTTGCCATATAAGTTCGGGAATTCCTGCTCGAGCTGCTATTCTTCTTACTGTTGCATCTGCATCAAGCCTACTTGTTGGCACTTCTGTTGCATCACGAATAATAGTAGTTAATCGTGCAAGTGCTCGACTAAATTGTGCATCGGTGAGTAGTAAATTAGGATCAAACTCATCATATTTTCTTTCAACAATTCGATCTCGTGCTGAATATCCACCTTTTCCTTCTTTTACGATTCCTTCTGGCTTCTTCTTATCTTTTCTTTTTCCACCTCCCTTGTCATTATCTTTTTCACCATCTCCACCTTCTCCGTCTTGTTTAAGTTTTCCACCACCTTCGCCAGCTTCTTGCTTATCACCACCACCTTGATCGTTTTCCTGTTTTTTACCTCCCCCTTCTCCGGTCTCTTCTTTATTTCCACCACCCTGATCATTTTCTTGCTCATCGCCACCACCTTCTCCGTCTTCCTTACCTTTTTCTTCACCTTTACCCTCCTGAGCGCCTTTATTATCTTCCTTTTTGCCATCATCAGCAGCATTGGGGGAATCTTCAATATCTTTAGTCGCTTCGTCTCCTCCATGAACATCTTCAGAAGTGTGAGAAGTTGCTTCTACAACTTCTTCTATATCTTCTGGCTCTTTTTGGATAGGCTCGGGCTCCTCATAATCTTCTTGATATTCATCATGATCGTCGGGATTCACTTCTGGCGGTTGTATCCCAAAGAACCTTCTTCCAAAAACTCTGTCAAATTGAGGATAACCAGTGACATCTTTTACGAGTAACGCACGCGAGACGACATACAGATCATCAACGGATGTTATTGCTCCTTCTCGAAGTGCTCTCTGTAGATCAAGCCATTCACTTGTAGAAGCAGAAACTCCAGCGTCTCGAAGCTCGAATAAAAAATCTTGAAAGGCATGGGTTTCAGGTAATCCTTCAACGCTCGGTTGTGAGAGAATAACCGGTCCATGATCGGTAGCTTGAACAACTGGTTCTTGAGCTGCCCCAGTCGGTACCCCTGATACCTCTGGTGGAATTGGCACAATAGCATGTTCGTCCATATGGATTAATTTTCATCTTCAAATGGGACAAAAACTCTATCTGTTCTACTCTCACCAGAAGCTTCATTGCCTTCTCCATAAGTTCTCTGAATTATAAATCTACCGTCCCGAGTGCGGTAGATTGTGTGTCCTTCTCGATCTTTTCCTTTTGTATAATGTTGCGTACTTGCTTCAACTTCTGCAAATTCAAGCGGCGTGTCTGAAATTACTAATTCTCCATCCACAAGTCCTCTTTCTTTTAACACTTCATACAAATAGGGCTCGCCTCTTTCTGGTCTTTTTGGATCATAGAGCGCAAAAGTAAGATTATCTACTCGGGCAACACCGTTTGCATGAATCTCAAATGGAGTGCGACCGTAATCTCCTGCCATTGTAAATTCATATCCTTCATTTGCAAGTAATGTATACATTGATGCATCGGGCTCATATCTATCATACTCAGACTTTGCTTTTAATCTCACTACACGCTCACCCCTTAAAACAGCAGCAACATCCTTAGGTAAACCTATTTCCTGTCTAGCTCGCTCAGAAGAACCAAGTATGCGATCAACATCTTTTCTATATTTTAGTAGAGTTTCTGGATGCGGGATTCCAGAAACTTCATCTACACCTTCAGCTCGTAATACAGTAATCCAGTCCAAGATTTCTGAAGTTGAAGGTGGTTTCTCCAATCCCTGTGTTTGTCTGATCTGATAAAACCTGCTTAAAGCTGTCTCTAAAAGTCGTTCACTCACATCAGGAATATGTGCTCGTACAATCTCACTCATTTGATCCGGAGATGGAAAATCAATATAGTGATACACAGTTCGTCTTAAAAAAGGTTTTGGAAGATCACGTTCATGGTTAGAGGTAACAACTACAATTGGCCTATGAGTTGCGGCAATTTCACGTCCCGTTTCATCAATAAAGAAAGACATTTTGTCCAATTCATGCAGTAGATCATTGGGAAAATCTCTTTTTGCTTTGTCAACTTCATCAATAAGTAGAATGACTTGCTCGCCTGATGCAAGGGCTCTTCCCAGTGGCCCAAGGTGAACATATCGATCTAAATCAGAAACATTCACTCCAAGTTGTGCATCTTGCAAACGCTTTACTACATCAAAGGTATATAACATTTCCCGGGCTGTTGTTGTGCTTTTTACTGGCATGTGGATAATTGGTAATCCTTTTTCCGCAGCAAGAGCATACGCAAGTGCTGTTTTACCGGTGCCTGGTTCACCTTCCAGAAGCAGTGGTCTCCCAAGTAAGCGAGCTGTTTCTAAGACTTTTGCTAGCTCTGGTGAAAGAACATAGGGAGAACTTAGCCGGTCAACTTTTGCTTCAAATGCCGCTGCGTCTTCTCGGGCTTGTTGTTGTGCAGTTCTAGCTTCGCCTAACAAAGCTTGACCTTCATCGCCAGCTTCTGCGGCTAGTGCTTCAGCTTTTTGGACGTCGCCTGCGAGTAATGTTTCTGTTTCTTCTAATGCTTGAGCGCCTTTGGCTAATATCTCAGCATTTGGATCAAGAGGAGATGTTATTTGCTCAATAGGAGCATCAGGTGGACAAACCAGAGGAGTTTCTTGAATAGGCGGTTGTTGGTCTGTCATATAGTAGCACTGTCGTTTAACTTATGCTTGATGGCTTCTACTTTTTTGCGATCTGCTAATTCCTGTAGAGAATGTACTACTCTGTGAGACCGATCTATTCTTGTTTTTAACTGTAATCGAAAACCATCGAGCTCCTTTTGTAATAAGGCTATGCGTTTTGGGTTATTATTTTTATTGATTATTTGAACTGACATAGTTAGAAACTTATACATTAAGTATATCTCAATGCAAAAGTCAATTCAAATGAAAAATGGGTAGTGGGTCAATTTGAAACAAATGTTGCTTGACTGCTTATGCAATCATTTGCTACCATTTAATCATGGGTGTAAATAAGCTTGCACATAGAATAACAAAGAAAAGCACTAAAAATCTCAGGGAAAAAATCCTGCCGCAGTGGCACTTGGTTGTCTGGGTGGTTTAGTCGGTGGTCATGTACGAGCAAAAAACTCAGCACAAGACGAAAAAAGGAAATTGCACAACAAGCTGCGAAAATTCGCTGGAGAAAGAGAAAATCTTCCCCGTTCAAAATTTAGCTGGAACTAATTTTTGCTAGTTTTCCCCCTATCAATTTCAACAGATAGTTCTTGTGCCGCCTCACGGAGATGACGTGCTACAAACGCGGCCCCTTCATCGGCTGAAAATCCTGCTTGTCTTAAATTTGAATCGTTCTCTATTAATGTAACCATTAAGAGAGCAAATCCTTTAATTGCATCAGTAAAATGAACGCTCGTTGGTAATCGTTTAAACGCATCAGGATTACTAAAAGTTACATCAACGCTGACCGGGCTCCCAGCCCCATCATCTAGAGTGCTATATGAAATAGTAGGATCGGGCGTATCTAGCCTTGTACGTCTTGGATGTCTTGGCATTGTCTCCCAGAGCTCTTCAACTACATGTTGGTCTGAATCGGGATGCTTGTCTGCATCTTCAAAATAGGCAGATTCTGTAATTGCGCATGCAATTTCAACCATTCTATTTAAAGTATCAATCTTATTTGCAAGATCAGGATCATGAAAACCTAATGCTGCAGCTTTGCTCTCAAGAGACTGTAAATGATTTCTTAACGCCTTTTTGCTTCTTTCGTGTAATACCCGAGGTGGCCTACTTGTGTGATCAAGTATTACTTGACTTATTTGTGCAGAGCTGGGTTCATTTGTTATGCTATCAAAATCAATAACTATATTAAATCCCTCTGCTTCAACTTGAAGACTAGATCTTCCATGTCCCCCTCCCGTATGCTCACCCCCAAAATATTTTATAAATCCTCCCTGTCGGGCATAATTTACTAGATGTGCAAATGGACCCTGAACATCAGCTTTATCACTTATTTGTATCTCAACAGAGCACGGTTCAGACTTAAGCCTTATCTCAGGTTGTGGTGGCAATGGAGGAGTAGGGTGTGCTTCAACTGCATCAATCATAGTGTTCAGAATACTATATTTTTTCACCGATTTCAATAGCCTTTTTAAGGCTAAATGAAGATAAATAGTTTGCGGTGAGTTTGGGTAGTTCATACGAGAATTGTCTCGTATGCAAAAAAGTGCTCAAAAAACATTTAAAACGCTCGGGCGGAAAATACAGAAACTTCGAAACAATCAAATCTTACACAAGAAGAGCTTGCTCATCGACTAGGAATAGGTAGAACCTATATGGGATATATTGAGCGTGGGAGGGAAAGTCCATCGTTAAAACTCTTAATGAAATATCTCGGAGATTTGCAGTAAGAGTTGAAGATTTATTTCACCGCTAACCTTTTTTAATTTTTCTCCGAAAAATTCGCTATTTTCAGTATGTTACCCATCCTCTTCTTCTTCTTTCTCCTCTTACCCTGAAGAAATGGTAAAAATTCTTAAAGGAGTGACATCAAAATTTACTCTCCGTGACAGACAGCTTCTTCTGGCATAAATATTCAGCTTATTGATTCCCAAAGAAGGAAACGTGATTCAAACATCCATGGTCTATTCTTCTGGTAAAAGGGACTATTTTGCGAAAACCTTAGAACCGAGAACATTTACCTTTGAGAGAATTTAGCCATTTTCTACTCTCTAGGATACTTTTGAGACTTTGATGATTTATTGTTCTTTTTTGCATGCCAGAGCAAACTAATCGAGCATAGAAGATGGGGCTTGGAACAACAGAAGACCTTGTGCGGAAGGGGCGGGATTCGAACCCGCGAAGGTTTCCCTTACACGCTTTCCAAGCGTGCGCACTAGGCCAACT
Source organism: uncultured Gammaproteobacteria bacterium (assembly GCA_964612595.1). Taxonomy (GTDB): domain Bacteria; phylum Patescibacteriota; class Microgenomatia; order UBA1406; family HO2-37-13b; genus OLB23. The sequence continues at coordinate 4,638 of CAZTFB010000003.1, read as the reverse complement.
ATGCGACCCTTCCTGTAGAGAGTATTATACAAGACCGTGGCGCGATCGGGGTGCGGGCTAGAAACGGGTCGTGTCTAATTCATGCCGTTTCTGAAGAACGCGAGCCACTCCTGTGCATCAGCCTCAGTCACGTCTTTTTTCTCTCTGAGCACCTCACGCAGGTATTCAATCAAAGGCTGCATTTCCTCAGGCATTGCTCCACTGCTGGCAGCAATAATCCTTACATGCTGTTTAAGATGTCCTTCGTTTATTCCTCCATTACTTGTTAGTGCCTTCAGTGCACCAAGATTTTGGATTAATCCTGTTGCTACAATGATGCGAGCAAGTTCCTGAGATGAGGGAAATGTAAGTAATTCCAACACTTTTTGTACTTGTGGGTGTACTTTCGTACTACCTCCTACTGTGCCAACTGCCATAGGCATGGTCAGTTCTCCCACAAGAGACCCGTCTTCTGACATTCGCCATTCAGAAAGGCCACGATAGTTACCATCTCTAGTAGCATATGCATGCGCCCCAGCTTCAACTGCGCGCCAGTCGTTTCCCGTTGCAATAAGCACCGCGTCTACCCCATTCATGATGCCTTTGTTGTGTGTTGTTGCTCTATAGCGGTCGACTTGTGCCATCTTTGACGCCCACTCAATTTTTTTTCCTTGTTCCGGGTCAAAATCTGGAATGACGACTTTTGCTGAGACTAATCGTCTATCAGCTAAATTGGATAAGATGCGAAGAACGACCTCTTTGCCTGTAATTGTCTCTAGCGGTTCACGCAGTGCTTGACAGACAGCATTAATCTTATTTGCACCCATCGCATCGCAGGTGTCCATATGAACGTGCACTACTGCCATGTTTGATCCGTCAGCGCATTGATGATAGTGTACTTCCATGTTGGAGACCCCCCCACCTCTTTCGACCATGTTTTTCAAAATGCCTCTATTTATTAAATCAACCAATTCGCCTTTTTTTGCTTGGAACGCTTGATCAAAAGCGACAAAGTCATCAACATCGATCAGCTGAATCTGACCAATAGATTCGGTCCCAAGTACTTCAGTAGTTAGTTGACCGCGGGATCTGATGATTTTAGAAATATGACTAACCGTCGCAATGACAGAAGGCTTCTATGACCATGGCCACTACTGGATAAACTCTTTTATCTACTGGTACGCCAATGGCAAATCCCATTGGTATACCAAAAGGTGCAACAAAGTTTTCAACCATTTTGTCGCCAATTTCATGTGGGAGGCCAGCATTGAGCACATCAATATCACTGGATGTAATACCTACCTCAGCAAGACGATCATACCTTTCCTGTAGGTCAAGTTTTGAAAAACCGCTATAAGGATTAGTGTGCGTGTAGTTATCACGATCTCGTTCAGTCATTAGTATCATATTGGTCGGCTGTTTTAGCATCAATCATGCCTGACAGCGGCTGTGTGACCTGTTTCTCTGGAGACCAGAGGGTAATTATATTGTAGCTGTCAGTTTTTAATCCAGCAGCGAATGGGCTGCACAAAGGCCAATTTACTGCGATAAGACAGTATAGTGTGACTAACCCGACCCAAACACATAAAAATCTAACGTTCATGTGGGTGTCAGTGATGCTTCCGTTATTGCTGCGACTATCAGGATGGGATCTATTGTTCCCTTTGGTTCTTAAGCAGTTAATTCATGTTCATGATATGGGAACCTTCTTATGCCAAAATGCCTTTAGGACACCGAAAAAAACAGATGATTTATATTTTTCAGTGACTTTTGTCTTATCATAGATATCTGGAAATACCGAACTTGCATGATATTTTTTTCTAAGTTTGGTATACCAGGCATGATCATAGATCTGCCAGAATTCCCCTTTTGGATAGTATGCATGTGCATAGAGTACCTTGCGGCCACCCAGAGATCGTACCTTGTTTTCGATGCTTCTATTTGCATGGATAAAGTTGTCATAACCCATCTCAATCTTACCCCACACTCCTACATTTATAACCAAGTCAGTACGTATTCTGGTTGGTGAGAGATTATCATATATGCCTGGACGCAAAGGACAAAGCCATAAAGGGTAAATATTCAATGATGTAGCAATAAATTGTAAGAGTTCTTGAATGCCTTCTTGAGGCACACATAAATCTTGTACAAAATATTGTTGTGTTACATTTGTGGAATGTGCCAAACGGTAAATGGATCTCGTTTTTGACAGGTTATCAAAAATAACTCTCATTATTTTAATGAAGGGTATTTTAAAGTAATCAAAAAGATAGTATCCTCCCCAGAATGCCCCCCTGTCGTATCGAAACAAATAATCTTTTATTGGTACCAGTTCTTCATATACTTGATGGTTCTTTGAGATACTATCAGCGTGAATATAGAACCATTCGTCTGTTCTTTTAAGAAAAGTTGCTATTGGGAGGTCTTTTTTACCAGAGAGTTTTCCTGTCATTACTACGCCACGGTTTTTTTTAAAGATAATTCCATCAATAAAATCTTCGGGTTCTCTTACTTTTTTTTTGATGAGACGTATGGCATCGTCAGAACTCGTGACTGACTGATAAGTGAGATGCACAAAATCTTTTGCGGGTACAAGCTGTAGTTTTACAAGTGTGATAATGCCAAGCGAACCATATGAACAGGCTGTGCCGTAGAACAGCTCAGCGTTTTGTGTTCGTGACACATTTATTACCTCGCCATTACCTAGGATCATTTCAAATTCAAGACATGTGTCGTGAAAAAGCCCATGTTTGAACGAACTACTTTCTCCAGCTCCTCCTTGAACTCCGCCACCAACAGTAATGCCGGGGAATTCCATGACAACTGGAGGTATAAAACCGTGCTCTAGAGTAGCATCAATAAGGTTGTCCATGGGAACATTTGGTTCTACCAAAACATACCTGTCAGCTGTATTGAGATTAATAATACGATCAAACTTGCTTAGATCAACAAGTTTGTCTCTTTCAAATTTCTGTGCACGGGTTGAGTTTGTACTGCCGTGATAAATTTTTATCTTTTGCTTTCGTAAGAAAAATGACTTCATCTGTTTTTGGATTTCTCTCACGTCCGCAATATGCTGTTCTTCGAGCTGAGTCATACTATCATGTAGTGTATCATACATTCTATATTTTGTTCTTATCAACCAAGACTCTCGGCCTTCATCGGACTATTGCATTCTGAAACCTCGAATAATCTTTTGCTGTCTTTCCGTTTCGTGGACATCGAAACTGAACAACGACGTCACAGTTCCTTTTGGTACCGAAAAAGTTTCCATGGCCCCTAGGACAACATCTCACTCACACCATTACTCGTCTCCCTTTCTTTGACATGTGGTGAATGGCCGTACTGAAATTACACCATAATGAGTTATGTTATCCTTCACGGCACCTGTACATAGAAGGCATGTCGAACTTATTGACATGATATTAAATAAGGAATAAGCTGGAGAAGCCATAAGAAGATGTTGGGACGAGGGGGAGATAGCCCCTCGTCCCATGATAAGATCTCTACCCAAGCCAAAAACGAAGCGGCTCGGATAGAGTCGCAGTTGAGAGATCAGCGGAAGCACAATCAAATTGCATACAGGTGCTCCACTCACCTCCCAATGCTAACTTGACTACTATAAGGCGTCCCATATAGTAGTAAAGCTGTTAGATAGTATATATTATAGGTTTGTATTTGTCAAGAGCATCTCTGTTCTACCTTGTAACCCGCTTGAACAGAAGATGAGAAATGAAGCTGAATATCTTTGGGGCCTTGATTTGATTTTCATATTGAGGCTGGTAAATCCCAACTGTCAATGAAATCCTGAGAACAGGTTTGTTCTCCATCTTGGAAGGTAATCTATTCCCCGCCTTACTTACAAGGTTTATGCTGGGTTTTGTGCGTAAAGTATGGCCATGGCAAGAAGTGCTCACAATCCGTATGTATAGCCATGGAGAAGTTGTGCTGCTCGTGAGTAGAAACGTGCTTTCAGTCGTTTGATGCAACGACTATTGATGTATTTGTTTTGCTATTGTGGTGATGATGGTTCAAGACAAATCTGAGTCGTTGTGCAAACATGCAGCGGATACCAAAGTTAGCATCTTTAAGCAAGTGTATGTTGCTGCACTGCATAAAGCTCCTTACTAGATGAAGTTATTATCTATCTGACTTTTCTGAAACAGCTTCTGGGCTTTTTTTATTGAAGTGTGGAATGCGAGGCGTCAGTGCAACTGCTATTGTAACTATGAGCCCAATTACATGAAAGTTATAGCCGAACGCCATACCGATTGCTCCTGAAACCCATATACTTGCTGCTGTAGTAAGATTTTTTACACTTGCTCCTTCTTTAAGAATAAGTCCTGCCCCCAAAAATCCTATGCCAGAAACAATTTGTGCAGCTATGCGTGACTTCGAGGCAGGATCGACGAGGGCTGACATAAAAGTGAAGAGCATTGCACCAGTAATAACTAATGCATGTGTGCTTATGCCTGCTGGTTTGCCACGCGATTCGCGTTCGGCGCCGATAATGAAGCCCGCAAAAATACTGAGCGCCAAATCAATAAGCAGGTTAATTTCGTTTTGTGTTATGAGCTGATCGAGCATATTTCTGCGGAAGGGGCGGGATTCGAATCAGCGAAGGCATCCCTTACATGCTTATCAAGCGTGTACATCATA
>CAZTFB010000002.1:184305-323882 GCA_964612595.1 uncultured Gammaproteobacteria bacterium | reverse complement strand
GAATGGGGAGGTTTAAAGAGATAAATAAGTCCGAACTTGGTCCACCCGCTGGAGCTTTTTTCTACTTTGAACTGTTGTGACAGTCTAATGTACATTTCTTATATATTGGTAATTCCTACACATCTTCTTTACTATAGGACTTCTATATGGTATAATATATTCATGATTTCGGAATGCCAAATGTAAACGGTGCAGAAGCTAGCACCTTGAGCATTTGGCTACACTAAGGAGAGTCGCAACGATGAAGGCAGGAACGGAGATCACCGCCCAGCGAGCCCAAGAGTTCAATCTGGAACCCCAAGGGGAGGAGGAGTCGGACGCCGCCTTCCGAGACCGCATCTCGGGGAAACTCAGGGAGAAGGGCCATATCATCGAGGCCCATGAGGCCTACGCCAACGCCCTCTACGACGACCCCGAAGGGAGCGCAATGACGGGCATCGTAGGAGTCGTCGCCCAGGCACTGTCGGGCAGGAACTACGGCAGCTCTGGCAGCAGAGCGGTCGGTGACGACATCGCTGCTGGCACGGTGGCAAACAAGCCCCGCGACCCAGCAAGAGATGGGCTGCTCGTGGCATTCGCCATGCTCTTGGGCGGCGGTCGTTAAAAGGCGGCCACGCACACGTCGAAATCATCGAGGGGGTAGCTTCATGCTGCCCCCTCCTTGACGCTCTACTTACCTAAAAAAAGATAAAGCCTCTCACCCACCCCTCAGTTCGAGTAGCATCCCATCGGGGGAGCAAAATAAATTAGCCTCAAAATTGCTTGTGATATAATTAATTCATGTCGGAAGCAGGAGAAGATTGTACCCAATACCTACACACGAGCACACCAATTCACAGCCACAATTCGTAACACGGTACGAAGATTTTGCCATAGACTTCCCGTTATATTGCCCTCCAGAGTATTATCAACTTTTAGCTTCAATTGAAGCTAATAAAACATGGCAGGTAGAAACTACTGCGAATGCGATTCGCGGTTTTCATTTTTCCGATTCATCTTCATTTGTAGATGTTGAGCCTAATAATGATACTTTATTATACTTTCCGAGAAAACCAAATCCAACTCAACTACACGACCTTGCGGATAAAGCTGCTCACGCTCCTGGATGGGGAGGAAGAGCTTGGACTGGTAATAATAGCTATAGAGGGAAAAAAAGGGCTGCTTACTGTTATGAGATAACACCGGATGATCATACTTCTTTACAAGAAGTTATAGTCAATTTTAATGCATATTATGGAAGTCGAGACGGCTATCTGATGGGACTTCGAGTTCCACTGGAAAAAATTATAAATGGAAGATAATAAAAGGCATAGTAATTCCCCTATAAACAATAAATTCTGACTTCGTCTATTAGTCGGAGCCAATCAAGACGAGAGGCATAAAGTGCTATCTTGTCAAAGGGGTTTATCCAGTCATATCGCACTGTTTTGCCTTCCAGTCGTAAGTCCTGAAGTGTCATCTTCAAAATAACCCTTTTTTCTAAAGGTTCAGAACTTTCAAATAGTCCTTTGGCTCGTGATGCTATGTTTAGCAGGTATTCTGAGTTCAAATAGTACTGCTCATCAGCAACTCGTAGATTTGCAATCTTGCCCTCTATTGTCTTCTGTTTTGCGCGATACTCTTTTCGTTTTTCTTCATAGTAGCTCTTAGTAATACTACCGTCTAATTGGTCCTCATACATTCTCTCTATCCTGTTCTGATACTTTTGGTATTCAGCCTTATATCTTTGAAGTAGTTCATCGTGAAAGTATTTTTTGTCCTTGTGTGAACTTTTAAGTGTAGTGATTATGTCGTCAATTACATCCTGAGGCATTTCTAGATTACTAAATAGGTCTGAAAACTGTTTCGTAATGGTATTCTCTGATAGCCACTCTGCCCCATGTTTGCCCTTGTATTGCGTGCAATGATAGTAATGGTACGTCTTACCATTAGGCTTAGTTTTCTTCTCGGGAGTTAGAATACATCCACAACCGGCACATCTGATAAGTCCACGATACGCAAAGGGTAGTCCTGCAAACTTAAAATGCTTTTTATGGTAGCCTTCGATTGTGTCATTGTAACTTAGGAATTCTCTATTTTGCTTAGTAAATGTTTGATAAGCCGTTCGTGGATAATTCTTAATTGCTTCACCTACTATTTCATCGCATTTCCCAGCCGCATAGTTTTGTGCGGTATCAATGGTTGTAATGCCTTCTCAATTGCTGTATGAATTACAGAAATATCTTTCTGATCATCGTTCTGAGGATCAGGTTCCTTAGTGCCACCCATAAGCCAAGTACCAAGTGAGATTTTGGGGACTTTCATCTCTGAAGATATCATGAGGTCATTATATCTTTTGATTGTAGCTCAATTTTTGAAGAGGTACAAGACTATATAAGGACTGAAAATCAACATTTAACTCAATCCTTTTGCAGAAAGCGCCGATCGGGGGGAACTTGTAGTTTAGACTTTTGGAACAGTTAAACACACCATTCTTGGCAAATCCTCTCCTCCCATACTTTACTATAGGCTGTATCTGTGGTATAATATAAGCAGTTGTCGTACATCAGCACTAGGAGTGACAGATGAAGCGACGGGCCAGACTCTATGTGCTCACTGCAGCCCTATGGGCTGCGGGAGCCGTGTTGCAGTTCGCAGCTGGAAACATCGCACTCGGGGCACTGAATTTGTGTCTGTGTCTCGTTTCGGTCTATTTCGCGCTAGCGAACACGAACGACTGAGTGCAGAGGTGTTCAAACGATAGCGGGGCTACCAAGTGTAGCCCCGCTATTACAACCCTCACTTGTCTTGCTTAAGAAGAAGCACTAACATTACACAACCTTAAGAGCCTACCCATACAATACATTTTTTTACCCACTCCTCTGTTCGTATAGAGTCCCATTTGAAGTTATTTGATTGTCAGGACAGTCTATCGTCGTATTTCATGCAGCTCCCTACCTTTAACTCTTTACTATAGAACTCTGATGGGGCAGGAGCTATAAAGATTAGTAAGGAATAAAGAAGGATCATATGATTATTACATTTGGAAAGCCCCTAATGAATAGGCATTTTTAACGCAAAAGGGCACGGGTTCGGGTTTCCCCTACTTCCGTGCCCAGATGCACTAAGGTGTTTGTAGTTGATGAACCGCTAGGCTCCGACTACCAGCAAGGCCGGGTTCAGAACTCCGCCGGACTCGTTGGCGATGTCCTCGAGCTTCTCGCCCTTGGCCACTCGAGCCTCCATCAGGTTGGCCTACCGTGCCGCATACCGGATCACGCCGGCACCGTACGAGCCCCTGTTGGTCTCCACCGTCAGCTGCCAGCCCTCGGGATCCACAGCTAGAAGCTCTGGATCCCCTTGCTCATTGCTGCCGCGGCGCGCGCACGTCACTCCTCATCAGGCGCGCCTGCTCGATGCCCTCCGGCGAAGCCCAGAAGGCGTCGTAGAGGCGCTGGCGCTCGGCCCTGTAGGCCTCGACGATGCTCTCCGCACGATCGCCCGGGGCAACCATCAGCTGGATGCCGTTGAAGCTCGTCTGCACCTTCTGCCGGACCAGGTTTGCCATCTCGATCATCCACCTGACGTAGGGCTCGAGCAGAAAACCGAGCATCGGTTCGCTGAACAGCAGCACAGCCATCGCCGCATCGAACGCCTTCTGGGGATTGGTGACCTTGCCCCAGCGCTCGGACGGCCGACGACCGCGACTGTGCTGCCACATACCGTGAGCCACCACCCACTCGGGAGTGCCCCTTCGGTACATGGCAAGGTCTACCTTCTTCATGTCACGTTCCCTTTCGTGCATTTCGAATCGGTCCGTCCTCACTAGGACAGCATTCTAGCAACCAAACTTTGCTTGATAAAATGCTGTCCTTAAGGACTAACTACAAAACTATCAAAGTGCAAAAAAATAGCTATGACTACAATACACTGCAAAAGCATACTTTCATCAAAGCTAATGAATGAATTATACCATAATACTATAGGTTAGTCAACCTCAGATAGCCCTTAAAGATAGGAGTGTTCAATCCTAATTTAGTCCACCTCCCTGAGCCAATCAAGAAAGCTACAAAAATATCTTAATTTAGCTTATTATAACAGGCTACGTTTAGGTTCGAACCTTGTATGCATTCCAATTGGAGAGAAACTACGATTTCTTACCCGATAAGCTAAAACACGCTTTCACAATAGTCTTCCTATCAATGATAGAATGGGTCCGAACCATCAACCTCATATGCATTGACGTATCATCTCATTTTGAGACGCTAATGGTGTATTGGTGAAACGATACTACACATCAAACCATATTTCTGGAGAATGTATGCGATGGCATCCACACTATACCAATACATAATAACTATTCTTCGTGCTCCCCTTTTTCTCAACAAATCCTTTTTCAACAAGCCCGTTCAACAAATTGTATGCCTGTTGGCGAGATATTCCCAGCTCATCGACAACATCACTTGATTGAATCTGCTTGTATCTCTTTATGAGCTCAAGAACATCTCTTTCTCTCGAAGATGGCCTCATATCAAACTCCAAGCCCTGTAACCCTGTTTCGATTTTACTGAGTGAACTTTGCATGGAATATTTCATGCCTTCTAAAAAGTATTCCAACCATTCGGTTTTATCCCCATAATCTGCCGAATGCAATTTGTTCGAATACTGCTCTTTATCAATATCGTAGTAATCGTCAAGCACAAAGTATTTGTTTACCAAATAGCCTCGTTTCAATAGTATGAGTGCTGTTATGAGTCGCGTCATACGACCATTACCATCTTCAAACGGGTGGATATATACAAATTCGTGGTGAAATATGCCTGCCTGCAAGAGCGGTGGTTCATCAGCTGATTTGAACCATTCACATAAATCGTAAAGCGACTGTCGTATTTCACTCTCAGAATGATAAGGAGGATTATGTTTGATTTTCAGCTCTCCTTCTTCATTATGGCTTCCAACAACAATCTGCTTATCCCGAATTTTACCTTTAATGCTATTTTCAACCCCATCCATGAGATGAGAATGGAGTGTGAGAATAAGTTTGGTATCTAGTTCATCAGGAGCATGTACATGTAGTGTTTCCAAGATGTCAAAATAATTACGAACCTCCTTCTCACTTCGATTTACAGGGATTCTTTCGTCAAGTAGCAGGTTTGTGACCTCTGCATGAGTTAGTGGATTTCCTTCAATACTATTTGAGGCGTGTGAGGATTGAACAAGATTATCTCTTTGGAGATTGAGCTGAAGCTGCTTAGGGATTGTAAGTCCTTCGAGTCGCCCATACTGCCTTTCAACTTCTTGCAAGAGGTTGATAACTCGATTGTTTGTGGTTAATTGATACTTTGACATACTAATGTTAGTATATCTATTGACAAGATAATTGTCAAGTTATTTGACAATGTTATTGTAAAGTTGAGGTGAAGTAAGTCTGAACTTGGTCCAACTCCGTGAACATCAAAACTAACAAAGCTCATCCGCCCTGTCAACGCCACCATCAATATCATAGTCAGTTTTCTCAAGGATCCCCTTATCTAACAATTCCTCCCTTGCAATATCTACTGCCATGGTTTTTTGCGAAGGACTTTCTGTTTCCATTTGAGAGTAATTGTACTAAATTCATCAAACTGCCTTAACTCGCGTTATTGTCAGTGACTAAGTCTTCAGACAATCTTTGCAGATCTGTTTGGGAGAACAAATAAATTGACTAAAATACAATACGATTCGTCATTTGATACAATAATAAATATATGAATATACATCTACCAGCAGCGTTTCTTGCATCATGTACCGGTCTCATATTAGGATACCTTTGGTATTCGGTGTTATTTGCTAAAGCGTGGCAAAAATTATCTGGCGTGAGCGATAGTCAGATGAAAAGCGGCATGGCTATGCGCGCACTCGGTTCGTATTTACTGACACTGGTCATGGCTTTGAATCTAGCAGCCTTTATTGGACCTGACCAATCCGCCTCATTCGGGCTTTTTGCTGGCCTTGCAGCAGGCCTGGGTTGGGTAGCAATGGCGTTTGGAAGTAATTATCTTTTTGAACATCGTCCTCTAAAACTATATCTTATCAATGCTGGATATAACACCATCCTACTTTCCCTCATGGGGTGGATCATAGGATTCTTCTAATCAGAAAGTGCCGCTTAAACTTAGTGTTGTGTGATGTGTATATACTTTTTCTAGCAATCAACTATCTCCCAAGGAAAAACATTTGACCCCAAATAAAGGTAAACATGTACATAAGAATAAGTGCGGGTGTTCCAAGGTATATGAAATAAGTACCAAGACTCTTACTGATTCTCTCGGCAATTTTTAGCGCTAATACGTACAATACGAAGAATCCGATTAACATCCCAAGCCCTGGCCATTCTGGATGCACAAGCTCATTACTACCTCCTTTTTGATACCATGAAATCCAACCTTGATATTTCATGAGTACAACGTGGAGTATAACTGCTATAAAAGCTACTCTTACGCCGATATATTGAATTTTCCACCACCTTTGCGGGGAGATAATGCGTCGTACCTTATCATTCGAAATCACAAACAAGATGGTAAGGATTATTATTGCCAGAAGCCCAAAGACAAACGGGATATTAATGTGACCTATATACTTTTCAAGAGGAAAATGGTCTCTTAAGAAAAAGAATGAAATCAGACTGTGAAGCAATGCAGTAATAAATGAGAGAATCCCAAGATGTTTCCTAAATTGCAGTAGGACATCAAAACGGTTGAACATTCTTGCTAAAGATCCAAGTAAAAGAACCGCTCCAAGTTGTGTGGCTGCAACGCCAGCAAGAATTTTATTTATGATATATAAATCATAAAATCCACGTCGTAGATAAAGATATATTGAAAATATAATAAAGAAAATCCCTGATACAAGAAAAACGACCACGTATTTATGCATGCTCTCCGGTTCAATTTGAGTTCGACGAGCGGTATCCTTCATGATTATATGTTATCACTCACCACTGTTTTTTTCATATTTGGTCAAAGTGTAGAATCCATACGATCAGGATCTTAAAGGACAACTCCAAAGCATTCGTGACGCGTTATAAAAACAACCTCCTCACACACTTCGTTTTCTCCCTTCTATATAAAAAACTAGCGACATACCGATGACGCAGAGAAAAACCGCGGTGAGAAATACCGTATCAAACTGCAAATTAGATTCTCTCCAAGGCCAGATTTTTCTTAGAGATCCGAACATACATCCCGCAATAACAGCAACAGATATATCGTGATGTTTCTTGAATAGCCATGAAAGCACTCTCGAAAAAAGTGCGACACCGAGTATACATCCAGCCATAAAAATCGCTAATGTTTGGATGTTACGATCAATAACTGCGGCTAATAGATACTGATATTTTCCGAGAAGTACCAAAACAAACGAACCAGAAATCCCTGGCATAAGCAATGCACATATCGCGAGAACACCGCTCAAAAAAATAAAGAACAAGGTGTGTGGCGTCTCAAATGGAATCGAGCCCACAGCAACATAGGATACGACTGTTGCAATAGCGAATGCGCCGACTTTTCTCACATTCCATGTTGGAATGCGTTGCAGTATGACCAACGCAGAGGCGAATACCAGGCCAAAAATTAGCGCCCACATATATATTGAATAGGTTGTGAGAAGATAAGAAAGTATGTTTGCTAAACCAAAAATAGAGCAAAGTATGCCAAACGCAAACGGCACAACGAAATAAAAAGGTATTGCGCGCCATGCTTCATTAACTTTTCCATGAAGTAAAAGTCTAACTACATCACCAGTAATTTTTTTTATGGTAGTCAGTAGCTCTTCATATACTCCAACCACTAATATTACTGCCCCGCCAGACAAGCCGGGAATAAGTGTCGTTATACCTACACCACAACCAGTTAAAAAAAGAGTTATGAATTTTTTCACACGTTTCGTTTATTGAATGAAGTACCTGTTCATCATACTTAAATAGAGAGTAGATGTAAATCACTCAAGCAAGATGTAATATGTAAGATATGCGTCAATCAGCATTAGTTGTTATTATCTTCGCCGTATTGAGTATACGACCTGTATCTGCAGCTCCACTTCTTTGTGATATGAATAACGATGGATGCTGTAATTTAGTTGAATATAATGCTGTTCATGCTAACTATGGACGTCAAACTACCGTTGGAGATCTTAATGGAGATAGCTTCGTTAATCTTATTGACTGGAATCTTGTACATGCACAGTATGGGGTATGTTCAGTCTTGCCGACTTCGTCGATCCCAACTCCTACTCAAGTTCCTTTAGGTCAATCTCAAGGGCTATGGATAGAAAAATCTCGCCTCATGTCGCTCCCCACAAATGGATCGGCCTGGCAAGCTACGTTAAATATGGCTCAATCGGGTTGGGGATCACCTTGTCTTGATAATAATGACTGCGAACATGATGTGAAAACAATGGCCGGCGCATTGGTTGCCGAACGAACTGGTGATACAGCTATGAAGACAAAAGTCATCACCGCACTTAATGAGGCAATTAATCGAAACGCAACAACCTCAAGAGCGCTTGAATTGTCTCGAGGTTTGCAGTCGTACATTATTGCAGCAGATATTATTGGCTATAGAACCCCTGAATTTGAAGATAATCTACGTTATCTCTTAAACAAAGGAGTAAGTGGCCACAGTGGTGGCTCTGGTGTTATTGGCACAGCCGTCAAAAGTGCAAATAATTGGGGAATGCACGCACGTGCCTCTGCAATTGCTGGAGCACTTTATCTAAACGATCAACAATTATTGCAGCGATTAGTAGCAGCACATGAAGATATTATTGGCCTGAAACACAGTGAAATAAACTATACAGGTACCAATTGGCATGCAGATACATCAAATAAGGCTGGAATTAATCGTACAGGTTCCACTATTCAGGGAAAAAACGTGTCTGGCGTAATCCCTGAAGATTGGCGAAGAGCGGCAGAATTTAAGTGGCCGCCAGACACATCTGGTTATATGTGGGAAGGTATGCAAGGATTTGCAGTAGAAACAATTTTACTAGCGCGCGCAGGATTAGTGTCATTTTCTGTAGGAGGAAATCCATTGAAGCGCGCATTTGATATGCTCTACGGCAACGGTGAAGCTTCTCAAAATAGTCCTACCTATGTCAATAAAGCAGCCAGCGACGACACATGGTTGCCTTGGTTAGCAAATTATTATCTCGGCACAACCTATCCTACTGATCCAGCAGTTGCAGGTAAGGGAATTTGTTGCACAGATTGGACACACAGTCGTTAAGGAAGCACAATATCATGATATCCTCGGTGAAGCGGTTTGCCATTTTTCTGTTCTGTTTCGACTTTCATAATGTACGCATCATCAAATCCAGCTCGTCCTTTTACTTCTGGAAAGAACATTTGTGAGGTAATTATTTCTTCGCCCCCCGACCGAACTTTGAAATGAATGTGGGGTGGTCTGTAGCCTGTCCCTTCGCCGTATCCTTTTGGCACAACGGTTTGAAACGAATATTCACCATTTTTTCCTGTGCGCAGGCGCCCTCTATACCATTCGTCTTCGTAATTTCCTGTTTCATTTGCTTGCCAGACATCGAGTTCTGCGTCGGTAATCGGCGTTGTACAATCGCTTTTCACAAGTCTCCCTTCGACAATAAGTGTTTCACCATTGTGAAGTTCTGGAGCTATGTTATTTCTGAATGGTGCGTTTGGTTTATAGTAGGGCCCGCCGCCATCTACAAACGTCGGGGTGCAAGACTTCTTTATCTCAGCTTGTTGCGTTGTGAGCGTTTCTTTTTGAGCGGAGAGATATAGAATCACAAAAATAGAAAGTCCGATAATAACGAGTATTGGATTCTTTATGATTCCTGAGATCGACATTACTTTAGATTTTGAAGTAATTCCTCAACGCCACCGCCATTCCACAGCTTTATTTTGTTGCCTTGTTCATCTATCTGTACAAACGTATGTTGATAGCCAACTTCGTATTTCTTTGCAAGATCCTTTTCTTCTTGGTCAGTATCTGGATCATTATAATTCACACGAATCACAACGACGTCGGAAGGAAGCGTAGTTGCTTGCTCTTGGAGGCTTTTATCAACAGGTCGGCATGTTGGGCACCAACTTGCGTAAAAGAACAGAACACGGCGTGGTTGTTCCACACTCTCAAAGATCCCAGACGTATATGGCACATACTGATTGGATTTTGTACCTTCGGATACAGTATCAGTGATCGGTTCCTCAATCATCGTATCCTGTGTTACTTTATTGCCGGATGTGTAGATGACGGTTATAGCTCCTAAAAGTAAAAGGAGCACTATCACTATATATTTATTCATACTTTGATTGTAGCAGATGATAATCTCTGAAAACCTTGGTATCATTCACCTATGGCTGAGCTGAAAACAAAACCTACCAACCAGAGAGTAACTGATTATCTTAACACTATCGAGCCGGAAGAAAAAAGACGTGATAGCTTTGAGATCCTTTCTATGATGGAAAAGATAACGGGTGAGAAGGCAGTTATGTGGGGAACAAGCATTGTGGGATTTGGGAAGTACCACTATAAATCTGAACGAAGTTCACAAGAAGGTGACTGGCCTCTCATCGGTTTCTCGCCGAGAAAACAGAATATTACTTTCTATATTATGTCTGGATTCAAGGATAACCAAGATGTGATAAAAAAATTGGGGCCTTGTAAAACAAGCGTAGGTTGCCTGTATATTAAGCGGCTGTCAGATGTTGATACATCGGTTCTTAAAATACTCATAGAGGATGCTTATCTTGCAATGAAAAAGATGTATGCTGACAACATACCTCAGCTTGCATAGCATCCTACACATGAATAACAAACCCACAAAAGGAATACAGCTCATATTACTATCCACCATTTGTTTTGGTAGTTATGGTGTTTGGTCGCGACTCATGGGCGATTCTTTCGGACCATTTTTCCAAGGTTGGTCACGATCACTCATCATCTGTCTCCTACTTCTCCCACTATTACTAAAGAACAAAGAAATTATTCCATTTAAAAAAGAGGATCGAAAGTGGCTTGGCGTATTCCTCGTATTCACTTCGCTTACCCAAGCACCCATTTATTACGCATTTAACCATATGGATATTGGTACTGTTACCGTTCTTTTCTTTGGCACCATGCTCTTGACCATGTACTCTGTCGGTTTCGGCTACTTAGGAGAAAAACTGACAAAGGTTAAAATTGTCGCCTTCCTTATGGCAATCATTGGACTAGCCATTTCATTCTCATTTTCACTCCAAGCATTTTCACTACTTGCCGCGAGTATGGCGGTTCTTAATGGCATCGCGAGCGGCGGAGAAGTTTCGTTTTCTAAAAAACTATCTGGAAACTATTCAGCACTGTATCTTACCTGGCTTAGTTGGCTGATAATCCTTATTACCAATCTACCTATTTCGTTGATATTAGGCGAAACACAACATCTTCCATCGTTTTCACTTGTCTGGATATACCAAATAGGATATGTCGCCGCTGGCATGATTGCTTTCTGGGCAATAATAGAAGGACTAAAGTATGTCGAAGCGAGTATCGGTGGTTTGTTAGGGCTTTTAGAAATTGTGTTTAGTATTCTATTCGGAATGCTTATCTTCAACGAAGGACCTACCTTACGATCTACTCTCGGTGCCATGCTTGTGTTTGCTGCTGCAGCACTTCCACATATTACTGATCTGAGAAGTACTAAGAAATAGGCTATCTCCAATCAATAGGATCTATGCCGTTTTTTTTCAGATATCCGTTACACTGGCTAAAATGATGATTACCGAAAAACATTGTGGCGGAGTATGGTGATGGGTGTGCCGATGTAAGGACGAGATGTTTAGTTCTATCAACAACCATTCCCTTTGACTGCGCGTACTTTCCCCATAACATAAAGACGATGTGTTCCCTTTCTTCATTCAACCGTGCGATTACTGCATCCGTAAATAACTCCCATCCGTTCCCCGCATGCGATGCGGGTTTACCTGCTAAAACTGTTAAGACACTATTCAGCATAAGCACTCCTTGTTTCGCCCATCGTGTTAAGTCGCCCGACACAAGCGGTGTTACGCCAAGATCACTATGGATTTCTTTATAGATGTTTTTCAGCGATGGAGGAAGCGTAACGCCATAACTAACAGAAAAAGACAAGCCATTTGCCTGTCCCTTTCCGTGGTAGGGATCCTGACCGACAATAACAACTTTCACTTTATCGAAAGGACAAAGGTCGAAGGCACGAAAGACCTGTGGTGCAGGAGGGTATACAGTAGAAGAAAGATACTCTTTGCGAATGGTGTTCGTTAATTCTCGCCAGTATGGTTTTTTAAATTCTGAAGCAAGGACATTTTTCCAGCTTGCTTCGATTTTTATATCGCTCATGCAGTGAAATTATACTGAAATCATCTGCTATGTTAGAGATGAACTCGTCCATGCTGCAGAATAATATAGCAGATTGGTCTATACTACATCCTATGTTCGCACAAAAAAAGCGATTTCTTTCATTCATTAATGTCTATGTTCCCTATCTCTTCTTAATAACTATCCTGCTAATTTTTTGCCGTGAGATGTTTACAAAGGGATACATTCTTGGAGGGTTTGATTTCGAAGTCGGTTTTCTTTATCCATGGAAAGATACGATATGGTCAACACAAGATTTGGCAAATGCAGCAAGGCACTATAAGAATTATTTAGTCTCTGATAGTGTCGGCGTCATTCTACCTATAAAATTGTATTTCATTGATGCAATAAAACAGGGTGTGCTGCCGCTGTGGAATCCGTACATATTAAATGGTACATCGCTTATCGGCAATATTCAGGCAGCCGTTATGTATCCGCTGAACGTTCTATACTTTATCGCGTCATATCCAATTGCCTACACGATGTATGTGCTTGCTCAAATAATGCTTGCCTATATCTTTATGTATAAGTTCTTGCATAAAGTTGGCTTTCGTCGTCTTATTGCAACCTTTGGAGCACTGAGTTTTAGCTTCTCCGCATATATTATGGTATGGCTGACGCTTGGTACCATTGGTCATGCCTATCTCTGGATACCGTGTGTTCTATGGTGCTTTGAGGCGTATATCGACTCAAAGCGCGCGCGATATTTTATTGGCATGGTTGCCGGATTAACGTTTTCTTTATTTGCCGGCCACATACAGACAGCTTTGTTTGTCTATATGGTGTTTACCATCTGGGTTATGTGTACATGGATTACTATGCGCAAACCCAGACTTCTCGGCACATATTTTTTAACAATCCTCATCAGTACTGGACTCTCAGCAATTGTGCTCATTCCCGCTATTGAAACTTATACACAAAGCGTGCGAGGATTCATTACATCAGAAACATTCTTTAGATCTGAATCGCTCGCACTGACATCATATATTCAGGCCATAATCCCCGATTTCTTTGGACATCCAGTAACACGTAATTGGTGGGGAAAGATTAATTATGCGGAGTCAGCTATTTACTTTGGTACTATTCCATTCCTATTATTTTTGTATAGTTTGAGTGGATTTCATATTCAAAAAAAACAACGTGTATTTATAGCTGCGTTCATCATTATGCTTGTAGGACTTGTGCTTTCACTTGAAAACATCGTTTCATACACGCTTTTTACCCTCAAAATACCTATCATATCATCAAGTACCTTCGCACGATTTTCATCAATCTATATATTCGGCGCGCTGATCTTGAGCTGTTTTGGTTTCGCACAATTGTTGCAAGATATTCGCAAACAGAACACTGCGCGCGTCACCCGTTTTTTTGGCGGACTTGCAGTTTTGCTTGTTGTCTACTGGTTACTTCTTATTTCAAAAACCATGCCAGCAATATTTAGAGAACACATAGCCAGTATTCTCCGCAACAGCATACTCCCTTCTGGGTTTATTGTGGGCTTACTGATAACGATCGCGGTTGGCATGGCTGCATACAAAACATCACGCCAAAAGAAATATAACCTCCAACTACTTTTAGGACTGGCAGTCCTACTTTTGACAAGCATCGAGCTTATACGTTTTGGCAATAAATATACCCCGTTCTCACCTAAAGAATTTTTCTATCCTGAACACCCTGTTATTGAGAAATTGCACACGCTGACAAAAAACGATGGGCTTCGTTATTACGATTATCTACCGACGAATGCAAACGCAGTATTTCAGATTCCCTCGTCGGGTGGAAACGATCCACTCTATAACCAGTATGCGGGCGAATTAGCAATGCAGGGTAACGTACTCTATGCAAAACCAACAGACCGTGGATCAATGCAATTTCCAGATGGCCCAAACAAACAGAAGATTCTAAATTTGTTTTCTGCCGCTTACTATCCTGATCGTGAAAATAATTTTCGCAATAGCTGGGTAAATAAAAACGGTGGTGAACAAGCATTGTTTGATGAAGAATTTGATCTTGTCTGGGAAGAAAATCTTTATCAGATTTATAAAAATAAAAATGCGTTACCAAGAGCATATGTCGCACATTCCATAAAACGGGAAGACGATAAAGAAACCATTTTTAAAAATCTCACATCTAATGAATTTCAGGCGACACAATCGGCGTTTATATCATTTGCAGGAGAGAATTCGGAGAGCGTAGGTACGGCAAGCGTTATAAACAAAAAAATTGCAGCCCAGGAATTGGCATTCACCGTAACTACAGACAAGCCTGGCTTATTCGTCTTGACCGACACATTTTATCCTGGATGGAAAGCTTTGATTAATGGCGAAGAAGTTGAGATTTTGAGAACTAATTGGGCGTTCCGTGGTATCAATGTTCCCGAGGGTACATCTGACGTTGCGTTTGTGTATGATTCGCATACCATAAAATGCGGTGCATTGGTTTCACTGACGTCGCTTGGTATACTTATTGGGTACGGCTTATATCTACGTCGCAAAAACTTATGACTGAGAAAACACCAGTAGCACCAATACTAGCTCCAACAGAATCGCCAGAATCAACTGTTCCAGAGAAGCCATACGAAAATGAAGCAGCAACACAAGCTTCCAACGAGTGGCTTGCAAAAGCAGGAAGCAAATTAAAACGATGGATTGGACATGGCGTGCGATTTGTTGGTTCCGAACTTGCGATTAACTGGGGCACTGGGCTTGCTATGTTCGGTGTGGTTGGTTCGGTCCTCACCGGCAATCCAGTACCTCTCATGTTGTCTGCCGGCGGCAGCGTGTTAGCTGGAGCAGGTGTCGCCGCCGAATGGCAAAGCATGAAAAATGCTGAATCTGAAACTGAAAAAAATGCATTTCTCATTTCAAAAGTTGGTCAGACAGTCGGTACAGGCGCACTCACCGCATTATCAGTATTAAGCGCTCCCGCATATTTACCCGTTGCAACAGGCATGTATCTTGCCGGCGTAGGTATGGGAGCGAGAGCCATGGCTCACAGACAATAATATGGATGAAAGAGAAGTACTACACAAGATCTTGACCATAGTTGGCTACAAAGACAGCAAGCTACAATTTATCACCACATTCTTTGCGTACATTTATACCGAAGCAATAGCAGAAATTGGGACAAGTTTGAGTAAAGATGTTCAGATAAAACTCGCTGATGCACTTGAACACGCTGATGACGAAGAATCACAAAGAGATATTATTCTAAAGTATGTTCCTAAAGAAGAGTTTGATAAACTTTTAACAGTGCTCACACAAACACAGCTCAGTAGCTATATTGATGCTGTTTTCCCCACGCTTCCTCAAGAAAAACAAGAAGCATTGACCACATATCTCAGATCTTTAGAGAAACCCTAAATTCACCTAATGTTCTGCACATTAATAGTGTATCATTAGGTATATGGCAAAAAGAGACACAGGAGTCGGCAAAATGAAGAAAACCCATTCACACAAAACCAAAAAAAGACTCGAAATTAAACGAGAAATGCTCGCACAAAAGGCACTCAAGCCAAGCAAGCGTACAAAAAAGTAACTATCCAAGCAGCTTACTTTAGTCTGTGATCAACAAACTGCTTTACCACATATTGTGCTGCGCTGACACCAAGCCCAACAAGAATAGCTACCCAAAATGCTTTTATACCTACCCCAACTGAATTTTGGAGCAAAGTATGAGCTAGTAGATACAGCGATCCGATGTTCACTAATCCTTCTAAGGCCAAATATTGCTGTGGCATCAGTTTAATTTTAAAGTCAAAGACAAGTATATCTAAGACCATCACTGCCAAGGTAAGACCGAATGCAGTCGTCAAAACAGCTTGCCAATACCCTATTTGTCCCCTTCCGAATACAAAAAGATCTGGAAAAAAGGAATTGAATGCCCAAAGGACTAAGGTAGTAACTGCGAAATATGCTAAGAGTTTTTTTGTATAGTTCATATATGTACAACTCCTTCCTCCATATATGGTACATATTTCCTTAAAAATTCGCAAGATTAAAGATCTTGACTTTTGTATCAGATTCAAATAGTATTGCGGTATGCAAAGATTTATTCTGAAGTTAGTCGTCTTGAGCGCAATTTTCTTTGTTTTTTCCCCAATAAAAGCACAAGCCGACCACTCATGGGGCGGCTACCACTGGGCAAGGACTACCAATCCTTTCACTATTAAGCTTGGCGATAATGTTAATAGTAAGTGGGACCCACATCTTGTATCTGCTGATTTCGATTGGACTGTTTCAGATGTGCTCAATACAGACATTGTGGATGGAGGAACCAACAATACAAAAGGTAGAAATACACCAAAGACCTGTACGCCAACCTTAGGGAGAGGCGAAATCTGTAATGCAAAATACGGCGGCACCGGATGGCTTGGAATCGCATCTGTCTGGGTAAGTGGCATGCATATTACCCAAGGCACTGTAAAACTGAATGATACCTACTTTAATACAGGTACATACAACACACCAGCATGGAGAAATCTAGTTATGTGCCAAGAGATAGGTCACATTTTCGGACTTGATCACCAAGATGAAGACTTTGGTAATACACCTATGGGAACGTGTATGGATTACTCGAATGATCCACTACTAAATCAACATCCAAACGATCACGATTATGAAATGCTTGAGATACTTTATGGACACCTCGATGGTCTCGCCACCATATCTCAGGCTCTTGCGACTACAGGGCAACATATTGACCACGAAGATAGAAAAACATGGGGAAGGGAACTCCGCACTTCTGAGAACAAACGTCACTCCGTTTTTGAACGTGACTTCGGAAATGGCAATAAAGCATTTACATTCGTAACTTGGGCAGAATAGTGTATAATATACATATTATTATCTTACCTTTATATCTACATAAACACATATAAAGCTCACAGAGAGGTTACTCATTACCCATACAGAAAGTAGGTGAATATACATGGATACAAAAAATAAACTTTTTATAGGAGGCATTCCTTGGTCATTAACCAGTGAAGCACTTAAAGAACTTTTCGCTCAATACGGTGAAATAACTGAAGCTATTATCATTACTGATAGAGATACAGGACGTTCAAAAGGTTTCGGATTCGTCACATTCACCAACGAAGAAGATGCTCAAAAGGCATTAGAAATGGATGGTAGAGAAGTCGAAGGTAGAAACATAATGGTCAACCTTGCTAAACCAAGAGAAAATAAAGACAATTTTCGAGGAGAAAATAATCGATTTGGTGGAAACCGAAGAAATTATTAATATTCGTTAACTGTGGAGTCGTGCAGCATGAGTTCGGATACATTTCGGGTGAATGCTGCATTGATTCACTATTCTTCAGATATTTCGCTATAATGAATAGATATGCTTAATCTAAACTCAATCATGGTAGGATCCATGCAACCCAAAGTTATGGCCGAATTTTATGAAAAGGTCTTCGGCAAGCCTGCAGATATGACCGAAGGAAACTGGTCTGGCTGGCAAGTCGGAAACAGCTTTCTTTCTGTCGGCGAACATTCAGAAGCCGTAGGAAAATCAGAAAATCCTGCACGCATCATAATAAATTTCGAAACAACAGAGGTTAAAGAAGAATTCGAGCGCATTAAAGAGTTAGGCGCTGAGGTCGTGAAAGAACCTTACGAAATGGGTGGGATGTGGATTGCGACATTTGCCGATCCTGATGGCAACTACTTTCAGCTCATGTCGCCTTGGGAAGACACTAAATAATTTCAGCAGCGTAGCCTATATTCTGAATAGCGTTTAAGATCGCCTTTTCGTGCGTCTTGTTTTCATCGTACTCAACCTCACAAAGCTGTTGTGCATAGTGCGTTTCCGCCCTCACCACACCATCTACCTCATCCTCAAGTTTTCCATCGATCATAATGGGACAACTTGCGCAGTGCATTCCATCTATTTTTAAGGTAATTTTTTTCATATTACAATACGTTTATAACACCTCGGTACATACCCATACTACACATAAAGGCAATCTTGCCTGGAGTACTTGGTGCAGTAAATGTTATGTCCTCTTCTGAGCCTACAGGCACTATTGTTTGAATATTAAGCTTTGGAATGGTAAACGCCTGAATACAACCAGATCCGGCGGTATTTTTTAGCTTCAGAGTAACTTCTGAACCTGCCTTAACCGTAATGTTGTCGGGTGAATAGGTTGTTTCATTAAACTCGATCACCGCTTCTGATACTGAAGGGCCTTGAGGTTTGTCAGTTTTACTAAAAGATACGGCAAGATCACTACCAGAAAGCGCAAGCACATTATTTAGATTTATAAGTGCAAGTAACACAAGTGCTGCTGCGGTAATACGCATCAGTCGCTTGTTTGTTGTTGCACCAAGTCTTTTTGCAAGATAACCAAGAGTAAAAAATAACGGAGATGTACCCAAAACAAACACAAATAGTATTGTTGCACCAAGTATCGGGCTTCCTGATGCAATAGCAAGGGCCATCATAGCTTGTGTGGTACCACAAGGTATAAAAACGGTAAACGCTCCCAATATAGCTGGACCGAACATACTTTTACTTTTCGATTGTTGGCGCACAAGCTTTGTTAAGAATCGAGGTGGCTGAATAACAAAGTAGCGAAATATGGGGTGCACGTCGAGAATGCTCATCGCTGTCCCAAACATAAAAATAACAACAAACAATTGCATAAATATTTGCATACCTAAGGAAAGCTGGAAAAATGAACCCAACCACCCTAGGAGAAATCCAAATGCAGTATAGGCAATAAGTTTTGCGACAAGGAAAGATAGGATAGGGAGTATATGATGCGATTTTTGTAGCTTTCTCTCGCCTATATACTCATCACTCTGTGCTAATGAAGCAGCAAGAAGGCCACCCTGCACCGCAAGACACGACAAGCCTCCGGTAAGTAATCCTGTTATGAAAACTGTCCACAAATCCATAGATGTTTGATCAACTCTTAAATCTTGATCCTTTTAATAAGAGCGAATTCGTAACTACTGAAATCGATGATAAACTCATTGCGACTGATGCCAAGATGGGATTCAACATGTAGCCTGTAAATGGATACAGAACACCCATCGCAACTGGAATCAGTACTACATTATACCCGAAAGCCCAGAACAAATTCATTTTTATGGTGCGCATCGTTTTTTTTGAAAGTTCGATAGCGCGCACTACAGAACGAACATCTTTGTTAACAAGTGTAATATCAGCTGCCTCAATGGCGACATCGGTCCCGCCGCCCATTGCTATACCGATATCTGCGGCGGCGAGTGCAGGGGCATCATTGATGCCATCGCCAACCATTGCTACAATGCGACCTTCTCTTTGTAGTTTTCTAATCTGTGCCTCTTTCTCACCTGGTAAAACTTCAGCAAGCACACGTTCAATACCAATTTGTTGTGCAATAGCATTTGCGGTTTTCTTATTATCTCCAGTGAGCAAAATGGTCTCAATATGCTTTGCATTAAGCATCTCTATAGCTTCTTTTGCAGAAGGCTTTATTACGTCTGCAACAGCCAATATTCCGACAAGCTTTCCTTTTCTCCCAAGCATCATAACTGTTTTCCCTTGTCCTTCAAGTTTTTCGATCAATTCAATCGATGAGGAGATGCTTATGTTTTCTTCATCCATAAGTCTTCTGTTGCCAAAGAAAAGTTGGTTGTCTCCAATTGATCCTTCGATTCCACGACCAGCGCGAGCAGAAAAACCATCTATTTTTTTGAGCGGGAGATTTTGTGATGCAGCTTTTTTTATTATTGCCTCCGCAAGCGGGTGTTCTGATCCTTTTTCAAGAGATGCGGCAAGTTGTACAATATCATGTTCCGTATGATCTTTCCCTAAGGCAATAACATCGGTAACTTCTGGCTTCCCTGTTGTTAGTGTGCCAGTTTTATCAAAAACAACCGTTTGAATTTTATGTGCAATCTCTAGACTTTCTGCGTCCTTAATTAGAACTCCCATTTCAGCGCCTTTTCCCGTACCAACCATTATTGCTGTTGGCGTAGCCAAACCCATTGCACAAGGACATGCGATAATAAGCACAGAAATCATGCTGTATAGACCAAAAACCCAACCCTGTGGGCCGCCTAAAAGCACCCAGCCAAAGAACGTCATCGCTCCAATAATGAGGACAGCAGGGACAAAATAAGAGGAAATAACATCAGCAAGTCTTTGAATGGGTGCTTTAGATCCTTGCGCGTCTTCGACCAGTTTTATTATCTGTGCAAGCATCGAGTCGGCACCAACCTTTGTCGCCTTCATAATAAAGGTCCCGGATGTATTCATCGTTGCACCAATAACCTGTGCTCCCACCGTTTTATCGATGGGCATACTCTCCCCCGTTACCATCGATTCATCAATAGTCGATGCTCCTTCAGTTATAATGCCATCTACCGGAATTTTCTCACCAGGGCGTACACGCACTAGATCGCCAACAACAACTTCGCCAATCGCAATATCTAGTTCTTTTCCATCGCGTAAGACCCGTGCTGTTTTTGCTTGAAGCCCAATTAGTTTTTGAATGGCCCCTGATGTGTGTGACTTTGCACGCGCTTCTAAAAATTTTCCCAGAGTAATGAGTCCGATAACAACAATAACAATTTCATAATACGTATGTTCAACATCAACATATGCGCTCAAAGGTTCTTCAAACGCAGTTAATACAAAGCTATATATAAACGCAACAAGCGTTCCGATCCCAACAAGCGCATCCATATCTGCTCGTTTATAGCGAATAAATCTTCCAACACCAGCAATATATTGTCGTCCAACTGTAAACATCATATATGTTGCCATAATAGGCATAAGATGATGTAAAAATTCCTTAACGGTATGACTTGGCATCATAAAAAGATCAATGACCATAATCAGGACACTAATGGCGACAAACACTATAGAAGTAACAACGTGTTCTTTTAGATTGTCCGCTTCCATCATCGCCATATGATCGTGACCAGCGGGCATCGTCCTCTCTGAACTTTTATGTTCAATAGGAGCAAGCGCATAGCCAGTTTTGGCCACTGCATCGGTGAGTATTTTTTCTTCTACATTAGTTGCGCATTCGACGGTAGCCTTGTTTGTAGCTAAATTTACAACGGCTCCCTGCACACCAGGGACGCCTTTCAAAGCTTTCTCAACAACATATACGCATGACGCGCAATGCATTCCTTTTACATCAAAAGTTTTCTTTGTCATATTACCGTTTGTTTTTAAAAACATTCATTACCTCTGCGATCGCCTCTTCGGTTCTCCCCTCGCTGATCGCATTTGCAGTACACGTTTTTAAGTGATTTTCAAGAATAATACTATCAACATTCTGTAATGCCTTTTGGACTGCGTCGGATTGATGCAGTACATCGATACAATATTGATCATCATCAACCATAGAAATAATCTTATGAAGATGCCCTTGGGCAATTTTAAGCCGGTGTAGTATGCGCTCTTTTTCTGTTGTTGGTTTGTATGCCATATATCCCCCCTATGGGGATATAGTACCAAAGAGCAATCACATCTGTCAAGTCCCTTATTACTATCAATATGCTACACTATGAGTAGCTTGAAATTACGTTTTATTAAACCATGAAGGTCTCCGTCGTTATCCCAACTTACAATGAGGGTGCGTACATTGAAGAATGCATAAGAACTCTACAGTCTCAAACAGTGCAAGCAGATGAAATCATCGTTGTTGATAACAATTCAACTGACAATACGGTCAGTATTGCAACTGCGGCAGGTGTACATGTACTGCATGAAAAACAGCAAGGAATTTCTTGGGCGCGCAATACAGGTTTTAATGCAGCACAGTTTGACATCATTGCGCGTTGCGATGGCGACTCTCGCTTACCTGAAGACTGGATTGAAAAGATTAAAAAACACTTCGCGACGAACTCAAAACTAGTTGGAGTGAGCGGTCCTGGGGCGGTTTATGATCACTTAGTTATTATCAATAATAAACCCAGATTACAATCCCTTCTGTACTTTTTCTTCACGAAACAAATACAAGGTTACAACACGCTTTTTGGTTCAAACATGGCTATACAAAAAGAAGCATGGGAAAAAATTAGCAACGCAACATGTATGGACAACAGCATCGTTCATGAGGATATGGACATTGCAATGCACCTTCATCCTTATGGAGAAATAATATATGACCCAACACTCATTGCCTATATATCCTCTCGAAGATTTAAGAGAAACCCATTAAATGCCATTGAATATCTCATTCGATGGATAACGACATTCATTTATCATTCATATACCCAGTCTAGACGCCATGAAGAAAATACGAGTTAATGATAAGCTTGTTTCTTTCAGAGAAATAGGAGATGGACCAGTTCTTTTACTACTTCATGGGTTTGGTGTCGGATCAGAGATTTGGGACCACTGTATTGATGTACTATCAAAAAAATATACTGTACTACTGCTAGATCTTCCTGGATATGGCCTCAATAAAAATATAGAAATTTCGCCAGACATAGAAAGTATTACTGCATTTGTTCGTGAATTTATTGAAGAAAGAGGTGCTATCGAGTATGTTGTCGGCTACTCAATGAGTGGTCTTATAGTCATTCATATGTTGGAAAACTATCTTGTTCCAGTAAAGAAAATTCTCTTAATAGCTACGCCCATATTTACTTCCAGTCATAATCTCATACGGCCACTTTTTTCACTCATTGGAACGTATGCATTCCTTACCTCAGCTGTATGTTTTCTAGTTAAAAGATTTCCCATAAAACAGGCAATATTTATGATAGGTGGCCTTGCAAGTATAACTAAGCCTCAGGCAATGAATGAATGTATGAGATTGTTCGCAATAGACACACGTCTGTCATATATATTTAGATGGGCATCCACGCTGTTTCGCACTACATCGCTGCATCCGCATGCACTTCCAGTGGCTTTTATATATGGCGAATTCGATGGATTTGCTACTGCATCTATGGCAAAAGAAGTAACATCCCATCTTCCAAACAGCAGCCTATATGTCATTAAGGATGCCTATCATATTCTACCCTTAGAAAAGCCGCAAGAACTTGCTCAAAGAATCAGTGCTGTGCTTAGTCCATGAACGTCAAGGCAAAACCTGTCTTATTTGCACGTCCAGTTCTTCCAATCCTGTGAATATAGTCCTCATATGTTTGAGGAAGATCATAATTAATGACGTGTGACACATTATCAATATCAAGCCCTCGTGAGGCAACATCCGTTGCAAGAAGGATTTGGACTTTGTTGTGCTTGAACATATCTAATGCTTTTTGACGCTGCGCCTGAGATTTATTGCCATGAATAGCAGCAGCTTTAAATCCTCTATCTAAAAGAATTTTCTCAAGCTTGTTCATGCCATGCTTAGTACGCCCAAAAAGTAAGACTTTTTTGAAATCCTCTTTTATGAGTAGATCGTGCAGCACATCAATTTTATTGCGACCATTAAGTTTTATGACATCTTGATGTACATTTGCAGATGTAGAATTTGATGTTTTAAGCGAAACAGTCACCGGATCTTTTAAGAAACTACTAGTAATTTCTCGCACGCTCTCAGGGAGGGTTGCTGAGAAAAAGAGCGAATGACGCTGTTGAGGCAACTTCGCAATAATGTATTTCATTGCATGAATAAACCCCATATCAAACATCTGATCAACTTCATCCAAAACAACGGAATGATAATCACCGAGGCGAAGCACGCCACGTTTTTCAAGGTCAATAAGACGGCCCGGCGTACCAATAACAAAATGGTGTACTCTTCTTACTCTGTCGACCTGTGCTTTAATATTTACACCGCCAATACATAAAACCGATGTTTGATTCATGCCTGAAGCAAACTGCCTATGTTCTTCTTGGATTTGTACGGCTAATTCGCGTGTGGGCGCAATAATAAGAACTTTTTCTCTATTATCGCGGCTAATTTTATCAATAAGCGGGATAAGAAATGCTGCAGTTTTCCCCGTACCCGTATGTGCAAGCCCGATGACATCTTTACCTTCGAGTAAATGCGGAATGATCTGATCCTGGATTGGGGTTGGAGTGGTATATCCACGAGAAGTAATATTGCGTTTTATCTGATCAGAAATAGCAAAATCTGCCCATACGTGGGTGGCTTGATATGCTTCCTCTTCTTTCATTTCGGCACTCTTTATAAACATTGAAGGCTGAAAGCTCTTTTGTTGTCGTGTAACGTTAGGGCGTCGAGGTCTATTAAAACCACGGCTATCACCGCCACCACGATAGTAACTACGATTCTGGTTATTTCGCCCACTAGAGGGTCTGGAATTGTACATATGTATAAAAAATAAATAGGTGAGAGACAGACAAAGGCAGGTTTAGATGCACATGAATGTATCTCTGTTAATAGTTCATATTATATCGTACTATCGATAAATAAGCAATGTTTGCCTCAGATTATGACTTTGTATAGGCAGTAACCTCATCGTAGCGAGCTTGGTCAATATGGCCTACACGAAGATAATAGTCAAGAAGCTGTTGCATAGTAAATACTGCGCGCAAGTCGACATTTGCAGCTGCAAGATCTGCGCGCGCACCCTGTTCTCTATCTATAAGAACGGTCAAATCGGCTATCTCAATACCCATACTCCGTATGGCATTGATCGTTTCAATTTTTGTATGACCCTGTGTTACTAAATCATCAATAATGCGCACGGGGCCCTTTACATCTTTATGTTCCGGTGATGCGATAATTTTTCTACCTTCTGGAGTTTCTTCCTTCACAAGAATCTGAATATGTGGCATTCCTGTGGCAGCCGCATATGCTAGACCAATGGGCTCGCCTGCTTGGGGAATACCAACACAAAATGCTGGCGTAACGGTATCGGGAATATCTGCCATAGCAAGCGCCATTTGATCGAGAATTTCTCGAGGAAGATTGCGCAGATTAAAGTAAATTGGTGACAGAGGTGCGTCGGGGTTTGTTTCGTGCAGTTTTAAGACAAATTCGCCTTCTTGAGCAAAATCGACAGGACTTGTATCTCTTTCTATCTGTGAAAAGGTCCAGTTGCCTGGTGTCCCACTGCGACGACGAACTTTTGCACGCGTTTTTGTTGTGAACAAAAGATCAGCTAATTTTTCTTGTGCTTCTGTTAGTCCTTCAGGATGGTCTGACATATATTATTGGGTAAATCCTAATGTTGCGGTTAGTTCAACCGCTGCTATATGCATATCTGATGCTTCATATATCCCTCTGCCGACAATGGCATGCCAGTTATCACCAGCGACCTTATCCATAGCGGCAATACTGCCACCTTGAGCGACAAATCCTGGTGCGTACAACGAATATGCGCCTGCTCCTACAACTGTATCGAGGAGTTTTTTATATATTGCAACAAAGTCTAATTTATTCCCCGGCACGACAAAATCTTTAACGCCAACTTTAGCGGCGATCTCAAAAATCCGTGCCGGACCGTCTGAATGTATGACGCCGCCTTCATCCCATAAAAACTCGGGATGTGTCATATGCGCGCCGACCATAACATTTGTACCATTTTCTTGTAGCGCCTTTATCCATTCGCGTGTGGTCATACCGCCGGTGAATGGAAATAATATCGCAGAATCAACATGGGCATCTTTACAGATTTGCGCAAAAACCTTTCCCATATCGGGAATGTCATTCCCGGCCTTCTGATAGTCAAAGATAACAGGTAGCTCGGTACGTTCCTTAATCGTAGCTACCGTTTTTGCTAACGATTCTGTTAGTCCGAGCTGCATGCCGACTTTATAACCGCCAATGCCTTTTACATCTTTTGTTGCTTCGACAAGTTCTATAAGTGTTTCTAAAGAAGTTTCTGTGGAGATAATGATGCTCTTATCGTACGGAATTTTTCCATCAACATTTGCCATGTTGCACCATTATATAGGTTTTACATAAACATCACAATTATGAAGCTCTATTGTTATACTTCTTTTTATGAATAGATTTAAAATGATTGCTTCAGGATATGGTTTATTCATTCGAGACGGTAAGATTCTTCTTTTAAGGCGCTGTAATACTGGCTACATGGACGGTTATTATGGCCTCCCCGCAGGACATATAGAGGAAAATGAGACCGTCACAAAAGGAACGTTGCGCGAGATTCGCGAAGAAACAGGAGTGGAGCTTGCCCCTAGCGATATAAAGCTCGCGCATGTTATGCATAGAAAAAGCAATGATATACGTATGGATTTTTTCTATATTGTTGATCAGTGGAACGATGAACCAGTAAATTCTGAACCAGATAAGTGTGATAATATGGATTGGTTTCCTTTTGATGCATTACCAGAAAATACGATACCTTATATTAAAACCGCGATTGAAAATTCCCAAAACAACATATTCTTCTCTGAATTTGGCTGGGAGTAATACGATTACTTTCCGTTTCCTTCGCGATCGTGAATAGCCTTAAGCGCAAGATTAATTTCGGGATAAATATTTTTTCCTCCTATAAAATCGTACAATTCAGTATCTTTAAGTGATGCCTCAACACGAGGTTTGAGACCCGCAATTAAAAGTCTTATGTTTCTTTCGCGCAACTGAGCATGTAGGTGAAGTAACACTTGTTCAGCAGATGCGTCAATACCAGCAATATAACTCGCTATAAGTAAGACATACTTTGGTTTTTTCTTCTGGGCTTCGATGTTTTCAATAATTTTTTCTTGTACATACGTTGCGTTTGCAAATGAAAGACTTAATTCGACCGATACTCCCATAACCAGATCATTAGATGGATATGTATGAATATGGTAATGATGTGAGTGTAAGTAGTCGATATCGTGACAAAAAAATATTTCAATATGTGGCTTTGCAACACGATGCATATGTGCAAAAACTGATGCAACTATTCCCACAAGAATACCAAGATCTAGATGTGGGGCAAAAAAAAGTGTTGAGGCAAATGTTAACAGTGCCACTATACCATCTCTATATTGTGTGAGCAAAAGTCGTTTAATTTCTTTAATGTCAATAAGCTCTCCCACCGCCACCATAATAATCGCTGCAAGCGAAGCGTAGGTAAGATGAAAAAGTAGAGGAGCTAAAAATATCATGACAATAAGACTTATCATGCCAAGAAGCATTGACGATAATCTTGATTGCGCACCTGCATTCATATTGATTGCCGTTCTTGAGACTGATCCTGCGACAGGATACGAACCAATAAGTCCTGACGACACGTTTGCGATACCTTGCGCAATCATTTCTCTATTAGGGTTTACTTTATCACGTGTTTGTACAGCAAGCTGTTTGATAATTGATATGCCACTGACGAATCCGACTACAGCAATAATGAAAGCATTTGTTAATAAACCAGATGGATCGAATCCAATGATGCTACGCATGTCGAACAAATAAAATCCTTGTGGAACATTGCCAATGATATTGCCATCATACTGCATGCCCATACTCATTATGGTTCCAGCTATCACCACAATGAGTGCAGCGGGTAATCGTGGTGCATATTTTTTTAACATGAGTAAGGTAAGCACCGAGCCAAGCCCAATTATCATTGTTGGCATATGAAAGGTGGATAGTTTGCTTAAAGTCTCTAGAAAAACCTGATAGAAATGCGGCTGTTCAGAGACTGCCACACCAAAAAGTTTGGGAACTTGTGAAAACCAGATGATAAATGCAGCTGCTGTGGTAAACCCACTTAGCACGGGATATGCAATAAAGTTAATCAAGGATCCCACATGGAGTATGCCGAGCACAATCTGTATGCACCCAACAAGAAGTGACAACACAACAGCGGCAATAATGAGCTGGGCTGGATCAGGCCCATATGAAGCCAGCGATGTTGCGGTCAACAAAGAAATGATTGCTATTGGCCCCGTTGATAATATGCGCGACGTCCCAAAAAATGCAGCAATGAATGTTGGCATTGACGTCGCATACAAACCTACATATGCAGGAAGTCCTGCCATAGCAGCGTATGCAAGAGCCTGTGGAATAGCGACAAATGATACGGTGATTGCTGCTGTAAGATCTTTTCTCGATAACTGAGTGGCTTTTGTAAGTGCGTTTATAAACCTATGCTTCATATATGCTGATCTAGCTATTATACATTTGTTATATGAAATAGGAATGAAAAATAAAAGAGGTAAAATATATTATGTCAGAAAAAGATAATGCGACATTTACGTGGATGAATTTTGGGAAGGCAGTACTCTACCTATTGGGTAAAAGAAAAAAAGCATACCTTTTCTTTTCCTTCATCCTGATTCTTATCCTTGGTTTTGGTGCAATACCACCATTAATAATGGGTATGGTTGTAGATTACTTTACCTCTTATACAAAAGGGGATCCTCTACAACCATTTTATTTACTTGTCTTAATTGGATCCGTCTTAACATCAATAGCCGCCTATCTACGTCTGCGAATTAAGCAATCAATGGGAGATATCCAAAGCGAGGTTTCATATGATATCCGCGTCAAAGGATTTGATCGACTGCTTGATCTATCACTTGCATGGCACGATAAAGAACTTACTGGCAATAAATATCAACGATTGCAGAAGGGTATCAGCGATTTATGGACTATCAGCTATTTTTTCAGTAATACGATGTACCCGACTGTCATTAATCTCATCTATACAGTTGGATTACTCATTGTCCTAAGACCACCATATATCGTACTGTGTCTATTGTATGGGCTTGGATTCTGGATGATTCTTCGCTATTTTTATGATCGTATTCAAGATCTTAACGAAAAGCTAAATAAGTCTATGGAAGATGCAAGCGGCGCCCATGTTGAAGGAATTGGAAACATCTTAACAATAAAATCGTCAGGTGCACAAAAGAAATTTGGTGAACATGTAGCAAAGCGCGAACAACTGAAAAAAACATTTGAATATGAGATTCGCCGCGTTTCAATTATGCAGTGGCAGGTATATCAAGTCTATAACGCTGTCATTATGGGTGTCTTTCTTCTTGTTTCAGGTATTGATGTTGCGCGTGGATTACTTTCTGCTGGGTCGATTGTCATCATAAATAGTTATATGATCCAGCTGACCAATCGAACCTCAGATATATTATCCAATTACGAGAAAATGCTTGAATCAAAATCTAGTATCGGCAGGATGATGACTATTTTTTGGGCTAAAGACAATGTAAATAGGGGAACTTCATTGTTTCCAAAAAAGTGGCAGTTTATCAGTCTTTATAACGCATCCTTTTCGTATGATCATATCGAAAAGGATGCGCCTTCAGCTCTAAAAGATATAAATATTTCTATACCGAAATTTCAAAAGGTAGGAATCGTAGGGAAAACAGGAAGTGGTAAATCGACATTGAGCAAAATACTTGTGGGACTATACCCGCTAAGTCAAGGGGAATATAAGATTGGCTCAACAAGTTTTTATGATGTTTCACATGACGAAGTGAGCCAACATATAGCTATTGTCCTACAGGACTCAGAGATGTTCAATATGACGCTTGAAGAAAACATTACATTGATGCGCAAAGTCGATCCTGATCTACTCAAAAAAGCATTAAAAGTTTCACAACTTGATGACGTCATTGAAAAACTACCGGATGGTTTAAAGACACCAATTGGAGAAAAGGGGTATCATCTTTCTGGCGGTGAACGACAGCGCGTTGGTATTGCACGCGCAATTTGTAGAGATCCTGAAATCATTATTTTTGATGAGGCAACTTCTTCGCTTGATTCACGCACAGAAGGGAAAATACAAGATGGATTAGAAAAGGAATTAACAAAAAAAACTCTGATATTTATTGCCCACCGTGTTAGTACTCTTAAAAATGTCGATATAATATATGTATGCGAAAATGGAAGCATTGTCGAAGCAGGATCGTTTAATAAATTACATATGAATGCAACAAGCGTCTTTTCAAAGCTGTACAAAACGCAATCTCAAAATTAGTCCATAATTAATAATATGATTGATATCGTAAACGGTACAAGCTCGATGCGCATAGACCCTTTAGGTGCACGCGTTACAGTATTGAAACTTTCTGGTGTATCTATACTTCGAGAGGATGACGGCACAAATCCGAAACGCAGTGGCATCCCCATACTCGGTCCTCTTGTCGATGCAAACGTAGGCGTCTGGCAAGAAGTAGCACCTTCAATGCCGCAGCATGGTACAGATCGTATTACGATGTGGGACATAATATCTCAACAGGATACTTCCATTACACTTCGCCGCACATATGACGGCATCGATCATCCTCTTATCGGTGATGCGACCATTGAAATTTCATTGGAAGATGAAAAGACTTTTTCACTCACTAGAGCTACATCATATACTGGAGATATTCTCATTCCTGTTGGTACGGGATTACATACGTATTTTTCTCCACACGCACTATTTGATAGTATCCATGTGTTTCCTGTTGAGAACGGAAAAAGCTATCACCTTCTTGGTATGCCAGAAATATATATGACGCTTGAAAACAAAAAATTTCTTATTACTGCAGATCCCGTACCTCTTGAAACTGTCGTATGGACTGAGAATAAGGATGATCATATCTGTATTGAACCGTGGTGGGCCAGCGTGGGCGATGGACCGATCATGACACCTGGCGAGACACGTACCGAATCATATACCATACGCTGTATTGTATAATCGGATCATGCGTGTGAAAAAAACTCCACCATTATCAATCCTTGAGTACTTCTTTATTATTGTCACATGTGTAGGTATATGCATAAGCGCATGGTCCGTTCTTAACGGTAATATTGCATTTCATACCGATATTGCACGCGACTTTCTTTTACTCCAAGATCTTGTTGATAAGGGCGATGTTAGTCTGATTGGACCGCGGGCCGGCGGTATCCAAGGCCTTTTCCACGGCCCGCTATGGATGTATCTACATGCCCCAATATATTTTATCGGACATGGCAATCCTGCCGTTATTGGTTGGTTTTGGGTTTTATTGAGTGTGATAGCTGTAGGAACAATTGGATGGGTAGGAAAAAAGCTTTTTGGCAGGACTGAAGGACTTGCAGCAATGGCATTATTCTCTGCATCACTCTTCGATGTGACACGAGGATTGTATAATCCGTTTGGCGCTGTTATGATTGCCCCCCTCTTTCTCTATAGTCTTATAAAGTATACGCACACACAAAAGATACGTTATGTCTTATGGACGTATTTCTTCATCGGACTACTTATCCAATTCCAAATGGCATTCGGCGTACCTATGTTGCTCTTGTCGCTATTTATTACTTCGTATAGTATTTTTAGACACAAACGATATGCGCATATTCTTTTCTATTTTGTCATTCTTCTTCCACTTAGCACCCACATCTTATTCGAAGTACGAAATGATTTTCTCCAAACACGATCGATCATTGCATTCTTACAGCATCCTAAATCAACCGATCTTACCTTTGCACAACAGGCATGGGAGTATCTTCTGGCCATATTCAATGGCGTAGTAATTCTTAAAAAACCGATGATGTTCCTCTCTGCACCACTCATATGGCTTTCGGGACTGTGGCTTTATCAAGAAAATAAGATAAAAAAACTTCCTGCTCGCGATGTGTATTCTACTATCTTTTTTCTATACATTGGTTTTTGGGTAGTTGCATTACTATTTAGGGGAAGTATACAAAGTTATTATTCCTGGCCATTTGTGACATTTACCTATCTTATTTTCGGATCGAAGTTGAAAATTATGAATAAAAAAGTATGGATGTTTCTCATATGTTCGATGTTGGGTTGGCACCTTACCCTTGGTGTTATTGACGCAAAGAAATTATCGGCATCCATATATGTGGATGGTTCCTCATGGATAACAAGCCATGAAATGGCACAAACAGTCTATGCTTCTACAAAAGAAGATTTTGGCTATTTTATTTTTTCTCCCGAATTGTTTGGCTATTCCCCACGCTATGCGATGGACTATACACAAAAAGAATTTACTCACAAGGCATTTCCATTTGAAAAGAAAAAAACAACATATCTAATTATTATTCCCCCGCGTGAAAACGGTATAGAAAAAGATGTTGACTGGTGGAAAGCCAATGAAATCTTTATCGCAACATCAGGTGCAGAAATAAAGCGTGTAGGCGACTATATTATTGAGAAACATACCTTAACCGAAGAAGAACTCGCAATTCCGGCAAATCCAAACTTGATTCAGGGCATTTATTTTCGATAAATTATCGTCGATAGAGCATCAATGCATGCAAAATTTCTTCCATTGGTAGTGTCGCGACACCAACAACAAGATCAGCACCTCCGTAATATACAAATAGTTGGTTATCCTTTACTACAGCCCCACATGGAAAAACAACGTTATTAACAATACCATCTGTCTCATATTTTCTCTCTGGCTCAAGAATTGGATATGGCAGTAACGCTTTAATCACAGAAGGCTTATCATGCTCAAGCAACATGGCGCCAAGTCGATAATTCTTATCAACAGAACTTATTGCATGATAGAGGAGCAACCATCCTTCATCTGTTTTTATAGGCGGTGTAGATATACCAATCTTTAATCCGTGCCAGACCTCTTCGGTTATATTTATGTATTCAAGTGTTCGCAGCCATGAATTCTCACTAAACTCGAGTGAGTCAACATAATCTATTACTATAATCCCGTCAATGCGATGAAAGACAACATATTTACCTTGAACTTTTTCAGGGAAAATACACGCATCTTTATCATCAACACCTGGCGGCGAAATAAGTTTGGACTCAGTCCAATTCCAGCGCTCAGCAACAAAATCGTCGACTTTTATAGAGCTGAGCGCAACACGCGGCACATGTATGCCATCGTATGCTGTGTACGTTACATAAATCGTATCATCAATAATAGTAAGACGAGGATCCTCACAACCCGAATTTCCACCGGGAATCTTTTTATCTTCAAAATCAAACCGCGGCATAAATACCGGCTGAATCGAGCGCGATACAATATTAAAACCGTCATCTGATGCAGCGTATCCCATCGTAGAGGTATTGTCGAGCGACATGGAGCGATAGATAATATGAATTCTATTGTTAATATTAAGCGCAGCAGGGTTAAATACTGCCAATGATTCCCACGTATGCTCCTTGCGCGGTTCAAGGATAGGATTTCGATCATAGCGTTTCAATCTTGGCGTGAGTGAGGGTTTATCGGAGAACTGTTGGAGCAACGCATCTTTGTGGATTGTTGCGCGACATACTACTGTATCGGCACCTCCGTAGTACACATGAAAAGCATTGTCATCTATTATTGCACCCGAAGGAAACACAATATTTTGAACCATACCTTCTTTTTCGTAATCCTCAAGTGGGAGCATAAGCGGGTCGTTTATACGCCCGATAATCTTTCCGGGTTGATCTTTATCGAGCAATACAGCCTCAATCGTAAATTCGCGTGGGTCGCCTACGTAATAATTGCGTACATATGAGTAAAAAAAGACCCAACCTTTATCCGTTTCGATAGGCGGTGCGCCGACCTCAATAAAATCTCTGTTTAATCGTTTAAGCGGAATGATGTGGTCTTCCCAATGAGCCTCCCATGTTACCCAGAACTGCTCATCCCATAAATCGCTTATGTTTGTACATTCTGCTTTTACAATATACGAAGGGTGTTGATCGGTATGATAGGTAAATATGACAACATATTTATCGTTGATTTTACGCGGAAACATCGTCATCGCTTTCGCGTTAAATGGGGTGACAAGATGACGTTCATCGATTTTTTT
Source organism: uncultured Gammaproteobacteria bacterium (assembly GCA_964612595.1). Classification (GTDB taxonomy): domain Bacteria; phylum Patescibacteriota; class Microgenomatia; order UBA1406; family HO2-37-13b; genus OLB23. The sequence goes on along the minus strand of CAZTFB010000002.1, from coordinate 289,910 downwards.
TAGATCTTTCGAGAGCGCGACAGCAATCTTAATATTATCTGGCCCAAAGGGAAACGAAGAGAGCGCAGTATAAAAAATGACATACGTATCATCAATTTTAGTCATACGGGGGTCCTCACATCCGTATGTTTCCCACTTTTCGACAGGAGCAATAAGCTGTGCATGCTCATCAAATATAACGCCATCCTTACTTTTAGCATAGCCTACAGTCGAGAGCTGAAGCGTTGTTGTTCCGACTTTTTTGTTGTTTGAAACGGCTCGATACACCATATGATAGCCGTCATCACTTTTTACAACTGACCCATTGAAAGTTGCATACGATTCCCAATCGACTAATGGATTTGGTGAGATAAGCGGGTTGTGTCGATCACGCTGTAGTTTTAACATAGCTCAATACATCTTACATTTCCAATGGCAAAATTGCTGGCTGCAAACTAATTTCTTCTTGGCGCTTCATATGCTCGAGAAATTCATCAAGGTATGCCGTCGCGACACAAACATGAGAATCAGCTCCTCCGTAATAGACAAAGAGAATGTTATCTTTTATGACGGCGCCACATGGGTACACAACACCAGATTTGAAACCCTCATTTTCGTACCATGCGTCTGGCTCAAGAATAGGTTTGTTTGGGCGATATAAAACTTTTGTTGGGTCGTTAAGATCAAGCAACATAGCACCGATCTTATATTTTCCAGGATCTTGATTGCCGACAGATTGGTAGATAAGGAGCCAACCGTCTTTTGTTTTAAGTGGTGGAGGGCCCGCGCCAATTTTTCTGCTGTCCCATTTATCGGGGCGGGGCATAATTTTATGGCGACCTTCGAGCCATGATGTCCCATCAAAGTTAAGGGAATCGACAAAATCAATAAGAATGTCGGGAAAGATACGATGCATAATGACATACTTTCCGTTAATTTTTTCAGGAAAAATGACAGCATTTTTATCAACAACATCTGGCGGTGAGATAAGTACGGGTCGCTCCCATTGCCAGTTCTTTGAGAGGAAGTTTTCAAGATCTATAGAGGTAAGAGCGACACGCGGCGGGTTATAACCGTCAAAAGCAACATATGTCATATATACTTTGTCGTCGATAAGCGTAAGCCGCGGATCTTCGCAACCGCCATAGCCACCGCCTGACATAAATTTGGTTGCGATGGTCGAAGGATCGACATCTTCACCAACAAACTCAAAATGCTCCCTTGGGTGATATATCGGCTCGTTAAGTTTTTCGTCAATACTAAAACCGTCCTTGCTTGACGCATAGCCTAACACCGATATGTAATCGTACCCCTGCGCTCTATATACAATGTGAAATTTTTCATCTGCATAGAGCGCAGCAGCATTAAATGTTGTAAATGCCTCCCATGAGTTATGCTGTGATGGTGCGATCAGCGGATTTTTATGATGGCGGTGCAATTTCGGCGAGACTGCATGGTGACGGATATGCGCAAGTATCGCAGCTGAAGGCAATAATATGACGTGCATGCCCATATTTTGCACTTGCACATACATATACAGATGTTGATCATACAATACAACGCCAACCGGATTAACAACAAGCCCTTTCCATTGTTTATGCTGCTCCCATAAAGGTTTCTCAGATCGCCATAACATTCTTGTGGGCTCGTCATGATCAAACAATGCTGCACCAACAGTAAAGTTTTGATCGGTCTGATGCTTCTTTCGAGAGGAGTAGATAAGCATAATACCATCCTCCACTTTAAAACACGCCTCGGGCCTTAACGATCCATCATCAAAGAATCCTCGGCGCCCCGTTAAAACTAGTTTTTCTTCTTTCCATAACTTACCATCCTTCGAAACGGCATAGGCAAAAATATTATGATCTCCGCTATAACGCACACGCTCATCACCTTCGGGATCGTGCAATTCAACAAGAGGTTCAAGCGCAGAATTATCGACAGCAATATGAAACTCGAGCATATCTTTGGTTGTTGAGGGATACCACGGATCTTGCGCGGGAAGCTTATATTGTGCGTGAGAAATACGCTCATGCGAGTAAAAGCGGATGTGTTCTATAAGATCCTGATGCTCTTTTGGAAAAATAATGACAGGCTCAGGATTACCAAAGGTGAGTCCATTACGGCTCTCTGCACACACAATGTCACCCTTCTCTCCTGATCGATAGTAAAGTTGAATTGAACCTCGCAGTGCGGTTACGCCAATTGCTCGAACACGAGATACACTACTACTTTTTTTAGTTGCAACCTCATGTGTGCCAAACCATTTAGATAATAAACTCATATAAAATATGCACCAATGTAGTGGATAGCTTCATTATAAACGTGTTCTGTATCTGTTACAATAGACGCGACCCTCTATGGAGATAAAACCTGATTCTGAACTCGCAAAAGGCTTCACCACAACGGTTGGTATTGTTAGTAGTCGTGGCTCACTCGGTGACAATCTTATGGCAGCTGAATGGACGTACCTCGTTTCTTATAATCCAGCAATGATTACGGTGCATATTGGACATCGAAGAACGAAGGCTACCGCAGAAAACATTAAAGAAACGGGTGTTTTTGGCGTGAGCTTGGCTGGCATACATCAGAATGTTGTAACAAGCATCATCGGTAATAACACTGGACATGAGATTGATAAGATTGCGGCATTAGCTGAGCTTGGTTATACGTTTGAACGTGGTGAAGCGACGCAGGTGCTCTTATCTAAAGATGCTGTGTTTCTCGCGGAATGTAAGCTTGTGAAGATTGAGCCGATGGGCGATCATACGATGTTTTTAGGTGAGGTTATCGCTGCTGAAGAAGGAACGTCGAATGATCCCCTTTTGTATAACCGAAAAAAATATTGGAAAATCGGTGATCCTGTTGAAAAACCGTCTGATGAAGAAAGAGCACGTTTTAAGATTATTATCGACGCCCATCGAAAGTCTTCAGTCTCTGATCTATAGCATCTATCTTCTTATGCAATGCTGCGATTTCTGCTTCAGCCTTTAGATTTACCATATAATCATGTTCTGCTCGTAAGCGATCTTTGAGCGCCTGTCTGTTTTGACTCATCATAATGATCGGCGCCTGAAGCGCAGCAATCGTCGACAACATAAGATTTAACAGAATAAAAGGGAATGGATCAAACGGACGGGACAGGAGATACATGTTTATCAACATCCAGATACATAAGAACGAGAGACATAGTATGATAAATGGCCAGCTCCCGGCAAAACTCGTCATTCTATCCGCCAACCTATCACCTAATGTCAATTGTTCCTCAAATTTTTTATTAATATTCTTTGCTGTTGGTTCGGGAACCGCGGCAAGATAATCTTTAATATGTTCATCGTGATCTTTCATTGTATTAGTATAACTTTTTATAGACTTCAATACCCGCTTCTTCGAAAATCATAGTATAACGAGGATTTCTTTTAAGATGAAAGTAGTAACGCAATACTCTTTCATCGGTAGGATCAATCTCTGACTTTTTTATTAAGACATACTCTGCTTTTTCATAATGAGAAACCAAGTCTGCAATCTGTTGCTCTGTAATCCCTTGGTTCCAGAACCCATAATCATAAAAAAAGTTATAGAAGTAGCGCCTTCCGGAAAAATGTGGTGCAAGATGTCCTGAGGTAGAAACAGGAATTGACGGATCCTTTAATTTTTCCCGCCAGTCCATTACGACGCGCAAACCATCAGGGTCTGGCGGATAATGCGTCATGAGTGTGCTTCTAGTAAACAATAAAGTCACCTGGATATATATGAGTGCACAAAACAATGCTAGAAGTACGCGTTTGTTTTTAATCTTTTTGAGACCGTATATAAGCGCAAGAAATATAAAAGGAGTTAGCAACGCCGTGTAATGATATTGTAATGCGCGCATGTTTGTATTCGAAGAGAGTAATATAATCATCCATTCTGGCACAATGAGCAGTAAAAATTGTGGTGCAAGAAGCGGTATAAAAAGCAGAGGATACAAAAGTGCAAAAATATATCTGAAACTTCCCTCACTAAACAGCCGTTGGAGATTGACGACTACATCGCTTGAATAGTAGCTTTCTGCAAAATGTACCCCTCCGCGAAAATACGGCATGATTACTTTGTACACAGTTAAAAACCATAAGCCGCTTATAATAAAAAGTGCTCCCCCATATTTTCTATCACCTTTTAGAAAAAAGTAAAAACCCATACCTGCAGTCACCAGAGGTACATTTTCTTTCGTAAACCACGCAAGAAGCACCATGCATGTCGTCAATATATACTTTTTTTTCTCCAATCCATACCATGCCCAAAGAATGAATGTTGTCGCGAGCGTTACCGAATGAAAGTCAGCGATAATCGTCGCATGCACGGGATAGTACAAAAGATAGAGTATGGCGACGAGTAATCCAAAACCAATATTTTTCAGATGATCTTTTGCTAAAAGATACAATGGAATTGCGCCGAGAGCAATAATGATTGACTGCCCCGCAAGCAAGACCCGAGCGTCGTTAAAAAATAAGTAAAAGGGCGCGAAGAATGCAAGGATAAAATCAAAGTGGTAGCCTAATCTGTTTCCTTGCATATAAAAGTTTGGGTCAGTGAGTTCGAGAAAATGCCCATGTGCGGTATTTGCCACAACCTGATGCATAATCCCAAGATCAAAGTAATAGGATTGAAGTTTGTCATAACGCGCGATACTTCTTGAGACAAACGTGAGTGTTGCGACTAAAACAATCGCAATCAGCAGTACTTCAATCTTTCCAGGTATAATTGATGTGATGAATTTTCTTAGCATTACACATTTAAAGTTACTTGTATCAGCACTCGCCGCCTTTATTATACTACGCATTCCGTCGCTCTTTGAGCCACATTGGTATGCAGATGAAGGTATTTATGCGGCCATAACCTATGGTCTTGAACATGGAAAGCAGTTATACGTAAATCTGTGGGATAACAAACCGCTACTTATCTATTGGCTATACGGTCTAGGCGATGCAACAAATCGCTTATTGTTTATTCGCCTTCTCAATCTTTGTGCCGGCGTGATAAGTATTGTCGGTATTCATCTTATGCTCAATCATCTCAAGGTACATAAGAAAATTCATGCGCTAAGTCTAGCTGCACTCGTTTTTCTTATTGGTTCACCCCTTATCGAAGGCAATATTACTAATGCCGAAAATCTGTTCATTCCACTTACTATTTTTGGCTACTATGCAATTCTCCAAAAAAAACCGCTCTATGCACTTTCAGGACTACTTTTCGGTGTGGGTTTTCTTCTAAAATTTCACCCGGTATTTGATTTTGCAGCAGTGCTTTTATATCTGCTCGTGACACGCCATAAGTTTAAACATATCGCTGTGACGATTGCCTTCTTCATTCTTCCTAATATGTTGCAATACCTCTATCTTTACTTCAATGGAAATCTTATACCGGCTCTGCAAACCATCTTTCTTAATAATTATGGCTATACGCAATCATTTAGTTTTGGCGTTCGATCGCTGTCGTTTAAAACATTGCTGTTGGTATTCCTCCTCATTCCTCTGATTGCGCTTTACCTCCGTAAGAAGATATCAATTAATCAACTTCTCATTGGTTTCATGGTACTTTTTGAGGCATATGGCGTGCTATTTGGAGGAAGGCAGTATTTGCATTACATGATCCAGGTTGTGCCTGGATTTGTGCTTTTGTCATCTGTTGTCATGCAAAAAATGTCGATAACACGCTTGAAATCGCAAGCGATGTATCTAGTTGTATTTCTTGCACTAGTAACGGGTTTTTTAAAACTGTTTTTCTATGGAGAGGGAAAGGCAGTTCTACAAAGCCCATCATACTACATAGATTTTTATCGCTTTGCATCGGGACAACAGTCATATTTTTTGTATCCTACTGACGAGACGTTGAGGAATGTTGATAATGCGCTTGCGAAATATCAAACCAGGAACATATTTATATATACAAACAATCCATGGATATATGATGTCCTTGAGATTGTGCCGCCAACAAAAATTGTTGCAGGATACCACCGAACTTTTATTGCGCCTGGCGAGTTTATGGATAGTTTGCGTAATGCTAAAACGGATCTGATCGTTATCGATAGCAATGCAGATCCTTATGATGCATTGGATGAATACGTTGCGAATGAATATGCGTTTGTGGAGCGGGTTGATTATTATGATGTGTGGGAGAGGAAGCGATAACCTACGGAAGGATTGGGATAAAAATCTCCTCGAGTCTTTTTGGTGTGAGCTCACGAAAATCTGCGAGTCGAAGCCATTCTGGTTTGAATTTTATGACGGTTGCTGAGGAGTTGAAATTATGCATGATGGTTGGTGGAGTCCAAAGAACGTTGTAGCGGACAATTTGTGAAATCTGATTTATGACGCTGATGGATTCTTTTTGATCGGTGCATACCGATGCCTTTCCTCTTGCCTGGACTGTGCGAAGGCTTTGTTCGTCGGTGACTTCGACGGAAATAATGGGGTTGAACTTAAGATTCTTAAACTTGAGGGTGTTCATTTGGGTGACGAAGAATATATTGAGCGCTGGATCAACCATATAGTAAACGGATGCGAGATGGGGTAAATTGGAAGTTGATACGGTTGCGACATGTGCAATCATCTGCGTACTTAAAAAGTTATACGCAAGCTCAATATTTCGTCTTTTTACGGGGTCCTGGGTGTCCATGGGGTATATTTAAAAGTATCATTTTGGGGGTGTAAATGCAATATGGGGTTAAGTGTGGGGGTTCAGAATTTTTTAATAATTGTGTAGTATAAAGTTTGGTATGAGGGTATTGTTGGTAGATGATGAGAAAAACTTTGCCGATTCAATCAAGGAACAGCTAGGAGATAAGATGATTATTGATGTCGCATATACAGGTCGCGACGGCGAATATCTAGCTTTCATTAACGAATATGATTTAATCGTTTTGGATTACCTACTACCAGATATAAATGGTATAGATCTATGTCATAACTTAAGAAAAGCAAATATTCTTGTACCAATCCTATTCATTACAGTACGCAATGGCATAAAAGATAAAGTAACAGCACTCGATGCTGGTGCTGATGATTATATTGTTAAGCCACTTAGTATTAAGGAGTTATCTGCACGAATCCGTGCATTAATGAGGAGAAGCTCGAATGTGTATAGTGATTCCTCGTTAAAAATAAAGGATTTAACTGTTGACGTAACTGAGAGAACCGTTAAAAGAGATGATAAGGATATTTATTTGAGAAAAAAAGAGTTCAATTTACTTGAATACATGATAAGAAATCAAAATAGAGTACTTACAAGAAATATGATTCTTGAACATGTTTGGGAAGGCGGTATTGAGGAGCTTAGCAATACAGTTGATGTCCACATAAAATACCTTCGTGATAAGATCGATAGGCCCTTTAATAAAAAACTCATCAAAACTATTCATGGATTAGGTTACAAATTGGAAAACATTCAAGAATAAAGATTATCTAATCTAATTGATGGAATTAAAAAATCCTCAAGCGGAAATATTGCGAATACTTTTAAAGGGATCCATACTCCTTGGAATAGTTGCATTCGCAATAAGTTTGATTTACTACATTAGATCAATAGCAAATTCAAAGTATGAATATTATGGTGATAGTCCATTGAACATACTTCTATTTGTAATTCTTTTTCAATTGCTATACCTAATCCTGAAAAAAGGCAATCAAAAATTTCCTGCGATAGCCTTTGTTTCAACATATATTGGAATTGGGTTCTATGCTTCGATAAAATGGGGCGCTGACATACCTTTTGCATACCTAATCTACTCTTTGTCAATAGTAGTAGCTGGGATAGTTATGAATGGAACATATGCAGTATTTACCAACATATTTATAGTCATTGGAATGCTTATCATTATTCAGCTGCAATCAACTAATAGGGTGACATATGATTATTCATGGGTCAACAGACAACTTGACTTGATTGATGGCATAACTTTCGGCCTCATCTTATCAGTTGTTTCACTTGTTTCATGGCTTTATAACAAAGAAATTCAGAAGTCATTTCGAAATGCTCAAAAATATGAAAGGGCGCTCTTGACCGAAAGAGATAATCTAGAAAAAAAAGTTCAGAAAAGGACTAGACAGCTTGAGAAAGCACGTGTTGAAAAATTAAATCAAATGTATAAATTGGCTGAACTTGGAAAAATATCAGCTGGTTTAATCCATGAGCTAGTCAATCCTCTCTCAAGTGTGACTATAAATCTTGAGCAATTAAACAGTACACAAATAAGTAGCATAAATAAAAGACAGATAAGAATGGCATTAAGTCGTGCGGTATCTGCTACAAAGGAAATGGAAGATTATGTCCAAGCAACAAGGAAACAAATACAACGGCAAGATATTATCAAGTCTTTCTCAATTTCAAAATCAATCAATGATTGTATAAAACTTTTTACTTATAGATCAAAAACTGAAAAAGTCCGTATTCTAACACATATTGAAAATGAAGTTGTAATTTCTGGCAATTTAGTTAAATTTCATCAAGTGGTTAATAACTTAATTTCAAATTCTCTCGATGCACTAAAACAGGTTGAGAGAGAAAACAAGGAATTGATAATTACACTCAAGTCATTCAATAAAAGAATCATTATTCAAGTTGAAGATAATGCTAAGGGAATAGCTCAAAAAGAACTAAACAGCATTTTTAAACCCTTCTATACCACTAAAGAAGAGGGGGGTACAGGAATAGGCCTTTCGTTAGTAAAGGATATAGTTGAAAATACGTTCGATGGTATAATCTCTGTAAAATCTAGATATAATCATGGGACAACATTTACAATTAATATTCCCACACAGAATAAGGCTTAAGTTCTATAGTGAAATTATCTCTTTTTTCTCTTTTGAAGAATTTTCTTAATCTCGATTAGTTCCATTTCTATCTTTTTTAGATTTGATTCAAGCTCAGACTCATCCATTGTGTGTCCACTATCATTATCAAAATACGTAATTGGCTTATCAACCACTCTACTCATTTGTTTGATAGTCTCAAATTTTGGTGTTATTCTCCCCACCTCATAGGAACTAACCGTCTTATCGGATACGTGTAGCGCTTTTGCAAACTCTCTTTGAGATAAACCGGCCTCTTTTCTAGCGTTTTTTATTATCTGACCAATTTTCATTTTGTTAGTACCTGGTTGTGTTGACATTAATATTCTTTATAAAGTAGAATAATATCTACTATTAATAGAGTAATTATGAGTAATAATCATAAAGCATTAATTGTAGATCCAAATTCGTACCTACAAATATATCAGATGATTCCATCGGTGTGGCAAATTGAAATGGCTAATACTATTGAAGCCGCACATTTAATTCTTCAAAAATACTCACCTGACATTGTTTTTATTAGTTCAAGCTATTCGCTAAACAAAAGCGTAGCAATGCTTGAAACAATTAGAAATTTGTCAGCCAAACAATTAATCCCTGTTATCTTTGTTCTCAATTTTACCAATAAGATAAACCATATTCCTGGTACAACTTGGGGTGGGAAAATTGGCATTCTCCACACTTTAAGTTCTTATTGCGAGTTAGAGTCTACACTTCATCGAGTTTTGTCTTAATTCCAACATATTATAACAGTAGAAATTACTTTCCTTGCATTTCCTCTGATCCTAGGTTAATATACACTTGTGGATATGCTATTTCAGATCGTAGTTGCCAACATACTAGTAAGCCTCATCAGCTTCGCTGGACTCGCTGTTTTCTTTAAAAAAACATTCCTCACCCAAAAAAACACCAATCTCTTCGTCAGCTTCGCCGCAGGCGTCATGCTCACCGCCGCATTTTTTACCATACTCCCCGAAGCTTTCGAGCATTTAGAGCCCTCTACCGCACTCCAATTCGTTTTTTGGAGCATCATAGGAGCGTTCATTCTTGAGAAATTTTTATGGCACCATCACCATCACAACGATACCCATGGAACCAACCCCACCACGTATCTTGTGCTCTTCGGCGATGCGCTCCATAACTTTGTAGACGGACTCGCCATCGCCGCAAGCTTTATTGCAAGCCCCGCCCTCGGTATCACTACAACAATCGCTATCATCGCACATGAAATTCCTCAGGAGATCGCAGATTTTTCAGTATTGCTTCATGTAGGCATACAGAGAAAGAAAGCTTTGATGCTTAATTTTCTTTCAGGCCTTACTTCCGTTGCAGGAGGTATTACAGGCTACTATTTTCTTTCTCAAACTGAAAGTTTCACCCATAATATTCTTGCAGTTGCCGGCGGCATCTTTATCTATATCGCCGCCGCCGATCTTATTCCAGAGCTCCATAGAGAGCAGAAAAACAAAAATATTGCGCCACATATTCTACCCTTTCTCCTCGGTATAGCCCTCATCATTCTCCTCTCACAGACATTCGTACACGCCGACTAATCTGGATTATAACCTAGGATTCTGTCCACAACTGCCATTTTTAGAACCTCATGAAGAAAATATGATACGCATATACGACAGCAATAGAGCTTACGCTCTATTGCTGGTAAGATTTAATGATCACTAGATCTTATGCCATTGGGGCATCAAGACCGTCCCACATATCCTTACTGACAAACTTTGTCAATTTCACACCATCGAGCATAGCCTTAACAGCGTATCTCACTTGGTGGGAACCAGATTTGGTGGTTCTTTCGTACTTAACTTTTTGGACCTGACTTGCAGGAACCTTTACTTTCTTTCTATTTTTTACGTCGTAAAATTCGATATCCATGTTTTGTTGCACCTCCTTTCAATTGAACTCAAGCTAACTCATTTAAGTACATTTTTGAGGCTTTGTCAAGTGATGAATGTAGTATCATAATACTATGAGAAGATTTCTTGTTGGGTTCATTTTAATGCTTACCGTGCTCCTCTCGCCTATTGCCTCTCAAGCTCAAGAGGCAGATTACGTTCAACCTAAAATGCCGGAGCAACAGGAAGCTATAATCGAACAGCTTTCAGATACGGTGACGGTTAAGTTTTTAACTGGGCCAGATAAAAATCGCTCAACCACGTTCCCTTATGCCTCGCAAATCACCCAAGGAAGGAACTATAAGGTCGGTGATAAAGTCATCGTTGCAAAGGTTGATAATGGGCTCGGCGAGTCACAATACTTTGTCGTCGACTATGTACGGCGTGAGGCATTGATGATGCTCGGGCTGCTTTTTATTGTCTGCACAATCCTCATAGCACGAAAACGGGGTATTGCGGCGCTACTAAGTATGATGTTTACCTTCTTCGTCATTTTTAAATATCTTTTACCTCAAATATTAAGTGGACAAAACCCTATTATGGCTGCATTGATGACGGGTGTTATGACTGTCCCCGTGACCTACTATGCATCACATGGTTTTAATAGAAAAACACATTCAGCAGCGCTTGGCACGATCATTTCTCTCGCAATTACCGGCATTCTCGCCTATTGTGCAATCGATTTTGCCCATCTGACAGGCTTCGCAACAGAAGACGCTACGTTTCTTACTGCCATGGTTGAGGGAAGTTTAAATATGAAGGGCTTGTTGCTCGCTGGTATTATTGTGGGGCTTCTGGGGATTCTTGATGATGTAACGGTTTCTCAGGCCGCAATCGTATTCAAACTAAAAGAAAATGCTCCCCATTTATCTTTTCAAGAGTTGTATAAGCAGGCAATGGATATCGGGAAGGATCATATAGGTTCTGTCGTTAATACGTTGATCCTTGTGTATACAGGTGCGGCGCTCCCATTTCTTCTTATGTTTATTGTGAATGAACAGACATTAAGCACGGCGATTAACTATGAGATGATCTCTGAAGAAATCGTGAGGACCTTAGTAGCAAGCATAGGACTCATGCTCGCCGTACCGATAACGACTGGTATAGCAGCAATGCAGAAAAAATAACTTACATCGCAACGTGACACACACATCCGCCTTCTTTGCAGCAGGCTTCTGCAGCATCCTGACATCTACAACCGCCTGATTTGCAGGTGCAATCTTCTCCACAACTACACTCGTCTCCGCAATCACAATGAGCTTCTTGATGTGTCATTGGTGCATCTATATCCATGTCTGAATTATCCATATAGGTAAATAAAAATGAGTAACAGCTTCATTGTACAGAATTATTTAATATCTTCAAAGTAACCTATCGCTATGAAAGAATTTGTATTAATGCTTGTGGTGATTGTAGGATTCCTCGTGATAAGAAAATATATTGGCGTTTTTATCATTACTTCCGATTCTATGTACCCAACCATATCTGCAGGAGATATAGTGGTGACAACACGCAGACATTCGTATAGAGTTGGCGACATAATTACATTCCATTCACAAAATTCACAACACATAACACACAGAGTTATACAACAAAGCGGTTCTTCACATATAACGAAGGGAGATAGCAATAAACAAGCGGACAGCTTTATTGTATTTAGGGAACAAATAGATGGAGTCGTCATAAGCATTTTGCACACATCAATTTTCTTTTCAAAAGGTCGTATTCGTTAATAAGAATTTAAGGTTAGTTTTTTACAATGCGGTTAGAAAGGAGGTGAAACATATGAAATACATGAAAAACACGATCTTGCTCATAATGCTTTTTATAGCCGGTCTTATTGGCTTTTCAGGAGCATTCTTCAGCAGCACAGCGACATCAAAAGACAACATTATCTCAACGGGTGGTATTGATGCTGTATTAACCGATGCGAACGAAACAAAGATTGTCACAATATCAAATAGCTGGACTGCTTCTGGCTTACTGCCAGGCGCCCAACTTCCCGAATCGACCATAAAAATTCGTAATAACGGTGTCGCGAACGCACACCATCTCGACGTAAAATTTAGCTATACCGGAAGTCAGGAACTTGCAAAGAAAATCGTTTTTAATGGGGTGAACAATGGCTTCCGATTTGGCAGTGGCTCAGGCGATACTACCTCAATAAATCTACTTACGACACTTTTTGGCAGTACCGATGTTGACTACAGAATTTTCCAAGGCATTTCGGGAAGTCCATTCTCGATCAACACAGTTGATGGTGCGGATGGCACACCACGAGATAATAAGATTTCGCTGTCTGAACTAGCTATAGTCGATAAGATACGATTTGAACCAGGAGAAGAATTTGGTGGTATCTCAGCTGGAACCGAAGCTGTGTTATGGCTCAATGCACGTGTCGAAGATTCACTCACGCTACAAAACGAATCTATAAACGTCACGATAGCATTTACGCTTGATCAGGATGCTTCTCAGCTGTAGATATATTATTATGCTGCGAAAGACTGCTTTACGGCAGTCTTTCGCCTATTGTAAAGTCGCCCACACGTGTGCGTGTAATGCTGTACGCAAGGGCAGGTATCTCCATTTTTTCTCCTATATCCACACACAGCTGGCGCATATATAATCCTGACGAGCCAGATACGCTAATCGTAGCAATGTCAAACTTTTCAGTCGCATACCTTTGCAACAGATCAGTCCACGCATGTATAATCTCGTCTTGGCGAAAATCCCCTTGCACCATTCTAACGCGCGTCAATATATCAGTGATAATAGATGCACCTGTCTCACTACGGAAAGAATCTACTTTAATAGTATATATTTCCCTTTCCTTCACAGGAATTTCTATCGCATTCAGCATATTATGACGCGCCCAATAATAAAGCGGTTTTCCTTGTACAGGCTTTGATGAATACGGAGGAAACTTCTGCAATATCTTTCCTTTGAAAGTCTTCATGCATGTATTCAGCTCATGCTCATCAATATGATTTGTCGAAACGTCTTTTGGCATTCCCATAACGTCAAAACTATCCGTCGCAAAGCCAAACAATATCTCCACCCGATATTCTTTCTCAAGATGCAAGAATTCATTTCGCACCTTATTTGCATCGCCAATAAGCAGAATCAACACCCCATCTGCCATAGGATCGAGCCGCCCAGCATAGCTTACTTTTTCATCTTGAAGTTCCGGATACGTAGACTTATATTCCTGAATGGCTTGGAGCGGCGTTATGCCAGCCCTTTTATAGATGGATTTAACCAAAGGTGAATGCAAATACCTGGATGTGTTCATCGTCGAACTGAATTGTAACACGTCCTGATGTTTTTTCATTTAGTTTCAAAATATCGTACAGTCGATCCTTATCAACGGTGATTGTCGCGACCAGTTTTCCATCTAAATAGACACTTGCTTTTCCAGGCTTTTGTACATCTTTTGGTCTCATAACAAGAAATACATTTTTTGCCTGAAAGGCGAGCTCGATTTTTGCGCCCTTGGTCGATTCTGAATATTCTGGCATTATCGTCCAATTACCTCCAAATGCGAAAAAATCGTCTTCAATATATGAAGGAATCGAATATTTTGTCTGAACATCTGGTTGGATTTTTTCCTTCGACGCAAAGCGCTCCATGCGATCATAACCTAAGTATGTCTCTGGTGTTACGCGCGATGTAGGACCCGATTCATCGATAGTAACAAGATCCTTATCAACCTCCTTGCCCATTTCGCTTAAAAGCATCTGTATCGTTTTTTCTGTCTTCTCGTATTCACCCTCGCCAAAGTGCGTATAGCGTATATTACCGTCTTTGTCGATCAAGTAATGTGCCGGCCAGTAGCGATTTTTGTAGCTATTCCAAATCTTATACTCGTTATCCTGAACAACAGGATAGGTTATGCCGTATTCTTCCAATGCTTCGCGCACGTTATTTTCGTTCTTTTCAAACTCAAACTCAGGCGTATGGACGCCAATAATGGTAAACCCATCATCCTTATACTTCTCATACCAAGAGGTAAGATAGGGAAAGGTGCGAATACAGTTAATGCATGTATAAGTCCAGAAATCAACCAAAACAACCTTACCTTTGAGGCTATCCAGTGTGAGTGGTTCAGACTGAAGCCAACGCGTTGCGCCATCAAAATTTTTGTTTGGAGCTACGCTCAGAGTCACTTCTTCATCATTTTTTAATCTATCAAGCGCAGTATTGACGCGCTCGTTGTTTTCAAACGTAGTAAGTCCTTGACCATACTGAGGAAAAACATCAAGAATGTATGATTGGAATTTTCTATCAAGATTAAAGTATATGAGCAATGCGGTTATGATAATCAATACACCAAATATTTTCTGGATTTTTTCTGCGTTTCTTTTAAGTACGGGCAATGTTGAGAGCGCTCTTTTTCCTCCATACGCGATGAAAAAAAGAGGCAGTGCGGTTCCTAGTGAGTAAGAAAACGTAATCAATATAAGTTGGAGTGTTATCTGACTGGTAGCTGCTAAAGTTAATACAGAAGCAAGTATCGGACCAACGCATGGTGTCCAGATAAGGCCAAGCGTGATTCCCATTATAAATCCCCCCGTAAATCCAGTTCTTGTTTTACCTTGTCCTATTGAGCTAAATCGAGATGTTAGTAGTTCGAGATAGAGCTGGAGACGCGGTACAAAAGTAGTTAACCCAAATAGAATAAGCAACACAACCGCAAGGTTTCGAAGCACTTCTGTTGATAGGCCAAGAGCCCGCGCTAATGAAAAAGAGAATACGGCAAAAAAAGTGAAACTTGTAATAAATCCGATAATCACACCAAGAGGTCTATGTGTTCCACTTAAAAACGAACCAGAAAGTACAATTGGTAGAATAGGGAGTATGCATGGAGAAAGTATGGTAACAATGCCGGCTAGAAACGCGAAAACGAATAAGATCATATTTTCTTGAATTGACCTTCGAGTATTTCTACTTCAGGATCTAGATCGCCATCATTATGTTCAAGTGTCAAAACAAAGAAGTCGTAGTCACGCAGATCTGCCTCAGACACATAAACGTTCGTTAACTCTTCATCAATCATAACAACCTTACCTGTGCTTATCATACTGAATGGCTCACGGCGTACAAGCCAACCCTCATAATAAAATCCCTCTCTGAGCTTTGGCATCTGTGCGAATGTCCCATACAACTTAAAAAGTTTTTGGTCTGTATCATAATGAGCTTTGACCACAGCTCTCGTTTTGCCCTCTGTAATATGTCCATCCATATCTTTGCCAATCGTAATATCAGAAAGCTCCGAAATATAATCGAAGTTGGTTACATACACCTTCTCAAACACAGGTTGATCAACAGGAACTGAGAGCTTGTCGATGGTTGGCTTTGCCGTGATAATTTTTGCCGCAATAATTTTATCGGCGTGTTTAAAGTTGGTGACGAAAGGCTGGTTTTTCCCAGTTACCATTTCTTGGGAAACCTTTTGATACCCCGTTAACATCATAAAAAGACCAAGGAGAACCAAAACCGCAGCTATAGGAAACTCTAATTTTGAGAGATTTTTCATAGATTTTCTTGAAATATCATATCATATTCTGTACCATGTAAGCTAGCATGATGCTCATAATCAAACTTTTCGTTAACGCGCTTGCTATATTTCTCACCGCACAGATACTTCCTGGAGTACACGTTGCTGATCTAAAAACAGCTCTCATGGTCGCTATTGTGCTCTCAATCATTAATATGTTTATTAAACCTATCGTCGTCATACTTACTCTGCCCATCAACATAGTAACGCTAGGATTATTTACCTTTGTCATCAATGGTATCTTTGTTCTTATTGCAAGCAATATCGTCGACGGATTTACGGTACCGAATTTTTGGCATGCAATGCTCTTTGCTCTCGTTCTTTCTCTCGTAAACTCAGTGTTGATTTGGATTGTGAAGTAACTTTTTATTAGCCCTTTTCAGGTACCCAGAAGTCGTCGCCAAGAAGATTCCATTCAAGTCGTTCTTCGTCGGGCATCTCGGGATTAAAGTGTTGATTCACAAAGTAAAAAACAGTCGACGGTTCGGAAGAAAAATTTGCTCCTCCATGGGCAACCCCTCGTGGAATGTATACCAAACGAGATCTGCCCGCACCCATAGCGATTTTTTGCGACTTACCTGACGTTGGGGAATCTTTTCTCACGTCCCACAGGCCGAGGAGTAGATAATGCTGTGGTGGGACGTACCAAATATCCTCCTGATTGTAATGGAGGTGCCATGCCTTAATACTGCCGGGCAACAATACTGAGCGGTTTACTTGGAGAGGTTTAAAGTCGGGAACATCGGGAAACGTACCGTCTTCGCCAAGTCGGACAAGTTCCTCAAACATACCATCTTGTGTTGGATAGATTGCTTTATCTATAACTTTGACGCCATCAATAGATTCTTTTATTGAGTATGATTGCTTTGAAACCTTGTCCTGATAATCTTGGATTATGTCGCTGATCGTAAGTTTTCTCATATTTGCATATAGTATACCCTCGAACATTGTTAATGTATAGTCGATGTGTCGATTGGTGTTTCGAGCAAAGGTTTATCGTCGACGTTACTTTCAATTTTAATTTTCTCAACCACTCGATTGAGCTGACGCGTACGCGTCGTATCAACTTTTTGGTAGGTATTGGAGAGCGTCTGAATTTGTCTCCCCATTGAACCAAATTCCTCGCTATACATCTCAAACTGTTTTTCAAATTCTTTAATATGGCCAACAATTTTGTGGATGTTTTTTTGATAAACGAAATTATCATGTGCCTGGCGGATCATACGTAAAATCGCTGTAAAGCTAAATGGGCCCGCCAGAACAACCTTTTTTGCCATAGCATCGGTCCAAATATCAGACATTTTCTCGTAAATGTAGGAAAAAATCATCTCGTTTGGGACAAAGAGTATGACGAAATCAACCGTCCGATCCTCAGGATTTATATAGTCCCGTGTGCTTACCTGAGTTATTTTATTACGCACATCCTTGGCAAATTCCTTGTAAAGCTGGTCTTTTGCCATGCGATCATCCGTCTCTGCAGCTTTTTGGAGATTTGCGTAAGGGAATTTTACATCAACATTAATACGGGTCTTATCAGGAAGAAAGATGGCAAAATCTGGACGTGTGGACGTTGACGATTGTGATTTGTTGTATTCAAAATCAACTCCTTTTACAAATCCAGCCATTTTTAGTAAGTCTTCGGCCACTTGCTCACCAAACTGACCACGAAGCTGATTGTTTGTAAGAACTTTGCGGAGACTATCAGTCGTTATTTGGAGTTCTTTTGTAATTTTTTCGTGGTCTTTTATCTGTTGCAAAGTCGATTGGGCTGTCCTTTCGCGCTCTTGCATATCGCGCTGAATTCCCTCAACAAGCTTTTCGATCATCAATCGCTTATTATCAAGATCCGTCTTAATTTCTTTCTTTTCAGCGCCCAATTTTTCATTCGCCAATGAAATGAGCTGTTCGCTCGCGTTTTGCAGTACTTTGGGGAACATTTCGGTCAATCGCTGTTCAAGCGCTTCAGAAATACCATCATCCTTTTTTCGTCTCAACAGAAGCTGAAATATAATGAATGCAGCAACAGCGCCAATAGCAATGCCTAATAAGAGTTCAATGGTCATAGCGCTATTAGTATAGCAGAAGGAGATTAATTTTAGATTAAGTTGGAGCCCTCAAAGATTTTTGGTTTTAGCCAACTTTGCGGTGTTGCTCCTTCTTTTTTCTCAGAAGTTCCAGGCTGGATGATATCTTCATTATCTTCAGGATGAGTGGGTTCAGCTTGCTGCACTGGCGCCATAACAGGCTGTTGCGGAGCTGGCACTGATTGTGTCATAGGTTGTGCCATAGGCTGCATCATAGGTTGTGTGGCCGGCATAGCTTTTCTCACCGCCCCGTTATTCAACAAAAACGCACTCGCTTCAAATGTTTGTCCCGAGACTGCATGCGCCGTAAAATTATTAGTGGCTGAGATGATGCCCGCATATAGATTAGTAGCAGCATCTTTATCCATCTTTACATTCAAAGAGCGCATTAAGTCAGCCATAATCTCCGACATTGACGCTGCTTTTTTATCAACAAGATTGACCGTCCCGTAGTTATTATTCGTAAAATGACGGTCAATATTAATAATCTCGACACCTGTAAACTTATCCTTTTGACTATTATAGAGGCTTCCAAGTGCATTTAGGGTGGGCGTATAGATAGTGATAATGACGTCTGGTCGACCACCGCTATATAAATACTTAACTTTTGTGTGGTCGAGCTTATGCATGCCTTCCTTAGGCGAAATAAGAAGATTAAAACGATCCCCTTCTATGTTGTAGGTAACTTTATCAACCGCACCTTCTGTATAAGGAAATGAAACCACAAGTGTGTTTCCTTCAGACGAAAGTTGCGTTTGAATTTTATCCTGACCTATAAGTGCGAACTGGGGATTTACCTCTTCTGGCGCGGCAATACCAACCTGCTTACCCATATGGAGCAACGTTAAATAAAGAGCCGTCGCAGACGCGACTGCATCAAGATTTGGGTTTTGTGGAAGACAGATAGATATTGACTGCTTCTCATTAAGAATCTGCGCTATGCGCGTAGATTCATTGCTTTTGGTCATATACTATAAGATTTTATCACATCACCCTGGAGTATGTCAAGTTGGGGGTCAAAAAGCAATCCTGCTTCATCGTCTTTTTTGACCTCTTTGACTGTTTTGGCGCGCTGTTTAATAGATGAAAGTAGAGATTCACCTTGGGAGCGACCCTCTCGGAAGACTTCAACTCGATCATGTACGTCGAGACGTCCTTTTAGAACTTTAACACCTGCAATTTTACTACCATCAATAGTAAACATAGTGACCACTTTAGCCTCACCTTTGAAGCTTTTTTCTTTATCTTCGCGCTCTTTTAGTAAATCACCCACCTCATGAAGCTCCTCAAGCAGTTTATAGATAATATTATAGGTCTTTATGACAACCTTCTCCTGCTTTGCAACATATTCAATCTGCTTATTTGGCTTTACGTTAAAACCAATAACAACTGCTTTTGCGACTTTTGCCAGAAATATATCTGAATTAGCGATTTCGCCTATGCCTGATAAAACTATTTCTATTGACTCGCTTTTTAGCAGATTAGGCAAGAGGGCATCAAGTGAGCCTTGTGATTCAGCCTTAATAACAAGTCGTAGTTTTTTACCTTCCTCATCAAAGAATCCTGTAAAATCGTGAGGTACAAATGCTGCTTTTGGCTTATCAATATGCTCTGGAGGTGTTTTTGAAAGCAGAATACCTACTTCTGGAATTTCGCTGAGGCCTAAAAGCAAAAATGGCATTGATGGATGCACTTCTTTTACCTGAACGCCTCGATCATTAATTAGTGCCTTTATTTTAGCCTCTTTTGAACCTGCATAGACTGTTTCACCAACACGAAGCAAACCGTTTTTTATGATACATGAAACAGTAATACCCGACTTTTCCTGCTGCGTCTCGATAACGAAAGCTTCAAGATCAGCATGCTCATCGTACATCAGATTCTTTTCTGAGGCAATATAGAGTACTCCCTCAAGCAAATCATTGACGCCATGTCCTGTTTTAGCCGAAATCTCTACAACAGGCGTTGTTCCCCCAAATCCCTCAACCTGGACGCCGTTTTTAGCTAAATCCTGTTTTACGCGCGAAGTATTTGCGGTTTGAAGGTCTGTTTTATTCATTGCAACGATGAACGGTATTTTTGCCTCGTTAATATGGGTAATGGACTCAATAGTCTGAGGCATAACGGTTGATGTCGCATCAACAATCAAAATAGCTATATCTGCTGCTTGTGCTCCACGCATACGAAGTTTTGTAAAGGCCTCATGTCCAGGAGTATCAATAAAGGTAATGTTTTTTGTATGGTAGCCATCAATGGCTGTTTCTGCTTCGTAGGCACCGATGGACTGGGTAATACCACCCGCTTCACGTGCGGTAACCGTCGTCTTACGAATATAATCAAGCAATGTCGTCTTTCCATGATCTACATGGCCTAATACAACAACAACCGGTGGTCTATATTTTTGTGACATAGTCTGTATCGACAATTAATTACGCCGACTCTTTTTCTGACGCTGGTTCGATATCTGTTTGGGTAGGAGCAGCTTCTTCTTCGTCAACTGCGGGTTCTTCGGTAGGAGCTTCGACTTCTTCAACAATATCCGGTGTTACCTCAATTTTTTTGTCTCCTTGGATTTGGACAATATCAAGCTCGTAATCAACAAGTTTTGAAGCTAAATTAACATTTACTCCGCCTCGCCCTATTGCGAGAGGAGCTTGTTCTTCGGTGACGGTAACTTCAGCCCTTTTATTTTGTTTATCAAGATTAATAGCTTCAACTGTTGCAGGTGAAAGCGCCTCACGAATAAATGTCTCGTCATCCTCACTGTACTGAATAATATCGATTTTTTCATTTCCTCCCAGCTCATCAGTTACAGACTTAACGCGTATACCCTTTTGGCCAACACACGCACCCACTGGATCAACTCCCTGTTGATCAGAATGTACGGCGATTTTTGTACGATCACCTGGTTCACGCACAACTCGGTAGATTTTTACGGTCCCGCTTGCAATTTCAGGCACCTCTTTAGCAAAAAGCTCATTTACAAGGTTCGGATGTGCACGTGAAAGAATAATGCGTGAATTGCCGAAATGATCTTCTTTAATTTCCTTGATATAGACAGTAAGCGTATCGTTAAGGCGATACTGTTCGTTGCGAATCTGCTCCTCAACAGGAAGCACTCCTTCAGCCTTACCAATATCGAAAGACACAAATCTTCCTTCAAAGCGAATAACTCTGCCTCGAATTATTGTGCCTACCTGGCCCGTGTAGTGTTGAACTATATGACGTTTTTCAGCTTCACGTATCTGTTGGAGAATAACCTGACGCGCAGTTTGAGCTGCTATGCGGCCAAATCCTGGAGGAGTAATATCTTTCTCATCTTCAATTATGTGCATTTCACCTGAGTCTTGGTTTATTTTTACCTCAAGATTGCTTGCTGCGTCTTCTGTTTCTTCCTCTGAAGTTTCTGCACCTTCTTCTTCAACATTGTGTTTTTTACCATAATCCTTAAGATAGGCGGCTAATACTGCAGCTTTTATTGAATCAACAACGTCTTGAGGGGATATTCCTCTTTCTGTTGCAACCTGGTTTAATGCGAGAAAAAATTCGCTCTTTACAACTGTCATAGTATGGCAATTGTAGCATAGAGTAGAGAAAAATTAAACTGAAACGGTGTTCTCGGGAGTTCCATGGATATGTGCAGAAATGTTATGTAGAGTCGTAGTGAGTATAGTGTGTATGGCTTCCTTCGTATTAAAAGCGTTATGGGGTGTCACAATAACTTTAGGGTGCCTAACAAGCACGTGATCCATAACGAGCGTTTGAAGATCGACTTTTTTTCTAAATTCTGGCGACATAAGCTCGGCCTCCTCACCGAGAGCTGCTTCTTCCTCGAGCACATCAAGTCCTACACCAGCCAGTATGTTTTTTTCAAGTCCGATAATGATGGCTTCTGTTTCAACAAGACCTCCACGCGCCGTATTAATAAGAAATGATCCCTTTTTCATTTTGAGGATGTTTTTTTTATTAATAAAGTGCTTTGTTTCTGGAAGAAGTGGGAGATGGAGTGTGACGATATCGGCGTGCTCAAGAAGAAAATTGAGCTCAACATATTTAAAACCAAGCTCCTTTTCAAGCGCTTGATCATGGCTTCGGTTATAGACGAGGATCTTCATGTCGAATCCACGAGCAATTTTAGCGACCTCTTGACCAATTTTTCCAAATCCAATAATGCCTATGGTTTTCTTATGCACATCAACACCTGTGAGGGCATTGTGATCAAAGCTGCCCAATTTAGTCATAGCGACGGATTCATACATCCGACGCGTAAGCGATAAAAGCAAGGCAAACGTAAACTCAGCGACTGTTCGATCGCCATAACGGGGTACGTTATAAACGGCAATTTCGTTCCGCGCACAATACTTTACGTCAATATGATCATATCCTGTCGACCTTGTGGCAATACATTGAAGTTTTGGAAATTGTACCAAGGTCGAAGACGGTAGTTGCGAATAAATAAACGTTGAAATGGCCTCTAAATGCACATATTTCTTCGCATTTTCGGGCAAGAGCTTCTCTGAGGAGATTAATGCATGGGGAAAGTGTCGCTTAATAATTGGAATTTCCCATTCATCTACTTCAAAGAAGCCAATATTCATACTTCTTATGCTATAATTTTGCTTGCTGCTTTGCAATAAACAGCAATACCAGGGGTACTCAAGCGGCCAACGAGGGCAGACTGTAAATCTGCTGGCAATTGCCTACGAAGGTTCGAATCCTTCCCCCTGGACACAGTCATTACTCAAAAATCAAAACAAAAAGCCGTTACGCTCAACCACTTAATACTTTCTTAATTTTCAACCTGTACATTAACAGGTATAATATGTTCATGACAAAAGTAAATAATTTGTTTCGAAAAATATCTGCTCTTACGTGGAAAGAGAATGATATGTATATTGCACAAGCTGTTGAAGTTGAAGTTGCTAGTCAGGGCACAACAAAAATAGATGCACTCAATAACTTAAAAGAAGCATTAGAGCTCTATTTTGAAGACAACTCAACGACAAATAATAACGAAGCATATCAGGACATATCTTTGGAAAAATTAGATATTCGATATGTCTGACCTGTACTCCGCAAGAACCGTTTTAAAAGCTCTCAAGAAAGTCGGATTTGAAAGAGTCTCTCAGAAAGGTAGTCATATAAAGCTACGAGGCATCTTTGAAGGTAAGATATATACCGTTATAGTACCCAACCATAAAATAATAGCTAAAGGCACACTTAGAAGCATTCTTCGCCAAGCCAGTATGACAAAGGCGGAGTTTGAAAGTAGCTTGGGAAGACGCTAGAACTTCATACCTTCTCAATATGAAGCAGCTTCCATAAGGCAAGCGTCATATAGCTCACTCCAATTACCCCTAATAATATCCTCCCTGGGATTGAGAATATGAGAATCTTTAGTAGATCAGTAACTGAGGCAAAACCAAGGTAGGTTGCTGTGATAGCAGAAATAACAATAGACACACCAAAAACCAACTTTAAAAGATTGTCGACGCGCTCTGCAAATGCATATGCAGGTCGTACCGTCATCATTACCCCATCCTTGACAATGTGCTTTTGCTTTGATGGCTTATGTAGTGGCTTATGCGCAAGATGTTCCCAAAGATCCTCAAAAAAATCCGCTGCTTCCTCAATAATTTCATCAAATAACTCTTTCATCTCACCTATTATATCGCAGTATAATGTTCGTTAACTAATTTGATATCATTTACCATAACGATGGATACATTTTCATACAAAGGTTGGCTCGTATCAGACAAGCTATGGAAGCGGGCATTAGCTGTTGTCGGATACAACCTTTTTGGACAGGCTTTCATTAGCATACTTATCTTTATAATTGTATCTTTACTTATTCTTTTAGGCTCATTTTTAGGGATTAGAGGATAATTTTATGCAAAAGATGCATCTTTCTACACAAATAAACGCTCCGAAGGAAACAGTCTGGCACAAGATGCTTGATCTCGACTCATATAAAGATTGGACAGCCGCATTTAACCCCGGCTCATACTATAAAGGTGACTGGAGCCAAGGCTCAAAGATGCTTTTTTTGGGACCAGATCCAGAGACTGGTGAAGAAGGCGGTATGGTAAGCCGTGTTGCTGAAAACAGAGAGTACACATTTATGTCTATCGAACATCGTGGCATCATAAAAAACGGTATTGAAGATACAACAAGCGAAGAAGCAAGAAAATGGTCGCCAGCATTTGAAAACTATACGTTTACCGAAAAAGACGGCGGCACAGAACTTACTATCGATATGGATGTTGAAGATGAATACTTGCAAATGTTTTCCGACATGTGGGAAAAGGCACTCGTAAAACTCAAGGAAATCTGCGAAAATTCTTCTCAATAATTCTATGCATGTTAAGCACGCTTCAACACCCCAAGAAGTCGAGGATGCAAAACTTGTGCGCAAACTTGTCTTTCAAATTGAACAGTGTATCGATGAAGCTTTAGACTTCGATGACAATGACGACCATGCTCTTCACTTTGTTGCGTACGATGAGGGGCCTGTTGGGGCAGCCAGAGTTCGGTTTCCAGACGATGCGAACCGCGCAAAAATAGAGCGGGTGTCTGTCATTCCTAAATACAGAGGAAAAGGCGTGGGGAAAGATATTATGATGAAAATCGATGAACACCTACGAGAACTCGGCGTTTCAGAAATATATTTGGATGCGCAATCGCACGTCAAAAACTTTTACGAAAAGCTTGGGTATACTCAAATAGGTGATGAGTTTGAGGAAGTCGGCATCCCGCATGTTGTGATGGTGAAACGACTTACCTCTGACTAGCAACAAGAAAAGATGCTGAGTTTACGCCCAGCACCTTCTCAATACATTTCTCTCATAAACTCCTTATTTACCTCCACAAAGCTTGCAAATCTGTTTATGCAGGACAAGTTCGTTTGCCGCTGAAAGTCCAACAAGAATATAGACTAATTTTTCAACCATTGGCATTGAACCCAAAACTGTATTCACGAGGTTAAAATCAAAAAGGCCAACAAGACCCCAGTTTAATGCTCCGACAGCCATGAGCAGGAACGTGATGGTGTGCATGTTCTTCATACGTTTTCACCCCCTTTCGCTCCGAGTCGTAGATAACGACTATATATTTATTGTGCGCGATTTCTACAAAAATACAAGTACCGTTTTTCAAGTCACACGCCTCACGTCATTGTGCGTTACAATATAAGGTATGGGGTACATTAAAGTTACTCTCATAGCCGTACTCACTGTCGGCATATTATTGTTGAATTGGAACGCACTCAACAACATTGTTCACAGTGAGGGTGATGTGATGAATGAATACATTACCCTTGCCACAACAATGCCAATGATGCTACTGGTTATCTATTATGTCTGTACTGATAAGTTTTCACGATAGATTTTTACATGAAAAAACTAACCTCTGAAGAATTTAGTGTACATCTCCAACACGAACACGAAATTTCACCATTTTCGACCTATCTAAAAGAAATCGTCTACGGCGGCATCGATGGCATTGTTACCACATTCGCTGTTGTTGCAGGATTCTCTGGAGCTCAAGCTGGTGGCGTTGATGCTTCTATTCCTATCGTCACCGTGCTACTTTTTGGCTTTGCTAATCTGTTCGGTGACGCAAGTTCTATGGGGCTTGGCAACTTTCTTTCGGTACGAGCTGATCAGGATGTGTATAAAAAAGAGCAAAAAAAAGAACGACATGAAATTGAACACAATACTGCATTTGAAAAAGCAGAGACACGACATATGCTTGTCGCAAAAGGCTTTACTAAAGAGCAAGCCGATCAAATAACAGAACTGTACGCAACAAATAATGAGTATTGGACTGAATTTATGATGAAAGAAGAACTCGAAATGACTAACCCACTCAGTGAAAATCCACTGCTAACCGGTATCGTCACCGCTACATCATTTATGATCTTTGGACTTATTCCACTTGTTCCTTATGTCCTTTTCCGAGGAGCTCTTGGAAATGAGTTTGTCTTGTCGCTTACCTTCACCTTTGCAGCGCTTTTAACGCTTGGTCTGCTTCGCTGGAAGGTTACCAATCAAAGTTTCCTGCGTTCTGTTGGCGAAACAGTTATGATTGGCAGTATTTCTGCAGGAGTAGCTTATCTTGTTGGGACGTTTTTCCGCGTGTAAAGTTTAGTTAAATACGGCTTGTATTTTGTTCCGGTAGTTCGTAAGATGTAATTATATGATCTATTTGTATATAGGGAAGCGTTCTATCAAGCTGCTTAGCCTATCGAAAACTATATTAGGTCAGTTTAATCCTACGCTTTTCTCCAAAACGCACAGCTCTGACCTTATTCATGACGGAGCCATATCGAGTATCGATCTGGTAGCCAGTGCGATTAAGGAGGGATTGACTAATGCACAACCTCAGGTTGTTAATGAAAAGGACGTTACACTCATCCTCCCCCAAGAAGTCTTTACATACGGTCGCTTTAATATACCTGCCGACATCTCAGAGACTGCCATAATGCCATTTATTAAAGATAAGGTTCGTGCTGAACTGCAAATCTCTATCGATTCTGAACAAGCGGACTTTATCATAGCACACCAGGAGCAAGAAAGTGTGGTACTTTTTTATGCGCTGAAAAAAGAGGTCTTTTTAGAGTATCAACAGGTTTGTCGCTTATTGCAACTCAAATTGATTAAAATCATCCCAGAAACACTTGCCTACTACAAACTTTTTGAGAAAACGCTTCGTAAAGACAAAAAAGAAAAAATTATTTACGGAGTATATAGAGAAGAACATTCATTTGGCTATCTTTTTGACTCTCTCGGTCTTATTTCAGGTGAACGATTTATATTCGATGATGATATTAAACCTGCGATTAAAAAGAAGATTGATGAGCTTAACAAAGAAGATGCAAAAGTAAATCGACTTATTCTCTCTGGAACAGAATCAAAAAAAGTTAGACAGGACCTTTTTACAAAAGATGTTGGTGCATGGACAAATCCTCTCGAAAAAATTATCGATAATTTTTATCAGGACTATTTAAAACTCATCATCGCAAACACCACGACAATTTTCCCCGTGCTCGAATACGATGCATGTTTCGGTGCTTTTATCTTTTCACAAGAAAACAAGGACTTTACACTTACCAAAGCAAACCTTACACCTGTTAGCATGAATAGAGTAGGCACATCTTCGGTTAACATGTCCTTTTTAGCGGGTATATTCAATATGAAAACAATTGGCATGTTCCTCGTTTCATTTGGGCTTTCGTTCGGCCTTATCTTTGGATTTTCGAATATGAATATATCCAGTCTTAAATTCCAACTTCCTTTTCAAAAGACAGACAATAGTAAACAAGCCGAAGCATCTCCAACTCCTGAGCCAACAGAAGCCCCAGAACCTACGCCTTCGGTCAAAAGAGAGGACATCAAGGTAAAAATACTTAATGGCTCAGGAGTAAAAGGCAAAGCTTCAGAAATTAAAGAGGCACTTCAGGATGCTGGCTATACTGATGTTATAACGGGGAATGCAGATAACTTTGATTATGCAACATCTGAGATTCAGGTAAAAGAGGATAAAAAAGACGCATTTGTTTTGCTTAAAGATGACCTTGAAGATTTTGCCACTCTTAAAGAGGCTGCCACGCTCGATGAAGAGGATACAGCCGACGCGGTATTCATTATCGGCGCTGATATTCAGTAAAGCCCTATATTATACTATAGGGCTTTTCCCTATAGTATAATATAGAGCTATATGGAAGAACGCGACATTGAAGATCTCAAAATTCGACTCGATGCACTGCTTGAGAAAATCTCGATTGAGAAACTTAAAACTAACTTAAAGGAACTTTTGGCAAAGACGTATGATGATGCGTTTTGGGCAAATTATGAAGAAGCCAATGAAGTTTCACAAGAAATTTCGAATCTAAAGAAGGATATTGATGATGCTGAAATGATGCAGCTTTTGTTTGAGGAGGGTCACCACGACGAGCTAAAGAAGATTATACGAGAATACGAGATACGTCTTTTCCTCTCCGGCCCATTCGATAAGAAAAACGCTGTGATAGGTATTCATGCAGGTCAAGGTGGTACTGAAGCTATGGATTGGACATCAATGCTTTATCGTATGTATACACGCTATTTTGAACGAAAAGGCTATACATATGAGGTGCTCGATATGGTTGAAGGTGAAGAGGCAGGAATTAAAACGGTGATCATGAAAGTTAAGGGTAGTTTTGTGTTTGGCTATATGAAGAATGAGGCAGGTGTCCATCGATTGGTACGACAATCACCGTTTAATGCGAATGGCTTACGCCAAACGTCGTTTGCACTCGTCGAGGTTATTCCTGTTATTGAAGACAAGGAGATTCATATTAATGACGAGGACCTTGAATGGCAATTTTTTCGCTCTGGTGGACATGGCGGACAGAACGTTAATAAAGTCTCAACAGCTGTCCGCCTCATACATAGACCATCAGGCATTATGGTAACCTGTCAGAAAGAGCGCAAGCAGGAGCAGAATAGAGAAATTGCGCTGGAAATGTTGCGAGGAAAGCTGTGGCAAGTTGAACAGGAAGCACGCGATAAAAAGATTGACTCTTTCAAGGGTCCAAAGCAAGCTTCATGGGGGCTACAAATTCGTTCATACGTATTACACCCCTATAAACAAATCAAGGACTTGCGTACAAACCATGAAGATAAGAATCCTGATATGGTACTTGATGGCTACTTGGATGAATTTATTGAAGCCTCGCTCCGCTCGGCATAAACCCATTTAATTTTAATGCGCATTCTGGTATTCTTTGAATATGAAACCTGTTGAGAATACGGCTCAAGCACAACCGGCGCGGCCTGATTCTGAGAACATAATTCATACACTATCAGTTGAAACTCATTCAGAAGATATGTCACTTGGTAAAACCTTTTCAATTCTTGGACTAGTCATTGTGCTTGGTGTAGTTTCAGGTTTTGGGCTGAGCTATATAGAAAAAGCGCGCAACTCTACATCTTCAGATGGCAGCACGACGACAGGCACAGAGAATAAAGGCGATGTTAAAGAATCTGCCGGGATTGTCGACAAAAAAACATTTAAAGATTCAGCTGAAGGTGAACTCGAAGAAGGTGGCGATAAAAGTGGCGAGGGTAGTTTTAAATTAATTCGTCCAGGTGGCGAAGACCAAACTGCCTACCTCACATCCAGCACCGTCGATCTTTCAGAATACGTAGGTAAGAAAGTGCGCGTATATGGCGAAACATTCTCCTCACAGAACGTCGGCTGGCTCATGGATGTTGGTTATGTCGAAGTTCTAAAATAAACACCATGATCGTTTTCAACGACGTTACAAAAACATATTCTACAGGCACTATAGCACTAAACAATGCCACTTTTCAGGTAGAGGATAATGATTTTATTTTCCTCGTGGGACCTTCTGGAGCTGGCAAAACTACCATTTTAAAGATGATTCTCCGTCAAATAATTCCGTCAAGTGGTACGATACTCGTCAATAATCTTGACCTCACTCAGAAAAAATTTAACGAAGCAGAAAAACTTAAACTGCGACAGTCGATCGGCGTTGTTTTCCAGGATTTCAAACTTCTTTTTGATAAAAATATCATTGAGAACATTGCGATCGCATTAAAGGTAACGGGTGCGCCTCGTGATCGAATAAAATCTGAAGTTGAAGAGGCACTTGATTTAGTCGGATTGTCTAGTAAAAAATTCATGTTCCCTGTCCAGCTGTCAGCGGGAGAGTTACAGCGAGTTGCAATAGCACGAGCCATTATTGGCGATAGAAATATTATTCTTGCTGATGAACCAACTGGTAATCTTGATCCGAAAACTACGTGGGAAATAATGAAAATTTTTAAGAAGCTTGAAGGTAATAAGACCATTCTAATAGCGACGCACAATGTTGACATAGTTAATAGCTTTAAAAAACGTGTTATCACCCTTAATGATGGAAAAATTACCAAGGATAAACGCGAAGGGAAATACGAACTATGAACGATTTTTTTACATCAGTAAAGCGCACACCATATCAATCCTTAGGATCATTTCTCATTCTTTTTTTTACACTTTTTCTCGCGCTCTTTTTCTTTAATCTCATTTCCTTCTTCCACGGTATGCTCTCATATGTAGAGACGCGCCCACAAGTAATCGCATATTTTAATGTTGAAGCTAAAGAAGCGGATATTATTTCACTCAAGAATCAAATTGAAAAAACAGGAAAAACTTCTGCAGTAACATATGTGTCACAGTCAGAAGCGTTAAATATATATAAGGATCTCAACAAAGACAACCCTTTGCTCCTTGAGATGGTTTCGGAGAATATTTTACCTGCATCACTTGAGGTTTTTGCTACAAAACCTGTATATCTCTCGGAATTAGCAGAGTTTATTCAAAGCCAACCTATTGTTGACGAAGTCAACTACCAGAAGAGTATTGTTGATCGACTTGTAGCACTTACAAACATTCTGCGTCAAGTTTCGATTGCTCTACTCATATTGCTCTTAACCATTACGGTAACCGTACTTATTACAACGACTGCGTTTAAAATATCGGTTAAGCGTGAGGAGATCGAGGTGCTGCAGCTCATAGGTGCTTCGAAAAAATATATCCGCAGACCATTTTTGAACGAAGGCATGTTGTTTGGCATTATCAGTGGCACCATTGCATTTGTTACCTTTTATGGTATTTTCTTTTCTTTTCAATCAGCCATTACAGGCTATCTTGCTGGAATCCCAAAGCTGAGCATTGCAAATTTAGATCAGTATAATATCTTTGTATTCCCCCCAAGTTTAGAGTACATCATTCTCTCGTATGGTCTTATAATCTTCTTTGGTGCTGCTATTGGCTTTGTGGGCAACTATCTCGCAACTTCAAAATATATTAAGTAAGACACGGTAAGAATTACTTAATTTTCTTCTGATAGAGTAGCTGGGTGACAGACATATTCATAAATGAAATACATCCAAATCCAACCGATGGTTTTGAATGGGTTGAGCTATATAATAATACAAACGAGGTTATTTCAACATCGCGCGTCAATTTATATGATCAAACGAGCAAGAATCTTAAGTTCAGTACAATATTATTTGAGCCGAAATCGTATGTTATCGCGACATCATCATCGATATTAAACAACGGAGGTGATACTGTAATTTTAGAACAAGATGGTGTAATCATAGAGTCGCTGACGTATGGCGCTATTGCAACAGGAAGAAGCTACTCACGATGTGATGCTATCTGGATTAAAGATGTGCTCCCCACCTACGGACTTAGTAATGGTTGTGATGAGAGCGTCATTATACCTACTACTCTTATTGTAGTACCGCCTACTCTTAGTCCAAGCGTGCCACAAAAAGAGCCGACAGCTCTTGTTGTGGCACGCACACATCCATCTAAAGCGCTTAAACCCATTGATTTCAATGCTAAACACGGTAATAACATCCCAAAAGCAACCTCATCTGCACTTGTACCATCGATCAATGTGTCACAACAAAATAAAGATTTTCCAACATCATCTTACCCACTACAGCTGCTCACTATAGGCATGGTTTCTTTAATTCAGTGCATTTTTTTGGTATACCTAATCATTAAGCGCATCCGAATGGATGTGCCTTTTACGCAAAATCAAAATGAGTAATAAAAAGATGTTGTATTGGTTACCACCGTTGGCTTGGATGGCGATTATCTTTTATCTTTCTTCACAGCCTCGTTTTACCGCAACCGGTGAACCACTTGAGGACTTTCTCATCTTCAAAATACTACATATGTGTGAGTATGGATTGTTAGCTGGGCTTCTTTTTAATGCTTTGTATAATACTTTTACACATCATGTGATGAGTGCTATAAGACTTGCTGGAATTATATCGATTACATACGCAGCATCTGACGAGCTTCATCAGATGTATGTGCCGACGCGAAGCGGTACTGTACGAGATGTTTTGATTGATACGGTTGGCATACTCATAGTTCTTTACGTTATCTTCAAAACGTTCCAAAAGCCAAAGTCAAGAAAGTGATTGTGATATAGTAAGAATATATAGAAACATGTTACATATAGGAAAAACGCTACATCATTTTTTTGTCCCTTCACATCGTAATAACTTTAGAGCAAAAGGACTACACCTAGACATGCTTTTGTTCTTCGTTATGATTGGTATCACGTTAAATACTATCGGGTATTTATGGCCAGGAAAGCTCCTCGGATTCGCGACAGACATCACCATAGAGAAACTTATTTCGAGAACTAATCAAGAGCGAACAAGTAATGGCCTGCCCCCACTCCAGTATAATGATAAGCTTGCGGGGGCAGCGTGCAACAAAGGACAGGATATGTTTACTTATAATTATTGGGCGCACTATAGACCAGGTGATGGTACAGCACCATGGCATTTCATAAAACAGGCGGGATACGCATATGAATATGCTGGGGAAAACCTTGCACAAGGATTTCTTTTCAGCGACGCAGTGGTTGATGGATGGATGAATTCACCAACCCATCGGGCAAACATCTTAAGACCAGAATACGACGATGTGGGCTTTTGCGTTATGAATGGGGTATTGCAGAACGAAGAAACAACACTTGTTGTACAAATGTTTGGCAAACCATCAGAAACAACGCTTGTTGCACAGGCTCAAGCAGCCGAAGAACAAGCTGCAGTTCCTGAAAAGGATTTAGAAAAAATTCTTGAACAAAAACCTCGAGCGGAATCCACCGCACAAAAAGTAGAAGCTCAACAAGCAGCTCCTGTCATAAAAAAGGAGAGTCCTGTTAGTCTCGCTACATTTTCATTGAGTTCATCGTTTGTCGTGATTGGTCTTCTGCTTCTTATACTCGCGATTGATCTTTTCTTCGCCATGCGCCTAAAGGTTGTACGTGTGGGAGGAAAAAATCTTGCTCACTGGCTATTTCTAGGCTCAATCGCTCTTGCATTACTTATTGTGCGTGCTGGTGTAATTTTATAACTATGAAACGTTGGTCTATGTTGAAAAAACTTGAGGGAGATATCTTGCACCACATGTTCGAATACTTTCTTCTATTGCTGTCAGGAATTTGTTTCTTATTCTTTTTTTCACTTTTTAAAGGTCACCATGAGAAACAGTTTATTGTAAGCATTGTATTCATCTCATATTACATCCTGTGGGGGATAATCCATCACGCACGAGATCAGTCACTCCACCTCAAAGTTGTGTTAGAATACATACTAATTGGAGCTTTAGCATTGCTTTTGCTCCGATCGTTATTAATATAAATAAACCATATGAAAGGCGTTATACTTGCTGGAGGGCTCGCAACTCGCTTATATCCATTAACCTATGCAACTAACAAACATCTTCTTCCTGTCTATGATAAACCAATGATTTTTTATCCCATTCAAACCCTCGTCAATGCAGGTGTAAAAGATGTATTAATTATTACCTCAGGACCACATGCGGGACACTTCATAGGGGTACTTAAGAACGGTAAAGAAGTCGGTCTGAATCATCTTGAATATGCATATCAGGAGAATCCAAAGGGTGGTATCGCAGATGCATTGGCGCTTGCCGAAGATTTTGCTGATGGTGAACCACTTGCCGTTATTCTTGGTGATAATACCACCGATGAAAATATCTCATCTTCTGTTGCATCATTCAAGGAAGGTGCGATGATCTTCCTTCATAAAGTAAAAAATCCTGAGCGATTCGGCGTACCGCGTTTTGATGAGGCTGATACTTCTAAAATTGCTGAGATTATTGAAAAGCCGGAGAACCCACCCTCCGACTATGCGGTAACAGGGTTATATATTTACGATAATCAGGTGTTTGATTTTATCCGTCAATGTGAACCATCTAAGCGAGGTGAGCTTGAAATTACTGATGTAAACAATTTCTATATCAAAAAAGGCCAGTTGCGATGGGCCGAATTGGGTTTTTGGATCGATGCGGGAACCTTTGAAAGCTTGTATGATGCAAACTCCTATTGGGCAAAGAAGGCAAGGTAACGTATAATGAACGTGGGTATGAATAATAAAAATATACTTCGTATTGCGCTTCCATTTATCATTATCTTCTTTATTAGTGTTGCGATTGCGGTATACACATATATCCAAAAAAATCTTTCTGACGCTAAAGCAGGCGATGAGGCGCTAAATGTAACAGCAGTAAATGTAAAAAACCCTCTATCCACAAACGATATATGGGAATGGAAATTAGTAGGACAAACAGATCGAGCTCCAAATTCACCCATACTATTAACATATACTGCCGATTGGTGTCTAAATCATAAATCGACTGATCCTTGTATAAAAGATGTATCGCAAGATTTTTTCTACCAGATTGGTACCGGAACTGTAACTATCAATGCTAAAGATACTGCTGCTAAGATTTCACACCAAAGTGTTAATTGTGGGAGGGTTGACCTTGAAATTTTCCGCGATGGGCAGGCCATCTCACGTAGCAGCCATTCAACCTCAACGGAATGTACAAAAAATTTAAGCGAAAGCGTTGGTGCTTATGCAGAAACACCAGCAGATTTCGCACTTCTTATAAATCAAATATTAAACATGTTGCTCGGTATGTGGGATGAGGATGAAAGCAATGATGGTGATAGTCCTGTCGTTGAAAATCCAGGTACTCCAGGAGATCCCGGAGGTATCCCTCCCGATCAAGTCTGCAGACCGGGTCAAGTTGAATGTAATGAGGTGTATCGTGAGGCTTGTGGAGAAGGAGACCAAGCTGGCTCACGTGTATGTCATAAGTATGGTGTTTGTTCGGGACCAGGAAGTGGTGTTCAGTGCAGCTGGGGCCCCGGATCGGTTTGTGAACGCTGTGAACCAGGAAGACCTGTGAGCGACCCGGTCCCCCCAATAAAGCCCCCCGAAGGGCCTCCAGGGGATCCAGGAAACCCGCCGGGTGGCGGAGATCCAGAACCCATGCCAATTCCTGCTGATGCAGACGCCCAAAAGGCAGTTGCGCTTGGCGACTTTCTTTATAGTAATAAAGAGTGTATGTTCACGGTTGCGGGTTCAAAAGTACCAGGAATGATCACACAGTACAATGTTGGCAAATGTCTCATTGGATCAATAGGCACCAATAATGATGCCCAAGCAAAAGCTGAAGTTGACTATAGCGCCCGTAATATTGGAGCAGGTCAAAGGCGCAATGGTACGACTATCGGCTACAACCATTTACAATGCGTCGGATTCGTTGAGGGCGCTGTTGCAGCAGCATCAGGCAGAGACTATAATGGCCCTACGGGTAACGCTCAAGCTCGCTGCCGAAATGCAGGCAACTATACTTGTGTGAGGGTAGGAAATAATTTTTCTAGAGTTTCACAGGAAACTCCAAGACCAAACGACCTGGCTGTATGGGAAGTAAGCTCATGGGGACCATTCGGACACGTAGCCTACGTCGTATCGTCAACCCCTGGGAGTTTTACCGTAGTTGAAGCAAACAATAGTTGTGTTGGCTGTGTACGAAGATTTACTTATACACTTGGATCCGAAATTGCAAACCATAATCTTGCTGGATTTTTACGAAGGAATTAATATATAAAATATGCAAAATACACGACTAACTGTCACCATCTTACTCATTTCCGGCATTATCCTATTAATGTTTATCGGTGCATTCCTTATTTCATTTATGCGTTCCTCACAAAATACGGATACTGGACTTGATACACAGGGGGAAATTGATCGTACAATAGAGGGAGTAAATAGTGCAAAAAAACCTTCAAACATTGTTGAGAATGAGGAAAGTGGCCCCGCAGATTACATTGAAGATGCACTTGAAGACCAAAAACGCAATAATCCGGATATTTTTATATATAACAAAGTCCCATTTGAAAACCAATATTTTCGCATTGAAGGCGTCGGAAGGGCCGAAGGTAACCCTGACTTTTCATTCATAGTAACAACAAAGGGTCAAGATAGAGCCTTGGCAGAAGGAAAGCTGAGAGAATGGCTTACTGAACTTGGCCTTAATCCAGACCAAGTTACTTCACTCCTTATTGAATATCGCTAATGCTTGCAGAGCTCCACGCGTTTCTTTAGAATGAAGGTGATGCAAAAGATATTTGCGCGTATTGCTGCGTTTAATAAAAACCTCCATAGATCAGTCTTTATGGGGCTTGTTATTTTTGGTGCTTTTGCATTGTTTGCACAGTTGACCTCACCTTACGATGTTAATGTCCAAGCCCCAGAGAAAAAACTGCTGGAACATCAAAAAAATCTTAAAGATGTATATCTCAACGCCAAACCAGAAGGGAAGATGGAAAAGGATTTTCTTGAAACCTCACGACACGTATATTGTGGGGTGTTTGGGTTAGCATGTGATGATAATTTCGAATCCATCTCTACAGAAAATTTTGACAAAAGTACGGTAGGAAAAATAGGGAGTCTTATTGCAACGCCCTTTACAAACCCTCCTGCCCTTGGCACCTACTATGTTATACATACTCTAGACGAGGCTGATCTCATCCCCGATTCGTACGCAGCAGAAGGACTGGGTTTTGCCGGTCTAGCGCCATTTATGCAAATCTGGAAGAAACTTCGCGACTTGGCTTTTCTACTCATAGCGCTCGTTATGATTGTCAGTGGATTTATGATCATGTTCAGAACAAAAATGGACCCCCACAGCGCCATTAAACTCGAAAGCGCCTTGCCAAAAGTAATTATTGCTATGATACTCATCAACTTTTCCTTCGCCATAGCTGGCTTTCTGGTCGATTTTATGTATATCATAACAGGATTAATAATTGTTGTATTTGGACCGCTAATAAGCCCAACATTGTCTCTCTCAGCACTACTCGACAGATATGTGAGCCCAGCTCCCTATGATCTTATCAATCTTGGCATTGGTAATTTTGAAGGTACCTTTACTGGTCTACTAAAATCTATGTGGAGTCTTGTATATGACCTTCCGCATGCATTGCTCGGCATGTTTGGTGAGGCAATCCGCAGTATACTTATGCTTTTAAGTGCCTCTGTACTCACGAGTATGCTCTACTGGAACATAGGAAGATTTCTCTTAGATCTTTCAACGTCTGGCAGTGCACCTGGTATCGGACTTTTGATTGTTGCAATAGTAATGTTGTTTTTAATTGAACCTATTTTTAAGATAGCAGGCGCATTACCAATAATCGTGCTGGGCATTATCATACTTGCAACTGCAGGTTACGTCATACTGCAACTGCTCCTGATGGCATTCAGGGCATATATTAAGATACTATTCTACGTCATGCTCGCTCCTTTAATGCTTATTATGGAAGCGATGCCTGGTACAAATGTGTTTGTGCCGTGGATACAGACAATATTTATCGAGCTTATGACGTTCCCCCTCATGATAGCAATCCTTCTTCTTAGTGGGGCATTTAGAAACGCTATTTCAAACGGACAGCTCCTTTCGTTGCCTTTTATTACTTCCGTCAACCCCGATAATCTTGGCATCATTGTAGGATTCGGCATACTGTTCCTTATGCCAGAATTTATCAAAACCTTTAAAGACAAATTTACACCACCAGGAATGACACTTCCATCGTTCGGAAGTATTTTCTTCAAGGGCACAACGGAACCACTATCGGCAGCATGGAAAGCCCGATCTGGATTACATACAGCTAAAAATGTATGGGGAAAGAAAGGTATTAAGGGAAAACTAGGCGCACTCTTTGCACCCCCGCCTTCTTCACACTAACTCATTAAAAGAATAATCCTGGCAGTATCGTAATACCTACAAAGTTAAGCAAGAATACTGAGAAGATAATAAGAATGAGGCCAAGTAGGCACGAGACAATCATTTCTCTCGATTGCTGTACAGTTTCAGCTTGTCCTTGTGAAAGTTGAACTTTCAAGGCACCGACAATAATACATGCTAATGCAAGAAGTCCTGCAAGACTTACACCAAAGCCAAAAACCCATCGCGTAATAAAGTCGGTTACGCTAAATTTGAAGCAACCTATGGCACTATAGTACCCATTATCTTCAGCACACGCGATGCATTGATTCATTTCACGGTCCAAACGAGCAAGTTCTGCTGATGACAAAGTAACACCTTCGCCTCTCTTGGCAGGATCAAATCTCTCTCGGCAAAGCGTTACTATGCTGGATCTAACGTTTTCAGGGGGAATCTCACATCGACATGACGGATCTGACGCAGGAATGCTGAGTGGTGTTGGAATTCCTGCCCAACAGGGTTTCATTGAGGCATACTTATCTTGTGTTCTTAATACTGATTCGCGTGCATTATTCCAG
This sequence comes from uncultured Gammaproteobacteria bacterium, assembly GCA_964612595.1. Taxonomy (GTDB): domain Bacteria; phylum Patescibacteriota; class Microgenomatia; order UBA1406; family HO2-37-13b; genus OLB23. The sequence goes on along the minus strand of CAZTFB010000002.1, from coordinate 251,357 downwards.
GCCTTGAATGGATTTGGCAGTAATGGAAGGAGACCAATACCCCCCATCTTTTCTATAATCCATGGCACTTTAGATATAGACTCAATGGGTTTATAGTAACAGCATTTTGCTGCGTCTGGGTTACTCTGAAGATTAGGTACCCCACAATTTACCCCTGGTATTGTTCTGTTTATATTTACATCAATACCAAATGCAAAGGTTCTGTCGGGTAAGGTAAAGAATACAAATAGTAACAAGACCAGTAGTATGCCTTTTCGCATCATACCACTACTATACCAAAAATAGACGCCTAGTGATGACCCTTGCTGCCACCACCTCCACCGCCGCCTCCACCAAGGCCTTTGACATCGTCTGCTTTTTTTGCATAACCCAAAAAGATTGATGCTAAAAGCGCAAGAGAATCCCATGAAAGTAGTTTCTCTCTAAAGACATCTCTGTTGCGTGCGCCCATCTCTCGAAGTGCGAGATCTTGGTTGTAGTGTTGAATTCTGTATTCTTTTACATGGGCTTCCGTAAGAGGGCTTGTCAATGAGCGCAGCGTTCCACGAATCAATGGCCCCACCAATGGGACATGACGGGTAAAATCCTCAACTCTTCGAATACCTCTTCGAACAACATTCATGTCTGAAACACTCTCATACTCATCTACCTCAAATCTTCGTGGCGGTACCTTAAGCACATGTTCAAATTCATCGAGCATCGTACGAAGTTGATCTGCATCTAGAGCAGTCACATTCGTTCGTCCAAAAACCTTCTGATAATACTCGGCAATCAGACTCGACTGACCACCTCCTCCGCTTTTCCAGTTTACTTCGTGGAGCGGGCCTAAAAGCCCCCTAAATACTCGAGGTTTTTCAAATGCACGTGCCCAAAAAATTTCGTGTCGTATTTTATATTCATTACCTTGTTCAGGGCTGAAAGAATAGGGGTATTGAGAAATTTTAGCTATTGCCTCGCCGATTGCCTTTGCGCCACTTTTTATTTCATCCTCTGTGCTTGCCCCGCTCATAGCAAATTTTTCAATAGCTCCACCATCACCTGCAAGCTCTTCCCAGGCCTCGGTCATTTTGGCAGATTTGACAACATCTCCACTTAATCGATTAATCGCATCAACACCACCTTGTTGAATCTCAAGCGAAAAATCGAAGTAGGAACCACCAAGGGCTTGATCTATACCACCTTGTTTAATAGCCAACATGTGCGCATACCGTTTTGATAACGATTCTCTCTTTTTATTCCTACCACCTACTCTGTTGTAGCGATCTTTATCACGCTCTTCAAGCAACTTTTCATGGAATTTCATCAGTGAGCCATAGTATTCTTCAAAAGCTTGATCCATTTCAGCATCTGTTTTTGCATTTGTTAAAGAATACATTTTATCTGTGATCTCACCCATACGTTCATTATTAAGCTTAAAATGTGTTTTTAACTTCGCTTTAATGTTTGGATCATTAAAATCTGCTGATGATATGTCTTTTGGATCTGCGATTTGTCGAGCGATCTGATCCTTCTTAGAGCCACTTTTATCTTTCGTAATTCCTTCCCATTTATGTCGTTCAATTGTATGAATAGCATCAATATAAATAGGGTATACCTCTGTTTGTATTACTCCAGGAGGGAGATCCTTTAAGAAAGGTTGAGTTTCAATGAATGAGTTGAGTGTTGTATATAGAGTTTTCTCATTCATTGGCATATAGCGAGGTTGTTCAAACGCAATTAAACTTGTCGCAAAGCGTTTAGATAGGTCATCAAAAATATATTTTGCATAATATCTTTCAAGTCCATACTGTTTTGCTTTGCGCGCTTCTTCAAGAGCCTTCTTTTGCCATGAAAATTCCTTGCCAATCTTTTTTTCACCATCTTCAGCCTTCTTACCTTTCTTAAGTCGTCTTGCCATGCTTTTGTCAGCACCATTGTCCACCTCCAACATGTCGCCTACCTTTTTATCGATATACATTTTGACCAGTCTTGGCCCGCCCCTTATCATAAGTCGCTTCATCATATATTCATGTTTGTCCATCCCTTTGAGACCCTCTGCTTCAGCATCTTTAGCGTATTGATTAAGATAATGTTCGTATTGTCGAAGTCGCCATCCTTCTCTACGCAGCATATGGAGTGAAGTCACATTTGCAAACTCATGCAGTGTGACATACTGATCATCAAAGTCAGCAAGATCATCAGAGCGGCCTGAATAGAACGCTTTTTGATGTTGATCATAAAGATCGTAAAGTCGGGTATGTGTAAACACCTCATCACGCTTCCAACCCGTCTCTGCCGCCTCAAGGTCACGTGGTTGGTAGAGCATCCATATTGGAGCAACCTTATCTCTTCCCCAACGATCATCACTCGTTGCTGGATGTAGTTCGGCAAGCATTTTTTCAATACCGGTTGACTGGGAACCACCATAGTGTTGCCCAATCGTGTACGGGTCATCTTCTGTCCCCTTTCCCTCACGTTTCGTAAGTAATTTTGCATCCAGAAGCACTCCCCAAGCCTCTCTACTATGACCCCATGCAATACCACTTGCCATTTTTATAGCACGTTCCTTTTGACGCATAATACTGTCTATACCCTTTTTGTACAGCTTTTCTTTTGCTTTATCACCAGCTTCTTTTGCTAACTTGTAAGCAATCTCAGCTTTTCGATAGCCATCATCAAGCGAAAGTAATTGTATCCATGCTCGATATTCAGCCTCAGTAAAACCTCTCACTTTTGACATCGAACCGTAACGTTCGGTTATTGTGCGTGCAGTTTGTGATTTAAGTTGCTGAAGACTCTGAATAAGTAAATTATACGCTAGATTTATATCTTCTTCTTTTTTGAAGGCCCATACAATATCCGCGGGTTTAACACCATCTTTCTTTAACTGCTGCCCTAATTCTTCATGACTTCCAAGGGAATATGCGTTTGTTCTGGCATTGTGAAATCCAACAGTTATTTTTTGAAGTTTTGTAAGTGTAGCCGCAAGATCGTCAACAAGTGCCTCGCTCATAGAGACTTGAACATTACGAGGCACGAGATACTCACCCATGCCACCAACAAGGTTGCCCCAATCATCTTCGGCAAGATCACGATTCGAATTTGTTTGACCTTCTGCGGGCAAGAATGCATCAGTTCCTTCGAGCTTAATTGATCCAGGTACATCCATATCAACATCACCCGTTATTTCTGTACGAATATTACGAGATATACGATCAACGAGAAGGGCGATATAACGAGATTCCTTTGCATTCGCTTGATCAACAGTTCCACTTAGTGATGAAAGCAGCTCACGGACTAGCTCCTTAACATGACCGCTCATTTCTTTATAAACTTGATTTATATCTGCAGTCTCTGTCGGCTGAAGCTTTCCTGAAGCTCTCATTTTCTCGGTAAGCATCTCTTTCGTCGCCATAAAATAAGCCTTGAATTCATCGCCGCCATCAAATGCACGTATAACAACCCGTTGTGAACGCGTCAAATCAATCTGATTAACAATCGCGACACCAAGTAAACTTTTCTGATGTTCAGCAGTCATACCCATATACCCACCCCCATTTGCCTTGCGCTCTTCAATATCAAGCCAATCAGCATTACCTTCTATAATTTTGCCCGTGGTAGGATCTCGAGTGGATTTAATTCTTCGATAGTGACTATTTAGATACTTCTCTATTGGCTCATGATCGTCACCAGGATCTTCGCCATACTCAGGCATACCAGGTTGATTAGGAGGATTTTCTGGTGGTTTTGGCGGCTCTGGGGGACCTAATTGTTCTGCAACAACTTCAGCAATATCATCTTGTCCTCCACCTCGCAGGCTGTCAGCAAGATCGCGCAGCTTCTTTTTTACTGCCTCAGATCCTGCTTCAGTGGTCGCTTTAAATTGTTCTGAGCCAATAATCTCGCTCACAATTTTTCCAATCAGTAGTGCCTTTCTCGGAGAGAATTTTTTTGTAGCAAGTGCCGTAACGACTGCGCCTGCAATTTCAGGAAGGTGCGGTACAACTTTTTGTTCCACTAGTTCGGCTAGCTCAGCCACATGTGTCATCACGTCCTCCGCTGCCTTATCTGGATCACGGCGATCATCAGGTACGTTCTCGTGCTTTTCAAGATGTCTATTTAGTTCTTCACGCGAAGTCTTAAGGATTTCTTCCTTACTCTTTTTTTTATCTTCTTCGCTTCTTGCTGTGTCACTGTCAATCCCACCCAGAACTTTCTTAATATTTTCACGTGTTTCTCGAATCTTTCGCTGTAGTGGCGATTCTTGATTTCTCCCTTGTTCAGGTCCGTTTGTCATGAGCGATTTGTTTAAATGAATAAATGTTCAATGATGAAAGCATTGCAGCAGTTAGTGATTGAGATTTTAAAAAGCTTGATAATGCGCCACACTGGAGACAAGACGGTCGAACTATCATATAGAAAAGAGAGTCGAATGCGAGGAGAAATGGAGCCAGTAAAAAGACCGCGCCTAAGGCTAATATGATAAACAGTACATTCTGATACTGATATTGTGTAGCCTTCATCGTTAATTACGACTTATAGTATTATACCACATACAACGCATAAAAGGTATGGAATAGAGTATAGGGATTTGCCAACCCCAATTCAAGGATTAGGAGGAACTTAGGATTTTTTTATTGCAATGACCAAATTGCGATCGACACCTTCACCCTCTGAATGAGATTCGAGCGACTGATAGTTTTCGGCGATATGCTCATGGATAATACGTCGCTCGTATGCAGAAAATGAGGCAAGTCGCGCGTCTCTTTGTTCGTCTATAACACGTTGCGCGACGTTGTTTGCAATACCGATGAGGCGCTCCTTTTGAGCCTCTCGATAATCGTTCACATCCAAAAGGACATCTACCTTCTCGCCAAGTTTCTGAAACAACATTGCAGAGAGCACTCTCTGAAGCGATGCAAGCATACGTGAATGCTTGCCGATCAAAAGAGACGCATCATCTTCTGTACGAAGATGTACATAATACATGCCATCTTCGAGCTTTATTTCGACCTCAGCTTTAAAACCAAGTTGCTCAATAAGTTCTTTGGTTAGTTGTACGATCTCCTCTGTATGGTTCATGTTGATGATTTTTTACTTGTAAGAATACTAAACAATGAGAAAATGTTCCAATATAAGGCAAGCCCTATTGGGAAGACAAAGGAGAAGTAACCAATCATAAGCGGGAACATAAACTTCATCTGTTTCGCCATAGCAGCTTGCATATCGTCAGCATCATCTTTCTTTACTTCTTTATCTTTTCCTTTTGATAGTTTTTTCGTTTCTACCACAACCTTCTTCTTAGGTGATGGTGACTGAATACTGAGCTGCTTATACTGAAGAAATGCTGTCACAACAGGGATAATCAGGTAGTACCATCCTAATTTTTGAAACTGTGAAGGGCTTGCTGCCAGGTTAAATCCAAAAAACCAAGGATCGATGGTGGTTATTCTAATAAGATCGGTGTACGCAACTGCATTTACCTCTTGAAGAATTTTTGACACATCGGTCGTCAAGAAAAGTTGTAAGACGTGGTAAAGTGCGATGAATACTGGCATTTGGATTAATGCGGTAAGACAGCCAGATGCAGGATTTATGCCCTGGTCCTTATAGAGCTTCATTTGTTCTTGCTGAAGGCGTTGTTTGTCATTCTTATATTTTTCAGTGAGTTCTGCAAGCTTTGGGCGAAGCATTTCAATATCTCGTGCTGTTTTCATTTGCTTTGCAAAAAGAGGATTAAGCAGTAATCGAATAGTTATGGTAAGTGCAATGATTGCCCATCCGAAAGCTCCGGGAATATGCCACGTTGAAAATATAAAAATAAACAACAACAGAAAGTTGATCGTTGGATTAACGAGGAGTAGATTATATAAAGCCCCAATACCCATATATTATTAAAGCGCAATAGAGGCTCGACCTTTTAGACGTCGTCTTTTGAGTGTCGCTCTGCCATCTGCGGTACTATTTTTTGTTAAAAACCCATGCTTGCGCAGGCGCTTAAGTTTTTTAGGTTGATATGTTCGTTTTGGCATGTTGGTTAATCAAAAACTGATGCTTCTTCGCCATATAGTTCTTTCCATACCGCTTCAGTTACAAACGGCATGTAAGGATGGAGAAGCTTGAGGTCGGTAGAAAAGACGTTTTTCATCTCCCCAAGAACCTTTATATTACCAGATCGGACCTCTTCTTTCAACCGCTCAATATATATGTCGGCAAACTGATGCCAGACAAACTCATACATGTCGTCAAACGCACGGGCAAATTCAAAGTTCTTCATATTCTTATGAACTGATTTTTCGAGAGCTTCATGGGCCTTTTTAAGCTCATCCAAAGCTTTTATCGCGTCTTGTGAGGGTTCACTACTGTCTTTCTTATCTTCCTCTTCATTCATTTTTATGAGTCTTCCAATATTCCAGATTTTATTCGCAAAATTACGCATACCGATAATTTTGTCTTCAGCAAAACTCACATCACCGCCTGGTGTTGTTTGGAACACAAGCGTAGCACGTAGCGCATCCGCCCCAAATTTATCAACCATGACGAGCGGATTCACGACGTTACCTTTGCTCTTGCTCATCTTGAGACCCTTTTTATCCCGCACCATGCCATGAAGATATATGTGCTTGAACGGTACTTTACCAGTTGTAAAGATACCGACCATAATCATACGCGCTACCCAAGGGGGGAGAATATCATATCCTGTCTCCATGACAGTAGTTGGATAAAAAGTATCATATAACCCCTTATCTTTTTGTGCGATCAACGTAGCAAAGGGCCACTGAGATGACGAAAACCATGTGTCAAAAGTATCCTCATCTTGGATAAACCCACAATCATTCCCACATTTTTGACACTTCTTCGGTTGCTCCAATGAAACAAACCAGCCATTCTCTGAGTGGTCTTTCCCACACTGATAGGCAGGAATACGAATACCCCATACAATCTGCCTCGAAATATTCCAATCATGAAATCCATCAAGCCAGTCAACAAGCACCTTCTTAAAGCGTTTTGGGTGAACTTCAATTTCACCATTCTCAACAGCTTCCATCGCTTTCTCTGCAAGTGGACGCACCTTAATAAACCATTGTTCTTTTGGTAGTGGCTCTAATGTTTTCCCACATTTGTAACACACTTTAAGCACTTTTGCGTGCTTCTCGACTCGTAGATTTAGCTCATTTTGAAGCTCTATTCTTGCTTTTAAAACACGTAAACCGTCGTACGAGGTTCCCGTATTCATGATTTTTCCATCAAACCCAATGACCTGAATACCTTCTAAGCCATGACGCTTTGCCACCTCATAGTCATTAAAGTCATGTAGAGGTGTCACTTTCACAGCGCCAGTCCCAAACTTCTTATCTACATATTCATCCGCAATAATAGGAATTGGCTTCCGAATAACTGGAATGTAGGCTTTTTTTCCAATATGGTCCACATATCTCGTATCTGTAGGGTGGACCATAATTGCCGCATCACCAAACATAGTCTCTGGTCGCGTCGTTGCGACAGTAATAACGCCACCACCTTCAAGTTCATAATCTATGTAAAATAAACCTCCTTCGGCTTCAATTGGGGTTGTGTCGGGAATTTCCTTATCGGCTACCTCCAAATCTGAAAACGAGGTGCCATCTTTCCAGCAGTAATTAACTAATCTGTGCCCCCTATAAACGAGTCCCTCATTAAACATTCGCTCAAAAGTTTTGTACACAATTTCGACAATATCAGCATCAAGAGTAAACTTTTTCTTTTCCCAATCGAGCGCGAAACCCAATTTTCTCAGCTGATTCTCCATTGTTTCGCGGTTTTGCATGACAAAATCCCAAATGTTTTTATAGAGTACGTCGCGGGGGAAGTCAAAGCGACTTTTATCTTGCTTCGCAAGGTGCTTTTCGTACACAAACTGTGTCTCAAAACCTGCATGATCAGCGCCAGGAAGCCATAAAACTTCCTTGCCCATGAGTTTGTGGTAGCGAATCATAATATCCTCGTACACATACATTGCATGACCAACATGCAAATCGGCATTTGCATTAGGAGGAGGGAGAATTATTGAGAAAGGTTCCTTTTTTGTGTCACTTTTTGCAGTCAATGTGCCTTCGCGTTCCCATTGAGCGTATAATTTTTCTTCCCATTCTGACGGCGTAAACGTCTTCTGCATACCGGCAACTATAGCAAATGTAGCTTGCAAATTCAATCTAAAAGCGATATCTTAACAGGATGGAATGGCAAGTATTTACGTTGTGGTGGTATGTCGTAATAAGCATAATCGGTATCATCTTTCTTCCAACAACCCGTTTACTTTTTGGTAGATTATATGACCAAGGCTATGCATTCTCAAAAATTATCGGCATCCTACTCATCACCTACACAACATTTGTTCTTGGCACAATAAAAATTGCCCCTTTCACATCTTTAACGCTTTTTGGTATTTGTGCTGTTGCAGGTGTCTTTAATCTTTTCATATTCAACAAAACAAAAAAAGACTTCAAAATTACGAAAATGTGGGTTTTTGAGGAACTTCTCTTCCTCGTTGCACTTTTTATATGGGCATACGTACGCGGACAAGAACCGTCAGTTCGAGGCTTAGAGAAATTTATGGATTTTGGCTTTACCAACTCTGCGCTGAGAGGCGAATACTTTCCACCGAAAGATATATGGTTAGCAGGAAAATCAATTAATTATTATTACTTTGGACATATAACTGGTGCCGTTCTTACTAAACTATCCAATATTCCCTCACATATTACCTACAACCTCATATTAGCAACTATTTTTGCGCTCGGGATAACACAGAGTTTTTCTCTTGGCTTGAACGTAGCTTATGTCGGCTTCAAAAAAAACGTCAAACTCGCTTTTCTTACTGCGGTCCTTGCAATGTTCTTAATTAATCTGGGAGGGAATCTTCATACTACTTATTCCCTTACCGAAGGTTATCCTAATGATAAACCCGTTGCACTTTGGGAACTGAAGCCAAAATACACACTCCAAGATCTGAAAAATCCATCTGCAGCATTTGAAAAATTATCGGTAAATTATTGGTATCCAAACGCCACGCGCTTTATACCATTTACCATTCATGAATTCCCACTCTATTCATATGTAGTGGCCGACTTACACGGCCACGTTTATGATATCCCATTTGTGTTACTAACCCTATTATTACTTTGGTTATTTTTCGAAGGCAGCACAAACAAAAAAGAGAAAATACCCGATTGGGTATACGCATTACTTTTCGGATTTATGATTGCCGTACATTACATGACTAACGCTTTCGACGCGCCCATTTATCTCATATTGGCCTCAATTTTATTTTTTGTTGTATATAAACTCTCGAAAGATTTTTTATTGTATATGGCGCTTCTCGTAGGATCATTCGTTGTTTTTAGCTTACCGTTCACTTTGCATTTTGAACCATTTGCGACAGGTATTGGCATTAACTGTGCGCCTGCATTCCTTGTCGAAATGAAAACTTTTGGACCATTTTTATTTGAATCCGGAAATTGTCAGGTTTCTCCCTGGTGGATGCTCGTAACACTCTGGGGTTTCTTCTGGTTCAATTTTATTTTCTTTGTTTTGAGGCTCTATCCATCCATAAAAAAATCACTCCAAGCCACCGACTATTTTATTCTTATGCTCTTTGCCTATGGCACTTTGCTCATTGCCATACCCGAATTTGCATACGCAAAAGACATTTATCCCGCTCATTTTCGCGCAAACACTATGTTTAAGCTTGGCTATCAAGCATTTATGATGATGGGGCTTGCATCAGCCTACACATTCATTTCGTTTAAAGATACGATAAATGAGACAAAAAAACCGCTCGGGATTGTGTATTTTGTACTTGCAATACCACTGTTTCTCCTCGTAGCAATATATCCTTCATTTGCGATACAGTCTTATTACGGAAACAAGCCTACAACCTCACTAGATGGCACACAATGGCTTTCTGCAACATTTCCTGAGAACGCTGAGATAGTTGAATTTTTTAACACATCAGTCAAAGGACAACCAACCATTCTTGAAGCCCAGGGTGATTCCTATACTGATTTTAATGTGATCTCTTCATATACGGGTTTACCTACTGTAGCTGGTTGGTGGGTGCATGAATGGCTATGGAGAGGATCATCTGACGTGGTCGGTAGTATTATTCCGGATATTCAGAACATGTACCAGAGCAACGATAAAGCCGCTACAGCGGTATTACTCAAGAAATATGGAGTTGAATATGTGGTGGTGGGACCTAATGAGCGAGAGAAATATCCACAACTACAAGAACAGAAGTTTGGGGCTCTGGGACAACCTATTTTTACTTCTATATCCGGCTCATCCCGCGTATATAAAATCACCCTTGACAGGTGATTTATTTTCTGATAATGTGTTAAGTAACTCCGATCCTCGGAGACCCATATAGGGCATTACTACTCGTCGAACCTTAACCGAACGGTAGTGATGCTCTTTTTTTATCCCAGAGCCCCAAACCCTATAAATGATATAGTTCAATTGGCATGCGTAAGTTCTTCTTTCTTATTGCATCAAACTGACCCCTAGAAAACGCAAGAAGCTTGTTTCTATCTCTATTAAGTGCTTCTCCAATACGTGTTTGTAGCGCTATATGTACTTTTTTCATACTTCAAGTTTTAGTCTAAACAAGCTATACCGCTTTGTCAAGTCCCATAGTTAATTAAGTGTAGTTATAGGACGTCCTATATTAATCTATGCTTGCTTTGTATTGTCGCAAGGCCATTAATAAATTCGATAAAAAATGTGGATAACTTAGTGAGCTACTTATTTACGCTTTTAACTGTAAATAGTACAATACATACTCTATGAACATCTTCACGAGCAAGCTAAACGCATTTTTCAAGAGATTTTTTGTTTCAAAGCTTGAGGAAGTTCCATTTATAGTTTTTATTTCATTTCTTACGACATTCGTTGTTGCTCGATCTTACGTGTATTTAACTCAGAAAGATTTTCTAGCACACCCATTATTCATAGAAGCTATTCGCTTTAAAGGCATTCATGTTCATCATCTTAATTTTGGTATCGTGATACTCGCTATCTCAGGCTTTATTGCGCTTTATGATTTACGACCTCACATTCACCGAATGACGGCCATCCTTTATGGCGTTGGGCTCGCACTTACGTTTGATGAGTTTGCACTGTGGTTTTTCTTAGAAGATGTGTACTGGGCGCGTATTACATACGATGTTATATTGGTTATTACACTTATTTTTCTCAATATTATTTACTTCCCTTCGTTTTGGAGAAGACAGGGTAGATTCATCAAACGTTTTATTCGCACCGTGCGAACTAAGATAGTATCTGATCGATCATCCTCTTAAGGCTCGAGAGTCTCCTCACGTATGACTGAACTATTTTTGATGAGCCATTCTTAATATAATATTGTCGCCCCTTTTCTATTTGAGCAAAAGGCACCTCTATTGTGGTCTTTAATTGTTCCTGAATGAGCAAAAGAATTTGTTCCTGAAAAATTTTGTTTGTTTTGAAAATAAACAACAGGTCCGCACCAATTCTCTGGAGAGCTTTCGTCGTTGCGAGCCTATGAGAATGGAGAATTCTAATCTTTGGGTCGTATATAAGATAATAGCCCTTTCTCATTGCCCAGGTAGTAAATTCAAATTCTTCTCCCCAGAGCCACTCTTCATTAAATTTATGTTTTTTCCAAATTGAACGCCAAAAAATCATGCATGGTCCGTTTGTAAGAGGCATTTTCTTTAGTACTTTTCTTTTGGTTGTTTGTATTGCTATAAAACGTGCTCGATCATATATTGCAGATAAAAGGTACGTATCAAGACTTAGTTGGTTCTTGACGATATCGGAGCCTGATATGATGCCAACATGATCGTTCTGTAATAGTGTAACGCAATGTGTAAGCCAGTGCTTTCCAACAGGAACCGCATCACCACTTAAGCGTACTACAATGTCACCTTTTGCTTTTCGGATACCTACATTGTAGGCGTGAGCGTAATTAAACCGTTCATCTTTTTTTTGTTTCATTTCCAAGGCAAGATGAGGGATTGATGACCCTGCAAGTGCTTTTTGCATTACAGACGTAGAATGCTTCTCAACACCCGAATCGACGACAATAATTTCGAAATGTGTGTATGATTGTCGCAAAAGAACATTGAGCGTTTTTTGTAGTGTTATCGCTGTCGGGTCATAGCTAATAATGACAACAGATACAAAATTGTTATAATTGCTGTGAGGGCGCATATATTATGATTTCCATAATTATACCAAGCTATAATGAGGAGAAGTTCTTACCGCGTCTTCTAGATTCTCTTGTTCATCAAAACACAAAGAAACCTTTCGAGGTTATTCTCGTCGATGGATCTTCAGAGGACAAAACCATTAAGTATGCAAAGACATTTCAAAAACGCTTACCACTTCGCTTAATCATAGCGAAAAAACGAGGAGCAGCTTATCAGAGAAATGAAGGAATACGGACTGCTAAAGGCGATTGGATGGTGTTTGTTGATGCTGATAATAGGCTACCACCCAACTTTATAGAAAATTTTCATGCAGCAACACTCACTAATGCCTTTGATATAGCAATATTTAAGGCAACCATTCAAAAAAAGTGGGGACTTCGCTTCAAAATCATTTTCAATCTCATAGATGTCTTGTTCAAAATATGGCGTAAAATTGGGGTCTCCGTCCAACATGGAGGATGTATTGCAATCCGGACATCATCGCTGCAATATAGATTTGATACTGATGTCGAGATACTTGAAGATTACATTTTTGTGTATAACAACGCAAAAGCCGGTGCGCGCTATGAATACCTTGATGATATTTCATTTACCATGTCGTTGCGACGATTTAAGCGAGATGGATTAGTTCGTACTTTATTACAGAACTCATGGCATTTGATATCATTTGCCCTGTTTAAAAAAAGATTTCTTCGGGGCGTAAACTACTCAATGGATGGCGGTACAAACTATCGATCTGAACATACACGCAATTAATTGCGTGCTGAATCTCATCATTTTCTTTGTGAAGCATACAAATCAAGGATCTCACTTAGTTGCGTCGCATCTTCAGGCTTTTTATCATCTCTAAATTTTGAAAGGCGTGGAAATCGGAGCGCATAGCCAGCAGAATGTACTGGGGATCGTGTAATTTCGTCTGCTTTGATCTCTACGACAATTTCTGGCTGGACCCACACATCAACATCCATCATTGAATTAACGTCATATAGTGCAGGTTTATGCTCAATATCAATGTTGTTGCACCGTCTATACAATTCTCGCCATTCATCATCCGAAAGGCCAGTACCAATTTTCGCAACGGTTTCAAACATATCTTTATCCTTATCATAAACACCCACTAGAAAAGCTCCAATCCCGAACTCTGTTCTTTTCCCTTTACCTTTATCGTAACCCATCACAATACAATCGATGGTATCGTCAATTTTGGTCGATTGGCTTCGCTTGTATTTTATCCAGTTGAAGCCACGTGCACCTGGCTGATAAAACCCATCACCTTTTTTTATCATGATTCCTTCTAGTCCTCGCGACAATGCATCATCAAAAGTTAACTCGAGGTGTTCTTTGTCTTTAAGTAAATCCTGCTGCGAAAGAAGAAGCGTATCTTTAAAAATGTCACCTGTAAGTTTTGTAATTGATCGAAGCTTTTTTAAACGCTCATGTAGCGGCTCTTTTAATAATGAGTCTCCATCGCAATGGAGGAGCTCGAAAACAAACATTTTTAGAGGGATTTCGAGCGCTTTTTCATCGATGTTATATTTTCTTTTGCGTTGAACGGTTTCTTGGAAAGGTAAAAAACTTCCTGAATACGGATCAAATCCTATAGCTTCACCTTCGATAATCGCTTCATGTGCCGTTATTTCATTCTGGACGCCAGCAACAATATCGGGATACATATACGTAACATCTTCAAGCCCTCTTGAATACAGCACTACTTTTTTACCTTTTTTATGGATTTGGAGACGGAAACCATCATATTTTGGCTCGATGACACCATCTTTAATTTTGTCAAATATGTCGTCGACTACTCCGACGCGCTGCGCGCGCATCATTAAAATAGGGGTAAACACTGTAGGAGTAATGTGTGATACACCCTTTTCGCCGTTTTTCTTAAGTGTCACACCAATATGTCCGAGATCCGGCCGAACAAGATACGCTGCTTCTATTGCCGGCCGGAGACTCTTATCTCCTTTTAACATCCACGAGAAGGCATCCAGAATTGTCATGTCAGAAAATCCAAGGCGCAACGTGTTTGTCGGAATACGCACAACGTAACGTGTAGAAAGCCCATCAAGGGTCTGGATCAATTCAGCTAAAATTGAAAGTTTTCGTTCTTGTGATCCACTTCCACCTGATGTTGCAAGCTCTTCTAATTTATCAAAAACCTCTGTGATAGTTAGGTCGCGCTCATGCATGCTGACAATCGTTTTTTTGAAATACTCTACAGCGCGACCGGCATCACCCTCTTCCTGATACTTCTTATGAAAAAGCTTTTTATCAAGCTGTAATGCATCAGCTGCTGCCCGTATCACCATTTTTTCTCCTAAGCCAAAATCAATCTTTATATATTGGGGAGCAAGTCTTCCTTGCAGTAGATAGAGTACTTTATCAAACTCATTCACATCAATTATGTTGAAAAGTCCAGCAAGAATTTCGGTCATTTCATTCCGTGAAGCCGTATTCTCGATCTTATAGAAGAACTCTGCAAGTTTTTTAAATGTCATAGTTATACCATTACGTATCGTGATGCTTTCGTTTTACCTACTTTTTTAACAATGCCTTTTTCGATAAGATCAGTAATATCTCGCAGGACCGTATCCTCAGATACATCGTCGACCACATCACCAAACATTTGATTTTGGAGGTATCCAATACTTTGAATATACTCAATAATTTTTGTCTGTCGTTCAGAAAGAAAGACTTGTTTACCACCTAATTTTTCTTTTAGATAGGTATCTTTTGATAATTTGAGAATTTTCTTTTTTATGCGCTCAAACTCTATAGCAACACCAAGTACAAAATAATCAAGCCATTCAGTTAGATCGCCCTGATTTGCTTTCTGAAGATGTTCGTAATAGGTGATGGCATCTTTATCGTAGTATTCTTCTAATGAGAAAAACTGGCGAATGTCGTATTTTTCTAAAAATAAAACAAGTGTCGACAAGGCACGCGAAACACGCCCATTACCATCAATAAAGGGATGTATGCGAACAAGTTCATGATGCGCTATGCCTGCCTTAAGAATGGGATGAATATCAGTATCACTTTTGTTCAACCAATATAAAAACTCACGCATGAGGAATGGCACCTCGACTGGTGAGGGAGGGCGGAACGTAATTTCGCCAGTCTCACTGTTTTTAATAACGACCTGTTTAATTCTGTATTCTCCTACTTGTTCGGGGGCTAAAATTCCTTCGACTACTGATTTATGCAGTTTTTTTATTGTCCCTTCTGTAATACGTTGTAAATCCCTTTTTGCTTCTTCTTCAATCACCTGTAAGGTCCGTCTGTAGTTAATTACTTCCTGCACATCTCTTCCTCTACCGACAACATCTTTCCCCAACAATACATCTTGGGCTTCAGAAAGATTTAACCTATTTCCTTCAATATGTGTGCCATGATGAGCGGTACGGATCACCGCATCATCGCGAAATCTTTTTTCCCAAAGTGGGAGCAATGGCGCATCAGCAATAACTTCGCGCGCAGCCTCGATAATACCAATGTTTCTTAAGAGACTGTTTGTAATGGTGTAGCGTGGGTCGTACATAGTGCGAAATGTTAGTTATCTACCAAATCGCCTTTCGCGATTCTTGTACTCATCGAGTATAGCATCTAGGTCGTCTGTTGTCACTGCAGGTAAGAATTTTTCGGGGAAGAAATATTCAGCATACGCCGCCTGCCATATAAGAAATCCGGACATTCTATGTTCGCCACCCGTGCGTATTATTATGTCAGGCTGTTGATATGGCAAACCTTTGGTATCTAAAAAATCATTAAATTTCTCCTCTGTCAATTCATCTGGTTTCAAACCAGCATTTAGCACCCGCTGGATTGCCCTAATTATTTCATCTCGACCCCCGTAATCCAGCGCAACATTTAGTCCATGTTCTGAAAAATGTACTGAATCTCTTTCGTATTGCTCAATTTTCTCCTTAAGAGCTTTAGGAATGCGATCTCTTCTTCCAATGTGTGTGATACGAGCATGTTGTGCTATTGCCTCTTTAAAGTACGGATCCGCAAGCTGTTGAAAGAGCATCATAAGAGCTTGTACTTGTACTTTTTCTCTATTCCAATTTTCTGTTGAAAACACCCAAATAGTAACCGTATGAACTCCTCTTTTATATAAGTGCCGAATGATTTCAAGACTGTTTTCAGCTCCGGCGCTATGTCCCTCAATAATATTTTTTCCTTGCGATTTCGCCCATCTACGATTGCCGTCCATTATTATACCTACGTGTTTTGGGATTCGATCTTCCATAAATGTATGACTAGATTATACACGCAAAATGTACTACACTCATACTAGGATGAATCCCACGCCTTTTATTAATCCAGAGAATTTTGCTCCTGCCCGCTTTAGTAACATAAATACGATGCTCGGGCTGATAATTCCTTTTCTATTTGTTGTCATATCATTGATTGCGCTCGCAGTTCTTATTCGTGGATCATTTCTATTTCTCACTGCAGGTGGCGATGAACACAAGCTTGAAACAGGAAAGAACGCCTTTCTTTATGCAAGTTTAGGTATTACTATAATATTTATAAGCTTTTTCCTAGTGCGCATTATTACGACCATTTTTGAAATTCCATTTTTATTATGAACATTAACGACGTTTTTGGCGATCCGATTAAAGCACCCGGACCAGCCGGACTCAACTCTGGGACTGTCCCCGATACAATTTCACGTGGTATCGCATTTGCTATAAATTTTGTCTTTGTGGTTGCGGGTTTTATTATGGCTGTGCAACTCATCTGGGGTGGTCTTGATTGGGTAACCTCTGGCGGCGACGAACAAAAGCTTGCCGCTGCTCAAGCAAAAATCGTCAATGCTATCATCGGCATAATAATAATGGTCGCCGCTCTTGTTATTTGGGTATTCATTGCTTCTAATGTCCTTGGTACGATAAGATTTGAGAACGGTGGTATTCGCTTTGACCTTCCTTCGATCAATAGTGGTTCAGGAGGTACAGCTCCAGGCCCATGAGGCTCAATGCAACCAGTCGATCTAATATTCCTACAAAAGTACTAGAAAAGCCCACGTCCAACAATAGCGTTTAATTAATCTTTAAGTAGATATTTTGGTGCCTTTTACAGGCTCGTCGAGCAGTGCTTTTGTAAGAAGATCTTTCTCTGAAACTCCATTAATTATCATTGATGGAATACCTTCGTCAGCTAAAATAAGTGATTCCTCAATTTTGTGCAACATGCCACCAGTCACATCAAATCCGTCTGTTGCATAGATTAGTTTTTTTATGTCCTCAAGATTATTGCGTGTTATAAGTGGAATAATATTCTTTTGTGCGTCAAGAACTCCCTGTGTTACACCGTTATGTATGACCTTATGAACTTTGTAACCATTTTTTGTGAGTGCAACCGCTGTAGCAGATAATAATAGTTCTGTGGAAGCTATCATGGAGCCCTTTTTGGTATCTAGAAGAATATCGCCATACATAACTGGAACTATGTTGTGCGAAAACGCTGCCTCAATAACATCAAGTGGAAAATCAACTATTTTACCGTTGTGACCGACAATTGCACTCGATGCTTGAAATGATACAGCAGGAACCCCAGCTTCGATAAGCGCATCGACTATACACCGATTAAGTATCGAAGCAGCCCTCTGCACTTGTGCATATCCTATGTTTTTTTCTGGAGCATCTAAACCGTTTTGCATGTGATGCGTTATAACGGCATAATGTCCAAAAGATCCGGAGCCATTACCCACGATGAGTTGAAGGTCAGGATCCTTTTTGAGTGCAGAGGCAATTTGTCCTGCAAGTGTTGTAATAACGTCCATCTTTGCCTCCATTGGCTTTGCTTTGTCAGTTATAAGGCTTCCTCCAAGTTTAAGACAGACAAGTCGTTTGGCCATAAAAATTACAGAAAATTCAATATTATATTAGTCGTATTATTTCCTTTAATCATTCTTCGATTGTTATAGAATGTGCTTCAAGAATATCCTGTAATTCAGGTGAGCCTAATAATAGCTTTGTATTGTAGCCGTCTCTAAATTCAAGTGTGGGATCGGTCAACACCCTTTTTCCTATTTGAATTGTTGCAGCAGCCTCAGCTTGTCCGATTGGACCAATGTACATCATAGAAGCATCATCAACAAAGACGTGCACATAACCTCTTGTATTGGGTTCGGTGAGATATACCTCAGGATTTTGATAGTTGAAATCATGTACAAATGACCCGATTGGTCTTAAGGCAGCGTCTAAGCCCTGTCGCCAACGCTGCATGTGTTCTTTAAAAACTTCATCATCCATAAGATCTGGGTCATAGCCACACATTTCTTCTAGAACGCCGCGTGTAAGAACTGTCTTAATATCGTCTGAGTCTTCACCAGGTTTAAAAGTCTCGCTCATCAGACCCAAACCCGGACGCACTGTTTTTGTTGTGCCCTCCTCATCAAGCTGATAACCATAGTGTTCAACAAGATAAAACCCATATGTATCATCGTCTTTCTCAGATGGACGTAAGATCACAGCAATAACTCCCTGTTTTTTTATATGGGATTCTACGTTTGGATTAAGTCCGGCTTCAACATTAATACCTGCCATTGTTTATTACAACGCCGTCGAACGACTGGCTGAATGGGTAATGATCCTTATTCATTGGCTCAAACTGATCAAAAAATAGCTTCGCATCTTCTTTCACAATGGCGACGACTGCTCTTTTTGTGCGTTTTTCTTGCTCCATCAATATCATATCTGCCTTCTTAGGGTTCATATTATACACATCTTCTTTAACAGAAAGATCGATACGGAGCTCCTTGGCAATATTTTCGGGTATTTTGTAGGGCAATTTATAGATTCCCTTTAAGAATTCAAATTCTTTACGAAAGTAAATAAGACCTCCAAAGGAGGACAGGGAGGTATAGAAGCCAGACGCCTGTGGAAAGATTTTTTTATGTGCTTGAAATGCGATATTACTAATTACTTCCTGAGAGGCCTGTTTTTTCATAGCAATTTCATATATGAGTGCTGTTGTTGCAACGATCTCTGCGGCAATAACACCATCAAAATCCGGAGATATATTGGCAGGGAGTATGGTGCGTATGTCGAAGTTGTGGTCTTCACTAATTTTTTTTCTGGTGTGTGATTCTACAGCTTTTTTTACTTGCTCAGCGTAACGACACGATCCTGACAGGACCAGGTCCTGCAAGTTTGTTGCCTCAACAGACACATTCAGTGCGGACCCAAGAACCGGCTTACCATACAGCATGCCCTGTTCACCTGAAATAATAGCACCAACCGGCGCTTTGTAATGACTTGGCATAGGCTATATAAAAGGAACTCTAAAAAGGCCAATTTTATAAAGTAATAATGAATATGGAAGTAGCACCGATAAGTACGAGGCCATAATCTTTACCGTGTTGAGAAAAGTTGTACGCAATGAGAAGCGAATCGTCATATAGAGCATCATAATGCGCAAATTAAGCAATGTGAGCGAGTACATAATGAAAAAAATACTAAAAAGAATTCCGAGTGGAGTTTCATAACGTGGAGGAGGTACAAGAACGAAAAATGTTGAAGTCAAATAAAACCACGTTAATGTTGGGAGGACTGAATATGCTGAGAGCATGCTCAGTTTTTTCAGGGAATCCTTTTCATCATTACCCATGATGCGTCCCATAATGAATAGAAACCCGACCGAGAGAATATACGTCATAAGAAAGCCCAATGATGATGACACTGCAGAAGGTGTTATCACAATTGGATTAACGGATTTATATCGTATACTCGCCGCATATAGAAAGTATGCACAACACGCTGTAAGTAGAAATAGATTTTGCAAAGGATCCCATTCTTTTGAAATCTCTCTCATAGCTTTATATGGATCATTAATCACGCGAAATATATTTCGGAAAAGCAGTATTATCGAAGCTAGTGTGCTTGCAAATAGATGTTCCATAGCTAAAATCCGTGTTGAAAGAGAGAAACGAGACGAATAACAAGAAATCCAAAGAGGCCATACAAAAAAATGGTAACGAGAAGCGATACAGGAATTACAATACGAAGCGGAGAATGTTTAATGTATTGACCAATAAACTTATAGAACCGTGTTGCATATGGGTTATTGAAATGTGTGGGTTCAATAGCCAACGCATCATCGTAATGCTTCCTCAATTGTATATATAGTTTGTCTTTCATTTGTGTTATATGCTTTTATAAATGCTCTACGCGCCCTGTAGAGTAAACTTTCTGCAGTTTTAAACGAGACATTGGTTTTTTTAGCAATGTCCAGTACGCTATAACCTTCATTGTACTTTAGTCTCAATATGAGGGCATAATCATGCGGTAGTTTGTTAAAGATCCTTTCGATACGATAGGCCAGGAATTTTTTATCCACATCATCTTTAAGAAAAACTTTAGCAAGTGAATCAACAAAATTATCGGGGAGATATGAAAACAATATTTTTTTAACTTTCTGTCGACGGAGTTTGTCGATGGCTTTACGTTTCCCAATGGAATATAAATATGTTTTTAACGATGATTGGCCTCTAAAGTTGCGAAGTCCTTCAATAAACGATATGTATGTGTCGTGCAAAACCTCCTCCGCATCCGCTCTATCCAAGTATTTTTGGAGATAATGTAGAAGCGGCTCGCGGGTTTGTTCATAGAAGGAGCGAAATATTTTTTCATCGCGACTAAGCAATGCTTTCAGCATTTTAGATTCAGATACGCCCATACATTTGGACTATTATATAATAATCAAATGAAAGCTCCTAATTTTGAACTTTTAGACCAAGACAACAAGCTCCATTCTCTTAGAGAGAATGCTGGAATGTGGCTTCTTGTTTATTTTTATCCGAAAGATGATACTCCTGGGTGTACAAAAGAAGCGTGTGCGTTTCGCGACATGTCGAACGAATTCGCGAAACGCGGTATACACGTCTTTGGCATCTCAAAAGATTCAGTAGCATCACATAAAAAATTTGCCAAGAAATATAATCTTTCTTTTACGCTTTTAAGCGATCCTACGCATGAAACTATTGAAGCATACGGCGCGTGGGGTGAGAAGAAATTTATGGGTAAAACATTCAGTGGTATTTTACGAAAAAGTTATCTCATAAATCCCGAGGGAGACATCGTTAAAGAATATCCAAAAGTTACTCCTGATCAACATGCAGAAGAAATCCTCAGAGATTTTGATGCATTACGTTAATAATACTGTCGCCAATCCTAAGAAAACCAAAAATCCGAGTACGTCAGTCGCGGTCGTAATAAAAATCGTCGCAGACGTTGCTGGATCCTTACCAAGTCGCTTCATAATAAGGGGAACTAACGTCCCAAAGAACGCCGCAACAAGCAGATTCACAATCATAGCAAGCGCTAGTATAAGTGCAATTTTCACATCCCTATTCAAGATGATGACAATTGCTGCAACAATAACACCATTGATAAGTCCATTGAGCCCTCCTGAAATAAGCTCATTTTTTAGCGTCGGCAATGCGGTTGAGAGATCGATTTGCTTTAAAGAAATACCCCGCACCACAACAGCCAATGTTTGTGTTGCTGCATTTCCTCCCATACCCGCAACAATCGGCATATAAACGGCGAGCAGCACGAACTGGGAAATTGTTCCTTCGAAAAGTCCAACCGTGTACGATGCAAGAAATGCTGTTGCTAAGTTAATAATTAGCCATTTGTAACGCAACTTTACTTTAGTAAGTCCGGTATCCATAATACTTTCTTCCTCGCTTATACCTGCAAAATCGTAGAGTGATGAGGACTCCTCTTCTTGCATAAGTCGCAAAATATCATCAGAGTAAATAATGCCGAGCACACTTCCAAAGTCATTCAATACAGCAACTTTTGAGTGAGGATGATTTCTGAAAAGCTGTACGACCTCCTCGTGGCTAGCTGAATAGCGAATAGTCGGTAGTCGTTTTACATACTTTTCAATTTTCTCTGCTTTTAGTCCAAAACCAAGTTGATGACCAGGCACAAATCCGGCCACTTTCCCGTGTTCATCCAACATAATAATCGCCGGCGAGCGACCCGTTCTTTTTTCATGGATACGGAATTTTTTCGATGTTTCTGCAATAGTCTCATTTTTCTCTACGAGGATATAATCGAGGTTCATAAGTCCGGCAGCTGTTTGCGGGTCAAACTGAAGTAGCTCACCAACAGTATCTCTTAGTTCCTCACTAAGCTTTTCGATAATTCTTCTTTGTTTTTGACGTGAGACTAATTGAAGTAAATCTGTCGCTTCATTTGCATCAAGCTGTGCAATTAATCCAAGCAATACTTCGTCCTCGCTTTGTGTGAGAATATCTTTAACAATATGTTTTGAGAGTCTGCGAATGAGTGTTGCCTGCATGGAGGGTTCAAGAGCAGAAAAAACCTCTATCCGATGCGCCTGATCAAAACTTAAACTATGTAGAAGCCTATTTATTTCACCCTTAATGCTTGTTTTCATCTGTCGTTGGAATAAAGTTTAAGCACACTGAATTTATACAATATCGTGCTTGGTTTTCACCAGGCCCATCTGGAAAAACGTGCCCTAAATGCGATCCGCAATTCTTACATTGTACCTCTGTGCGGATCATTCCGTGACTTCGATCTTCAATTAATGTGACGTGCTCCAAATCTGCAGGATCGGTAAAACTTGGCCAACCCGAGCCAGAATCAAACTTGGTCGCAGAAGAAAATAGCTCGGTACCACAAACCTTGCACGTATACATACCCTCGCGTTTTTCGCGAATGAGCTCTCCAGAAAAAGGTGCTTCTGTGCCTTTCTCGCGAAGAACTCGATATTCTTCTGGTGTTAATTTTTGTTTGATATCATCGTCATTCATAATGAAAAAAAGGAAAAAATTACAAACAATACAGCGTATACTAATGCGACGAGTGCGAACGGTACTGCGATGAGTATGACGAGAATTTTTTCAATATCGTACGTCTTCCCAAATATCTCCATACTGATAGTATACAAGCCCGTGGCTTGAAAAGGTCGTGTCTAAAATTGACCCGAAACGGACCATATATAGGGTCAAAAATGTATAGGGGTTTAATATAGAAGTATGACTAGAAGGAGGCGCCGCGTTGTAGCGCGGCGCCTCCCCCAGGTCAGTGCGGTCACAGAGGAGGTCTATAAGAAGTGTCGTCCAGATGCCGACTAACTGTCGAGGATCGCTTCTACGACCTCCTGGAGGTTGCCGGGGCGCGGAACCATCGGAATGTTCCACCAGTGCCCGCGCGTCATAACGCCGACGGGCATGTCGCGTCCCATCACGAAGACATAGCCGAGCGGACCGTTCTCCCAGCCGGGATTGAAGATCTGCGGCTCGTCGCCCAGATGCTCGGCTACGAAGTTCAGAACGCCATGCGGATCGCTCGATACCAGATCCACATGCGCACTCGCCTCCGAAGTACCATCCGCCGACGGCCGGAAGATGCGCTCGACCCAGTAGCCATCGTTGATGTGGTCTGGCTTTGATCGCCAGGTGTACGCACGGATGAGATCCGACGCGCCTGGCCACGTGGCTCGATGGCCCGTCTCGGCCTCATTGGCTTCGACCGCAGCCACCATCTCGTCGAGAGTGGCGTAGGCGAAACCGACATGATGCAGAGTAGGCTGCAGGTGAGTCTGCGGCAGGCTCATCAATAGTGCCGCGAGGAGATCTTCGCTCTCGGACTGAGCCGAGCCAGCAAACGCCATCTCGTGATAGCGAACCCAGCCCTTGTAGCCCGAGCCTTGGATGTCGTCGGTTGGGCCGACGGTCATCCTGTCGTCGGGTGCCCGCACCACGGCCTCGAAGCCCTTGAGGCGAGCGATCCACGGTGCACAGGACTTGTCCA
Source organism: uncultured Gammaproteobacteria bacterium (assembly GCA_964612595.1). GTDB lineage: Bacteria > Patescibacteriota > Microgenomatia > UBA1406 > HO2-37-13b > OLB23. The sequence goes on along the minus strand of CAZTFB010000002.1, from coordinate 227,341 downwards.
CCGGCTCGAGTCCTCCTGCCCAACCACGACGAACCGCCGAAGCAAAGTTGTCATGAGCAAGAAGGACCTCGAGGAACATCGGGCGCCGAAGCGCCTGTCACCAAAGGAACTCGCCCAAGTCGAACGCGCGATCCAACTTGGGGTTCTGTCCGGGTACCAAGACCCGAGGGTCGGCTTGTGAATTCATTGTCTGTCGTACCTCTCTGTGATTGAACATCGGATAGAAAGTGACCGCCTAAGAAACACCTATTAAGCGATAAATCTCAAAATAGGTGCCTCATATACGGTCACTTAATAACCATGTTTGCACTGACCTAAAATAAAAAGAGCTGTGGGATAAAAAAATACAGCCTTGCAAAAAGACTGGTTTCTAAATCTCACGTATCAGTTATATCCTATATAACTTGTCCTGACAACCTCAAAGCCCTTTATCATTTCATCTCTTCCCTTGACACTGCCAACATCCAAGATATAATATATTCATACGTGTTAATATGTACTTCTGTTTTAAAGACAATCATATTCCCCAAAAATGAATAACGCATTGATCTACAGGTGTATACACGTTTTTCAGAAAGCGAGGTGAAAGATTAATGGCAAGTAAATTATTCGTCGGAGGACTCTCATGGAACACAACCGAGGATGCATTGAGAGATCATTTTGCACAAATTGGTACCGTCGTTTCTGCAACAGTCATAACCGATAAATACACAGGAAAATCCAAAGGCTTTGGTTTCGTTGAAATGTCAACTGAAGAAGAGGCACAACAAGCTAAAGATCAATACAATGGACAAGAGTTTGATGGAAGAACCATCACCGTAAGTGATGCTCGACCTCAACAACCTCGTGAAAATCGTTTCGGAGGTGGTGGAAATCGCGATGATCGCGATAGAAATCGCGACTTCGGAGGCGATATGGGTAACTCCATGGACAATGACCGAGGTTTTGGTGAGTAATTCTCATTAAAAATATGCTTTAAGCCCCGACGTATGTTGGGGCTTTTTGCGTATAAGGATTGGGAGATTATTTGGCAACCGCAGCTCTCATTAAAAGTCCCATAATTTTTCCGTCAGCATTTTTAAAGGGCACAACCACCTCTTTGCCTTCAAAGAAGTACGTATAATCATCCCATGGAAGTTGTGACACAGTTCCACGCAGTAGCTCTTTCAGTTTCGACGTATAAAGATCGCCAGCATAAAGCAATTCTCGCTCTCCAGAAAGTCGCATAAACATCATTTCCCCGTTTTTGTTTATTGCAACAAACGCTGTCGAACTAAAGTCTTTCAAGTCGTGACTTATTAAATTCATCAACTCATCTTGATCGAATGTCCCGCAAGGTGAAAATGCACAATTTGTATTCTGCATATCCAAAAAAATTTGTGTCAATCCACTCCTATTTTTTTCCATATATGCTTGTGACTCTGCGGCATATTCCTTATACAAATTTGATGCCCTATGTTTGTTTAGACCGTCCAATATGATTGTTGCGAAGAGAATAAAAGTAGCGAGAAGGAAAATAGTCGAAAAAATGCCTTTGAAGTTCAGCTGTTTATTTTTTGCGTTGGTTTCTCTCATATATCTCTAAGAAATCGTCCGAATTTATGGCAACAATACTTATATTTAGCATTACATTGACTAAGACTGATGAGAAGATTATGACACTACAAGAAGCCATAGCAAATCCAATAAGTTTTTCTACTTCAGGTGAGAAGATATCCCAGTTAAAGAAGAGGTCACCCATGAGAAGGATACCTATAAAGGTCATGAAAAAGAGCAAAAGCGTCGCCAAAGAAGCGGTAATGTTTTCTATTTTTCTTCTATCCATACAATGTATTATAATACATACATGGCAAAGGACAAATACAATCCAATTCATACATTTATGAGGGAATCAATTCCTGGTAAACATCAGAAGATGAAAGGGTTTTCTACTGGCAAAAAAGTATATACAGCGATCAGACAACCTTCACGAAGAAATCCGTAATTTATACAGCGTAGCTTTTCGAAACTTCACGCATCTCATTAAACAATGTCTTTGCCGAATCAATTGCGCCACTCTCAGTATGCTCAAGACCATATTTATTACATATTTTTTTAACATACGGGACGATTTTCTTTAAATTGTTTCTCGGAGCGTTTGGAAAAAGATGATGTTCGATCTGGAAATTTAATCCCAAATAGACGTAATCGATTAAGCTACTCGAGGCAACATTTCGTGATGTAACTACCTGTTGTTCAAAGAATGAGAGCTCCACATCGTTACCAATCTCAGGCATCCCTTTATGATTGGGAGCGAATATATTAAAAAGATAAAAACCTTCGACTAATGTAACAATCGCGAGAAAACCAAGACCTTTTTCAAATCCAAAGAAGAAGATGGGTACCGCAAAATGGAGGAAAACCGATACGACAAAAAGCGCAACTTCTCCCCATATTTTTTTGCTCCAGTTTTCTTGGAAGTACACCATTCTTTTGAAGCGCACAGATATCGATGTCAACGTACCAAGAGGATAATATACGTAGGCTTGATATTTTCCAATAATACGACCTAATCCCTTACTGTTTTTAAAGCGTTCAGGAGTAAAACTAAAAGGAACCTCGATATCTGGATCAAAGCCATCTTGATTTGGTTTTGCATGGTGTCTATCATGACCTACACGCCAATTACCGTAACCTGTGGCAACAGTGGCTGCCAGAAAATGACCAAACATATCGTTTAATTTTGGGGATTTAAAAATGGCTCTATGTGCAGCATCGTGAATCAACCCTGAAATCTGCACAGAAAATACGGCAAACATGACTGAAAGTATTGCGACGACGAATGGATTATTGCTGTAATAGATGGCGACAAGCGAAAAAAAGAAACCGAGGTAGGTATAACTCACATGGACTGCGTAAAACCCGTATGAACGATCAAGCAAGCCAGCGCAGACTACTTCTTCGCGAAGTTCTCGATAAATCTCAGCACCACGTTTCAAATCAAACTTTCTGAAAGTAGCAATGTCTTCTTTATGAATTGTCTTCGACATATGGGCATTATACCAGGCTCACAAGACCGTGTCTTGACAGTGGTTCTATACTGATGTACACTCCCGTACATATGAAGAAAAATATCGTAATGAACGCCACTACTGCTCGAAAAAACTTTTTCCAACTCCTCCGAGATGTCGGTCAACATGGATACTCTGCGACTATTATTCAGTCTGATACCGGGGCACGATTCACATTACATCTCAATAAAGAAGAAAGCGCAAAAAGTAAGAAAGATTTAATAAAGGAATGGGATGATATATATATGGATGTAATGGATCTTAAAACACTCAAAACGATTCTTGCTGAAAGTAAAGACCGAGATATATGAAATATGCACTTTACTATGTAGACACCAACGTTTTCATTTATAGAACTCAAAAGGAATCACCTTACTTTGATGAATGTAAAAAATTCTTAGACCTCGCAATAAAAGGCGATATCTCTATCACGACTTCTGTTGAGACTCTACAGGAAGTCATTCCTGTTTTTCAGAGAAACAATCAACATTCATTAGGTTTAAAAGTTGCATAACTTATCTTTGAGCAAAATGCTGATCTTCTTGACGTCGATACGTATGTTATAGAAAAATATCTTTATTTTGCCGAAAAGTATCCTGAGTCGGATAGTAGAGACCTGTTACATCTGGCTGTATGTTCTTACAATGGCATACGTCCAATCATAACGATTGATAAAGATTTCAAGACTTACAAAGAAGTCGTTGCTATGAGGCCTTCGGAGATAAAGTAATTTACAATCGCTCGATCGCGCTTCTGAATAAACTTTATCTGATAGTCATCATCGCCACTATTGTTGTCCATAATCGTTAGCACCTCACTAAGAGATACCCATTCTAAAACAAACCCGTCTGATATTTCATCATCTGTATGTGCAATTTCCACTGGCTCACCAACTGTTTTTGCAAACAAGACATATGATATGTGGAATATCTTTAATTTATCAAGATACTCAATCGCCACAGGACATGCTCCATCTATGGACATCAACTCGCACTTGTATCCTGTTTCCTCTAAAATCTCCCGTTTAAATCCTTCTTCAATACTTTCGTTTTCTTCTAATCCACCGCCAGGAAGTTTATAGTAGTTCTTATTCGTCACATGCATAAGCGCAATGTTCCCATCTTTTATAAGAACTCCTCGCGCAGCTTTACGTAATACATAATCATCGAATGAAGTTTTTTGAACAAATGAAGAGTTAAAATCTGCATCGGTTATCTCGATAATAATTTTTCGCTGAGTCATACTTTTCATACAATTTTTCTTCCTCGAACTCTACACTCCACTTCAATCATATCATCCTCATGAATATTTTGTTTTTTGCGGATATCAGCTTTTAGCGGCAATAAATATGTGTCGGTTTTTGTGTCCGGGAAGATTGAGGTAGCCCACGTACTCGTACCAACTCGCACTGTTACAGGAACCGAACCCCATCCTCTTTTTCTGCCATATTCAGCCTTCATAGTATCTCCGAGATCCTTTGTGAGTGACACAAAATACCATGCGCCCTTTCCTGAATATTTCCAAACTTTGGCTCTGGTTTTATGATCAAAGGGTTCTTCGTTATGCATGTGAAAGAAACGTAAATCTCGGCACCTTTCTTCCTTCTACTTCAACTTCTTCAAAAAACATATCTTTTGGCCTGACCCAAAGCTTGCCAAGTTTATTGTCGTAAAGCGCTTCGTAGAGGACCAGATCTTCAAGTGTTTCAGAGTGCTTCACAAGTCCAAGTACCTTGTATTTCATTCCTTTGAAGTGCTGATAAATGCCAGTTTGCATAGTGTTATTTGGTGCGGATTTTCATGAAGACAATATAAAGACTGAGAACAGTGATAATCGCGTTAACTATGACCACTGGTATCGCTTGCAATAAAAGGCCATATGACATAAGCGATACCCCTGCAGTATCTTTTGTTTCCATACATCAGTATACCAGGCCTTGCAAAAATTGACCCTATACATGACCCGAAATGGGTCTAAAATGCATAGGGAATATAAACGATGGTGGAAGTTACTTCATTCCAACTTTTTAAAAAGATAAAAATGGCCGATGTGTTCTACGAGATCATACTGTTTTTCTTCATGAAGTTTTTTAATCAAATCCTGCTCATATTCCTTTGGACCATAGTTATCTATAACACGATGTTGATCAATAAGCGCAATAAAATCTGCAGATTGAGTAGCATGCGGCAACATATAGGCAAACTCTCTATGTGTGACATGCGCATGCAGTTCTGTCGAGGATGTTACTGATGCAGATTTAGGAATCTTCTGAAGAACTTTTTCAAATGCAATATCATCCTCTGACACTTCATAACTTTGACACCAGCATGATTCAGTAGTAGGCAATGGACTGTGATGATAATTAACACGCAGAACAATAAAAAGCGCACCCAGCATAACAACGTACGGGACGAGAGGATTTTTCAGAGTTTTTCTTAGATACCAAAGACCGTAGATAGATGCGATCATAAGTCCCGGAACAAGGCCGCTCGTGTAATGATATTTAATAGAGTGCATTTCGGCGTGGGAACTTAGTACATTTATGGCAAGATCTGGGGCTGTCAAAATAAGCCATGGTAAACCGAGCCACGGAAGAAAACCAAATGATTTGAGAAGCAGAATGTAGTATGCACGAATTTCAGGATCAAAGAAAAATCGATGTAGCATATTCGCGCCAAAGTCATACCACGCTAATGCCCAATGTTCGCCAGTTGGGCTAAATTGTGGGAGGACTATAAAGATCATAATGGCGGACCATAGAAAACCGAGAAGAAAAGTGAGTCCGCCAATCTTTTTTTCTTTAAAAACGGTAGCGACAATAATGCCCATAACCGCAACTTGCAAACCGATGTGTTCCTTAGTAATAAGTGCAAGCCCAATAAAAATCGCATACCAGCGCCATTTTTTTACAAGTACACAATAAAATGCAGATAAAAGTGCGGGAACTGCAAACGATACTGCATGATAATCAAACACATCGATCCATTCGACAACAGGACTCAATAAATAAAGAAGTGAAAATAAAAGCGCAAGTTTTTTATCCGATAAAATTTTGCGCGCGATGAGAAATACAGGAATTGCACCAAGTCCTATATATATTGATTCGATTATATTCAACATATGTGGACTACTCCAAATAAGATAGAAAGGCGATAGAAGTAATAGAAATAGATCCGAATGCGCAGCAAAACGAAGCTGATTTGAGCCTTCATACGTTAATGAAAACGGTCTTCCTTGTAGGGTGTTCCAAACCGTTTGATCCATATTCCCAAGATCTAAGCCAGAAGCAAATGCATTATGGCGGAGTATTGAAAGTCGAGAGAGTGTTGCAATGTATATGAATATAAGTATCGCAAGTACTATCCAATGCCACTGTTTCTTAATCCCTGCAAGCAACATTCTTTGATTATACCTAGATTATAAGACTAGAATCACCAAAAGAGAAAAATCTATAGTTGTTTTTAATTGCTTCGTGATAGGCTTTCCCCATAAGATTCTCCGCAAACTGTGTGAATGCTTCGTTAGTATTGGGATAACTACTGAAGGCAGATACTAACATGAGGAGTGATGATTGTGGAAGATGGAAGTTTGTCATAAGTCCGTCGACTATCCGAAACAAATATCCTGGCGTAATAAAAATTGATGTCTCTCCGTATTGTGGATGAACTACCCCTTCTTTATCCGTCGCAGATTCTAATGCGCGCATTGATGTCGTTCCGACAGCGATGATTTTCTTTCCATTTTTCTTAGCTTTATTGATAGTATCTGCTTCTGCTTGAGAAATCTCATAAAACTCCGCGTGCAGTTTCCCTTCAGAAAGATTTTTTTCATAGACAGGTGCAAACGTTCCCATGCCAACATGAAGAGTTATCGTTACAATTTCTATTCCTTTATCTTTAAGTCTCCTAAAAATATCTTCAGTAAAATGCAGTCCAGCAGTAGGTGCTGCAGACGAACCCGATTCTTTTGCATACACAGTCTGATATTTTTGCTTTAACTCTGTTGGATTTAGAGATGTATGAATATATGGTGGAATTGGAACTGACCCAACTTCTTCCAATGAATTGATAAATGCTTCTTCATCCATATCTGGCTGAATAATAATGGTGCGATCTTTTTTCTCGAGCACTTTTATTTTGCACGCACCAATACTCAGTTCTGTTCCCGCAGCTAGTCCAGGTTTTGACATAGCTTCCCACCTATTATCTCCGAGCTTTTTAACAAGCAACAACTCCACTTTCCCTCCAGTTGGCTTTCTTCCAAAAATACGTGCAGGATAGACGCGCGTATCGTTAAGCACGAGCAGTGTATTGCTATCGAGCAAGTCAGGAAGGTCTTTAAATGATTTATGTGTGATTGTTTGCGATGAGCGATTAATAATCATTAGCTTAGATGTATCGCGTGGAAAAACGGGTTGGTGAGCAATGTGAGACGGCGGCAATGTATAGTTAAAATCTGAGATTTTCATACTGGTATTATACCGGAATACCATCGCTCAGCTGGAATAATAACCTATAGTTTGATATACTAGAGGCTTCGTCCGAATCCGCACCTAGACAAAAGGAAGTAAGCTCGTGAAACCATTCAATCGGGTGCCATTAAGGCACGCATACGCCGGCATGGCTGTCACCGTCAAGGGGCTGATGGAGAGCCCGTTGAAAAATATATTGAACCATCCGACCCTTCTTTCGTATTCCCACAATCCAACACGAAATATACTCCATTCTCGAAGTATAGAAAAATGAACCCATATTAATTAAAATATCAACACATGTTTAAGAAACATCGCACACTCTTCCTCTTGATTCTCTTCTATTTCCTAGCGCGGCTTTTCAACTTGACGATCATTCCAATATTTAATGACGAGGCAATTTACCTTGATTGGGGATGGCGTTCATTGCACACGCCGGATTCGCTTTACTATTCTCTGTTTGACGGAAAACAACCATTTTTAATGTGGATATTTGGGTTTGCGCAGCAGTTTTTTGACAATCCAGTATTAGCTGGACGTCTCGTTTCAGTTTTTGCTGGATTTATAACGTTGCTGGGAATATTTCATATCGGTAGAAAATATTACAACGAACGCATTGCTTTTTTTGCATCCCTTACCTATATTCTGACGCCAATTTTTTCGTTCTTTGACAGACAAGCTCTTATGGAAAGTTCTATGTCAATGACTATGGTCTGGAGTTGCTATACATTTCTTTCACTACTTGAGAAACATTCAGTAAAAATGATGGTTGCTCTTGGAACGCTCTTTGGATTAGGGTTTTTTATTAAATCTACAACCGCGATTTTCGCCATTTCAATTGTACTTCTGACTGTAATGATGCTGATGTTTTCCTCCATGCGAAAACATATTAAGAACCGTTCATTCATTTTGGACATGACATCATCTTTTATCATAGGATGTATGTTGCTTATACCACTTTTTTTTCAGCAACAATTTTGGGGAACGCTTTCTATGAACAATCGATTCTCATTTTCCATAAGCGAACTTCTGGGGTTTCCACTACTTCATTGGTTTCGTAACACGAAAAGCATTCTTGAAATTTCCTTTTGGCATTTGACACCATTGATTTTTCTCTCATCAGTATATGGGGTCGCTTTGCATTACAAGGAGAAACTGTGGTACAGAAAAATCATCCTTTTATATTTTCTTAGTTCGCTATTCCTATATGCTATCCTCAGCAAATCGCCGTCACCGCGATACACTGTATCCTTCCTACCACTCTTAACAATTTTCTCTGCGTATGTATTTTATTCATATACTCAAGATAAAAATCTTATTGGCCGCATATTAGTTTTTCTTGCTGGTACTTCAGTAGCGATCATAACACTTATACAAATTTTTTCACCGCTCTCCTATTTTTCCTTTATGGATCGAGTAACGACATTTTCTGGTAAGAGCGAATATGTAACGAGTTGGACATCGGGGTATGGCGTAATGGAGACAGTCAATTTTCTCAAGGATAAAAAGAAACCTCTTATTGTTGGCGTTCGTGTTGATTCGGGAAATCCAGAAAATGCCATCATCAGCTATTTTCATAATCATAATGAAATAAAACCTGGTTATTTTGATCGTAGTCTTATTAACACAGATCTTGCACAGATTGATTGCATCACATTTCCTTCTGAATTTTACTTCATCAGTCGAGGACCACAGTTGGCAGGACTGGAAAAATATTTGGTGGAAGTTACGCGGTTTAATAAACCGGAGGGTGAAGAATTTGTCGGCATATATACGGTAAAAACTCCATGCACAGGTAAATCTCTTAAGATGAATGACATTCTTTAGTTATTCTGTCTTCGTTGCACAATTAAACATCCAACTGATGCCGTATTTGTCCCGACATGTGCCAAAGTAGGCGCCCCAGAACATGTTGGCCATTGGCATAATGTCCGTACCGCCATCCGATAAAAGCCCAAAAATGCGATCGGTTTCATCTTTTGCATCGATTTCTAGATTTATACTCATATTATTTCCAATCTCAAGCTTATGCCCCATAGAAGCAAGCATATCTGTTCCCATAATTTCGATTCCACCAACTATTGGAAGCGCGACATGCATAACCATATTCTTCTCATTCTCCAGCAACTCTGGTTGACCAGGTTGAACAGGAGCATCGCTCATGCGCGTAATAGGCACACTAAAATCTGTGTTAAATACAGTTTTATAGAAATTGAAAGCCTCCTCGGTCTTTCCCATAAAGTTTAAGTAGATACTCACTTTGGACATATGAATGTTTGTTAATTAATAATGACTAATCGTGCGACTTTTTTCTTTCTTGCATGATCAGTTTAAGTATAGCAACATTTTGCATTGGTGTATCAGTGCTTCGAGATATAGTCTAAAATAACATTGTGTCTGTGCCCTTTGTTATTCTCATTTCACACCGCAAATACTTTTTATCTCTTTGACAATCTCTGGAAAAAATTCGAGATTAAAATGACCCTTATCCTTGAATATGCGAAGCACTGCATCAGGCATTTCTTTGTGAAAGTGCTTCGCATTGTTAAAAGGAACGACAGCATCGTCTCTACTGTGGTAGATAATAATTTTTCCAGCTTGTGCAATAAAAGATTTTAGAGGAGTGGTTATCACAAAATCGACAAGAGGATGTCTTGTAGGTGTATTGTATGGAGTGCCAACCAATAGGACAGCTTTTACTTTTTTTGGGAATTCATTTTCAGAGAGATATTTAATGATAAAAATACCTCCTAGTGAATGACCAATTATAATCAGATCATCATCTAGTAAAGGGGCGATTGTATCGAACCACAGTTTCCATTCAAGATAGCGGGCGTTTTGGGCGTTTGGCATCTTCGGAAAGATAACATCAAAATGTTCGCCAAGCTCTTCTTGAAGATGTGCTTTCCATCCCTTTGAGCGAATCTTTTCCAAAGTAATGTTATTTGCACGGAGACTTTGTAGATATTCATCATATGTGTCGTACGCATCTCCACCGTGTAAAACTAAAATTTGTTGCTTCATGGAGAGCCAATTATTTGTTTAACCATGTAATAGTAATTTGAAGAATAGAAGCAAATGATACCCAAAGTAGATATGGAATCTGAATAAATGTAATCCATCGTGCATGAGGATAGATCGCTATCATAGCCCACACAATGGTAAAAAGAACGAGCAAAATATCAATGCTAGCGAGGAGATTATTTTTTAATCCAAACTGAATTGGGGTAAAAATAATATTAAAAAAAAGGTTCAGGACGAATGGCACAATAACAATGAATGGTATCTGTTTTCGAAATACCATCAGGAAAACAGTGCCAAAAGATACAGCTATAAGCAGATAGAGTACTGACCATACGGGACCAAACAAATATGAGGGTGGTGCCCACGAAGGTTTTATCAATTGCTGATACCAGGAATATGTTGTGTTCATATTATAAGAGAGCGGGCTGCGGGACTTGGATTCGAACCAAGACTACCTGTTTCAGAGACAGGCGATCTACCATTAATCTATCCCGCAAGGCTCATTAGGACAATATTATACCTTATTCGGTTAAATCAGATAGATCTTCAGTAGACGAACTTGAAGAGTCAAGTTTTTTGAACATCGCATCAATTTCTTCACTAGTTGTAGTATCCTTTTTCTCTACATCATCTGTTACTTCGTCAATGGGAGCGCTGCTTGGGATGACGATATTTTGTTCTTCTAACTCGACCTTCTTCATGTCGACTTTCCACCAGTACCACATGAGTAAGCATCCTACAATCACCGTAAGAACAGCGGGTACAAGCCAATATGAGCTGGTACTTTTATTGTTTTTGACTCCTTTTTTCTTTGCCATTTTAGTCCTTAAGAGCTCTTAGATCTGCTCGTATCGTTGTCATATAGTAACTTCTAATATCTTTTGCATCTGCGATAACAATCGCATGTTTTGCTTGTGCTGCTTGCACAGCTTCTTTAAATGCTCCGTCAGAATCACCACACGGATAGTTTCGAATTTCTTTTAATGCTTCAAGATAGGCAAGTCGATCTGTTGAAAACTTATCAATTTTTGTATTGAGGATTGCAAGATGAGATCGCAGAGCGTCAACGTTTTTTCCGTCAGCGTCTTTTTCTAGAATAGTTTTACTAATCTTTTTTTTCATCAATTCATACTGACGAATATGCATTTTATGAGTATTGTCAAAAAGGATTATTTTTTGATTAATTCTTTCTTCGATATTTTCACATAAATTTGCTTTTGCTGCCTTTCTTGCGGTTTCTGCCTTATCATTCCCAAGTCGTGCATGAGCAGGCAACACTATTGTTACGGCAAGAAATGCGAATAATGAGACTGATACGAATTTTGCAACTTTCATATAATCATTATACATAATTTCGAAAAATGTCAAACTTTCCCCTTATGTTCTTGGTGTTCCAGAAACAGATCACATTCCGCGCCAACACAATCTTTGTCGACCTTATGGTCTTTGTGATTATTGAACAAATTCTCGTAGTCGTTAAGATGCTGCACGACTTGTTCTGGCGTCACTGCATATTTAAAAACGCGATATTCCTCCTCACGTACCCGCATATTGTTCCAAAATGCGTCGAGAATATTTTTCCAAAAAGCACCGTAGAAAATAAGAGGTTTATGATGGCCGAAGTAAAGGCGGGCAATACACCATGCCATAGCAAACTCTGACACGGTACCTGTCCCTCCATTGAAGACAACATACGCGTCGCCCATTTCTATAAGGCGACGCGTTCTTTCAATATAATTTGCTTCTTGAAACTCTGCATCAGCGAATTGAATTGTTGGTTCGTGACGTCCTTCAAAGTGAGTTGCATTAGTTGGCACATAGTAGACCACTTCGACGCGCCCACCAGCATCTTTAGCGCCTTTTGAGGCCGCGTACATAACGCCCGGTCCACCACCATTGATTACAGTGCGACCGCTTTTTGCAACAAGCTGAGCCGATTGATATGCGCCTATATACTCTGCGTCGTCTGAATGCGACTCAGCATAACCGAAAAATGTCACATTCTTTAATAGAGTTTTCCCTTTGTGTTTGTGATCAATGAAAAGTTTTTCGTCCATGAACTATTTCTTTAACTTTTGTAATGATGGCCGTTGCAGAAATGTCTTCATATTCTAACAGTTCATTGGGCTTCCCGCTGCGCGGCATTTTTCGCACAGCTAGCGTATGTACAGGCGTCCCCGTACCTGAAAGGGCTGTCGCAACAGCCTCTCCCATACCTCCAGCCTCATAGTGATCTTCAACCGTTATTATTGCCCCCGTTTCTTTAGCAGCTTTATGCAGCGTCTCTGTATCGAGGGGTTTAATGCTATAGAGATCAATAATGCGAACAATGATATCTTCGCCAAGTAGATCCTCATAAGCTTGTAGGGCTTCATAAAGGGTAATTCCAGCAGCCACAATGGTCACTTTGTCATTCGTAGAATGACGCAATACTTTACTTCCCCCAATGGGGAATGTGTCCTTTGGATCATACAATGTTTCTGTGTTCCCACGTGTTGTACGAATGTAGGTAATACCTTGCGTGCGGACCATTCCATTCGTTAATTTTTCAGCAGAAACATGATCTGCTGGATAAAGCACTGTGCTATTTAAGAATGATCGAAACATCGCTATATCCTCAAGCCCCATCTGGGTCATACCATCCTCTCCAATCGAAACACCACAATGCGATCCTGCAACATTTATGTGCGCGCCGGCATACTGCGCTACGCGTAACTGATCAAAGGCGCGCGACAAAAACGCTGCAAACGTTGAAATGAACGGCATCTTTCCTCGAAGTGATAAACCGAGTGCGACACCAACCATATTTTGTTCCGCGATAAACATCTCGAAGGATCTGTCAGGATGTGCTTTCATAAAAGCGTCAGCATATGTCGAGTTACTTGTTTCAGCATCGAGAACCACCATCTCTGGGTGTGCAGGAAACATTTCAACAAGCGCATGACCATATGCTTTTCGAGTTGAAAGCGGCGCACTGTATGAGTCATCCATTTCGATAGTGCGCGATACCATATCTGTGTGTGGAGTCAATTGCTCTGGTTGGACTAACTTTCCGATAACAGTCATATCAACTTCCCCAAACTCCTTCTTAATTAACATACTTTCTTCTTTGCTCACAGCTTTTCCATGCCACCCATCTTTATCTTCAACCATCGTAAAACCTTTCCCTTTCAATGTTTTGGCAATGATCATATACGGTTTCGTTGCTTGTTGTGCTTTTTTATATGCTTCATCGATTTGATGCAAATCGTGACCATCGATAACACTTGTTGCCCATCCGAAAGCTTCAACTTTCAAGCGAAGATTCTCTACGTCATGGCCTTGCATGGTCTCGCCGCGTTGGCCAAGTCTATTTACATCCACAATGCCAATGAGATTACGTAGTTTGTAATACGCTGCAATTGCCATTGCCTCCCAATTTGAACCTTCTGCAAGCTCACTATCACCCAGCAGTACGAATGTCTTGTAAGGCAACTTGTCAAGATATTGTGCATTTAGCGCCATACCAAGGCCTACAGAAAGACCTTGACCCAGAGAGCCTGTGGGCGCTTCTGTATAAGGAAATGCCATAGTAGGATGACCCTCTAGTCGACTACCAAATTCTCTCAGAGTGAGCAGCTCTTCTGCAGGAAATGCTCCTGCAACAGCCCACAGACTATATAGTAGTGGTGAAGCGTGGCCTTTCGAAAAAATAAGACGATCATTGTTGGGATGTTTTGGATTATCAATGAAAGATCTAAAATAGCCACCAAACATTAATACCGTCATGAGTTCGACAGCTGATAATGATGAGGTAAGATGGCCTGATCCTGCCTTTGTAGTTGATTCAAGAATATGAATGCGTAATCTTCTGGTTAAGGCTGTTAAGTTATCTATATTTTGCATAATAATCCTAAATGTATAAATAATAAGTACATATTAGCGTGCAACAAGCGCTGTTTGATAATTATTTGACCATCCAAGACCAATTTGTCGTCCGTTCTGGCTCATAAGAATTGCCTTATGCGGCGGGCTTGACCACCATCCATCAACAGCAGCTTGAGCTGACGTATAACTACATGCAACAGTCTCACCAATAACCTGGCCGTTGTAGCCAGCTGTTTTTGCTCTATCAAATGGAGATGACCCTCCTGCACCAACATGGCCACAACGGCCCCGACCTCCAGACATATACGAACTATGGTCGCGAGCTGCAGTTGTTAAATGGCCATCCAGAGACATTTCTTGGAGCCCAGCGGCTTTGCGTCGCTGATTAATCAAAGCCAACATTTGTTGTTCTAGTGTTGAAGGACTCGCTGGAACTGATGTGGGCTGTGCCGGCGGCCTTGTTGGTTGTGGCGCTCGCGTAGGCAAAACCTCACGTGGTTGATCTGGCTTTCTCTGTTGGTCTGTTGGTCGTGGATCTTGTGGTTGACTGGTTGGTTGTTGTGGATCGTGAGGCGATTCTTTTGGTGACCTAGTTGGCCCCGCGTAGCGACCTGATTGTGTAGGAATAACTTCGCCAGGCACCGGTTCAAACACCCATGGAGGTGGCGTTTTTGATGCGAGCTCTTTGCGTTCTTTAAGTCGTGCAATAAATGATGAAATTTTTGCTGGCGTCTCTGCAATATAAGTGCGTGCAGTTTGGGGTAATGATTGCACTTCGTATATAAATTCTGCGCGTACTGTTGGAACAGGCCCAAGAAATACCCTCTCGATCAAAACGATCGTCACAAAATATGCACCTATTTGAGCAAGAATAATTTTTACGTACTGCATATTTGAAATGGAAACCTATCTGAAAAAGTATCACATACTTCTTCGCTATATCCACATTGCGGTGAAGTGGTTGACCATTGTTTTACACTAACTTTACAATTTTTACTCTCAACAAATACTTCTATTATTCCTTCAAAACCCTGAAGAGTTAAAAAGGCCTTACTATTGCCACATACTCCTTTACGATCAAGATCATTTTGCATACAATGAAAAATATCTTTTGTTTGCGCCTCATCCATTACCATTTCATTGTCGTTAAGTGCGCCGCAGTCCTTTGCAAGACTTTTTACATACATGGCATGTACGTCCTGTCTCTCGGGTAGATCATTACAACTACCACCAGTATTTGTTCCTAGAGTCGGCACTGGAACACTATCGCCTACGACTTGTAAGGGCTGCTTTGTGGGAGATTCTTGATATCTGATGTTAAGTCGTGGTTCAATTTTATTATGAAGCCTTCCATAGAATACATAGTAGACAATCGCACTACAGACTAATAAAAATACACTTACTAATAGCCAATGTCTCATAACAAAAGTATACTAAGTTTAATATAACTCAGCATGAAATCCTGCTGATCTTTTTACTTTCATCTCACTATTTAAAATAAGGTATTCGAATGTGAAATCTTTTTCAAACTGTTCGGGGGGTGAAAGAAAAAGTGCCGTAGATAATCCATCTGCAAGTGCAGCTGACTCAGCCATAACCCAACAAGCAAGTATCTCATTTGTTGACGTTAAGGTACGTGGGTTAATAATATGATGCATGCCTTGCCAAGACCTTCTGTTCGTTGCAGAGCTACACATTGCACCCGTAGAGAAATCTATGGAGCCAATTATTTTAGAAGCATCTTTAGGATGCTCAAGCCCAACTTTGATGTTCTTAGAGCCTTTGTAGCGAATATCGCCACTTCCATCTACGAGGTAGGACAAAAGTCCTTTCTGCTCAATAATGGCTGATACAGCATCTACAGTAAATCCTTTTCCAATAGCCCCAATATCGATGGTCGACTTCTCTTTAAGCTCGATATGGCGCCCATCAATAATCTGTACAGTTTTTAATAGATCAGGTACGCGACGTATTGTTTTTTTTGGCTGTAGCGAATATGTCGCATCATACCCCAAATCGCTCAGAGCATCACCAACAAGTGGGGTAAATGCTCCATAAGACAGCACAAAAAGCTTTTCATACATACGAAGTATGTCAATAAATTCTGGAGGAACCTCTTGGACTCCTATCTTCTCGGAGAGTTGCACAATAAAAGAATTCTCAATAAATCGAGAATACGTATGATCAAAAATTGAACAATACGCACGAATCGTTTGCTCGAGTGCTAGGAATGTTGTCTCAGGAATATCGTCCCATATTGTAATACGCCACGACGTTCCCATTGAGGTAAACGTACATTCTTGAAAACTCATCTTATGATTGTTGTGCTTCAAGCTTCACTTTCCCAAGAGCATCCATAAATCCTTTTGGCGTAAGCGATGAACCATTTACGACGGTTAGATTAATTTCATCAATAGATTTACCAACAACTTCTTCTTCAAAACCCTCTGAAAATTTTCCTTGCATTTTCTTAGATACTTCATTGACCGCTTTTCCAGTAAACGCGGCGTCTGTTATGAGCCCGTCTTTCAGTGTTAAACTAATTTCAATAGTTTCTTCTTGTGCAGGTGATGTATAGTTACCAACTGCCTTGTAAACCCCGTCTTTGTAGCTGCCTTTTTCCATCATTGCTCCAGATGGCTTCGCTGTGTCTGTAACAATTTCTTGTTGGGCCTGTGTAGGCTCTGGTGTTTGGGCTTTTTCAGCTGGCTTGCTCCCAAGTGCAAAAACAGCAACACCAATAATCGCAACAACAACGAGACCCATTGCGAGATTTTTACCATTCATAATAAATACGTTAAAATTGTAACGTTAAGACATTATACATAAAAACTATATGTTGTCGGAGATAAAAAAATTCATAAATTTCAGAAATCCGCTTTTTCGATTTTTACTCTTTCTATCAGTCTTTTCCATCATTTCAACACTCGATATTTATCTTGGTACTAAAAACAATGGAGAAAAAACGAACATGTTGTTTAATGTTTTCCTCTGCGGTGGGTTAGGCTTTACCTTTTATTATATTTCTCGTTATATCTTAAAATTTCAAACCGTAAATCCGTTTAATATTCTGATCAGCACTATACTCGTATACCTTCTTGTCCATCCATCTAATGCACCCCTACTGTTTATGTTTGTCTTCATAGGCATATTTGTAGGAAAATACTTTTTCAAGAAATCAAACCTTCCAATTTTTAATCCAGCAGCTTTTGGGCTTTTTTTTGCTCTGTATCTCTCAAAATTCCTCCTTGCCCTAAAGCTCGTTCCTGATTCATTACTTATATCGTGGTGGGGAGCAGATATGCAACAACAGCTCTTATCGAATATTCCCGTTGTCAACATTCTTGTTGCAGTGGGCCTATTGCTTGGATGCCTGTATTTTGCTCAAGCATTTAGAAAATTTAATTATGCAGTAACGTTTTTTCTAACGTATATTTTTTGTTTCTTTGTATACAACATATTTATAACTCACCAACCAGACGAAACAATTCGAGTGGTATCTCAATCATTTTTTAATTCTGTTGCTTTTCTCGCACTCGTTATGATCCCAGAACCGAAGACATCCCCCATTACACCAACACATCAGGTTGTTGTTGGTATGTTTGCAGGGCTTGCGCTTTTTCTTTATGCAACAGTATTGGTTCGATTTGTTGCCGAACCCTTCACAACAACAATACTCTCTGCTAATCTCATGACGCTTATAGCAAAACAAAGGAGAACATAGTATAAATAATCTAAATCTATGGATGATGATTCTTTGCATTACACACCTCTACCCCAAGACATAACTGCGGCAAAGAGCAAACTGCCGATAATAGTCATTGGTGTCCTTGTTGTCTTGGCAATCATATTGGGTGTTTTTTATTACCTTAATGTCATGTCCGTTCCAACACAAAAACCTCTTCAAACGCCGACCGCCACACCTACCACCACCTCATCCGATGAGGTAAGTATATTTTCAGATGATGCAGGAATACAAGAACTAGCTTGTTTAGATTGGCAGAAATACAAGGCTCGACTTGATCAAATTGGCATGGTCTGCACGACAGGCTGTTGTCCATGGACAGGGATGACCGGCAGTGGATGTTCGGCACCTGCTGAAGGTGAGTGTAAGCCTAAAGGCAACCCATGTAGCGATGTAACTTGTTGGGAATGTCGCTTCGACGATGGTCTTCGCTTTGTCCGATACCAAGGAAACCAGTGGGTCTCATGCTCCTCACAACCGACTACAGCACCTTCGATTGAGCCAAAACCTATTTGTGCAACACCAAATCAATGTCTCCCACTTAACGAATGCGAAACTCCTCCAAGTTCAACAACACCAATTGGACAATGTCCTGCAACCAATCAGTATTGTTGTAAACCTAAAATTAAAACTACGCCACAACCATCTACTACAGATAAACCATTGCCAACGGTTCCAGCATGTACAAAGCCAACACTCAATATAGAAGTCGAGTGTCTCCAATGCGATGGAGAGGCATCAACACAATGAAAGCAGCGCACACAATAGAATCCAGTACAGGTTTAAATAAAAAAACAGGACTAATTTTGGTATTGTTGGGTTTTGTATTGATTGCAATGGTCATCGGTTACTTTTTGGTAAATCAAGTTCAGAATCCAGCAAAGAGAGCTGATGAAGGTGAAGGCACCTCCCTTACTGGACCGAGTTGTCCCGTGAATGGCTTTATATGCCGATGGAATCGAGAACCTGGTGTTACCTATCATTACACAATCAGAGATAATCAGGGTACTTTGGTCAAAGAAGGTGATATACCAGCTAGCTCAGGGACAGACAAAATTATCGTTACACATACACCAGATGCTGGCAAGACCTATACATGTATAGTGGCTGCAACAAATGAATGTGGCATAGTTTCAGACGAAAAATCGATCGCCTGCACTTCGTCACCACAACCAACTCTCATCGAAAGCCCTACTCCTTCTATAACCATTGCTTTGAGCATTACGCCTTCTACAACGCCGACGGGTACTATTTCGCCGACATTAAGCCCAACACCAAGTCCAACACTACCTCCAAACGTCACTCCTTCAAAAACACCTACCCCAACCGATATTGTGATAGTTAATGTAACAAACACACCACAACCAACACAACAAAATCAACCTACTACTAAGCCAAAGTCCATAGCAAACAATCCTACGCTTCCAACATCAGGCGGACTTCCATCCGTTTCCATGCTGGTAATTATTCTTGCAGGGTTTGTTGTAATTACATTTGGTCTGCTTCTCTAATAACTCAACTTGCACTTGACAGCACAACATATTAAGATGTAACAGAGACCGCTGTCTCTTCAGTTTTATTATGAAAAATAAACCAGTTATTATTTCGGGAATAGTCGTACTTGTCATACTTCTTTTTATCTCAATTTTAACCGTCAGAGAGCCCCAGCAGGCCGGCACAAAGGCCCAGACAGACGCCCTTCTTCAATGTCAAAACGATGGAGGCTTTGTTACTGATCAAGTAAGTTGCTCAGGAACAGGTAAGCAGATTATTAGCATAATAGAAAGCTCGGGTATAGGTGGCGACAACACAACTGTCAAGGTATGTTGCAAGAACACTGTTATTAACACGCCCATTCCGCCACCAAGTTGTCCAGACGGTACGCTTGAAAAACCAGAACTTGAGTGCCCTGTTGGCTCATGGGTAAAGCCAAACAATTCAACCCTCGACGGTGATGGGAAGTATGTAAAACCAGGAATTGTTTGTTGTCCCGTAGTCACACCGACCCCTCCAACTAATGATTGTCCTTTACCCGGGACTCCTACTATCAAAGTAACAAATGTAGAAATTTTATGTCCAGATGGATGCGGAGGACCGACACCAACACCATAATAATATGAATATCGATAGAAATATCTTACAGGAATACGATATGAAAAAGATTTTTTTGACAGTCTTACTATTGATTGGTCTTGTGGGAGGTATTTTTGCAGGAATTACGCTCCTACAAGATCGTATAGATATTCGCAATCAAGCAGCACACAGCTGTCCAGTTGGTGAAGAAAAAACCGTTGTATGTAAGTTTACCGTAGAGAGCTCTACACCATTTACATACGTGGTAACCGTCACCAATAATGCAGGAGGTGTTGTTACTGCCGCCGGTTCAATGAACCCCTCAGAGCCATCAACGACGATTTCCGAAGAAGTGGTCATTGCACATTCTGGAACTTACAAATGCCATGTGAGCGTTACAACAAAAGTAACAAATTCATGTGGCTCAATAGAAGCTAGTGATGAAGGTGAAGACGTTATATCATGTGGACCAGATGACGATCCACCAGGTCCTCCGACCAATACACCATCACCTACACCTGGAGATACCGGAATTGGGGGTCAATGCAAAGATTGCTCGAAAGTTGATATCTCACTTGATTACACAGATCCGGGACGACCACTCCCAACACTTACACCACCGAATATAAATGAGACCGATCTAAAAATTGGGCGGCTAAAAATTAAGTGGACTCCCGATGCCTGTGAAAAAGATGCTGCTGGATGTGATGATGTAGAAAAAGTTGAATTTAGTGCATATGGAAATGCCAACTGCACTGGACCAACCATAGCTCCTACCCCTGGCGACCAAGAGGGACGATATGGAACATCAATTAAATGTGAAGAAGCATCAAGTGAAACAGGTGCACTATTTAGACTGCATGAAGCAAATGGAAACGGATGTCGATGTTATGAGGCAACCATAAAGTTTAAGGATGACCCTACGGATCCTGATGATGAACCTCTTTTTTGTCCTGATAAAGAAAAGGAAGTAATTTGTTGCGCGACAACATGTAAGGCGCCGGAAATTATTGAAAAACCCAATGTTCCAGCTCCACCGGAAGATCCTGCAAACCTAGATGGATGTCTAGGTGACCCAACCGGTAACTATCCAGGCGATCTCAATGATCCAAACAGGCCAAAATGTTACTTTGATCCCGTCCCTCAGTGTTTCAAACCTAACGTATCAGCAAAGTTTGAAACCCACTCCAGCGGGCCCGGCAATATCGATTACGATGAAGATTTTGAAGGTACGACCGACGTTATAGGTGTTGGTGATGAAGAACATAGGAATACCTACGAAAACGGGGGATCTTACGACATAACAATGAAATGTACCATCGGAGCTCTAACATATTCCTGTACAAAGCGGGTTCGTGTTGCTTGCACAGGTGGTGGTGGAGATGGTGGGGGCGGTGGTGGTGGAGGCAATCCACCAGCGTGCGTTTTACCGCCTGTGACAGGTGTTTGTATTGATCAACCAACTCAGTAATATGAACGAACAAAATAAAAAATTAAGCCTTTTTGCCGGACTAGTGTTTCTGATTATTATGCTTGTAATTGGTATTATTTTTGTCCGTGAACGCCAAACAACAAAAAACGAGGCAGAAGAAGTTCCGGTACAGTTAAAACAGATTACGTGCAACTGGGATACAGAAGGAAGTTATACCGTCCGACTTGTTGATAGTTCTGGAAATACTGTTGTAGAGAAAACTGTCACAAGTGGGACATCTGTATCTTTTGACAATCTTGATCCTCGTACACTTCCTGTTCCAGTTTATTGCGAAGTTGCGAGCACAAACGATTTGTCGTGTAAGAAACGCAGCGAGCAACCCATTATATGTCAAATTCCTCCATCTGGCACACCGTCTCCGACACCAATACTACCCGGTCAATGCGAGCCTTGCGAAGAAGACGAGATCGTACCTCGCTGTGCACCAGGACTGCAATGTATATATTATCCTGATGGAAGAAAACTATGTGAAAATCCAGAAGGCGAGGCATGTTTCCCTTCAGGAACACCAACTCCTAGCGCATCTCCAACGCCAACGGCAATACCTACACTTACTTTGACGCCTACATTAACACCAACAATTCGACCTGGGCAACCAACAAATACACCTGCTCCTTCAGCGACGGCAACGCCAACATCTAAACCAACCGCAACATCAACGCCACTACCTACACCAACAGCCTGTCCAATTCCAAGCGCAGTTTCAAACATCGCACTTGCATGTACCACCTCAAGTGCACAATGCACATGGAATGCGTCGACAGGAAGCGATTATTATCTTGTCACTATACGTGATGACACCACAGGATTACCTATCCAAGGGTACAATCCAAACAAAAAGATTGTTGGCACCATAGCTCAGTTTACAGCTATTGCAGGACACAGCTATTCATGTTATGTTGAGGCAGTAAATGAAGAGTGTGGTGCAAGCTCAGCACGTCAATCAAACGCATGTACCTATAATCCGCCAACTGCTACACCAACACCAATAAGTGTGAGTGCACCGGCACCAACAGACATAATCATAGTTAATGCGACATCTACACCGCTTCCCACCAAAGCACTTGTTACCTCACAACCAACACTCCCTCAGACAGGACTTTCGCGAAACTCTATGACCATTGCATTTATCTTCGCCCTTGTAGGTGTTGGCACCGTCCTCGCGGGACTACTGATCAAAATCTAATATTGTAATTTCTATAAAATCCTTCTATTCTTAATTAAGTAGCCATTAAGTTTTTCCATAGAAAGGAGGGGAAACACACATGCCAGCAGCAAAGAAGAAAACAGTCGCCAAGAAGAAGGTTGTAGCTAAGAAAAAGACTGTAAAGAAGACCGTCGTTAAGAAGGCCGCGCCAAAAAAAGCAGCAGTCAAGAAAACGGTAAAGAAAGCAGTAAAGAAGACCATCGCCAAGAAGAAGGTCGTAGCTAAGAAAAAAACAACAGCAAAGAAAAAGAAATAAAATTCTCTATGCATGCCGTAGCATAAAACCACAGGCTTTTGTCTGTGGTTTTTTGTAAGAAGACCGCAACCTGTCGAGGATCGTGCCCTATTGTTTGATCTGCCAGTTTATTACGTTCGACATGATAGCCGTACATTCATCTCGCAAAACACCTCCAACAATATTTATTCTGTTTCCGTCATAAGTTGAAAGGTTTCTGCCAAAATCTACTGCATGATATCCTTTAACAAGATATGAGTTTTCTAGAATATCTTCTTTATATGCTCCAAAAACAACTTTAGACATCGATGCCCACGCTGCACAGGTGAGACACATAGCACATGGTTCAATAATCGAATAGAGTGCACATTTTGAGAGATCTAGTGACTGAAGTTGAGCGCAAGCTTTACGAATACAAACCATATCACCGTGTGCTGATGGATCAAAATCAACAGCTACACAACTTGTTCCTCGAGAAATAATCTCATGGTTCTTTACTAGAATTGAAGCACTTGGCAGATTGCCAATTTTCTTAGCATTATATGCATCTTGCAGAACTACCCTCATGTAGTCTTCATCATTCATTTGAACATTATATCTTACTTTCTTCCTGCAACGCGGCGCTGCGCCTCTTTTAGGAGTTTCTTACGAATGCGCAGCGATTTTGGGGTTACCTCGAGCAATTCGTCGTCTCCTAAGAAATCGAGGCACTCCTCAAGCGTCATGATCGTATGCGGTGTGAGACTATCTGTAACACCCTCTCCAGACGACCTGTTATTTGTTAAATTCTTTACTTTACATACATTAACTTCCATATCATCCTGGCGTGAACTCACACCGACAACCATACCTTCATACACTTGCACTGCTGGGGCAATAAATAGATTACCTCGTGACTGAACATTTAATATACCATATGTCGTTGATACTGCTGTCTGTGTCGCAATCATCGCACCACCACGAAGACTTTCTAAGCCACCACCTTGCTTAGGCTCATAGCCTAAAAAGTAACTCGACATAACAGCCGTTCCACGCGTCTTTGTCATTAATGTGCTACGAATACCAAGAAGGTTTGCTGAAGCAATCTTAAAAACCAATCGCGACGTGCCCGTCATTTCATTATGCATACTTTGCATAACAGCGCGGCGCTTTCCCATTTCTTCATTTACTGCACCCACGTAGTCTGGATGCACGTCAATCGTCACCTCTTCAAACGGCTCATGCATTCTTCCTTCAATCTCTTTGTAGAGCACTTCAGGACGGGAAACCTGCATCTCAAATCCTTCACGACGCATCGTCTCAATCAATACAGAAAGATGTAATTCACCGCGCCCAGAAATAACAAAATTAACTGATTGTGTATCTGGTTCAATATGGAGTCCAAGATTAACCTCTTTTTCCTTCATAAGTCGCTCCTTAATTTGGCGACTTGTCGTAAATTCACCTTCTTTTCCTGCAAAAGGTGAGGTGTTTGGTCCCAAAGTAATTTTTAGCGTTGGTTCTTCAACAGAAATTGTTGGAAGCGCTTCTGGATGGGTTGGATCTGTGATAGTCTGGCCGATGGTCAACTCAGGAATACCAGCAATCGCAACGATATCACCCGCTGTAACCGTCTCCACCATTTCTCTTTGGAGACCTGTTGAAGTAAAAAGTTTTGTAACTTTGTAAGTACCCTGCAATCCATCCTCAGAAACAAGCGCAATCATCTGATTTACTGAGCATGTGCCGCGCGTTACCTTACCCACACAAAGCTTTCCGACATATGCATCCTGATCTAGTGTAGAAATCAGCATTTGGAAGGGTTCATCAACAGGTTTTGATACATCCTCAATTTCTTTAATGATAGTATCGAAAAGCGGTTTTAAAGTTGCACCTTCGGTTTTTGAATAATCCTCTGGAAGCTCATAAAATGCTTTCCCATCGCGCCCGACTGCAAAAAGTGTCGTAAAGTCGAGGGCGCTCTCATCATGTGCGAGCTCCAAGAACAGATTTTCAACTTCAGCATGCACAGCAAGAGGTCGCGCATCTTTCTTATCGATTTTATTAATAACAAGAATAATTTTCAGTTTATTCTCAAGTGCTTTTTTTAAGACAAAACGCGTCTGGGGAAGTGGGCCTTCAGCGGCATCAACAAGCAGAATTGCTCCAGAAGCCATGTTTAATACACGTTCAACCTCACCGCCAAAATCAGCATGACCAGGGGTATCGATAATATTTATTTTTGTGTCTTCGTAGAAAATCGAGGTGTTCTTTGAAAGAATAGTAATCCCCTTCTCACGTTCCAGGTCACCCGAATCCATAATAAGGTCCTGGAACATTTCCTTTTGATTGTCTCGAAAGGTTTTTGTTTGTTTCAATAGCGCGTCGACCAATGTGGTTTTCCCATGGTCAACGTGAGCAATAATAGCAATGTTTCGTATTGATTTCATAGTAATCTCTAGGTGAGAAGTCTATATTATATCAGGAAGTGAGAAAAATCTCAGAAGAAAGAAACAAAACGTACAATACGAGCAATACAATACCCTCCACTCTTGATATAGACTGGCGTGACTTTGCAAAGAAATAGAACAAAATCAAACTTATCACTAAGAATAAAAGACTTGCATGATAGGTTTTTATTAAAAATACCGGCTGATTATTGACCAATGTTAAAACGCCGAATAAAAACGTGTTAAAAGCAGCAGATCCAATATAATCACCGAGCGCGACTTGATTGTTTTTCTTAAAGAGTGAGCGCAAAACAAATGAGAGTTCGGGAATGTTTGTGCCCAGTGAAATAATAATAAGGCTAATAATAAAGGGCGAAACTGAAAGTAACTCTGCAAAGTAGTTTGTTTCAACAACAATGTAATGACTCGCTATAAAAATCATAATAACTCCAATAACAATGCGCAATAATTCTCTACGAATGGGCGATCGTTTTTGTATCGGATCAAAGAGGGTGGCCACAAATCCCCTCTTTGTTTGGATTGAAAAAGCAAGTAGCACATAGGTCGTAAGTGCAATAATGCCGTCAAGTCTTCCTACGTGTCCATTAAGCGTCAACAGCACAGGTGCTGCAATGACAAAAAGTGAATGAACCAAGTTGCTTCCTTGGAACTCCTTGGTGATTTCTAGTTTGTGGCCAATAATCGCGAGAAGTGGGATGAGCAGCATAAACAAAACTATGGACGCTCCTATTAAATTACCGACATAAATTTCTGGATCATTTTCAATCACTGCATTTATGCCTACTGAAAACTCTGCTACAGAGGTAAAGGCTCCTAGAATAAGAAATGAAACTGCAAAAGAAGAGATACGGAGGGAACGAGATATTTTCTCAACCGATCGTATTGCTATATCTGCGCCGAGTAACAAGATGCCAAAAAGTGCAAAATACCAAAGTGCATGCAGTACCATGCTTTAACTATACCTCATGCTTGCTAGAAGCGACAATCGCAGTTTTTATTGTTTAAGAGCGCTTTTTGTTCCTCAATTGTATTGATAAAAACATCTTGTAGTTCGCTGTCGGACATAGGACTATCTTCTAGTGGACTGTTGTGTCTATATCCGCGTTGCATCATTTCTTTTACGAGGTCATCGTGGCGATTATAAAGTGCTTTAAGCTTTCCAACCCAGCGTTTTGTCTCGGGATGCTGTGAATAGCCCTTTTTTTGTTGTGTAATAACGGTATAAAGTGCATGCAATTCTCTATGTTCACCTAAAAGATGCTTACGACAGAGCTGTGATGGCGGAAGATCCCAAATTCTCATGAATGTTTTTTTGATCGATGAAGATGTAGCAACATACAGATAGTAATTACAGAAAATGCAATGAGTGAAAGTAGAGGGATTGTTACAAAGCCAAACCATTGTATAAACTTTGTTGTGCATGAAACTCCTGCAACACAAGGCGCAACGCTTTCTGGAAGAATTTGATAATAAAGTAAATTGTGATATATCGCGATAGATAGGCCTGTGAGGCTTAAAGGCAAAACATATGTGTGAATCTTTTTATCTTTACGGACCATGCCGACGGCTAGAATGAAAACGAGGGGATACATAAAAATTCTTTGATACCAACAAAGAACACAAGGTGGAAATTTCATGACTTCGCTAAAATAGAGACTTCCGAGTGTTGCAACAATAGACTGAATCCATGCAAGGTAAATGATCATGACATGATTATAACAGTTGCTATTTATTGATTTGACAAGATTTAGAATCTGACCTATACTACCGATAGTAATTTTGAGGGCGTACACAATAGCCGTGTCCGACCAGCAAAAACATTTTGTACTTTGACAGAAACGGCAATTGATTATTAGAAACCAACATTTTTACTGGACGTTAGGGTTGTAGAGGTAAGCAAAGCTTGTCTTTATTGCCCTAACGTCCAATCGCTACCTTGGCGTCAACCCCCTACATGAGCCTTGAAAGGAGGCAAGCTTGATTCGAGATCCGCCTTAGACAGTGTCCACCCGACCGCATGTCCCTCCCCGCAGCTGGCGGGGAGGAATCCACTCGACTCACGATCGAACGAAAGAGGTGTAACCCTTGTACGAGATCCGAATCCCTCGATGGATTCTGGTGATCGCGTTCGTGGCGATCATGGTCTTCGGTGTCGTCGCTTCCAGGGACCACCAGGTCGCGGGCGCGAACGACAACTCCGGCCATGTGGCGATCATGCAGCAGTCCGGCGGTGACGACGGGCATATGCAGATCGCCTACGGGTTCGATGAGGGTTCTGGCCATCTCCACGCCACGGGGCGTCACGGTCAGATCTGCACGAACGGGATCAACGTCAGCACCACCGGCGGTCATGTGGCGACCAAGAGGGACGGTCATCAGTTCGCGCCACGGCCTGCCGGTCGGTTCAGCCACTTCGGGACGATGGCGCCGATGCGCGAGTTCCGGCTCATGGAGATCACCAGCGGCGGCTCCGGCCACCGTCTGTCCCAAGCGCTCCTTACGGGGTACGTCGTCGTGGGGACGGCGCGCTTCGGGGAGTCCAGCCGGGCCTAACCAACACAACTAAATAAAAAGCCTCAACAACAAGAAGGGCATATGCCCTGAGTATGGTGGGTAGTTCAGCTTAATGGCTGACCCCCCGTACTGCTTCAAGGCAGCTCAGCCGCTGGTCGGAATCACATCGACCAGCGGCTGGCTGCCGAAGTGGATGTTAGGAACAGAAAGGTCAATTGCCGTTTCTCACATCTCAACAATACATCGTTTCTTCTCTCGCAGGACCTACGGAGACAATGGAGATTGGTTTTCCCACAAGCTTTTCAACCCTCTTGATATACTCACGTGCTTCTTTTGGCATATCTTGTAGTGCGCGAATGTCCGAAGTCGGCGATTTCCAACCTTGCACTGTTTCATACACAGCCTTTGCATTCTTTAAGAAGTCGATGTCGACACTTGGAATACTTTCATATTTCTTTCCATCAATCTCATAACCTACACATATTTTTATCTCGTCAAAATCATCATAAATATCTATTTTTGTAAGCGCTAATGCATCAGCTCCAGCAACTTGCGATCCATAGCGCAATGCAGGAATATCTAACCATCCACAGCGACGCGGACGACCTGTTGTTGTCCCAAATTCATGACCAACTGTTCGTATTCGTTCACCATCTTCATCAAGCAACTCTGTCGGCAATGGACCTTCGCCCACACGCGTTGTATACGCTTTTGTAACCCCTATAACCATATCTACTGCCTTTGGTGGAATGCCGGTCGTGAGCGAAAACCCCACAACACCTGGATGGCTCGACGTCACATATGGATACGTTCCTCGATCAAGATCAAGAAGTGCCCCTTGACCTGCTTCTCCAAGAATTCTTTTTCCTTTCGAAAAATATTCGCCAATCGCTGGCAGCACATCATTTATTAATGGCGCTAGCACTTCGCGAGCTGCCATCAACTCTTCCATCACTTCTTTACGATCATAACGAAATTCATCTCCCCGCATCAGCGCTACTAATTTTTCTTGCCATGCCATTTCTTTTTCCAAGCGCTTTTCAAAATCACCAGCTAGCAAATCTTTCATCTGTAATCCAACACGCTCTGTACGATCAGCATACGTTGGCCCTATACCTCGACCTGTTGTACCAATCTTTCCCGTGCCGCGCACTGTTTCTCTTAAGTTATCTCTATCTCTGTGCCATGGCATAATCATATGCGCAGACCGACTTATCATAAGATTTTTCTCTGATATACCGACCCCTGCTGTGCGAATGGCAAGAATCTCTTCAGCTAACGTTTTCGGGTCGATTACTACGGCATCGGCGAGAACACAAAGGGCATTCGGATTAAATATTGCAGAAGGCATGAGGTGAAATTTAAACTCGCCATGTTCGTTGCGAACAGTGTGGCCAGCGTTTGGACCGCCATTGTAGCGTATAGACATCTCGGCGCGGTCAGAAAGAAGATCAACGATTTTCCCTTTTCCGTTATCTCCCCATGTGGGGTCGGTGACAACATAGATACCGTTCCAGGTCATAGTTCATTGTAACATGTCATCGATCCATGCAAGTAGCTCATCGCTTCCATCAATCTCTGTAAACCAAATGGTAGGGAGTTCTTCGTTGGTGATTTTTTTTACGGTTTCGATAATCGCTTTCTGATTTTTTTCCATAGTAAAGGCGGTGATATTAAAATATTGAAGGTCGACGAGCTTTTCTTTCCACAAAAATCGAGCAGGAGCAATAAAAAGTAATCCACCGGTCACAAGTTTTTTCTCAAGTAGCGTATTGAGAATTAAATTTGCTTGATCTTCGTCCTTCGCGCTTATATGAGCTTCTCTGTATTCCTTCATATGTGGGTATTATATCAAAAATGAACATGCTCGCATACAATTCAGCTAGATTTCAGCTACAGACGTATAATATGTGTATGCGTATATTATGCATTGAAGATGAAACCCGTATCGCAGATACCATTAAAAAGGGATTAGAGCAAGAAAGCTACGCTGTTGACGTCGCCTACGATGGTCTTGCTGGCTATGACATGGCATCAACAGAAAACTACGATCTTATTCTCTTAGACAGAATGCTTCCAGGAATGGACGGTATGCAGATATGTAAGGATCTACGAAAAAATAATATAACAACACCCATACTTATGCTTACCGCCAAAACACAAATCTATGATAAAGTCGATGGCCTAAATATCGGAGCAGATGATTATTTGGTGAAACCATTTGCTTTCGATGAATTACTAGCACGCATACGAGCACTGTTACGCAGACCGCGCGAGATAAAGCGCACAACACTCGTAGCTCACGATGTTGAAGTTAATACATACAGTCAGATGGTCAAAAAAAGAGATGCACTCGTTAACTTATCGAAAAAGGAATACTCCATCCTTGAGTATCTCATGAGAAATCCTGGAAAGATTGTATCGAAACAAGAAATCATTGATCATGTATGGAATTTCGATGCAGATGTTTTGCCGAATACTGTGGAGGTGAATATTAGAAACATCCGGCAAAAAATTGGTGAGCGTCTTATTAAAACAATACGTGGGTTTGGGTACAAAATAACAACAAAATAATTATGTTCCATAAAGCACGCATAAAACTAACGCTTTGGTATGTCGTTATGATTATGACCTTAAGTCTTATTTTTTCCGTGACCATCTACCAACTTCAGCTTCGCGAGCTTCGTCTTATTGAAGTTCGTCAAAAAACGCGCATATATCGTCAGCTCGAGTCGCAGAAAATGGCGCCGCTTATACTCGAGCTGAGTTTTATTGATGAAGCAAAGAATAATCTCATTATTAACTTGTTTTATCTTAATGGCATTATTTTTGTACTTTCTGGCATGATCGCATGGCTTTTATCAGGAAAAACACTTGCTCCCATACATGCTATGGTATTAGAGCAAAGCAGATTTATCTCCGACGCATCGCATGAGTTAAAAACTCCTCTCACCTCTCTAAAAACTGCCTTTGAGGTTTTTGCAAGAAGTAAAAAGAAATCGCTTAAAGAAGCTGATCGTATTATTCGCGAAAGTATTGATGAAGTTGATAGACTACAAGAGCTTACCAGCGCCTTGCTCCAACTCGCTCAGTCACAAAAGCCGCTCGCACATCACGTGTTTGAAAATACATCACTACTAGCAATACTGAAAAATGCAAGAAAAAAAATTACACCACTCGCACAAAAGAAAAAAATAGCAATAAATATTGCTGGTAAAAACGTCTATGCGGCGATTATTACCGACGAGATAACAAACCTTTTTATGGTGCTTTTTGAGAATGCAATAAAATACTCTCCAGAAAAAAGCACGATACGTGTTTCACTCGCCACAAAGCGAACCGAAGTGCTCATTAGTATTCGCGACCAGGGCGTAGGAATTGCAAAAGAAGACCTTCCCTATATTTTCGATAGATTCTACCGCGCCGATACAGCTCGCACGCACAAAGGATCCTCGGGATATGGACTCGGTCTTTCGATTGCACAACATATTGTCAAAAAACACAACGGGTCAATTTCTGTTGAAAGTAGTCTCAATACTGGAACAACATTTACTGTCCGTATTCCTAAAAAACAACCTCTTTCTTAAGCTATTTTTCAGACATGCTTCATATACTTTGATTATTATTACGAAGGGAGGTGAGCAATATGAAGAAAGTAAATAAAAAAGTAGTATACGTTATTACAAGCTTTGCACTTTTAGGAGTGATTGCGGTCAGCGTCAACAATGTAAATGCCGGTTTCTACGGACTTGAAAAAGAAACTATTGTGTCGACTTTGTCTAAGAAACTCGGTGTAAGTGAAGATAAAGTGCAAAAGGCTTTCGACGAAATCCATAAAGAACGCCATAGCGAAATGAGCGCTCGCTATGAAGATATGCTTTCTCAGGCGGTTAAGGACGGAAAGCTTACAGAGGCTCAAAAGAAGCTTTTGATCGCAAAACATAATGAGCTATTTAACCAGAGAGAGGCAAATTTTGAGGAGCTAAAAAATCTCTCTCCCCAAGAGCGCCGCGCAAAAATTCAAAAGCGACGTGAGGAGCTTGAGATGTGGGCAGAAAAAAATGACATTGACCCTTCGTATCTATTTGGATTCGGAAAGGGACAAAAGATGAGAATGCGTATGGAAATGCATTGATGATGTCATGCTACCGACAGCTTCAGAGCAACCTGTCGGTAGCAGGCCCTCTTGATCCTAGATTTTGGGAAAAATCGCTCTGTGACCGATTTCTTTATCACCTTTTCTATACCAAGCTTCTTCTACTTCCTCATACAATGAAACCCTGCTGTCGAAGAGGGATGTTGCAAGAATATGGCAACATATTCTCAGGATGGTCGAGTCGACTTAAACCTAGGGTGTTTGTATAGAAATCTAGATTTTTTTATAGTCTGTTACGAAAAATTCTGGTATTAATGCATTTGACATTGCTGACCGACATATACGTTGTTCGAACTTTTTGGCAAACTTCTCAGAAGCAATTTTACATACCAATCTATAATTGAATTTAATTATTAATATACAAATCACATACCGGTGATTCTTGTCCATTGTTAGGTTTTAACAGAAAATTTGGGTTTGAGCGTTCAACTATTTGTCTTTCTCCCCAGGAATCATTGAAATCAACAAGCTCTGGATTTTTTGGAAATGTATTGAGAACTGTTTCAATATCACTATAACGATTAATTAAATCGCCAATAGTGTTTACTTTAAAAGTAAACCACTTTGCGTATGGAGATGTCGCATCCAACCACAAAGAAGTATCATATGCGTAACTGACCTTTTTTCCGTTTTTGTCGACATTAAAGCATGTAAACGAAGTATTGTATCTTCCTATTGATTGAATTCGTGGTACGCGGTCAACCCCATACCAAAAGCTAACTTGACCTTTTTCTGGGATATCTAAAGTTACCATACTACCTCCATCCCGCAACGTAAATTTTGTTGTTTTAACATTTGGATATTGACTAATATCTTTATGAAATTCACGATCAATAATCTTTTCGTTATAATTATTTTTAAAACTCCAAATCGCAAAATACGCGGGTATTGCTGCGACGATAACAATCAAGAAAATAATCAATGCAAAGATAATAGTTTCCTTTTTTTTAATGAAATGTACCTTAGGAGACGATTTTTTTGACATAATAATATTATACCAGCCAGAATCCAAGCCTGGAGAGGTAGAGTTTAAGGTAGTTGATTGAAGCTAGATGCCTTTGCTGTCAACCGCAGACAAAGTTCGCAACTTCTATTTTAATTTATCTCGTGCTTGAACCGTTCCATCTCGTGTTCATGTATAAATTTCCGGCCTTCAATTCACTTAACATCTGGCTTAATCGCCTTGATTGTGTTTCAGGTCTTTTTGCTCTTTCTATCCACCCAATGTAATCATTTTGCTGATAGGCAGGACGCGATTGATATAAATTCAAAACGCTTTCTTTTACAAGTGCCAGCTTAACATATTCTGGTATTAGATATCGTTTCCTTTTAGGTTTTGAAAAATCATTCATATGTAAATTCGCATTAATTAGTTTATTTTTTAATTGCCAACCGGGATTTGTTGCTGCTTCTTTTAATACCCACTTCAAAACTTCAAAATTCAGCTCTTTGAGCTTATTGAACCGGATACAGCTTCTTCCGACACTTACTTTACCGAGTGCTTTTTTGTATTTTTCTGCAACATACTCACCATCTTGTATTGAGCAAACATAAAGACTTATATATTGTTTTTGGTTGGCAAGGGCAATAATTGGCCAGTCAATAGTTTCTTTCTTATAGTTAGTATACTTGAATTTACCTTACCCAAGCATATTGGTTGCAAAGTACGGTTTTAATGCGGGCACTGTTTTTTGGATGAAAGTGTGTAAATATAATATTGCATCTTTTCTGTCATCAGGAACCATGGAAAGATACTCTTCAACGGTATTTGCTTTTGTTGTCCTGAACATATTCATATTATTTCGATTCCTTCTTTCTTCTCCATCCCACGATAATTGGTAAAAGGAAAATTAAAAAATAGTAGAGGTAAACGTCAAGTTTGTAATAGCCGTCTGATGGTTTGAATGCTTTTACCAAGAAGAGATAATCACAAACCATTGCCATTACCAGCCATACCACAGCCAACTTAACATAATAATTAAATGTGTCTGCTTTTATTTTATTAACCAATACCCACCAGGTTATAACTGTCCCGATTGGCATAATTATCCAACCAATTAGTGAAAGAGGAACAAAAGTAAAAAGCATTATTCCAAGCGCATAACCGATTAACCAAAGAAGAAATCCCCATCCAAAAGCATCTATTAGTAATTGCCTATTCATGCATACATTGTATCATGGCCGAAGGAGTCCTGAAGAAATGCTGGGGCTCGGGGATGAAGTTGGAAGTTATTTTATGCGGGTGAACACCTATTCTAAATTGTCTTGTTTTTTTGTGAATGTTTCAAATAGTCCACTATTTTCAATGAAAGCAACACTTTTATCAGACAAACCCAAATTTTCCACGGGCTCATGGTTAAGATTGTATTGGATAGTGTCAACAAGATCCTGTGCAGTTGGCCCACCTTCTGCATCCCATCCAAAAGGTCGAACATTCATCTCGTCTATAATGGCACGAAGTTCATCAAGCAATGATTCTGTTATCTCAAATGGAACACTCTCGTGACGATTACCTGAGATTGTTCCATCACTTGGCTCATCAGTCATGCGAAGGACTTCTACTCGAAATGTCTTCTCAGGAGCTTCTAGATTGCTTTCTGCTTCAGCTAATTGAGTTTCGTTATCTTCAGACATAAACATATCTTAGTAGTAATAGTAGTAGTAGTCAAGTGGAGTTAGAAACGAAGATATTATTTGATGCCTTATGATATATTTGCTGGGGGAATTGGACAACATTAGAACTTATTATACTAACTTTTACGCTTAGTCGTGCGTGCCTTAAACTTCAAGATTGTTTCCATATATCCAGTAAGATTTTCAGCAATATCTTCTACCTCTTGGTCTGAAAGCATCCTCCCATAACAACACTCAAATTGTGTTCTGACCTTTTTCCTGAGTGGGATAGTTAGCCAATGTGTCATTTCGGTCATAACTGTCCCAAGATCGGTAGTAGCTCCTTAGCACGCTTAATGGCCTCCTTGCGTAGCTTTTCATCTTTATAGTTCTCAATGTGGGATCCAAAGCATAGAAAGCCGATCTTGTGATCTAACATTAGGAAATAGCTCTTAGGCTGTTGTTTTTTTCCAATATTGCTGTTAGCAATGACCAGACTCTTAAAAAAGTAGATATTATATGCTCCCGTATTGGGTGCTAATCCGCAGTTGTTGTTCGTAAAGACCAACTCCTTACAAAAATGTCGGGTCAGCAAATTCTCTGTTTCTTGTAAAACTCGTTCCGCAGTATAGTCAGAGGATGTATGTTTATCAATAAATTCTTGGAGCTCTTGTTCAAAAACGGGATAGTGGTAATAAATTACCTCATCGAATTTCTTATTCATTTAGGTCTTGCGTGTCTCTATAATACGCATATTCATATGGAATGACCTCATTCGGTCCAACCGCATTATATGGGGCTTCTTTATGAGTTAGATTTTCAAGCACAGCTCCCGTGTATTGACCATACTTCTTGATTACCCTATCTATCATTTTTATCTCCTTTTTATCAAGTACGTCAAAGGCATCGTCTGACACCTTTCCTTTAAGCGTGTATATTGTCGTATCGTTTTGGTGGTGTGAGAACTTTTTCTCCTTCTTTATAGATACAGAGTCCATGTTTGCTATTATGGCATTGAAATATGTCGGAACTGGACCCATGGGCAACTTTTTGTATATATCACCAGTAATAGGTTTTTCTCTCAGCTCAAAATTGTCAAAATCAATATAGTACAAGAGCTTGTATAGCTTTTTCATACCTTCGACTTTGCCCATTTTGCTGAGCACATACAATATGGTCGCCTCGTATTTTTCTGTGTTTAAGATGAAGTTGGTCATATGTATATATAGTAGTTACTTGTCAAGTAATTGACAAGTACAACATTATACAACACATTAGAAGGCTTTTCTGAGGCCCTGTCGCTATTCCTTGTCTGTATAGTGAGTTCGTTTTCGTCTGTATCCTCTAGTTGTTTTATCCTTTCTATCAATCTCTATTAGGATCTCAAAGAACTCCGACTGTTTCAAAATGTCTTCAGGAACGAGCTTTTTTGGTGGTACTTTTGCTATCCGATTCATTTTCATACTCTTCCCATACAACTTCCTGCTCACTATCCACCTTATTCGCAATCTTTATGAGCCCATTAGCAAGGAAGACAAATAGAGCCGAAATGATTCTTCGAAATTGTTCAAGTAGATCAGAGGTTACATATTTCGTTATGACCTCCTGTTTATGAATGATTTTATACGACTGCTTATCTGCTGTCTTTGGAGAGTTTTTTGTTTTTGGAACAATTATGGTAATCAGAGACCTGCCTGGCTCTTGACCGATGATCTTGACTGGCTTTACTGTTGCTAGGGCAAGCGACAAGTCTTTATCAAGGGCAAGTATATCATCAATGCGAGTTCCCATGACAATTTCAAGACCGTAACGATACATGTCTCCTTCATCATTTATTTCAGACACACGAGCTCTGATTCCGAAAGCATCGAGGGTCTTTTCGATGATCTCGGATTGATCTGTGTGGTAGTCAATCGGATTGATGCTCATGATATTGAAAGTACCGTTTCATCACCTGCAATACTTCTAACTTTAATTCGCAACGGCTTCTTATCCACAAACACCTTGCCATCCCAAAATCGTTTAGTTTTCTCACCGTTCTCTATAACATAGCCTTTCTTGTCAATCTTTATCTCCTGATCAGATTTCCACGTTCCTTTAGCATTCGTGCAGTTTATGCTTACATACTCTATTAACTCTAGCCCCTTTTCGCTTATCTCGATTTTTGCTTGATCTGCCTTTCTCTTTGCGTTAAATTCATCTATTTTCCGTATAAGAGCATCCGAAACAAATCGAGTAAACTCAACCTCATATTTATCCTCTTTTTTGTTGACCGAATATTCAACTATGTCTGGATAGATCAACAAGTCAATCAACTCTTTTAGATCCTTAAATACGAATAGAATATGGTTTCCATCAGTGTCTCGCAGATCATGATCTTTGATCATTTTATCGATCTCAGCATCGTCAACTTTATCAACTGTGCATATAACAACCTTATTAACCCCCTCGAGCTTCGCAGTTTCATCCAGAATCTTGCTGAATAATGCCGAGTTAACGATGGCTTCATGCTTATTGAGTAAGTTCGGTACCCAGCATGGACATACCGACCCAGAGTCTGTGATTGCACCAAACCAAAATTCACCATATTCATGAGTCGTTGAGAGGCTCGGAATAATAGTTGGAAGTTTTGCCATTGTCTGAGCAGGATTACGGAATAGGTCAATACCATCCTTGATCTTGAGTATATCAAAAGAAGCCCCTGCCTCAACAAGTCTATCTCGAGTAGTTTGAATTGCGTTGATACCAACATCAGCGGTTATAAATCTTCTACCGAGATCGTTGGCAACCTTTGCTGTAACACCAGAGCCACCGAAAAAGTCAGCTATAAGCATGTTTTTGTTTGAACTTGCATTGATGATACGATCAAGAAGTGCCTCGGGCTTCTGAGTCGCATAATCTGTATCATTAACCGATTGTGTGTTTTCTTGAGGAATATCTGTCCACCAATCATTCTGTGGAGTTTCTGCATCTAAATCATACTTCGTGCCATCGCTCCTTCTGCCAGAGCCAGTCTTCGAGTAACTCTTCATTGGAGGATTAAATA
Organism: uncultured Gammaproteobacteria bacterium; assembly: GCA_964612595.1. Classification (GTDB taxonomy): domain Bacteria; phylum Patescibacteriota; class Microgenomatia; order UBA1406; family HO2-37-13b; genus OLB23. The sequence continues at coordinate 189,398 of CAZTFB010000002.1, read as the reverse complement.
TATTTGCTGAATTTGATTTACTTGACGACTTTACGTAGAAAAACAAAACATCATGTTTGCGTGGATAGGCTTTTTTTGGAACTGCTCCTCCTGCATAACACCAAGATATCTCATTAACATAATTCTCCTCTCCAAACACTTCATCCATCAGCACCTTTACATAATGACCTATATGCCAATCTAAATGCACATAAATACTTGCTGTATCGCTCATTACTTCCTTAATAGCCAACAGCCTTTCATACATCCAGTTCAAATAGTCCTCCTTTTGCCATATGTCACCGTACATTGTCTCTTCAAGAGTCTGCAAATCCTTATTATCAATTTCTTCACCTGCCTCAGCTTTTAGTTTTGCCTTAGCTTTCTCGAGCGTTTCCACAAGTTTTGGATTCTTTCTTATGTAAATCTTTTTTGCGTAGTTTGCCCCACTCGCAAATGGTGGGTCTATATAGACAAGATCTATTTTGACTCCTTTATCTTTAAGGTAAGCACAGGCGTTGAGACAATCCCCATGAATCAACAAGTTCTCTGATTGACCTGATCCAACCCTCTCAATCAACTCTGTTTCGAATAAGGGCATTCCCTGAAGATAGAAGTCTTTTGTCACTAGTTGCTTTTTATACCGCAGGAACGGCAAAACAGCTTGTCCTCTAAGTGGATCTGCTGAATAGGGTATGTATTTTACTGCCATATAGTTGATTTCGATTAACTGTTAAAGTAGAGCTTTATTTTGTCGCTTATTGTTTGTGAATGATAACTCATATCCTTCCCATCCTCAAGGTATAGAAAGTCAAACTTTCCTTTATTCATTTCAATGAATGTCGTGCTCATAAACTCATTGATATGGCTGAAGTCATGAGCAAGGTGTGCCCCCTTAGTTTCGATTATGAGTGTCTTTGTAATTTTATTGCTCTTACTTCGTTTTATGATGAGAAAATCTGGTGTGTATTTGTCTTGAATCAACCTCCACTGGGTATCTATTTTTTTGTATATCTTGATTTTGAAGTTTGATAGAAATCGGTCTCCATTAAAATACACCTCAAGTTCATTCTCTTGAAAATCTCTATGTTGAAATATGTTTTCTAAAATATCCTTTTCAAACTTACTGGCTCCAAAATCATACGGAATGTAATGGAACGATCTGTCTTTATTCTTAATCGGCAGTTTCAATCGGTTTATCTCGTCAATTTTTTCTTCCAGAGTTCGTACAAACGATGCATCTCCACTCACAGTCTGCTTTGTATTTTCAAGCTGTTTAATATTTTGATCTTCATGCTGTGTTAAGGTATCGGAATCAATTTTTTTCTTGTCATACTCTTCGATTTTTTGTATGAAATCAATACTATTTGGATAAATAGTAGCAGACTTCGACAGTGGGTTTTTATTTATATCAGTGAACAACCATGAAACAGTTTCGCTCTGGATTGTCTCTTTAATGGCTACTGAAGATTGTGGAATAAATGCCTGCAAAATAACAGCGATCACATCACTTAATTGATAGCTTTTTAATAACCTATTACTGCGTGTTAATGTTGAGTGAATTTTCTTAATGTGTTCCCCGCTTGACAGTAATGTTTCAAAGGATATGGCACCATATGACGCTTTCAATATGTGGAGTTGTAACTGCGATAAACTCAATGGTTCATCTGTATCCTCAGACACAGAGGTTGTCTGGCGGGATGCATCATGAACTTCAAATCCCTCTTTATAAATAGTTGTTTGAGGAGTAAAGTACTTCACACCTTTACTTTGAAGTTGGATTGCTAATTCGTTAAGTAATGCTTGGGGTTCAGGGATAATCGCTTCTACCTCGCATTTTCTTTCAATCACAAACTGGTTGTATTCAAGTGAAGGGAGTTTCAGGTGTTTTCGCCGATCAATTCTCTTTAAAATATCCTCATCTTCTTTTCCTAACTCAAATTCTTTGATTGAAATCTTATGGGTATCTAGTAATTCCTTTTCCAAGTGCTTGTAGTTTTTCATGTTAAGGAAAATTAAACCAGCTTCCTTTTGTGCATTATCGACCTCTCGCAAGCATCTACAGCTTGTTTGTAAGACCATATTTTTAGGACTATCACCCTCTCCAGAAAGGACAACCCCCGCAAGCGACTGACAATCCCATCCCTCTTTTCCGATCTGGCATAAGAGAATTATCCTTTTCTTTGAATAGGGGGTATCAAGCTTGGCAAACTCAACCTCTGAGCTCCTATCGAGTGTGTATTTTTTTCCTGATTTGGATTTTGTTGTAGGACCATAGTATTTCAAAACCTCCTGAGAATTGAGCTTTTTCTCCTCATAAAAGTTAAGGACTATCGGGAGGACTTCTTCTTCGAGACGCTCTATACTCGCACAATAGATAGCTAGTTTAGGCTTTCTTCCATCTGCATACGATTTGTTGTACATCTGTGAATAAAAGTCTTCAAGACTTGACCTGACAATTGTTTTAGAATCGCTTGAGTAGCTTTTTATATGCGGTTGCTTAAGAAAGTTTCGGACACCGTTCTTCAATTCATAGTGATAGATTGTATTTGGTATCTGATCAAGGGTAAGGTTTGTAGATTTAAACTGCACTTTTCTTTTAAAGTATGGGGTGCCTGTAAAGCCTGTAATACTCACTAAATTACCCTTGTTGAACTGGTTATTTATTACGAGGCGTAGTTTGTTTTCCTCTTTTTGAGTATGATGTACCTCATCAACCAGAATACTTAGATGAGGAACTCTTGCAAGTAAATGCCTTAATTCGTTCTCTTGTTTACTTTTCTCGTCACCCTCAACTTCAAACATTGTTCCCTTATATGGGTCCTCAATTACTTTGTCGAGTATGACCTTTTCTGCGTTGGTCACAAACACATACCCCTTCGGGTCTGATGATATAAGTGACTCTTGAACTTTTCGGGCATTCGGATTTTCAATCCTATTACTCTTTTTAGCGGTCTTACTAACATCAAGGACGACAAACTTGAGCTGTTTTTGGATCTGTTTTGCTAGATCGGACGGCAAAATCCATGTAGGATCAAATCTTTCGATTGTCCGTAGACTAGGGATTACTGAGCTCTTCAACCCGCTAGGTGCAAATATAAGGAAATTCTGCGCAAACCTGTTATCGCTATTGTTTAAGTTGAAATAGAGATCGATGTATATCATTGAAGCCATGACAAAGGTCTTTCCAGCTCCCATGGGAAGGCTATAGAGAACATTGGATACTTGTTCGTACCCACCAAGCAACTCGACTAAAAATTCTCTCACTTCGTCATTTGAAGCGTTTTGTGCTTGGCTCTTCAACTTATCCGATCCAATTTCATCACCTATATCTAAAAGTAGGTTCCTGAGTGGTCCAACATCATGCTTCACATAATGTGTCTCAAAAACCTCAATTAAAGGCTTGTTTTGAGCTTCGCACTTATACCATAGGTATATCTTCAATGATTCAACTTGAGCATCTCGAAGTTTACCCTGTGTTGCTATCTGTCTTAGTACAAGGCCAGCAAGAGAGGATTGGTCTTTAAACTGTATATCAGCCCACTCTATAGCCTTATTTGTAATAAATTTTTTGATTACATTCATAGCAATAGCTCATTGTACCACCTTTTACGCTCAAACTTGATACAATAGTCCTAACAAATTATGTCTACTTCCCAAACTAAAATTATCATTGCTGACTTACAATCTAAGCTTGACAACATTGATCAAAGTGATTCTGATCAAACTTTTTTTATGAAACTTGCAGACTACGGCAAGTACTTATTTGAGGATGAAGCCGTTCGATCAGTACTCTCTCCTCTCCAAGAACGGGCAAAGAGTGATTTGAGAAACTATGACGTCTCTTTTCTCGTATTTATTGAAAGGTGGAAAGAATATGCTATAGATCTATTGGCAAAAGCAAAAGAAGCAGGTTTTGAGGATGATTATTCTGATCCTTTTAATTCAACAATGATAGGCATAGAGCGCATTTTAAGCGGTGAAAAGCCAATTAAAAGCACTGATGCATTAGGTGATTACTGGCTTCAATACTCATTCTTGGCTAATAGATTCCATAGGGAAGGCAAGATAAACATGATTATTCCAAAACATTTGAAGAAACAAAACAACTTTTATCACTTACAAACATACTACAACCATGCAACTTCGGAATGGAACAAGTTTAAAAATCATCGTGAGATACAAGTGTGGTGGGCATATAGCCAAATTGAACGCCTGGCTATAGTTGCTTACAATATGGATAAGACAATGAGGATTATCAATGGGACCAGTGAGGGAGATGAATTTTATGCAAGTGATTTTAGACAAATACTAAGAGGACAAAAGCCACTAGTAGCCAATAGAAGAAAATTTGGACATTGGGTTAAGATGGTTCACGACTATATCATTCCAAGACTCGAATTGCTATCTGAGGCGCATAAATTGCAGGCTTCAATTATAAAGTTTGAAAATGATGCACTTATCATTACTTTGTCTGATAACACAGATGTTCCCTTGGATTTTGCCACATTAAGAGGCAACAACGATATGCTTGAGCTTTTTAAGGTGCTTTATAGCAATTGGCAAAAACATGGTGAAACAGCTATTTCCACAACGGAGCTAAGAATGCGCCTTATCAGCGTTGGTCTTGACCGTGATGAGGTCCAAAGTGCCAACTTTATTTCAGATACAGTTTCCAACATACGGAAAAAAATAAGAGGCAGACATCTAGATGACATTGTATTCGTCACTCACGACTCAAGGAAAAAAGGATACTACCTACAAATAATCACTCCAAGCTAGGTATTACGTCTCGGTTACTGACTCCGTAATCAGTTATCTCTACAAATCTCTTGTTGTAACAATCCAAGTTTGTGCTTGACAACAAGCATGGTGGCATCATTATGCTTCCATGCTACCGAAAGAAGCGATTGAAGAATACAAGTCGATCTACAAGAAACGCTTCGGCGTTGACCTTACAGACAAACAAGCCGTAACAAAGGCTACTCGCCTTTTCTGCCTCTACAAAGCTATATATGAAAGTCCTGTTACAAATTCTTATGTTAAAAAGTTACGGTGAATTACTAGGACTTGTAGTTCACCTTCAACCAATCACCTATGGACACTACCGTCAT
>CAZTFB010000002.1:0-184205 GCA_964612595.1 uncultured Gammaproteobacteria bacterium | reverse complement strand
GGAGCATGCAATCATGTTCCTATCTCGAATGAGCCTCGTTTCAATAGGGGGGTGGATTACTAGGACTTGTAGTTCACCTTCAACCAATCACCTATGGACACTACCGTCATAGTTCTCAAACAAGAAGATTATCAGATCAATCGTCCAGACCTGTTTAATCCTAAATACCACCCGCTCAATCCGAACTCGTATGAGGAGCGTGTCGCCTTTAACTCAAGTTACAAAGGGCAAAGAAAGTATGTTCAGAACCCATCGCTTGAATCACGTAAGAAAGGCCGTGTGTACCCTAACCTATCGCTATATGAGCGTGTGAGGGGCAGTATTACTAGGACTTGTAGTTCACCTTCAACCAATCACCTATGGACACTACCGTCATAGTTCTCAAACAAGAAGATTATCAGATCAATCGTCCAGACCTGTTTAATCCTAAATACCACCCGCTCAATCCGAACTCGTATGAGGAGCGTGTCGCCTTTAACTCAAGTTACAAAGGGCAAAGAAAGTATGTTCAGAACCCATCGCTTGAATCACGTAAGAAAGGCCGTGTGTACCCTAACCTATCGCTATATGAGCGTGTGAGGGGCAGTACGTACTCTCGGGACCTACATATAGCCATATCACTACCCAAGCTCTTGCATGGCCACAGCTTTGATAATGTGTACACAGAACAACTGGATGAAATCTGTTCACTCTTGGTCCAACGACTTCGAAACATGGGTATCGAAACAACCGAGTTCGCTTTACGTAATGGAACCATCAACACCATGCACTATGCAATGAACATCCTGTTTCCTTCCATGGAGCATGCAATCATGTTCCTATCTCGAATGAGCCTCGTTTCAATAGGGGGGTGGTTTGAAAAGAACATTCGAACGTACTCAAATAATGGCAATGCTGTTCGATTTCATAGTAGCATATTCCAAATTGTCTTCTACCTCAAATACAATGACCTTCTCGACCCGAAGAGCAGAAGCGTCGATAGAAGAAGAACTCTTCAGGAAGAAGCGATTGCAAAGAAACTAAGAGAAAAAAGGCAAATCCCGCCCGTTGTGCGAATGGAAATCAGGTTCAATGGTATTCGTTCTGTGTCATCACATCTCGAGACCGTTACTGGAACTAAACTCCCACGCTGGAGCTTACAAGAGGCCTTTGATACTCGAATCAGCACAAAGGTTCTGAAATACTACTGGCAACAGATCGTGGGCGATATGATTAACTACAGCCTTATGTGCGATTTCTCGGATGCAGATGTTTGTCGTCTCGTACAGGAGAAATACAAAACTGGCGATATATCTGAAATTCTGGATGGAATGGGTATGTTCTATATGCTCAGAGCCCTTGGCCTAAAAGACTTGCGTGAGTTCATCTCACTGAGACAATCCAGACCGACATGGTATAGAAAAAGAAGACAGATTGCCTCATTTATCAAGCAGTACGCAAAGGCCAATCCAGAGCTCATCAATGTGGTCGATAAGGCCTTAAACCAAGACTCGCATCAGTTAGAAATTGACTTGCAAGATAATGCCAAGTAGAGCATAATGAACGTGCACTCATATAACCCCCTCGGCTTTTTTAATGGCCGTATTGGACATAGCTGAGAGGTTATGAGTGCACCAGTACGGCCATTATTAAAATATGGACACAGTAACCAACCTCATACTTTATGCTCGCAAGAGTAGCGAAGCTGAAGATCGACAGATACTTTCAATCGACTCACAGATCGATGAGTTGAAAAAAGTTGTACAAAAGGATGGCCTCACAATCGGAGACATAATGTCTGAAGCCCATTCTGCTAAGGCTCCTGGCCGACCCGTCTTCAACACGGTTTTAGACCTCATCGAAGCAGGGAAAGCAGACGGCTTAATTGTATGGAATCCCGATCGACTCTCACGAAACTCTGTTGATACAGGAAGACTTATCTACCTTCTCGATATCGGAAGACTCAAGGCAATTATTACACCCTCCCAAACCTTCCACAACACACCCAACGACAAGTTCCTTCTAAGCCTGCTCTGCTCACAAGCAAAGCTCGACAATGATAATAAATCCATCAACGTTAAGAGAGGACTTCGAGCAAAGTGCGAAAGAGGCATATTCCCCTGTCCTGCTCCTACTGGGTATTTGAATGACAAGTATGCTGAAAAAGGAAACAAGTCTCTCATCTGCGATCCCGACCGATTCCAAATCATGCAAAGGATGTTCAAACTCATCCTGTCCCAAAAACACACACCAATTAAGGTCCTCGACATTGTTAATAATGAGTGGAAGTTCAAGAACAGGCTTGGTAAATGTATTTCTCGAAGCAACTTCTATCACATATTAAGCAACCCTGTTTACGCTGGGACCTTTGAATATCCGATAAAAAGTGGCAACTGGTACAAGGGTATTCACGAGCCCATGATCACTGAAGAAGAATATGACATGATCCAAGCCATACTTGGGAATAAAGGTAAACCACGACCAAAGAAACACGTATTTGCTTTCACGGGCATTATGCGTTGTGGAGAATGTGGAGCGGGTATAACATGTGAGGAGAAGCACAAAAATCTCAAGAATGGCACAGTCAACAGATATGCCTATTATCATTGCACGAAACGGATCAAGTTAGATTGTTCACAGAAGTATATTGAAGAGCAGAAACTTGAAGAGCAGATTAAAAGCGTCTTGGATAGCATTGAGATTCCATCAGAGTTTAATGACTGGGCTCTCAGGTGGCTCAAAAGCCAGAACCATATTGAGGTTGAAGACCGCAACAAGATCAAAGAAATGCAGGTTAAACAGTTTGATCAGTATGTTAATAAACTCGACACCCTCATCGACATGAGAGCAGGAAAAGAGATAACTGAAGAAGAGTACAAAACGAAACGAGAGAAACTCTTGAAAGAAAAGGGGCAGGTTGAGGAACTACTCAACGACACTCACAAGCGAATTGATAGGTGGCATAAGAAGGCCGATGAAATGTTTGATTTTGCCCGAGATGCCCGTGAGGAGTTTGAGAATGGAGACATGCAGAAGAAGCGAGAGATATTGACCCAACTAGGTTCGAACTTGAAACTCTTTGAGGGATTGTTGCTTCCTGATGCGACAGATGAGTTTATATCGATGAAAAAGCTGTCAACTGAGGTGCGACTGATTTACAAACGGTTAGAACCGTGCGATAAGCCTGCTACGACGGTCCAAATGGAAGAGCTTTTTGCTGCGAGTCCTATTCTGCTGGGGGACAGGGATTCGAACCCCGATACACAGCTCCAAAGGCTGTTGTCCTGCCATTGAACGATCCCCCAAAGATGAAAAGACTGGTTTATTTTACCACAAAAGGGTAAAACCTAGTAAAATGTAGTTATGAACAAATCTATGCTCATCGCCCTCCTGACAGCATTACTCTTTGTGGGGCTATATGTATTTGCACAGACAAGCCCTATCAATATTGGTAACGATTTGGAACAAAACGCTGTCGTTGTTTCACCAACTCTTATACCAACACCTTTGCTGATAGAAAGCACAATACCCGTCCCATCCGAAATAGAAACTGAGAGAAAAAATGAGAATTCAACAAGCTTTTTAACCTGCGATACAGATCGAGACTGTGCACTTGGAGCAGTTTGTAGAGAAATAAATGTTTGTCCTCCATGCCTCACTGATGAAAATAAGAAACCTGTTGGCGACTGTCAATGTACTACTGTGAAAAAATGTGAGCCAAAATGATACAATATCTCCAATGAAAGCAGGTACCGTAGCGCTTATTGGTCGTCCAAATGTAGGAAAATCAACACTCGTCAACAACATTATTGGGCAAAAAGTTGCCATAACCTCACCCAAGCCACAAACCACTCGTTTTCCCATTCAGGGATTGTATGAGGATGAGCGAGGGCAGATCGTGTTTGTTGATACGCCAGGTATTTTCCGAAAGGCGACCGACGCGCTCTCTAAAAAAATTAATGCGAAGTTTATGGAACCGTTCGAAAATAACGTCGATGCGGTTTTGTATGTGATTGATCCAACAAGGACGCGCGATTATGAAGAATCGCGCGTATTGGGTATAGTACGAAAGTTTACTATGCCAAAAATTCTTGTTATCAATAAAATGGATATGGGGGAACCTGAATTTTTACCTCTGTATAAATTTCTTGAGGATGAGTTCGATGTAGTGATAAAGATTTCTGCACTGGAAAAACTACATCTAAAGAAGTTGTTGGATGCAATCTTCGCTGTACTTCCTGAACGGGATACGCCTCTGGTAAAAAAAGATGAGTATGTGTATCCCGCGCTGAATATTGATAGTAAAATTTTTCTCGCTGAAATTATTCGCGAGAAGGTATTTTTACGCACTCGTAAAGAAGTGCCTTATACAACAACTGTCGTTATCGATGAGGTTGCTGATCGGGATAATGGAATGCTCTATATTAAGGCACGTATATTGACCATCAACGACAAATACAAAAAAATGCTCATTGGCGAAGGTGGAAGACGCATAAAAGAAATTGGATCAATGTCGCGAAAAGAGCTTGAAACTGCTACTAATCGCAAAGTATTTTTGGATGTGACCGTTGAATCAGACAAGCACTGGATTACAAACTTTTCGTAAATTATGGCTTTAGCCGAGAGTGATATCGCGGCTTTATACAATCCTGAAAACGGGCTTCGTCACAACTGTGGCGTCGCCGCATTTTATTTTAATACTCCACGTCCACTTTCTAACCTTGTCCCTGTCTTGGCCGCACTCAATCATCGTGGAGAAGAGGGTGTCGGTGTTGTTGGCTTGCTGCCTGATGGTACGATGTCTGCCTTTAGAGATGAGGGTATCGTACGGGATAATGCATCACGCATTTTAGATGCTAACGCAGATGTCACCATTGCTTTAGGACATGATCGCTATTCTACCTCTGGCGGCGCATATGCGTGGCAACCGTTTTGTGAGGAAGGAGATCGTGTTGCCACAGCACATAATGGCAATATTACGAATCCGCTCGGCCTTTTGCACGAACTTCCAGAAGACGAGCGGGCTATTTTTGTTTCAGATACACACGTATTGCATAAAGCGCTTAATGCAAAACCAGAACAAACTATAGAGCAGCGCCTTCAAGCGGTGCTACCGCAACTTGAAGGCGCATTTAGCCTCACTATCGCAGATAGAAAAACAGGAGCTCTCTATCTTGTCCGTGATCCATCAGGATTTCGGCCACTACATTATGCACCTCTAAAAGACGGCAACGGATTTGTTGCTGCATCCGAAACCGTTGCTTTTACACAATTTGTTGATGATACTGCATCGATTGTTGAGGTTCCTCGTGGCTCATGTGTGCGTATTGATGCCAATGGCATCACAGAAGTACCGATAGGATTTCCTAGAACTGATGCTGCACACTGCATTTTTGAACTTGTCTATTTAGGCAGCCCTGCAAGTGAAATATTTGGTGCAAAGGTACATCAATTCCGCAAAGAATGTGGCAATGCATTGGCTCAAGAAGATATTGCTCTTGGATTTGTGCCAGATGTTATTGTTCCTGTTCGTGACTCTGGCGCTACCGCAGCAAACGGATATTCAGAAAGTATGATGCGCTATTTAATTGAACATGGACACGACCCATCAGAAGTCACTCAACGAATGCCCCAAGAAGGACTGCTCCGCAATAATTATGTGCGCCGCACCTTTATTCTCCCTGATGGCCGCGGCGATGCTGTTGCCGAAAAATTTACAGTTGTACCCGATGTTGTTCGAGGAAAAAAGGTTGTACTGGTTGATGATTCTGTGGTTCGTGGCAACACTATGACAAAACTTATTCGTATGATGCGAGAAGCAGGTGCGCTAGAAGTGCATGTCAGAAGCGCCTCACCCCAGGTAAAGCATGGCTGCTACTATGGTGTAGATTTTACTGGTGAAAAAGAAGAACTTATAGCAACAAATCGGACTGAAGCTGATATTGCGACTATTATTGATGCAGACTCAATCGGGTACATACGACTTAACGATATGGTTGCTATTGCTTCGCGATTAACCGGAAGAAAAAATGGATTTTGTACCGCTTGCTTTGATGGAAAGTATCCGGTTCCCATCAATCAGGAACTGTTACTTGGAAAGACGTGTTAATGTTTCAGATTTTCCGAGAATAACGAGGGATTCGTTAATAGGCGGGGTAATTTTTTTTCCGGTAATCCTCAGGCGGATAAGCATAAAAAATTTACTAAATGAAATCTTTTCCTTTTCTGCAAGTTTTTGAAGTTCCGTATTTAATGTATCAATATTCCATTGGTCTTCAGAAATGTCTAAAAGAGTATCGTGAACTTTTTTTAATAACTCTAATTCTTCTGCGGACCGCGGAGACGTTTCAGACAACTCCCGGGGTTGTTCAATAAAAAAACGGGCGTATTCGTCAAACTCGCGCAGCGTTTTAATTCTTTCCCGCACGAGGGGGGTGATTTTATTTATAAGATCAAGTGGGTAATTGCCAATTTCATACTCCTTTACAAATTTGTAGATCACTTCAGCTAGTTGTTCTGATTTCATTGCGCGAATGTACTCGCCATTTATCCATGTAAGCTTTTCTAAATTAAAGATCGGCGCAACTGCCCTCATATCGTTTAGCTCCATAACCGATATAAATTCTTTAAGATCGAATATTTCTTTTTCCTCTGGGTGTGACCACCCCATAAGTGCAAGGAAATTTAATATGGCGTTTGGGAGAAAACCTTGCTCTTTGTACCACTGTACGGAAGTGTGACCATGACGCTTTGAAAGCTTCGATTTGTCAGGATTGCGAAGGATTGCCGTATGATAAAATTTTGGCATTTCCCATCCGAAAAATTCGTACAACAGTACATGTTTTGGCATTGATGAGATCCATTCTTCTCCACGAACAAGATGGGAAATCTGCATTAAATGATCATCAACGACAACTGCAAGATGATATGTTGGATACCCATCGCTTTTAATAAGCACCTGATCGTCAACAAGGTCTGACGTAAACACAATATCTCCCCGAAGCTCATCATGACAAACGATTTCTCTTCCTGATGGTACATTCATACGGATAACATACGGCTCACCATTCCTAATTCGCTCATCAGCGTTTTTTACATTATGGAGACAATGTTTGTCGTATTTTGGTGGAATACCATCTTTTTGTTGTTGTGCACGTAACTCATCGAGTCGCTCCTTTGTACAAAAGCAATAATATGCGTGACCCTTATCTATAAGCTCCTCAACATGCTGTTTGTAGATATCGAGGCGTTCAGATTGTCTATAAGGACCATACTCTCCAGGATTACGAGGGCTTTCATCTTCAGATAGCCCAAACCAATCGAGGGACTTGTATATCACATCCTCTGCCCCCTCAACAAACCTTGTTCTATCAGTGTCTTCTATGCGTAGAACAAATTTTCCGCCATGTTTTTTTGCAAACGCATAGTCAAAGAGCACCTGGTATATGGTGCCAATATGTGGAAAACCTGTTGGTGACGGCGCAATACGCGTGCGGATCATGTGTGTATTATAGCAATTTAATCTATAATCAATGTATGTCACTCAGTGAGTTCTCGTATTACCTGCGAAAATTTGGTCCCATTGCCATCTTGGGACTTATTCTTTTTGTGCTTTTTTTTATGATTATCTCACTGACCATAAAGACGCTAACTTCCCGACCTGTGCAACAGGTCTTTGTACCCGCATTTGGCCAACTCACACCAAACATTTTTAGCATGAACATTGACTATCCGGCCAATCCTGAATTTACGATCGATAATATCGAAGGTCGACCAATTACTGCGACTAGATCTGCAGATATTTTCTATATTCCACCACCAACCACACGGTTTGGCTACGTACAAAATATATCACTTATGGCAAAGGCCGTTGGTTTTAATACCGAAGAGGAAAAGTATCTTTTGAATGGTACAACTGCTACCTTTGAGAACGCGCAACAAAAATTAGTGGTTGATATACGCAATTTTAATTTTACCTTTGATACGAAGTTTGAAACGCAACCCGATATTTTTGCGAGTACAACTATTCCTATCGAACAAACAATTTCTGAGCAAGCTCGCGCCTTTTTGCGCCGCATGGATCGCTATCCTGATGCACTGTCTCAAGGGACCGAACATATTATTTACCTTCGTTTTGACCCTCAACTAAAAGAATTTACTGTAGTTGATTCTATTGAAGAAGCCAATGTTGTTGAGGTTGATTTTTTTCCACCTGATGTGAGTGGTTTTCCAATTGTAGCACCTAAGTATTTTAATAGTCAGAATTATGTGGTGATGGTATTTTCGCCACAAGGGAGTAAGGGTGTAACAAGTCGCGTCATTAAAGCACAAGTCCAATATTTTGATAAAAACCCTGCGGGAAGCCCGTATCCTGTTAAGTCGGGTGATGAAGCGTGGCAAGAATTGATTGGTGGAAAAGGGATTATTGTATCTGCAGGACAAAATTCGAATAAAATTACCGTTCGTCAAATGTTTATGGGGTACTTTGAACCAGATACGTATCAGGAATTCTTCCAACCGGTGTATGTCTTTTTGGGTGACAATAATTTTGCTGCGTACGTTCCCGCCGTATCGAACATGTATGTCGCAACTGGTTCGGCAGGTGTAGCTAAATAGTTTCAATATCCCTTCACCCAGCGATCCTTGCTTTTGTTGATGAAGAGGTAAACAAGCATTTCATGTCAAATCGAAGTGAGTTTATTAGGTATTTAATTTTCATGTTGATGAGTAAAGACATGGAGAAGGCAAGAGAAGCGCTAAGGAAAGTGGGAAAGTTTATTCTTTAGAGTGATAGAGACCGGGCGGGGGGGTATTCCCCCCCCGCTCGTTTGCTCCGGCGGGTGCCGGAGCGCGCAGGTGCGTGCGGCTAGAAGCCGCCGTGGGCCTGCTCGCGCTGGCTGCTCGGCGTGCCATCGTCGCCGTCGCCCTCGGGCACGTCGTCCTCGGGGTCGCGGACGCGGTTGGCCGCCGTGGCCGGCGCGTCGCCTTCCGAGGTGTCGGCCACGTCCCAGCCGGTCGGGCTGGTGGCCGGCGCGGCGTCGTCGATGGGGGCACCCGGGTACGTGGTGCCGTTGCCCAAGTCCTGCGCGTCGAACTGCTGTTGGTTGCCCATGGTGGAAAAGCTCCTTTTCCTGTTGAGGGACGAACCGGATATCGAACTGATATTGTAGCACATATCCTTTAAAAAACAACTATAAGCCGGAAGTTGTCATTTATCAGCCTCGTTTTTTGAGAAGAAGTAGGTTCCCACAGAGAGGAAAATAACAAAAAGAATAGCAATAATACTCAAACTCAAAACTGGATTAAACAGCACTACTTTCTCATATTCTGGCTTTCCCCAATAGTATACTGCGCGTGAAAAGTCGACAGCATACGTCATTGGGGCAAGGCGTGAAAGAATAAAAAGATACCACGGAAGGTCTTTTATTGGACTAAAGACGCCAGCTAAAAAGAATTGGGGAAAGATAAGAAAAGGAAAAATTTGGTTTGCTGTTCGTTCGTTACTCAGATTACCCAGAACAAGGATACCGAACGCACCACCAAGGAAGCTTATCACAAGAGCCCCAGCTGTTAGTAAAAGAACCTGTGGAAGCGAGAGGGGTACACCAATTATTAATCCAAATACTAATATAGCGAGACCCTGCAAAAAAGATACCAGCGTCTCACCTAGTATTTTTCCAATTAAAATTATTGTGCGTGATACGGGAGCAACAAACATTTCTTGACTAAAATCATTTGCTCTGTCTTCTACTAGCGAAATAATACCTGAGGCAGTAGATTGGAACATCGTTTGACCAAAGACACCGGTAAAAACAAAGACCAACAGATTGTATCCCGTTTCATCGCCCCAGTTTGACTGAAGACTTCCGCCAAGCGCACCAATAAAAACAACGGGGAACACTAGGCTTGCAAGAATGCGTGTGCGATCGCGCAACAGTTTTGTAACATCTCGAAACGCGATCGCCAATATCGTATTAAGCATTGTTAATAATCTCAACATACGCCTCCTCAAGTGTCGGCGTATGAACTTGTATATCGCTCAGGGGTGTTTTGATTGACGTAATAATTTCGTGTGCCGTCTTTTTTCCCATATCAATTTTAAACGGACCTTTTCCAGAGATTTTCAACTTACTTTTTTCAAGTTCTTCCTTCAAAATATCTCTATTTTTTGCATCAACCGTAATAAAAGCATCTATTAAACTCTTCTTAATTTCCTCAGGTGAACCCTTGCTTACAATCTTGCCTTTATTCATCACGCAAATATAGTCAGACTTCTCAGCTTCTTCTAAATAGTGTGTGGTGAGAAAGATTGTGATATGTTCTTTTTTTCGTACGTCCTGTAGGTAGTCCCATAATCCTTTTCTACTGATCGGATCAAGACCCGTAGTTGGCTCATCAAGAAACAAGACGCGAGGATTATGCGTCAAGCTTCTGATAATCTCCAATTTTCTTTTCATGCCTCCTGAGAATGTTTTCACTGGCTTAAACATATCGTTCGAAATTTGCAGAATATCCGACAACTCTTTTACTTTCTTTTTGTAGCCTTGTGGCATGAGACTGTATGATGGCCTAAAAGGATAAAGGCCATATAAATTTACATGAATGCGTACGTTTTCTTCAGCGGTAAGATTCATATCCAAACTTGGGTTTTGAAAAATAACCCCAATATTTTTTCTAATGTTTGCTGCGTGGGTGTCTAGATTATGCCCAGCGATGCTTACCTTACCTGAAGTTTTTAAAAGAGTAGTATTTAATATTGATAGCGTTGTTGTTTTTCCTGCGCCGTTTGGACCAAGCAAAGAGAAAAACGCTCCTTCTTCGACATAAAATGAGACATCGTCGACAGCATTCAATTCAGATTTTTTATACCGTTTTATAAGATGTTCTACATCAATTATTTTTTTCATATGCAATGTTGGTCTGAAGCCAGTTTACCATTTGTTCCGTGTCTTTAAAACGATCCTCACTTTTCATGAGTACAATGAGATACTCACGATTATCTTTTTTATAAAGCGTTATGAGATTTTCACCCGCCAACTCTGTCTTTCCTGTTTTTAATCCACCTACGCCTGGGATTTTTCCTAGGAGCTGATTTACATTGTAGAGTGGATGAAAATTTGTAAAGTCGATATCAGATATGGTGATACTTTTTGTGGAAACAATTTTAGAGAGTTCCTTATCTTGGAGCAATTTTCTGCCAGCGAGTGTTAAATCGTATGGTGTAGAAAATTGCGCGGCTTCATCGAGGCCTGCAGGATTTGAAAAATTCGATTGTGTCATCCCAAGGGCTTTTGCTTTCTCATTCATTTTGCGCATAAATTCTGTGTAGCCTTGGGGATCATTGTCGGCTAAGACATATGCCGCATCGTTACCTGAGTGAATAAGTGCAGCGTACAGAACACTCTCAAGCGTAAGCTTCTCACCCACAATTAAATCCGCGACCTGACCTTCAGTAATCAATCGCTTTACTTCAAGGGGTTGGTCGAGAGCATATACATCTCGTGCGGTTAGCGCGGTCATTACTTTTGTTGTTGATGCTGGGAAAAATCTCGTATCTTTGTTTTTCTCGTAGAGCGGGGTGGCAGTTGCAAGGTCTATGACATACACACCTTGCGCAGTTAAAAAGGGTTGAACATTGCGATCTTTCACATATGGGATATCTTGCACTACAAAATTCTCGTCAAGCTGTGTGGTTTCTGAAAAAAGCTCAGCATTATACGCAAAAACGTTTGTGTATACATTATTACCCGGATAGAAAAGCAGAACGCCGCTTATGATAAATAAGTAAAATAATCCGCGTAATTGTCCAAAAGTGACATACGATTGTTGAGATGATTGTTTATTTTGTGATTTCTTTTTCTTTGGCATGTTACTACTCAGCCTTTATAGTAATCCCAAGTTCATCAAGCTGTGAAGATGCAACTGTTGATGGAGCATCCATAACGGCAGTCTTACCACTCGCAGATGCTGGGAACGGGATAACTTCTCGAACAGATGGCTCTCCCATCATTGCCATGAGAAATCGATCAATGCCTGGTGCAATACCACCATGGGGTGGTACACCATAGGTAAATGCTTCGAGCATATCCGAAAAACGGGATTTTTGATCTTCTGAAAATCCGATAAGGTCAAAAATCTTGCTCTGTATCTCTGATTGATGGATACGGATACTCCCTCCTCCAACCTCAAATCCATTGAGGGCCAAGTCATGTTGTAGTCCACGAACTTTGAGTGGATCAGAATCTAATAATGCGACATCATCTGGGTGTGGAGCGGTGAACATATGGTGCGATGGCGCATATTTTGCGTTACCTGATCCATGATAATAATCCTCTTCAGATTGCTCAGTAAACAAAGGAAAATCTAGAACCCACGCAAATGCCAGCTCATTGGGATCGTCCGGATTTTTTCTCAAATCTGGCTTATCGTTACCATATTTCTCCTTTGCCTCTTTATGTGAAATACGAGGCCATGGTGTTTGTGTGACATGTTTTTCAGGGAATACATCCTTAATAAGATTTGTAAAAAGCTCTTCAATAAGCTCTAAAATGTCGTTCTGTTCAACGAAAGACATCTCCATATCGAGCTGCGTAAATTCTCCATAGGCGCGATCCTTTCTTGGATCCTCATCGCGAAAACATCGTGCAATCTGAAAATAACGCTCAAATCCCGCAACCATTAAAAGCTGCTTGTACTGCTGGGGCGATTGCGGTAAGGCGTAAAACTTTCCTTGCTGCAATCGAGATGGCACAATAAAATCTCGTGCTCCTTCGGGGGATGTTTTAGTTAGGATAGGCGTATCTATCTCAGTAAAATGACGCTCGCCAAGAAAATCCCTAATGTAGCGAACGACTTTATTACGCATCTTAATATTGTTCGCCATACGTGGACGTCGAAGGTCGAGATACCGATATTGATTTCGAATTTCTTCATCAATCTCATATCCATCCCCATCTATTGGCATGGGCATTGCTTTACTTATCGACAGCACTTCATGTTTTTGCATTTCAATTTCTATTGTGCCTGTTGCTATCTTGTCGTTAACCATATGTGGTGGTCTCTCTTTAACAAGACCTGTAATATGCAAAACAGATTCTGGTGTCACGCCTGAAAGTTCAGCACCTCCGACAACCTGGACAAATCCCGATGCATCACGAAGATCAATAAACACAACTTTTTTATGATCTCGAACAGTTTGTGCCCATCCGTAAAGCTCAACTGTTTTGCCAATAAGGTTTGGTGTTTCGCTCACCCATGTTTTTTTCATGTGATTATTATACTTTATCGCTGACGTAACGTCCCATGGCAGAAAGTTTTGATTTCCCACCCCAGGTATCTATTTTAAGCGTATAAGCAATAGCTACATTGCTGCCAATTTTTAATGGTATGTTAGGTTTATCAAAGAATGTAACCTCGAGAAATTCCATATTGCCATCGTGCAACAATGCACGGACATACTGCTTCTGTTTTCCAAAAGGAATAAGGTCTTTTATTGTTCCTCGAGAGATGAAATTGGGAAGCGGATTCCCCATGCCAAACGGCTCAAGTTGAGATAGTTTTTTTACCAGATCGAGTTTTGCCATCGCTATGGGAATTTCAAAATCGATATGAAGGGTTGGAACTAACATCTCTTCAGTAATATCTTTCTCTGCTTTTTTTTGGGCGGCAGCAACAAACACATCAATATTTTCCAGTGGAATTGAAAACCCAGCTGCTGCCGCGTGGCCACCGACTTCTGAGAGAAATGGACGTAATTCTTTAGAGGTGAGAAATGATGTTATATCAATACCAGGCACTGAACGAACCGATGCTTTTGCAAATCCATCGGACCTCGTCATGACAATAACTGGTCTATGATGTTTATTCATAAGTTTGCCTGCTATTAGACCAATAATGCCTTCTTCCCACGAATCTTCGCGTACGATAATGATCTTTTTTTTCGTATCAGCCATTTTTTCAGCCTTTTTTTGTGCAATGACAACAAGATCCTGTCGTTCCTTATTAATTTTTCCGGCTTTTCCTGCTAATTCGTTTGCTTTTGCATATGATGTTGTGCAAAGCAGGCGTAAAGCTTCGAGAGCATGATCAAGTCTTCCAAATGCATTAATGCGAGGTGCAATAATGTAACCAACTTCATATGGCGTTATTGGTTTACCGTCAAGGCCAGCTTCTTTTAATAGGTGTCGTATGCCATAGCGCACAGATGCTCCATATGCTTCTAAGCCGTATTTAACGACACTACGAGATATTCCTGTAAGGGGAACAAGATCTGCAATTGTCCCAGTAGCAGCAAGAGCAAGAAAATCTCGATTAAATTCTGGAAACTTCTCTGCTGAAAATCCGAACTCCTTTGCAATTTCTTTAGCGACAAAATACGACACACCGCTTCCCGATAACTCAGTTGTATGGAATACCGCCAGAGCATCATGAGGCTCTTTTTCTTGCTTTTGATGATGATCGGTTACGACAATGGTCAAACCCAACTCATTTTTTGCATATGTAATTTGCTTGTGTGCGACAATACCATGATCAACGCTTATGACAAGTTTTGGATTGAATTCTTTCTTAACATGTTGAAGGCCGAACTCTGAAAAACCATATCCTTCTTTTTTACGATCGGGTATATAAGGCATAACGTTAAAGCCAAGCTTATGAAGCGTCTCCCACATAATTGCACCACCCGTTACACCATCGGCATCATAGTCTGTGTATACAACAACCATATCGCCATTGACGTGGATTTTCTTAAGAAGTTTTATAAAAGATGCCCAATCCTTCTTAAACGAAGGTTTTTCTGTAAAAAATGTTTTGAGAGATATACTTGTAGGATGAGGGGGTGTGATAAAACCGTCGATATCATCTATTCCTCTGTCTTTTAACAAAACTTCAATGAATGCATCAGCTGATCTAGGGTCTTCTATTTTGTGCTTAACATTTATTTTCATTTGTATTGTAGTAAAATATCGCTATGCAATTGTCTAAACCATTACCTCCATACATCATAGATGTTATGGATATATTCCGTGAAAATGGATATCTCATTTATGCGGTAGGAGGCCCTGTTCGTGATGGGCTCCTGGACCGACCGATTTTCAATTGGGATTTTACAACAAACGCGACACCGGAAAACATCATGCAACTATTTCCGGACTCGTTTTGCAACAACGACTTCGGTACCGTGTCTATTATCATACAGCACAAAGATGAAAAAATTCTTATAGAAGTGACCCCGTTTCGAAAAGAAGGATCATATTCTGATAATCGTCACCCCGATAAGATTGAATGGTCGGATTCGTTGGAGGAGGATGTTAAGCGACGAGATTTTACTATTAACGCGCTCGCAACAGATGGGAAAGAGATTATTGATTATGTCGGTGGTATAGAGGATCTCGAAAAAAAACTAGTGCGAGCGGTTGGCAACGCAGATACACGATTCGAGGAGGATGCGCTACGACTTATGCGAGCAATTCGTTTCGCTACGCAATTGGAATTTTTAATAGAAGATACTACGCGTAAGGCCATCGAGAAAAATGCAGAGCGCATTAAAAATATTTCTGGTGAGCGTATTCGCGATGAGTTCTTAAAAATTCTTGAAAGCGATCATCCCGCTGAGGGTATTTTGTTTCTAAAGCAAACGGGTTTATTACAACACATTCTCCCTGAACTCATGGCGTGTTTTGGTGTCGAACAAAAGAGTCCAGGTCGCCATCATGTGTTTGATGTGGGTACTCATCTTGTTGAAGCTTTAAGAAACTGTCCATCAAAAGATGCAATAACGCGTTTTGCGACACTATTGCACGATGTGGGTAAAGCTGGAACAGCTGCAAAAGATGAAAAAACGGGCACCATTACTTTTTATAATCATGAAATCGTCGGTGCCCAGCAGGTGGCTGAAATCGCGGAGCGATTTCGCCTCTCAAAAAAACAAAAAAACAAGCTTGTCACACTTGTGCGCTATCATATGTTTCCTGTTGGTGAGAATCAAACCGATAGCGCGTTGCGACGTTTTATTCGCTCAGTTGGTGTTGCATACCTTGATGATATGCTCGCTCTACGAGAGGGAGATCGTGTCGGTGGTGGTGCAACACCAACCTCATGGAGAACGGAACTTTTTAAGAAACGCCTCATAGAAGTTCAAAAAAAACCTTTCACTGTCGCTGACCTAAAAATATCCGGCCACGATGTGATGAAGGAGCTTAATATAAAACCAGGACCGGAGGTAGGTAAAATTCTTAACGATCTCTTTGAAAAAGTTGTCGAGAAAAACCTCCCTAATCAGCGCGACGTTCTTCTCCAATCGTTGTCAGATCTCCGTGACCAGGATACACGATAGTTTCATCGGGAAGTTTCATTAACGTTAGCAATGATTTTTTAAGTTCCTCTTTATTGGAATATGATAAATCCGTGCGCCCAACTGCCTCTTTAAATAACGTATCACCAGTAAACACAACTTCTTCTCTTGGAAAATATAGCGCAACACTACCCGGTGTATGCCCAGGGACATGAAGTAGTCGAAAAGAGAAAGGCTCTATAACAATATCTTGGTCATTTTCTGGAAAGTACGTACTTTTTTTGGGTGGAAGAGCAACGGGATCATACCCTAAAAAATGCTGTGCAGTCGCATTCAGACGTTTCACAAGAAACTCATCGCTCTTATCAATGTAAAGAGGAACGTCATACGAAAGCTGTATTTCACCAGCACAAAGAATGTGATCAAAATGACCGTGTGTTGCAATAAGGCATGTTAATTTCAAATTCTGTCGCTGTATTTTTTCAAGAATAAAATCTGCTGAATCTGCTGGATCAATTACCATGCATATATCGCCTTCAATCAAAAGATAGCAGTTTGTTTTTAGCTCTCCTAGGATTAGTGTTTCAATACGCATGAGGCAATCACTGCTCCTTTATTTCTACATCGGTAATGATGACGTCCGTCAACGGTTTGTCATTATTACCCGTAGGAACACCTGCGATAGCATCCACAATATCCATACCCTCTTTTACCACACCGAATATCGTATGATTGCCTGTGAGCCATGGCGTTTCTTTGTGAGTTATAAAAAATTGCGATCCGTTTGTGTCGGGACCCGAATTTGCCATTGCCAATAAACCAGGTTTATTAAAAACTTGATCAGGCGTTATCTCATCTGCAAATTTGTAGCCTGGTCCACCCATGCCGGTTCCTTCCGGATCACCGCCTTGTATCATAAAATCCTTTATCACGCGATGAAATATTGTATTGTCATAAAAATCCTTTTTCGCAAGATACACAAAGTTATTGACGGTAAGAGGGGCTTCATGTGTGTCTAACTCTATTACAATGTTCCCCATAGATGTTTTTAGTGTTGCTGTATAAATTTTTTTGACATCAATGGTCATCTTAGGGGCAGTCATCACCTTATTTGGAACTGCCATCACTTTTTCTGTTGGAACAACCTTATCTTTAGTTTTCATATTGTTTTGTAATGATGATTCGCTGGACCTAATTATGAGATATACCACTCCAGCGAATGCAATTATAAATGTGAGTACTATGTATTCTCTTTTCATGTGAAGTGATTATATACAAAATGATATACTATGTCCATGGGACTTGAAACAACATTTTATATAATTGGTATCGTATCCATGGTGCTATGGATCATCATTGCAATAACCTGTATAGTTATGGTTTTTTACCTTAAGCATCAGGTAAAACTTTTGCAATCAAGCATCGTCGGACGAATTGCAGGTTTACTCCGTAATAAAAAAGCTGAGGTAGCAACCGCGGTAGGACTTACTGTCGTACAGGCTGTACTTAACCGATTCAAAAAGAAAAGCAGTAACGCTTAAAGACTCGTTGCCTCACTCGTCAAAATATATACCTCTCGATTATAAATATTGATGCCAGCGAACTCGCCTTTTCCTTTTGTTATGGCCTCATATGGAGCACAATGCACACAGCCGTTTTTTTCATCAACTGGGCATTTAAAGTGGTTAAGCTGGCGAGCAAGTTTAATTCTAGTTGCGATCTTCATAATATCACTCTCAGATTTTTTCGGATCGGGAAGATCGACATTGACTAGATCAAGAGGATTACCATCGTCCAAATACCAGTAGCTCATTTTTTTTACTGGGCGTGTTTGGATATTCGTTGCAAGTAAATAATAGATGGGCAGCTGTAACGAACCATCTGCCTCTGTGCGACGACCCGTTTTAAAATCTATGATATGTACCGCGTCGTCGCTTTCCAAATATTCCATCCAATCAATCTTGCCACACAATATAATGCCTTCTTCTCTCGAAAACCAGTAATGCGGCAAATCATCTTTTGTTTTTATCGCCTTATTGAGTAGTGGACCAGGATTATTTTCAACTTTTGTTACCATTTGTTGCCCACGATCCTTAAACGTTTTCTCCTGTTCTTCAGAGCTAAACCCGCCTTGTTTACCCGTTATTTTTTTCCATTCCTCCTCAAATCGATCCATCAGCGGTTGCGTGAAGCGCTCCCCAACAGGAAGCGTCGATAATGACTCAAGCGTACCATGAACGGCTTGACCTAATGAAAGCCAAGGGTTTATGAGTGCAATTTTCTTTCCACTACGGGGATTTTTATAGATGTTGGCGAAATAATAGGCTCTTGGACAAGCCGAAAAATCACTCATTGAAGAGTAGGAAATCCAAACTGCCTTATATTTATCTTCGTCCATGCCCCAAGTATAGCAAATGAAGTATTATGAGCGACGGCGTTCGAGAAGTACGAGCAGTGGTGTAGCAATACATGGTGAAGAGTATGTTCCTGTAATGGTTCCTATCAAAAGTGCTGCTGAAAAGAATCGTACCGCGTCACCCCCAAAAAGCATCAATGGCACAAGCATGAGTACAATTGTTAGCGAGTTATTGACTGATCGCACGACTGTTTCTGTCAAAGCTTTATTTGCCAATACGTCAATAGGAAGTCCTGATGTCCTTTTATATTCACGAATTTTATCAAACATAACGATGGTATCGTGCACAGAGAACGACATTGTGGTAAGTACTGCGGTAATAAAAAGTGTATCCACTTCAGCACCGAATCTTGCAAGCACTGCATACATGCCAAAAAGTACAAGAAGGTCGTGCAATAGAGCAGATACTGCTGCGACACCGTAGCTTAATTTTCTAAATGTATAACTAATATAGAGCAATATGCCGAAAATGGCGACAAGAGATGCATAAAACGTTTTTCGAATCGTTTCAAGGCCAAGCACTGGTCCAACCGAATCGAATCGAAGTTGTTGTGCACCAAGTTCTGTACGAATGGTAGTTTCTTGGGTTTCTGACATTGCAGCAGCGCGAATTACAACGCGTCGTGCATTTTGTGACGCAATTGATGATACTTCTATCTTGTTAGAATCAAAAGCATTCTGAATAGCTTCTTTTGTGGTGTCCTTCTCAAACGAATACTCAAGCATACTGCCACCTTTAAAATCAATTGAAAGATTAAGCCCTTTAGTAAATAACGTAAATAATCCAAATGAAATGACCAATGCCGATATGACGAAATATAATTTTGAGTACTTTGTAAAGTTAATCATGGCTTTTTAATAAAAAATTCCATTAATCTGCGCGTAATAAATATTCCTGTGAATAAACTCGTCAAAACACCAATGGTTAGGGTAAGTGCAAATCCTTTTATGAGTCCAAATTGTGGAAAAAAGCTCCAGTTAAGTGGATTGAATAAAATAAACGCTACTAGAAGCGTGGCTACATTAGCGTCTTTAATGGCATCGAGCGCTTTTCCGAAACCTAATCTCACAGCAACATCAAAAGGTTTGCCTTTGCGCATTTCCTCTTTTATTCTTTCAAAAATAAGAATGTTTGAATCAACTGCCATACCTATTGAGAGAATAAATCCAGCAATACCAGGTAATGTTAGCACAATTGGAATAAGTCTAAAGATGGCATAAGAGATAAGGCCGTATAACACCAACCCCATGGTGGCAATGATGCCAAATTTTCCATAGTAAAGCACCATAAAAAGAATAACCGATAGTAAACCAACAGCTCCTGCGAATAAACTTTTTTCTATTGACTCTTGGCCAATGGTGGGTCCGATCGTGCGCTGCTCAATCAGTTTGATAGGTATAGGCAGCGCGCCAGAATTAATTGAAAGGGCAAGATTTTTTGCTTCATCAAGAGTAAATTGTCCGGTAATTATTGCTGTTCCACCGATAATTTCCTGTTGAACGGTCGGTGCCGACAGAATCTGGTCATCTAAAAATATGCCGACCTGTTTTCCAATATTTCTTTTCGTTATCTCACTAAATAATTTTGCACCTTCCTCATCAAACTCTAGTTGCACCGAAGGTGCACCTAAATTTTGACCTGTTCCCTGTCCAAACTGTACAGTCGCTTTTTTTACATTCGTACCTTTTAATCCTGTTGCTTTATTTAATGACAAAACCACAGCAAGCTGGGGAGATTGTGATGCGATCTGCTCTAATTCAGCAGACATAGTACCTTCTTCTTTAAATTCAAGTTGTGCGGTCTGGCCAATAAGCTTAATTGCCTGATCAACACTTTCTACACCAGGCAGATCGACAGAAATTCGATAGGTGTCTTTATTTTTAATAGTTTGCACTTGTGGCTCTGAAACACCGTAGTAATTAACTCTCCTTTCAATAACGTTCCTCGCAGACTCTAGAGCTCCTTCGATCTCACTCGCAGGTACCTTTGAAATATCAGCTTCAAAAAGCAGGTGACTTCCACCACGCAGATCTAGTCCTAGTTTCGTCTCAAAAGTACGTTGAAAGCGCTTCCCGAACAATGTGAAATCTATGGTTGGAGGATTAATGATACGATCCACTTTAAGAGGACCCATATTAAAAGCTACTCTTTTATTGTTTGGTAGGTCAATCAGAAGCACACTACAAATCAGAAGTACAAAAAATATGGCGCCAAAAGGTATTTTTTTCATGCCATGAAATCAGCTTCATCTCCAACTATCATAACTTTTGGTTCCTTAAGAAACTTCCAAATAAAAGGATCATTTTTTCTCTTTCTATATTCAAATTCATCTTTGGGCATTATAGTATAGTTCACCTCAAATGGATAGTCTTTTTGCACCGCTTGTATAATTTTTTGTACTTCTGCGGCTACTACAGTTCCCACAAACACCATATAGACCTCACTTTGGGCTATTGTTTCTTTCATCTGAAGTTTGAGCGACATGCCTATAAAATGCACTTTCCCTAATAGCGACGCATTCTTGCGAAGATCTTGGGCTAATTTAGAGTGTTTTGCTTGAAGTTTTAATAGTTCATCAAAGTAGAGATGTTTCTTATTGATGACATATATTGATTTATTGAGACGTTTTTCTTTTTTAAGAATCTTCGCCTTCTCAAGAATATCAAGTTCTCGTTTTACTGCATTGATTTCTTCTTCAACCTCACGGCCAATGCGTCTCAAGTGATATGCCTCATCAACATTATTGAGAAATAATGAAAGTATCTTTCGACGAGTTTTAGATGGAATGATCTCGTCAAGCATAAGTTTCTATTAGTATGTAACTTCATTACCGTCTGGTATTGCCGAAACCCATGTGAATCCTCGCACAAGTTCGATTTCTTTACCTTTTTTGTCGTAAAAACGCATCATATCTTCTTCTTTGGGCTTCTTCCAGGTACCCTCAATTGCTTCGCCATTTTGAAAAATGATAGCGTCACCAGACCCTAATGTTTTATATAAAAGATGGCCACCTTCGTACCCATCGTTTGCAGGCGACTCCACAACAGACGCAACAACAACATTGTATGCATACACCTGCTTCTTATTGTTTTTGTCTTCATGCGGCTTTCCATTATGTGATCGCTTATAGGTATTGCTCGCCGCATCATACTTCCAGCTTACTGAGTAGTCTGCTCTTCCGTCCCAGAAATCATAAGATACACTTGTTGCTGTGGGACTACTTACTGCTTTCCCGTCTTTGAATTTCCATGGTTGGAAATCCTCGTCCCACTTCACCCCATCTTCATCTTTTTCTGAAAGCTCTCTCTTATCTGCAGCATATTTCCAAAGTTTCTGTGTTGATGAATACATCGTATGCTCTGTCGCGACACCAGGCAATCTCTCGTAGTCGCGTGCGAAAACAGGGAACGGCACAGAAAATTGATTTAGATCATTGTATCCTGCCCATTTAAGCTTTGAGATCATACCCAACGCATCTGCTTTTCCTGGATGGTTCGCACCACCTACGTGAACATAAAGTGGGTTATTGCCATAGGCGCGAACCATATCAATAAAATACACGCGAGCAGATCGCACAGGCCCTACATATCGTGCATCTTTACAGTAAAACATGGTAAGGAAACGCGTTATACCACCTTCAGCAACAAACTCGTATACAACATCTGCAGAGGTAAGACCTGACTGGGGTCGTGCTTCGAGGTGATTTTCGATCATAATACCCATTGGTCTTCGTGCTTCCCATCTTTTTCTATGCGTTTCTGTCAACATCTGGCCATTCAATGGACACTCTTCTGTTAATTTCCCTGCAATTTCTTCTTCTCCGTCTGCGGTTGGTTGTTTTACTTCAAGCTTATCAGAACCACTTGGTTTTGATCCGATGCGAAGTTTTCCTGTGGCATCACCTGAGAAGAAGCCGTACGAAAAATACAAAGAGATGCAATAGGTAAGGAATGCCGCGACAAAAACGAATTTTTTGTTCATGTTTGAATGGTATAAAAATGTTTAATAATTTTCAACAATAAATTCTATTGGGCTGTTCTAATAGCCTCTTTCTCTTCATCTGAGAGTTCGTATTCCACCGATTTCCCATCCCGAACCTGCTTGACATAAATGCGTACACCCTCACGCGTGTACATAAACGTTTCAACAATACCCGAATTATCTTTATCGAGTAAAGCTATCACAAAGCTCTGCTCGCCACCGGAACGCTCGAAGGGATTGAACTTTACAAACCCAACACGTTGAAGATGCTTTTTTGCTTGTGATTCAAGCGTCAACACTGCATCTTTTACTTTGGTAATATCTTTTTCATGGGTTAGGTGTTGATCAAGAATACTATCAAGAACACCATCGATGCTCTTGGATCCAGTTCGTGTAGACAGTTTTTTATAATGCGTAAGTGCACGAATAAGGAAAAAGCTTATTACTATCAACCAAAGAAAAGCCAGTCCCAATGCACCGTATAGGAGTGTCATGATGAATGTCATTGTATATGGTTTGAAGTTGAGTGTCAATGAATTTGCGACATGATAGAATAGAAGACATGGCACGAAAAACAAGAAAACAAAAATTGAGAACTTCGCAGAAAGTAACGAAAGGTCCGGAGAACATAAAGACCCAAATGCAAACAACTACCCAGAATAAGGCACCATCAATTATTGTTTCTGCAGAAGATAGAGCGGAGGCTCAAGTAACTAAGCGCGGTATTTTGAAAACCCTCATTCTCATTGCACTCTTGTTCGTCTTACAAACAGCAATATTTTTTGGGAAGTCAAAAGGGATGTTGCCGTTTTAATCGACAACCTCCTTGTATGGGTCGTGTGTAAGCGCTACGGTAGTAGATTTGCCTTTAAATAATTTCGTTACTTCAACAACTTTTGCACCTATTTCGTTGGCTTGCATGGTTTTTTCTTTAAAGTATGTGTCTCCCTCTGTAAGGGCAATGATGGAAGGTGCAACTTTTTTCCACATAGTGCTATATGATATATCCTTTGTCATAAACGGTAACAAGACTATTGTGTCAACCTCTTTAATATGGCTTAATACTTCGGCTCGTTCAGCTTGAGTATGAAATGGAGCGCGTATTTTATATTTTTTGATAAAGTCATCACTCTCAAGTAAGACGACGAGTGAGTCGCCTTTTTTACGCGCAGCCTCGATAAATCGAATGTGCCCTATATGGATAATATCGAAACATCCACTTATTGCAACAACCTGCCCTTGCGCTGGCTGATATGATGAGAGCGGTATAATGTTAGCCATGTGTACATATTATACTTAAGCATATGTATTTCGTCACCGAAGAACAATCCAACGGTCCTCTCACACTTTTTGTGCGCACACGCCGCACACCTTTATTAGAACAACTTGCAAAAGAAATGGTTAGATCTGGTGCATCGATCAGTGAGGTTGAAGAGTTTCCAGATGAAGTAAACCCATATACCTATGTGTTTGTATTCTATGATGCTCAAATGGGTCGATCATTCTTTAAAAGGCTTAATAAAACACGCAAAAACATTGCGGTCATTACGTATGATGCAAAAATTTATACAAAACTTATCGAGCTTGCACGAACCGAAGATTATAAGTATCTGAAAGTTATTAATGTCGACGAAGATGAGAATAATAGGGAATATGCCGAAAAAATTCTGTGGTTTGCAACCACACATTCTAAAGAAAAAGGATTAAATCTTGAGAAAGTTTTAAAGCCAAAGCAGGCAACCGAAAAAAATTCGCCTTTTTTTCGGTTGCCAAAAATGACAAGAGCCCGATGGATCGGGCTGGTAATTGCTCTCATATTTTTTCTGGAGACCTTTTTTATTTTGCCGCTTGCCATTTCTGGATACTATCTATACCGCGCAGGACAATCGCTCGAACGACAGGATGGCATACATGCTCAAAAACTACTACGAAAAGGCAAGCCATTTTTATCACTTACTGAAAAAAGCTATACACTCTCTCGACCACTTCTATCGTTCTTTTTCTTTACCTTAACACCCGAAAATATTATTCAAGTTCAAAGAAACGGCTATGAATTTGCAGAGACTGCGCTTATTGCAAAAGATGATGCCCGCACACTTTTCACTCTTCTTCTTAAAGTTCAGAAAACACCCGAAGATATTGCCGCTATGGACCGACATATAGATAAAATTAACACAGAAGTTGAGACACTCTATCGTACATCTGGCTCAATCCAAGATACCCTCACTTTTAAAAACGATCGGATTGTAAAGATCCGAGAGCGGTTCTCTGAAATTCATAGTTATCTCGATACCGCTCGCATATTCATGAAACATGCCGATTCACTTCTAGGAAAGGATGGTACAAAAAACTACATTTTGTTTTTTTACAATAATATGGAAATTCGACCAGGAGGAGGCTTCATAGGATCCTTTGCTCATGTTTCTTTTGATCGATATTCACTTAAAGAATTTAGAATATATGATGTTTATGACGCTGACGGACAACTAACAGCTCATATTGAGCCTCCAAAAGCAATTCGGCTACATCTTGGACAGCCACATTGGTTTCTCCGCGACTCAAATTTCAGCCCTGATTTTGAGCAGAATGTTAAAACTGCCGAATACTTTCTTGACAAAGAGCTCCAGCTCGGGAAGTTTGACGGATCTATAGGTATAACAACCACAGCAATGACCTATGTCCTTGAGGCATTTGGCGATGTATACGTCCCTGATTTCGATGAGACAATTAATAAAGACAATTTTTACTTGAAAACACAAGCTCAAACAGAAAAAGATTTCTTTCCGGGATCAAAACAGAAAAAAAACTACCTTTCATCTATTGGTAAAATGCTTTTTCTAAAGCTAGATCAAGCTTCTCCCTCACTCTTAGCAAAAAACTTACGACGTTCGTTTGACGAAAAGCATGTTGTTATGTTTATGAAAGATAAACCTTTTCAAGAAGATATTGAGAAACTTCACTGGTCTGGTCAGACGATCTATCCACAGTGTGCAACCGACGAAGAAACGTGCCTTATAAATCATATCTTTCCTGTCGACGCTAATCTTGGCGTTAATAAAGCAAACTACTTTGTAAGTAAATTTATGCACC
The DNA here is from genome assembly GCA_964612595.1 of uncultured Gammaproteobacteria bacterium. Classification (GTDB taxonomy): domain Bacteria; phylum Patescibacteriota; class Microgenomatia; order UBA1406; family HO2-37-13b; genus OLB23. The sequence continues at coordinate 158,447 of CAZTFB010000002.1, read as the reverse complement.
TCATTTCTCGTTTTCAGCGTGACGGGTCACTTAAAAATGAACTTACTATTTCGTTTAACAATAGCTCTGCCGCAAATCAGTTTCCTGGAGGTAAATATACGAACTATTTCCAGCTCTACCTTCCTAACGATGCAGTTATCGACAGCATCGATGTGGATGGCACAATAATCGAAGACTATGATGAAACTCAGTCTGGGTTTTTCAAAATCATTGGTACGCTCATCGAAGTGCAGCCAAGCTCATCATCGTATGTGAATGTCTCCTATTCGCTGAAATCAAAAGCAGTAACTGGATCAAATACCTATCAAGTCGTTATTCAAAAACAGATAGGTGCTTTTAATAGTGATTTTACCTTCGAGGTGTACTTTCCTGACAATATGTATGTTACCGACCAGAACTTTAAGAGCCTTGCAAAAAACAACGTAGTAGGCTACAATAGCTCCTTATCAACAGACAAAATATTTGTCTTGCAATTTATAAAACAATAACTCAATATGGCACCCAAAGACACAAAGAAAACCCACGATAAAATTTTACTTACTGTCGAGAAGAGAGAACTATTAGGTAAGAAGGTTCGCCAAGTTCGTGCTGAAGGAAAGCTTCCTGCGAACATTTATGGTAAAGATATTCCCTCAATGGCTATTCAAATCGATGGTAAAGAGTTTAAAAAAGCACTACACGCAGCTGGTTTAACCCAAGTTATCTATCTCATCGTTGACAAACAAGAAATTCCTTCGATGATTCAAAATGTTCAAACCGACCCTGTGTCTGACCTCTATATTCACGCAGATTTTAAGAAAGTTAACCTCATGCAAAAACTTGAAGCCCAAGTTCCTGTTGTTATTGTCGGCGAATCCGAGGCTGTCGCACAAAACAAGGGTGATATGATGACCCTGGTAAACTCGCTCTATGTTGAGGCACTTCCAACAGACATGCCACAAGAAATTGAAGTCGATATTTCTGGACTAAAAGAAATCGGGGATGAAGTAAAGATTTCTGACCTAAAGAAAGGCGGAAACTTTGTCATTACAGATGAAGCTGAAACCGTTATCGTTCGCATAGCTGAACATAAAGAAGAATCTGTTGAGCCTGAAACCGAGGCTGAGATTGTTGAGGGCGAAGCCCCAGCAGCCGATGGTGAAGCTCCATCAGAGAGTCCAGCAGAGACCGAAGCATCAGAGGAAAAATCTGCTGAGGAATAATATATAATCTTCCTATGAGGAAGATTAAAGTAGGTCTCAATGGCTTTGGTCGCATTGGTCGAGCCATCGCGCGCATCGCTTCTGAGAAAGAATTCTTTGAATTGGTTGCGATAAATACATCTAAAACTACTCCCGAGCAACTTGCATATTCTCTCAAATACGATTCAATCTATCGCACGTTTGGAAAGCCGGTTAAAAAGGTTGAAGATGGGATTTCACTCAATGGACGTTTTGTAAAAGCATACAATATTCGAAATCCTGAGGAGATTCCTTGGGAAGAGACCGGAGCCGAGGTGATTATTGACTGCACAGGAGTATTTAAAACGAGAGACGATCTAAAAAAACATCTGCGCGGGACGGTAAAGAAGGTCATATTAACAGTGCCTGCGAAGGACGAGACTATTCCTCATGTGGTTATGGGGGTAAATGATGACGCATTTGACTGGCAAGGAGCAGATATTATTTCGAACGCTTCGTGTACGACAAACTGTGCGGCGGTTATGATGAAGATTCTGCAGGATGAGTTTGGCGTTGAGATCTCGTTTATTTCGACGATTCATGCATATACGAGTTCTCAAATGTTGGTTGATAATCCTGCAGATAAGTTTACGCGCGGCCGCGCAGCGGCTATGTCGATTATCCCGACAACAACAGGTGCTTCTGATGCGGTATGCAAAGTAACTGATTTGCACGCCGACCATATGGGTGGTATGGCCTTTCGTGTCCCGACACCAACAGGATCAATTACAGATATTACCGCGATTGTAAAGAAATCGGTGACAAAAGATGAAGTAAATAGCATATTTAAAAAATATGCTGAGGGTGAGCTGAAAAAGTATCTGGCGTATGCCGAAGAAGAACTTGTTTCAGCCGACTATATTGCCTCCCCTGCTTCCTGTACTTTCGATCCACATTACACAGCTGTGCTGAACGGTAACTTTGTGAAATGTTATGGTTGGTATGATAATGAATGGGGATATTCTAATAGAGTTGTTGATGTTGTGGGCAAACTTACTGAAGTGATATAATATCTGCACGGTAGACATTATTAATTGACTAACGTCATTTTTATAGCGTGTGGTCCCTAACTGCAAAGGCAGCGGGAATACGAGGAGAGGGCTAGCGAATCATCTGCGGGTACCCTCAGGCCGAAGCCAAGCTGTCGACCTTAAATAGACTTTTAAAACTTTTGGGCAACTGAAAGGATACGGAAGTCTATAAACAGCATACCGCGTTTCTTCATATGAACTGACCTTTTTTGCCCGATTCTATTATTATTTCATCGAAAAATATTATGTGTGGTATATTTGCATACGTTGGAAACCGTCAGGACAGCCCAGAATTAATTCTTGAGGGGTTAAAAACCCTTGAATATCGAGGTTACGACAGTTGGGGAATTGCCGTAGGGAACGGCGACGAAGTCGCCGTAGAAAAGAAAGTTGGAAAGATTGGTGACGCCAAGACAACGCTGCCCAGCAGCACGATAGGTATTGGCCATACGCGCTGGGCAACTCATGGAGGCGTCACTGAGTTAAATGCACATCCACACCTGAATGCGGATAAAACAATCGCCGTTGTACATAACGGCATCGTTGAAAACTACCAAGAACTCAAGGCTTCATTGATTGCTGATGGACATATGTTTCTCTCAGAAACCGATACAGAAGTCATTGCACATCTTATTGAGAAAAATCTTAAAGGCAGTAATTTTAAAACGGCTCTCTGTAAAACCTTTAATATGCTTGTTGGCTCTAATGCCATTTGTGTGCTTAATCTAAAAACTAAAGAAATTGGTGTGTGTCGGGATGGGTCACCAGTCATCACCGGCATCGGTAAAACGGAATTTTTCATCGGTTCTGATGTTACAGCATTTCTTCCTTATACGCGCGAGGTCATCTTTCTCGATGACGGTCAAGGAACTATTATTAACCCCGATGGCTATGAAGTCTTTGCTATTGATACAGGAAAAACTCTTCCTATCAAGCCAACAACCATTGATTGGGAAGCCGAGGCGGCTCAAAAGGGCGGCTATCCCCATTACATGCTCAAAGAAATAATGGAACAGCTCACAACAATTCCAAAGACGGCACAACTCAATAATACTGAGCTGAAGGAGGCAGCCGATTTGGTAAAGAGTGCGCACAAAGTCATAATCACAGCGTGTGGTTCAGCTGGTTTTTGTGCACTTATTACAAAATATTTGCTTGCAAAACAAGGTGTCGCGACTGAAATGTGTGGTGCTTATGAATCTGACCCAACACTTGATTTTGTAGATAATGATTCCGTTGTTATTGCAATTTCGCAAAGCGGTGAAACAGCAGATACACTTTTAGCCGTCAAAAAAGCTAAAAGTAAGGGCGCAAGAATCGTTTCTGTGATAAATGCACGAGGGTCAACACTTGAACGTATTAGTGACATTGCACTTATGGTTGGAAGTGGCCCAGAAATTGCTGTTGTCGCAACAAAATCGTTTACAGCACAACTCACAACAATGTATCGATTGGCTGGGTTTTGTGGAAGCGAGCCTAAAGATCGCGGTGATGAAATTATTGAAGCTGGTTATAAGCTTAAGGAGTGGCTTTCCAAGGAAATGACAGAGGATATTGCCCATCTTGCATCACAGCTATATACTCACGAACATATATACTTTCTCGGTAAAGATTTACAATATCCCGCTGCAATGGAGTGTTCATTAAAGGTAAAAGAGGCAAGCTATATTCATGGTGAAGCTTTTTCCTCTGGCGAACTTAAACACGGTGTCATAGCGCTTATTGACAAAGATACACCATGTGTGGTCCTTGGTTCGCATGATGGCTATGAAAGCGAAGTTCGCGCTTCAGCCGCAGAAGTGAGGGCGCGCGGTGGACATATCGTTGGTATTGCTCCTTTTGAAGCGCCAGAATTTGATACAACCATTATCACACCCAATTTAGGATTATTAACCATCCTTGGTAATATAATTGTCGGCCAGCTCCTTGGCTATTATTGTGCCATCGGCCGCGGAGCAGATCCCGATAAGCCAAGAAACTTGGCAAAATCCGTAACCGTTAAATAAGTCGCACCGGGCAAGCGGTTTGGATATTTATATTTGGGGTTGTTAAAAAAGTACTTCATTTGACCTCTGTTCAGGGGTATAATGCGGTACTTATGAGAAGCCTTTCTGAAACAACACAGATAAGAGTCAATCTTTCACCCGATTTAAAGCAAGAGCTCAAAATGAGAGCTCGGGTTTATGGGATAACCATGGCTGAATATGTGCGGCACCTCATTATTAAAAGTATCGAGGAAAATGAGGAAAAAACCTATGTTCAACCAGTCAGTGAAAACTCTATTGAATTCTATCGAAGGCGGTAAAAGGTTACTTATTCAATAATCTTAATGATTTTATCCTTCACTAGAAGAAGGATTCCTTCTTCTTGATCAACAACAAAATCTGTAGCATTGCCAATCACAGAGGCACTTATTTGCTTTAAAAATTCACCCTCCTTAGAGACGACAAAAATCTTCTTCGATTCTTTATCGAGAAGATACACATTGTCGAGCTCCTCACTAGTAAAAATGTCGTCGAATTCTATATCGTCCCCACCTGGAATCTTGATAGAAAAGCCCACACTATTTCCTGACTCATATTTCAATACGCGCGATCCTAATGCTACATACACCGACTTATCAATCGCCATCGAGGAAGCCTTTGCCAAATCAGCTCTTCCTGACTTTACGTATGAAGTTTTCGCTGAATATCCTCCCTCAGCAACTAAATATTTGTATAACTCATCTTTGCCCGCATCAACCATGTATATATTACCGTTATACATCCACATATCTTTTATACTGCCCCATTCCTCATCCTTCTCAATCAACACCTCCGTTTTATCATCAGTTATTCTAAATACCCCATCACTCTTACTAAATATATATGGTTCATCTTGATGGAGCGCAACAAATTCCCCACCCTCAATCTTTCCATCTTTTCTCGTGTTAACCGACTTCTTTGCAAGATTGAGCAAATATACTTTTGCACTGTTTGTATCTAACATCGCAACGGTTTCACCATCATAATACATGTTCGTCGCCGATACACCCTTTTCAATAAGATTTAGATCATAAAAATCTTCCGTTCCCGTTTCTTCCTCCTTCTTTATAGATTTTTCAGCATCCGCAAGTTTTGATGCAATCGTCTTGAGTTGTTCCAGATCAGCCAACTTCTTTTTTTCCGCCTCAACCTTAAGTTCCTCATAGGTGCTCTTGGAGGTCGCCAATAACTCAAGCGACCTATCGACATTTGATGTGGTTAATGATGATGCTTCCTCTAGCTGCTCATCGATCTGGACGGCAGCAGCCTCTACCTTTTTAATAAACGCATTTTTCTGCCTACGCTGATTTCCCAAAATCACACTCCATACAAATACCCCAATTAGTAAAATGAGCACAACAAAAGTCAGTTTCTTTCCTAATGAGCCACCAGGCTTAAAGCCGGCCAACAGTGGTTTTTTCTTATCTTGTGGTATTTTTTCTGCTGGTACTGCATACATCGGCTCTTCCACATCCATTACAACCTCCGCCCCCACCGCGACGCCATCATCCTCTACCGTCTCCTCTGTCATCATGCGTCCGTGATATCGTCCGAAAAGAGCAATCATTCCTGTATCATCATTGCTCTTTAAATCTGGGGTCAAGGATTCAATAATTTCCTGGGGGCCCTTGTCCTGGATAAAGCGCTGTAGAGTAGGGGGCGTGACACGAGCAGTAAAATATGAATTGGTAAGAACAATCAAATCGTTTTCTTCAAGATAGCCGGAAGAAATCTGATCTCCCGAGATAAGTCTTTGGAATATTGGTCCTCGGTCAATATACACAGCTCCACCCCCTCGCGTCACAAGATATAAGACATTGCCTATCGAAAGTGACGCAGCTAATGCAAATCCCGTATTTTTGTCAAGTTTCTTAAACTCCTTATCAATCAGCTTCTCGAAGGCGGCCAAATCATGGATGTGCTCTGCAGTTACCGCATCTCTCGCCTGTTCAAAAATCTCCTTAAACGCTTCCTTTTCTATCGAATTTTCGGTTGAAGCGACAATAAAAAGATTCTCTGTCGAGACAAAATCGACATGAAATGAATCGGACTCGTTGCCCAAATATATGCCGTATTCCCACATGTATACTCTATTTATAGTATAAACAAGGCATAAAACACAAGGAATGCTGCAAGCAAGGCCTGAATGTAGGCAATAATATCAAGAATCCCTCCGTCATTAATTGACAATGTTTTACGCATAGAGCCAAGTTGACGGATCAGTATGATACAAAAGAACATGTATAAAATCGACAATACAATACCAAAAAGTTTGATAAAAAAACCTAAAAGATCACCTGTAAGCAAAAGATCTATCATAATTAGTGCATCATTTCATTAATAATACTTACAACGTCTGCAGGCTCGGGAACTGCCAAAAAATCAATATCCTGAGTTGGTCCAGCGGTTTGTACATGAACATCGCCATAATTAAAAAGCGATCGAATAAACCCGTTAATGTTTGATCCAACGTCAGAAACCTCCTCAAGTGTTGTTGCATTAATCTTTTTTTGAATAATATTGAAGTAATCTATGTCGAGCACACGCTCATCCGTCACAATACCAACATTAAATAGCCATAATATAATTTTCATAAATACGTAGGTGACAAGCCCGCTATACCAAAAAATATTGAGAAACAACAACTGGCTTACTGAAAGAAAATTTGGTAGAACGATATTCAGCACAAGCGGAAGTAACAGCGCACCAATAGCCGTCACAATCCAAGGAATAAATGTAATGGGGTGGGCACGCAACAATAATACTATGTGCTCATCAACATCTTGGGATTCGAACTTGGTTTTTGGGTAGACATTAAAAGCACCGAGGTATTTTGTGTGTCGATATTTCTTTAGTATTGGCTGGCTATGTAGGGCTGCATGTGGCATTACTATATATTATACAACATTTCGTGTTAGCCTCGGAAAATCGTTTTTGGCCAAAAAAAATGCCTCGGCCATGACCTATTGTCCCGTAAAGTATCGTCGGCGCTGTCTCGTTTCACGGCCCTGTTCGGAATGGGAAGGGGTGGTGCCAAGACGCTCAAATCACCAAGGCAAATGACATTATAAAGGTAGAATGGGCCAAAGTCAAGAAGTTGTAGCTGTCGGAGCGGGAGGAAATGGAGGTTCATCAGAAAGGGCAATTTTTGCTCGAGTCTCGCCATTGGGGTGCAAAATAAGTGCATATGTTTCAAGACCATCTGCAGTTGCTCTCTCTTTGAGATAATCAAGCGTGAAGCCAGCTACATCACTTGGCATACTTGATATGTGGTGAATAGTATAGTCACCGCGCCTTCCCATCATTCGAAGATCATCTGGGTTAGATTCACCTAAGTCAAGACCAGCCTCATCATAATATGCAAATGTCGCGAGACTCCCTACTCTCGTATGCCCATACCTATCTAGTACTCTTGGATCACTAATGAGTCTTCCGCCTGCAAATCCCATTTGCTGCAGAACTCTAGCCACTCTGTCAAAACTTCCTTGTGCAATTGCAGCATAACCATCTACTACATCCCCCCTGCGTTCCTGGTGTGTTGTGACACCAGCTTCAGCTCCTGGATCGGGAGAAGGTGCCATATAGAAATCATGAAAAGTCTCCGCTGCAACATCCTCTGGGTTTACAGCAAGACCTGCAGCATTAAGCGCATTTTCTATTTCTCTCTCAGTAATCGCTCCATCAAGAACAGCTCTAAGACGTGCGTATAAACTATTTATGTTTCCTCTTGCAAATTCTGCAGTTTCTTGATCTTCAATGCTAGCTAGTCTTTCAGCTACCTTACGCAATGGATTTTCTGACGACGCGACCTCATGTTCTACTGCATCGACAACTTCACCGACCCCCTCACCAGTTTCGCCTGCAAGTGCAGCATCTAGTGATGGGACGACTATCTGGTTATCTGCGCCTGGTGATGTCCCATCGTTTGGTGGTGTGTCCATATTGATTCAATATAGCGGACTTTGTGTTGATTTGTCAAACTCTGGAATTAACGAACGGAGGTTATCTGTATACGACAGGTTTGTCGACGAGAGCGAAGACGAGGCTAATGCGGCGCTGCTTTACATCAATTTTTTCAATATATACGGTTATTGGCTTACCAATTTCGATACTTTCATGTCCCGTTACTTTTGAAATATGGATAAGTCCCTCGATACCAGGTTCCAATCGAACGATATAGCCATACTTTTCTTTTCGAACGATCTCACCCTTAACTTCTTTATCCTTTGGATAGCGCTCTTCGATACTCTCCCAAGGATCCTGCTCAAGTCGCTTGATCGAAAGATTAAGCTTAAGATTATCTTCATTCTTTTCGACCACCATAACATCGATATCATCGCCAACATTAAGGTGTTTACGGGGATTGCTGACCTTTTGCCATGAGATTTCGGAAATATGAATGAGTCCCTCGATTTTGTTAACCTCACAAAAGACGCCAAAGTCTGAGAAGCCGATGACTTTAGCCTTATAAATCTTTCCAACTTCAACCTCATCGAATTTCTTTTTAATGTCTTTGTATGAAATGCCGAGAACAGAAGCTTTTTGTGAGACAACAAGGCGATTTTTATCGCGGTCAACCTCAAGAACTTTGACTTTGATTTTTTTTCCAATGAGCTGCTCAGGTTCGCGGAGATATTCCTCGGTAAGCTGAATCTTTGGAATGACACCTCGAATACCCATAAATTCGATAAATACGCCTCCTTTGCCATATTCTCCACAAATAACCTCGATTTCTTCTTCACTTTCGTGCTTTTCGGCAAGAATATTCCATTTTCCACTTTCGAAAAATGAACGCATAGAAACGACCGGGAAGCCATCTTTTGCTTCTTCGACAACAATTTTAACCGGCACTGTTGTGCCTGCGGTAAGATATGGAAGATACGAACCAAGCTCGTGAGCTTCAATATTACCTAAAACAGCATATGATTTCCAACCTATATCGAATAAGATACCTTTTTTCGTGAGATCGACAATCTTTGCCTGAACAATGGCGCCCTTTTTTGGGGGTGTGAGGGGCTGCATTCCAAGCAAGTCGGCCATAGAAGTGGCCTTCTTCATTGAAGTTACTTTTGTAGATTTTGCTGGCATTTCTGTACATCCTCCTTTTTCATAGTGATACAGCTGATACTATATCATAGAGCCCTAAAAAATACAAGATTATCTGAATAGAAAGGACCGATACTGCACCGCTTCTGCAATTGTTGCTTGTGAAATATGTGTTTCGCTTTGAAGATCGGCTATTGTTTGGGCGACCTTAAGAATCTTGAAATATGAGCGTGGTGAGAAATGTAATTTCTGAAATGCCTGCGATAGAAACGTTCGTGCTGCTGGCATAAGATGAATGATGTGCTTAATGTCTTGTGAGGACATTTCTGCATTTGTAGAATAGGGTTGATTTACAAGTGTTGAAAATCGCCTAAATTGCATGTCTCGTGCAGCCTTAACACGAGATCGTATTGTACTGCTCGGTTCTGCGTCTACATTTATATGCAGAAGATCTTCTTCTGGAATATTGGGAACCGATATATGAATATCGATTCTATCGAGGATCGGTCCCGATAGACGATGATTATAGTTCTGAACCTGCTGGCCAGTGCACGTACAACGCTTGTTTTTATTTCCGTAATTGCCACAAGGGCAAGGATTTGCCGCCGCAATAAGGAGAAAACGAGATGGGTAGGTAACCGATCCGTGGACACGAGTGATCGTTACCGTACCATCTTCAATAGGTTGGCGAAGTGCTTCAGTTATGGAGCGAGGAAACTCGGGAAACTCGTCTAAGAAGAGTACGCCTCGATGGGCTAAAGTCACTTCGCCAGGTGTAAGCTCCGCGCCACCACCGATCATGCCGGCGCGGGAAATTGTGTGGTGGGGTGCGCGGAACGCGCGCGAAACATTAAGACCTTCTCCTTTCCCACCATACATAATAGATTGGATTTTGGCTATTTCTAGCTGCTCTTGTTCGGTAGGGGGCGGCAAAAGCGAAACGAATGCCTTCGCGAGCATTGTTTTCCCAGTTCCTGGCGGCCCGCGAAGAATAATATTATGTCCCCCCGCAGCAGCAATTTCTAAAGCTCTTTTAGCATGTTGCTGCCCCCTCACATGAGAAAAATCGTAGGAGTTTTTCTGACTCGATAAGATATGATGCGACGTTATTGCGCCCACATCAACTGCGTGCATTGGACGAATATGTTGTAGATGTGCAATAACGTCGCGCACAGTCTCAACACCATAAATCTTGAGATCTTTTCCTGCAAAAAGCGCTTCATCACTATTCTGATGAGGTATATAGACATCTGTAAAACCTTTTTGCAGCGCAAAATCAAGCATGGGTAGCACGCCATTAACTGGTCTAATGGCACCATTTAGTGAGATTTCTCCTACAAAAAGTGCACTCTGCAAATCCTTCGAATTAACAAGGTTTTGCGATGCCAAAATACCAACTGCGATCGGCAGATCAAACCCAGAACTCCTTTTTGGCACATCTGCAGGTGCCAAATTTACTATCACTCGTCGCGCCGGTATTTCAAAACCGGCATTGGTTAATGCAGTACGTACTCGCTCCTTTGCTTCTTCGACAGATTTCCCTGGCAAACCTACAATTTTAAATTGTGGAAATCCTCGCACTGCAATATCTGTTTCGACAGTAATACCTATGACGTGAACACCAATTACAGACGCAGAGCTCACATGTGAAACCATGCGAGAATATTACTGAAGAAAAATTAAAAGATTCTTAACTATTGTGCTTGGCTTTAAAGAATTCTGATGCTGCTGCCTCAACAACAACTGCCACAGGTACAGCGAGGATTGCCCCTAATAAACCACCAAGCTTTCCACCCACAGACAACGCAACAAGCGTCATAATCGGATTTATTCCTGCGGTTCTATTTATAACGTAGGGCACAATAATGTTGTTTTCAAGCTGTTGAATAATTAAATACAAAATAATTGTCGTTCCTCCAGCAAATAAAGACGTCGATGACGCAACGAGGAATGCTGGCACACTTGCCACAATCGGACCGATGATCGGAATTACTTCTAAAAATCCTGCAACAAAAGCAAGAGATAAGGCGTAGCGAATACCAAGCAACGAAAGGCCAACGTATGTTGTAAATCCGATGACAATCATAAGTATAAGCTGGCCACGCACCCATGCCCCCATACGTAATTCAACTTTTTGTATGAAAGCAACCACATTCTTTGCCTCACTTGGTGACATGATTTTTTGCAAAAACCTTTGGAGGAAAATTTCTTCGAGTAAAAAATAAAAGGTGAAAAAGATTAGTGAAACAATAAAAAAGAAATTTGAAAAAACACCACTTGCTAACTTAAAAATATTCTGTGGGATATCAGGAAAAAATTTAAGTGCAGATTCCGCAGTAAAAATGTTTTCAAAAAGTGGAAACGCCGTTACTAAGAGATCGGGTAGGTTTGTGAGAAATGAAATGCTCTCTGTAATAATTGGTGGCAGGATAAAAGCTAATACAAAAATAATCCACACAACTGTTGACATAAGCACGAGAAAAGCCGCAAGTGCTCGAGGAATACCTCTTCTCGTTAATTTATTTACGATAGGTTTAAGCGCACTCATAAATATGAAAGCGAGGAATAGAGTAAATATGAGTTCTCTTACGATCCAAAGTGCGCGAAGCGAAATAAGAAATATTGCGGTAAATATTATCGTTTTTGAAGAGATTTCAATCCGTTGCGTCATACTGTAAACAGTATAGCATTATTTATGTGAATTGTGCGTGAGCTCTCCGTGCAAAAGTGAGCGCATATACTCTTTCTACACCTGCATATTTTAAGGTGTGGGCAATTTCACGAATTGTTGCACCTGTTGTCCATACATCATCCACAACGATGATTTTTTTTGGTAGTTTATCTGCTGAATTTATAGTGAATGCATTGTGAATATTGAGATATCTCTCAGCTGCAGATGAAAGCTGTGATTGAGGTCGAGTGTTACGCAACCTTTTAATAATGGGTGCATTATTTTTTTGCATCATAATTGCACAAGCCTGTGCAAGTATGTCCGACTGATTAAATCCCCTTTCACGAAGTCTTTTTGGATGAAGCGGCACAGCGAGTACTTCTGCATCGTTATAAAATATTTCACTCGTTGTAATAAGTTTATTCCAAAACTCCTTTGGTATGCTGTCAATGAGTACAGACACACCTCCTTTAATGCGCCTAAACTTTATTGCTTTTAATATTTTTTTGAATACATCGTCGTAATAAAATACATTAAGCATACCATCGAGTCCATAAATTCGAGCACATACACCATGAGTTAATCCGTATCCGCTTTTTTTCTCACAATAAGGACATATGTCGTATGTTGCTGGAAGTAATTTTTGTTTACACACATCGCATAGATATGTTCCAATCGATCTACAATTAAAACAGAACTTAGGAAACAACACGTCAAGTATCGAAAAATTGGGGGTAAACATACCCGAATAATAAAAGATCTGTATTAAATTTTTCTTATGGAGTAAGGAGGTCTTTTCGAGTGTTTTTTGTTATGTGAAAAGCTTGCTGAAGTTGCCATATTCTAATTTTTTTTGGGTCTCCTGATACTATGACTTCCGGCACAACCATACCTTCAAAATCTTGGGGCCTAGTATATTGTGGATATTCTAATAGTTTTATTTTATCTACATCTCGTGCTTTTAGTGCAACGAGCACTGCATCGTCACCAACCGCATGAATAAGCTCATCGACTGAAACTTCAAAAAAACTCTCTTCTTCTGTTGCTACTTCTTTCTTTAAAACACCCTTTTGCAATCTTACTATTGCATCTACTATACAAGCAGCAGCAAGTTCACCACCGGTCATTATAAAATCTCCGAGCGATATTTCTTCATCTAACATTGTCCTAACACGCTCATCATATCCCTCATAATGACCGGCAAGGATAATAAGATCTTCTTTTTCAGCTAAAGTCTCTGCTTTTTTTTGGGTGAATGTTGATCCTCGTGCAGAGGTGCCAATGATATAGCTTTTATTATTTTTTATAGACGCAATCGCTTTTGATAAAGGCTCTACCATCAGTATCATTCCTGCACCCCCCCCAAAAGGGCGATCATCGACGGTTTTATGGGCATCTTGTGTAAAATCTCGAGGGTTTACAAAATCAATCTTAACCATCCCCATGTCTTGAGCTCTTTGCACAATGCTTTCCTCAAGAAATCCCTTAAACATGCTGGGAAAGAGCGTTATAATCGTAATCTTCATATACGATAGTATAAGCTATACTATCTGAAATGGTAAAAAAACTACTATTAAGGACAATTCGCCTTTACCAAAAATCCCAACTCATAGACAATCCGATAAGGAAAATGTTCATTCCTGGTCAAACTATCTGTCGTTTCCAACCTACCTGTTCAGAATACATGTTCGAGGCTGTTGAAAAATACGGCGTAATTAAGGGTATGTCGTTAGGAATATGGCGCTTGCTTCGTTGTAATCCTTGGTCAAAGGGTGGTTATGAACCTATCCCGTAACCAATCTTTGTTGCAAATAATTCTCTAGGCGCGTATTATCTAAGCTAGAATGATGCTTTCAAAACCGGTGTTCTTGGGAATTCTGATTGTTGTGTTTATTGCCCTTGCTGCTGTTGTACGAATTAATGCTCAAAATGCTGCAATAGTTATACACTCCGACGAATCGTGTGCAGTTTTTGATTCACGGATGAATATTTTTACCACTGATGGGTATAAGGCTGTTCTCACAAAAAATAATAGGGGCATAACTCTTACCTGTGAGGCAGATAATGTGCCTAATCACACAGGTGGAATTGTGAAATATGACTTCGCCAATACAAATATTCCTTGTGTATTTAAAACCGAGGAGGGTATTCAAACTACCAAAAATTGGAAAGAAGTATTGTCGGCGGATGGTCATGCCTCATATATTTGTCAGTTCAATTAATTATATGCAAACACACAATCTCAGTAACCTTGAACAAGAAACTATGGATATAGTCTGGAATTTAGGGGAATGTACGGTGCGAGATGTTGTTGATGCAAGAGAGGGAAAGAAACATCTCGCATATACCACTATTGCAACAATAATAGACCGGCTCTATACAAAAAAATTTCTTAAAAGGGTGCCAAAGGGTAAACAGTATGTGTATGTACCCCAAATAAGTAAGGAGGAATTTAGTACAAACGTTGCAACAAACTTTATTCAACGGTTTATGAAGAACTTTGGCGATATAGCAATTGCGTCTTTCGCAGAATCTATTGAAAAGCTTCCAGAAAAAAAGCGTCGATCACTCGTAGAAAAGATTCAGACTTATGAAAAAAAATAACCTCTATCTCTTGATTATGATTGGTGTTTTTAGCGTAATATCTGGTTTGATAGTTATAATTCTAAATAAATTTATGCCATTCTTCTCTAATGAAACGGTATATATGTGTAAAAGTATGGTTTCTTCTGTATCGTATAAACAGATTCCGCATTATTTTTTATCAATACTTTTATATGTCGGGGGACTGTATGGCACGTATGTTTTCGCTCAAGTTGCCGCCACCCTTTATCAGTATAAAAAACTCATTACTCGCTTTAGTAGTCGTCCACGTGTAAAGAAGAATAATAAAATTAGCGAGCTTCAACTGAAATATCCTTTTCTTCCAAAGATATATATTGTTGCTTCGAAAGAGTCGATTGCGTTTTCTCTAGGATTTATAAGAAGAAATATTTATATATCATCTTCGCTAATTGAAAGCATGAGCGAAAAAGAACTTGAGGCCGTTGTACTTCACGAATATAAACATGTGAAAGATTTTGATAGCTTAAAGTTGTTTATTGCATTTATTATTGAAACATTTCTATCATTCATTCCTTCTATGAAAGAGTTTACTATCTCTATGCGCATTGATCGCGAAATAGAAGCCGATGGTTTTGCCGTCTCAATACAGAAAACGAACAGTTATGTATTGTCTTCTCTAAAGAAGTTTTTGAGCTTTGATCACGCGCATCAACCACATTTTATTCCCCGCTTCGCTCCCGCGGATTTGTTTGATGCACGTATTGCATCTCTTACGCGGGAACGACACTCGTATAAAAAAAGTGCCTCCCCATACCGCTTTCTTATAAGTCTTTTTTCGTTTTGTGTGATTACATATCTTGCACTCACACCAGTACATGCGACAGAGGTATTAATTGGTGGGAAAACAAGTGTAATGACTTGTGCAGAAACTTCACCACAATGTCTCGCTGTTTGCCAAGCAAGTGCCTCGTACCTAAATAAGTAAGAAAAACCAAGCAACTTTATGCCCACAATGAAACATCTTCAGAACCATATAAAACTATATGGCGTCCGACATTCGCATATTTATCTCATTGGACTACTCATGTTTTTTTGGTCGCTTTATGACCGAACATGGTTTTTCTAAAACGTATATGGGATTTATTGTTGGTTCATCGTCAATTTTTGGCGCACTCTTCGATATTGCTGCAATAAAAATTCTCCCTTCAATGCAGTATCGAAGAGTTTTTATGATGATGTTTGCCGTGTGTCTAATCTATCCATTTGTTTTGTTCGGAGCAAAAACAATTTCGATCTACATACTTGCTATGGCGCTTTGGGGCATTTACTATGATCTAAAAAACTTTGGGTTGTTTGATTTTATTGCACAGAATACTTCCCATGAGCACCTAAATAAGATAGCCGCTTATGCGAATAGCGTGCGCCCTACCAAAGATAAACTTACTTTCTTCTTCTCTTCCTTCTTCTTTTAGCTTGTCGTATACAAGCGCTGTGTCTGCCTCTGATTGTAAAGCTACACCGAGAGCAAAGAGAAACTCTGCGAACAAAAATACTCTGAAATCTGGAATGGTACCATATAATAATGCTGCGCACGTAACAGATAAGGCACCAAGCGCAATCGAATATTTTCTTCCTAGATAATCTGCTACTGCTCCTGTTGGGATTTCCAATATAAAAATACACAGCATAAACCATGATTGTAATAGCTGGGTTTGTGTGCGCGATATATGACCCCATTCGGTAAAAAACGGTACTAGAACACTAGAGAAAAAACTCAAACTCAATAAAAAAGTCAACGCATAAAAGCGCCCTACAGTGGTCTGGGATTGAGCTCGCATGGTGTGCAACATACGTTTTATCATACGTTTTTGACGAAAAAAAAACCAGCCTTTCAGCTGGCTCGATGTCTTTTTTTTGCACTTTATCTATTGCCCAAAACCACCGAGCCACTACAATATTTCTCGTCGTCGACGAGAGACGTAGTGGGCATACAATGGTTCGAACAAGAGATGAACATATAGATAGTATAACACGTAAGGAATTCCCCTCACATTATATAGTTGTGATGAATTAAAATGGTTCTATTACCAATTTCTTTAACTAATCATGACAACACTCGAAATTGCCAAAACATTATTACAAGATGCCCACGAAACCCTTGAGGGAACAATGGGTGGCGTTAATAATGAAATTGCTAACTGGCAACCAGAAGGCAAAACACTATCTGTTGCCGCAGCTTATGCACACGCTGTTGTATCAGAAGACATGCTTCTTAATGCAATGGTTCGAAAATCACCACTTCTTATCGACCAAGGCTGGGCAGAAAAAATGGGTCTAAGTGAACCGCATCCTGCAATGGGTGCAACATGGGAGCAGGATTTTTCTGTATGGGTAAAGAATGTAAAGGTAGATATTGAAAAGCTCCAGACATATGGAAAAGCAGTGTTTGAGCAAACCGAAGAGTATCTTTCTGGACTCTCTGAAGAAGATTTTCTTAACAAAACTGTTGATCTTTCTGGATGGGGTATGGGCGATTATCCTCTTTGGAGATTTGTGCACCGGTTTGTCATCGGCCACACAGATAATCTTAGTGGTGAAATTTCAGCGGTAAAAGGTATGCAGAATTTAAAAGGATATCCTTTCTAAGGTAATGAGAACAATCAAAAGAAGTACACGGGATGCAAAAATTGTCGCAATGGTAATCGGCCTATTTGTAACTGGGTTAATTAGTAGTTTGTGGGTTTTTCATGTCTTCTTAGGGGGCTTGGGGAATACGAATCTATCAACGCCCGCTACGTTTGCTTATGGTTTTATCTATATGGTCTTTAGTATGATTGCCTACAGAACAATACTTTACAACTCGCTTGATTCTTACGAAGAGTCGTTTGTTCTTTTCAATGTCATTCCTGGATCTATTATTGCAGTCGTGTGGATGATAATTTTGAGATTTTTTTAGCTTTTATAAGCTATAATCGCATCAACAATAATGTTACCGGCTTTTCTCATTACATTCAGAGAGGTGCTTGAGGCTTCGCTTATTGTAGCGACTATTCTTGGTATTCTCGTAAAACTTGGACAATCAAAAAGTGTGAGAACAGTATGGTTTGCGACGGGGGCAGCGGCTTTGCTAAGTGTGGTTTTACTAGGCATTGGAAGTTTGTTTGGATTGAAAGTTCAAGAAGTATACTCCGGACGCATTGAAGAATTTATTGAAGGTGTGTTGATGGTCATTTCTGCAATTTTTATTACATGGGCAGTGTTCTTTTTGCATAAGTATTTTTCCCATTATAAAGTTCGGTTGCTGCAAAAAGTAAAAGCAACAGTAGAGCAAGAAGAACAACGAGGTCTTTTTATTCTTGTTTTCACTGCAGTCTTTCGTGAGGGATTCGAAATTGTGTTATTTCTCACTACAATATATTTCTCATCAAATCCGCAACAGATTTTTACGGGGTTTGCGAGCGGGCTTATGGGAGGACTTCTCGTATCGCTCGCATTATTTACCGCAACACTCCGTATGCCTGTGTATTATGCGTTTAGAGCAAGCAGTGTACTGCTTATCCTTTTTGCGGCGGGTCTCTTATCGCGGGGTGTACACGAATTTGCTGAAGCAGGCATTGTGCCAGAATTAGCTAAAGTAACCTTTCCCCTGCTCCCTGCCAGTGGCACATTTGTTGCCGATATGATCAAGGCACTTTTCGGCATTACAAAAAGTATGGATATTGCTCAAATAACCTTGTATTCTGGATATGTGCTTTGTATGTATTGGTATGTATTCATTAGAAAGTCACAAAGCACTGTTAAATGAGCATGAAGCACAACATTGCTAAAAAAATTCCCCCAAGCATATTTGTTGTTCTAGGAGCACTGTCAATTTTTACCGTCCTTGGCACATACTCGTACTATAAGGAACATAATTGTCATGTCGCTCTGAAGAGAATATTTCTGAGTAGCAGTGCAATTCTTTGCGATAATCCTCCATACCAAACCCCTAAACATGTATGCCAACCGGGTGTTGCGTGTACGAATTAAGTATTTTACTCAATCCCGTATTTTTGTTTAAATTCTTCGATACTTTGTTGTTGTTCAGCCTCATTAACTCTTCTAAATTCCTCTAGTCCTTGTTGGCCCGATAACTCAAACTCCTTCATACTTTGTTCGCTTTGCTTACGAAACTCCTCAAGATTAAGTTTGCTTTGTTCGCTCATACTTCGCACATATTCCTCGTTTTGACGTTGAATTTCATTAAGATCGACAGAATTAGAGCTCGTATTTCGATATATTACCCTCACATTTTGCTGTTGTGTAGTGCCATTATTTTTATATGTCACGGTAACTTGAGGTTCATCTCCATACATTGCTTTTTCTTCTTCTCTTATGTCCCTTTGTAGCCTTGCTTGATCGTCCTCGAGACGTCTCTGTTGCTCTATTTCTGCTGTATAGTGATCTATGAGTAGCGATCGAGCTTTCTCAACAGTTTTTTTAACTTGTGAAGTAAGTTTGTCGAGCTGTCCTGTGTACACGGCAGCAGAAACGGTTCCTGTCATAAAAAGGAGAATAAGCATGATCAGTCCTATGAAAATGCCTGTGGCTCTTAAGCGCCTTTGCTTCGATGTAATTTTTTTTACTTGTGCTCTTTTCATATCTTAATTATGATTTTGTGTCAAAAAAATCCTCTTCTGTGAATTTAAATACAGCAGCAGGAATAAGATTTGGGAACACTTGGATCAAATTGTACTGTTGTACAGCGACGTTGTATGTTTCACGATATTGCGCAATAAGGTTCTCTGTTTCTTCGAGCTGAGCCTGTAGGTCGGCATAGTTTGCACTCGCTTGAAGTTTTGGATAGTTCTCTGAGACAGCGAAAAGCGAGCGCAGCGTGTCGGTCAACATATTTTCTGCTTTTGCGGCATCTTTTGTTGATTTAGATGTGTCAACTGCCGAGCGAGCTTTTGCCACATTTTGAAATGTATCTTGCTCGTGTTTTGCGTACTCTTTTACAAGTGCAGCTAATGTTTCGATAAGAGATGCTCTTCGCTTTATCTGCACAAGAATATCAGAAAAATCAGTTTTTACCTGATTTTGCATAACTATAAAGGCGTTATACATTTTCCAGAAGTACATCATAATAAAAATGAGTGCGATGGATAGCACTCCTAAGACGAGAAAGAGGTTTTGTTGTAGGGCTTGTATATTCATAGATTCAATATAGCTAATAATTTAATTGATGACTACCATTGTATCATATTGTTGACCTATAGTATAACCTGCGGGATACATACTTATAAATTTGATCTAAACACTGCCTACAATATCTTATAAACAATGTTCAGAGGCCGAATTTCTTCGACCTCAACGCTAAGCAGCCTTCATTTGCGAACATGGTCTCAAAGTTGAGATTGTTCACGCGCGCGACTATTTAACGTTATTCCTTGGGCTCGGCGTCCTCTACACCAAGCTCGGCTTGCTCTTCATCGGTTGCATGGTGAGTGTCATTCTGATCTTCCAACTCAGCGTCCGAAGACACCGTATAGTACTGACCGATTTCGACACTATTCCAGACTTGCCTGGATACGTAGACGTACTGCCGTTTGAGCTTGCCTCTGTCATTAAGCCCCTCGATTTCGAGAATCCAGTCCTCGTCATCGTGGTGCCAAATGGGGATGAAGTTCACGACAGTCGCCTTACCCACCCTGGTGAATACTGGGATTAGTTGGACCCATCGCCTAGATGACTGATGGTACTTGTTGACGATGCGTCCCTCACGGACGGGGTGGTAGAACAATTTCGTCCACACCCAGATGAGAGAGTAGATCAGTCCCATCAGCACAACCAGCATGATGATGGTAACGAGTGTTGTTTTGAGGAGGCTCTCTACAAGACCACCCATCATCATCCAGTCAAAAAGCACGTCCATCAGCTGACCAAACAGCTCTATCAGATCCACGTGTCACTCCTTCAAGGTGCTTCTTGGGGAGACCCCAAGAATGTATGTGTTATACCATACTATAGGCTTATAATCAACCCGTAAAGGACTCTAGTCTGACGAGAAAAAGCAGCCACAAGAATTAGAAAAATATTGGTGGAGATAGCCCGTGAAAGTTGGAACCAGATAGAAGAGTATATTTGGAAGTGGAATAGCAGTATATCCTTCTAGAATTCAGAAAGGGAGCGGCCAACTACTGGTTATACCAGCAATCTTTCGCTCCCTTGTCCTTGTTGTCTGCGGCCTAGTGTCTCTCTGCACCAGGTGGGATGAGAGGGTTTGGAATAACCCAGTCAGGCCTCAGTTCGGGAAAGAATATGAAGACATAAATGTCTCCTATGACCATCCCCACGATGAAAAACCCGACCATGCCCATTGGGATTAGGGATCCGAGCTCCATCTCACGCACGTATGGAGTCATCAGGAATACAACCCCCGCTACAGCCAGGATTAGCTGTACATACCACGGGGCCTGAATTCCGGCAACGAGCCCCAATACGAATGGGATGACAACGACTATCAGCCACATGTTTCGACTCCTCTTGTTGGTCATTGGCGGAACCTTTGCTCGACTTCACCACAGATTTTCAATTATGGAACAATTTTTGACTCCGATAAACTGCGCGAGTGTATCTTCATCAAAACCACACCTGTATCATAGCATATTTACTATAGGATTTCAAGTTTAGTAAAGACATATAGTGGTGAAGCT
The DNA here is from genome assembly GCA_964612595.1 of uncultured Gammaproteobacteria bacterium. Classification (GTDB taxonomy): domain Bacteria; phylum Patescibacteriota; class Microgenomatia; order UBA1406; family HO2-37-13b; genus OLB23. The sequence goes on along the minus strand of CAZTFB010000002.1, from coordinate 137,195 downwards.
GCGCTTATAGACAGTCACGGTTAATATGTGGAGATGGGGGGAGTTGAACCCCCGTCCGCAAAGGCATTTTATAAACGTTATAGCTAGAAATATCAGGTTTTTGCTTCTATTTTGCAGGTAAACGCGCAAACCTTACAAAAAAGCCGATGAGGTTTTTTCTGCACAAGTGCTCATCGAAAACACACTGCGCTATAGTCTATGATTTTCATCTCTTAGCTCAAGACATTGCTAGGAGAGGGTAACACTTAAGCAAAATTGAATGCTAAGCGAGTTTGTGCCTTTGCAGGAACGAAACCGTCAGCAAAATTTTGATCAGCCATTACGTCAGAAAGTTTTTCTGCGTTTGTGTTTTGTATTTAACGGATGACTCCGTTCTAGCCGCTTATAAAAGTACAATCTTCACGTCGATACCCGACATCCCCTATAACTTATAGTATATCAATCACCGAGGCAACTAGCAAGTTACATCTTCATATAATCTTTTATTTCTTTTTCTATACGTCGTTTTTCTGTCTTGCTTTGCTCAACCTTCTTTATTTCCCAAGTTTTTCTCCCTTTTCCTATACCTATTTCCAGCTTCACAAAGCCCTTTTTAATATAACTCGAAAGTGGCACAATGGTAAGATTGCCGGCCTGCGCAAGTTTTCCTCTTATACGCTCAATCTCTTTTTTATGCAGCAACAACTTTCTAGAGCGCTTTGGGTCGTAGCCCTCCGGGTTAGAAAAACCGTATGCTTCTACGCTTGCGTTAATTAACAGCGCCTCGTTTCCAACTAATTTTATATATGCACCATCAAAATTTATCCCGCGTTTTTTTACCGACTTGACTTCTGCACCACTAAGCACAATGCCCGCCTCAAGTCGGTCTGTGATTTCATACTCTCGTTGTGCAGTTTTATTGCGTCGCAACATGATGATATTGTACCATTCCAACAATCCCTCTCGTTTGTTAGAATGTGAACGTGACGGAAAGAATAAAAAATGCACTGTTGTGGATCCTTATTTTTCTTCTACCAACGCAGCTTGGCAAACACTTTTTCCTATCTTTTTCGTATATAAGTGGTGTAAGGATAGATTATCTTGCTCCAACAATCTATCTTATCGATTGTGTCATATTTTTACTGATGCTTTTGTATCTTTCTGAAATAAATATCCACATAAAAAAGCACAGCCGATTCTTGCTTCTTCTTTCAGGCGCACTTATTTTAAACATGGTTATTGCCTTAGTCCCCCAGATGGCAACATACACTGTCGCAAGGTTTCTGGAGATTTATATCGTATATATCATATGCGCCACAGAAAGAAAGAAAAATCTTCCTTTAATGATATCTGCACTTGTTGCAGGGGCTTGTCTACAGGCATTGCTCACCACGTTGCAGTTTGTTAATAAGTCCTCCATTCAAACTATTTTTTACTTCTTTGGCGAGCGTTTTTTTACCCTTTCTTCTCCCGGCATCGCCACAACATCGCTTGACGGTAACGAGTTTCTTAGGCCATACGGTACGTTTTCGCACCCAAACAGTCTTGGTGGATTTTATGTAGCTGTGTATGCATTATCAATTGGTCTATTGTCACAAACTAAAAAAATCCTTTCACCTCTTCGTATTCCTTTGATAGTTTTAGCAGCGCTTTCTTCTTTCCTTGTCTTTTTTTCTTTTTCAAAAGCTGCCATCGGCACATTCCTTTTAATAACCGTTGTCCACGCTCTTCTTCAATTCGCAAATCGGCCGAAACACGATAAAAAATCGTGTATTCCTTGTGCTATTTCGCGCATATTTATCCCTCTAGTTCTTGGGATTTTATTTTTCCAAGCTAAGGGCGATGTGTATTCAATTGACAAGCGGCTTAACTTGATCGAACAGGCAATGGTGCTCTTCCAGCAACACCCCGTTTTGGGTGTGGGATTTGGCAACCATCTCTATGCCCAAGCGCAGTTTCCTTCGAAGTACGCAGAGTTTTTCTTACAACCAGTGCACAATATATTTCTCCTACTACTTGTGCAGGGAGGTATCCTTATCACATCGATCGCTGGATGGGTCGCTATTCAGAGTTCAAGTAGAAATCGGCTCTATATTGTGCTCGCCATTATTATGACGGGGCTTGTTGATCATTACTGGGTAACGCTTATACAGAATATGTTGTTGCTTGGAGTAGTTTTTGGAGTGCAAGAGAAATAGCGTATCAGAACGATTCATTCATCTTTTCAGAAAGCTTACCATTGAGCACCATCACTTCTTCGAGGGCTTTTCTCGAGCCTTGGGGCGCTGCAATGAGAAGTTGTTCAATAATTTGTCTGTGTTTTGTATTGCTCAACTTCATTTTCTGAATAAAACCCTCATCTGGTGACACACCCTGGCTTTTTGACAGCACGACCATATCAACCATACGCTCAAAGTTTTGTTCGGCTTCCGTCATTGTGTCGACTCCCTTTTCCCACTTTCCACTTTCAAATAACATCTGAGAAGCGGCTGTTTTTCTATCTGAAAACAATAACAATACTTCTGCCTTTTTAATGTTATCTCTCGTAAAGAAAAGCCAAAAATTATCACGAACAACCTTAAGTGGGTAGAGGGGGCTATCAGGAAGAAGCCCAGCAAAAGGAAGTGTATATTCTACCGTTTCTCCCTTCATCTCAACTTGTGCGAGGGCAGTATCGGTTTTTTGAGAAAAGATGACAAGCGAAGCGAGTAAGATCATTAGGGCGATCACAAGCGAGTATATTGCTTTCCTCATATATTGATTATAAGCTAAAAACAAACCCGCTGCGAAGCAGAGGGTTTGTTTTAGTTAAGTCAGAATAACTATTATTTGACTAATTTCTTAAGTGTTTTTCCTGCGGTAAAGCCAGGAGTACTTGTTGCTGGGATTTTGATTTCAGCACCGGTCTGGGGATTTCTACCCTTGCGTGCTGCTCTTCGGCGAACCAAAAAGGTGCCAAATCCAGTAACAACCACTTTTTCGTTTCGTTTCATTGCTTCAGAGATTGTGCCAAATACACCATTGACCGCATCTTTTGATGCTTTTGATGTAAGGTTTGCTCTTTTTGCAACTTGTGCGACTAAGTCTGCTTTTGTCATTATTCTTTCACCCCCTCCCAGCACTAATTATTGCTATAGGCTTTTACAAAGCTCTATAGTAAGAATTAGTGCTGAGGACTATAATACTGTAGTTTTGGCTTTCCTGTCAATCCGTATTTAAAACCTCTTATTGTAACAATCTATATCAGGAATGGCTTGTTGCAATAGCGCGTGTCTCGCGTATGACAGTAATGGTTACCTGGCCAGGGAAGACAGGGAATTTTTTATTGATGTCTTCCTTTATGCGCTCAGATAAAACAACAGCTTCTTCCTCAGAAATGTCGTCTGGTTTTACTATTACACGGAGCTCTCTGCCAGCCTGCAAAGCATATGCCTCGCGTACACCTTTTTGCGCCATAGCAATTTCTTCGAGATCCCTAATCCTTTTAAGATATTGCTCAAAGTCTTCGTGACGAGCACCAGGTCGGCCACCCGAGATACCATCGGCAATATAGACAATCACTGCCTCTGCAGATTCGAATGGAATATCCTCATGTGATGCTGCAACACAGTGTATTGCTGCTGCTGGCATATTGTATTTTTTTAACAACTCTACACCAAGATCTACATGAGATCCCTCTTTATCTTCTACGACTTTTCCAATGTCATGAAAAAGACAACCGAGTTTAACGGTCATAACATCTGCTTTTAGCTCGTGAGCAAGCGCTATGCCGATTTTAGTTTCCTCAAGTGTATGGAGGAGCAGGTTTTGACCATAAGAGAATCTGAATTTAAACTTACCAAGCATCCAGACTAGCTCTTTAGGAAGATCATACACTCCGACTCTATGTACAAGATCCTCACCTGCTTGGTGAACGATTTTGTCTATATCGCGTCGTGTTTGTTCAACAATTTCTTCGATGCGCACAGGTTGAACACGACCATCTTTCAATAATCGCTCGAGTGCAACCTTTGCCACCTCTCTTTTATATGCATCAAATGAAGAAATCCTAATAGTTCCCTCTTCTTCTAGATCAACGTCTACACCAGTAGCAAGTTCGAACGCTCTAATGTTACGACCTTCTTTACCAATAATCTTGCCTTTAATTGTGTCGTCGGGGAGAGCAATAGTAGACAACGTATATTCAGCAACATAATCAGTCGCACCATGTCGCATTGCCTCAAGAAGAATGTCCTGGGATTTTCGCTCAGCCTCCTCTTTAATTTTTTCTTCGGCTTGGCGAATTCTTTTAGCCACTTCTGGCTTAAGTTTTTCTTCCCAACCTTTAAGAATAAGGTCTTTTGCTTCCTGTTGGCCAAGCTTCGCAACTTTCTCAAGTTTTTCGAGAACTTCGTCTTTTCGAGCCTTTATCTCAGCACGCTCTGCCTCTACGGCCTTTTCTTTGTTTTCAATCTCGTTTCTAATACGATTAAGCTCAGCTTCGCGTTGCTGTGCCTTCCTCTCACTTTCTTGAAGCTCTCGTTTAGAGCGTTGAAGCTCTCTTTCTGCCTCTTCTTTGAGCCTTACGGCTTCTTCTTTAACTCTGACGGCCTCCTCTTTGGCTTTGATCAACACTTCTTTCGCTTGAAGCTCGGCCTCTTCTACTTTAAGATCGATGATCTTTGGGTCTAGTTTTTGCTCGACCTTTTCGGAAGTTTGCTGTGTTTCAAGTGGCTGCTTGCTGAAAAAGGGTAGGGAGGCAAGCATTTTTTGAATGTTCATAACGTACTTTTAGGGCACAAAAATCAATAGAAAGGTGACGAATTAGAGCCTCAGAGAGAGATTTTCCAAATTTATCATATGCCTTTATTCTATTAACTTTCTGCCCATTCATCAATTTGTAATTGCCCTATTTTACTTTTTTTTAATGAAATCTTCAAACGCTAATTTTATATGATGGTATGAAAAGCCTCTCCGGAGAAGATGGTTGGTAATTTTCTTTCTTAAACCCTGGTCAATTTCTGGGTTTTCGCTTTGACTGTTTGTGGGATTATCAAAGAAGAGCTTTTTTTGAATAATTTTTACAACTAAGGGAACCTCGTCAATAGCATGGGTAGAAAAATACTCTTCTATGAGCGGGTCGGCGAGACCCTTTTGCTTTAGCTCCTGCACAAGGCGTCGCTTGCCGCGAGGCTTAAAATATTGCCTATCATCGACAAACATCTGTATAAATTTCTCGTCATTCAGACGACCTTCACTATTGAGTCTTTGTATTGTTGCGGTAATATATTCTTCCTGTTGATCAGGATCAACAATATCTCGAGAATGCAATTTTCGTTTTATGTAGCGACGGAGCTCATATTCCGTGCGCGGCCGGTATGATAAGTACCGATCCGCGCACCAATATATATAATCGTGAATGTCTTGATTACTCATTACGCCTCAGGTTCTGCCTCTACTCTTGCTTTTGGTTTTTCTTCAGACTGCTCAAACATTTTCGCACGAATGTCTTTCATAAACTCCTCACGCATTTTTGGATCGTCTCTCAAAAATCCTGCAAGTTGCGCCCTGCCTTGAGCAAGCACCTTGTCTCCCTTCTTTAGAAATGCCCCAGCTTTTGTAATAACATCTGTGAGAATTGCTGCTTCAATAAGCGCGTCTTCTTTATCGATACCCTCATGATTCACTGCAAATTCTGCTTGTTTAAATGGTGGGGCAACCTTATTTTTCACAATCTTAACCCTGTGCCTTGACCCAACTACTTGATCACCCTTTTTAATACTTTCTATTTTTCGCACATCCATACGAACGGAACAATAGAATTTTAGGGCTAATCCACCCGGGGTTGTTTCTGGGTTACCAAACATAACACCAATCTTGTGGCGAAGTTGATTGGTAAAAATAATGGTTGTGTTGGATTTTGACGTCACACTTGTTAATTTACGCAATGCGTGTGACATGAGTCTTGCTTGTACACCCATTTGTGCGTCGCCCATTTCTCCCTCAATCTCACTTCTTGGCACAAGTGCGGCAACCGAGTCAACCACCACAAGATCAACGCCCCCCGACCGAATAAGCGCCTCAGTAATTTCGAGAGCCTGCTCACCGGTATCTGGTTGTGAAATGAGCAGATTATCAAGGTCGACACCCAATGTCTCTGCCCAACTTGGATCAAGAGCGTGCTCTGCATCAATAAATGCAGCAATACCGCCGTTTTTTTGGATTTGCGCAATAAAATTAAGTGAGAGTGTTGTTTTGCCCGATGCTTCTGGACCGTAAATTTCGATAATACGACCTTTAGGAATACCCCCAACACCAAGCGCAACATCGAGAGGAAGAATTTCTGAAGGAATAACGCTCACTTTCTGTTTCACTCTATCGCCAAGCTTCATAATAGAACCTTGACCAAACTGTTTCTGAATTTGTTCTACAGCCGCCTGAACCGCTTGGTTCTTTTGGCTTTCTTCTTTTTGAACTGGTTTTGTTTTCTCTTTAACTTCTTTTGCCATAATAGTGGGTAAAAATTTAGTTTATGATAAAATAATCGCTGGTGAAAAACAAGCTCGACTGCCTCAAATTGTAACCGTCGTCAAACCTGAACACATCATAACAGGCTGGGGCTAAAAAAGGCAAACGACTTACGGGGAGTAGTATAATGGTAGAATGCGCGCATGGGGTGCGCGCGGTGGGAGTTCGATTCTCCCCTCCCCGACACATCTCGTTTTTAGAAGCATATCCTCTGATAATAGGGCTGGCCGTTGGGACAGTGTATGTTAGGGTAGGGGTGGGCGGCTGAAAATCAGGATCATAGGTAAAGCCCGGCGCGCTCTCACCAATCTGAACATGTTCAACATACATCACATTTTCTGCAGACCTGTTTGTGTTCACCACAACATACTCTGTTTTTTCAGAACTCGGAACCATAATTTCAATTCCATACGTACCCTTTTTTGGTGTCTGCACCAATAAATGTCGCACGCCGTTTTCATCAAAATATAAACCCTCCTGCAGATGTCCGTATTTTTTTCCGTCTGGAGATGTTAAAACGATATGGCCTGGTTCTTTTATAAATATCTCGATCGCACTGAAGTCACTGTTAACCTTAGAAAATCTCCTCATTTGGCTTGCTGTATTTTTATAATCTGGGTTATCCAACACACCCCATTCATATAGTGGGTCGCGTATTGATAATGAGTCGCCATCAATACCAGATGCAATAAACCAGTGTGGCTTGTTTGGAGCACGAAGAACGACCGGTTTATTATTTTTAATGTCATCTTTGACTTGATCCTTGTCATACACCCCTCCTCCTACAAGCATAACTTTTGGGCTTTGATACATATCGTGGCCGGACTTCGTATACTTGTGTAGTGCTCCCCATACTACGTCACCATATACATATCCATCACTCACACACCCATATTCATTACACCTTTGATTTCGAGAAAGATATTCGTTTAAAACGTCGGGGCTTGTTTTTAGTCCATCTGGGCTCTTTGTCACCTTATGAAAATTTAAAAGCATTGCCAGAGAGGAAACGACACATCCACAATGTCCAATGGTGGTTCCGCAAAACATATTGTCTTTAGAGCCTCCCGCATAGATCTTTTCGGACCAAGCAGGGGCCGATTGTTTTACCAAGGGTATTTCAAGCTCATAGCTTTCATGGTTGGGAATTTTTAGCTCGATGAAAAATGCTGTTGATTGACATAGTCCTGTAACATCTTTCACTGCGATTGCAATGGTGTTTTCACCTTTTCTAAAAAATGAGGCATAATAGCCTTGGCTTGTCCCATCCGTCCCATCTATATCGTGCATAACTCTCATGCCGTTGAGATACACGTCGCCATCATCATCAAAGTATGTTTTTAACAACACACTTAACGGCGCGGTTTTTAATGAAATTGTCTTGCGGAGATATACTGTTTCACGACTTTTTGGATTTTTTGCCCATATTAGATCTGCCTGAACGGTTTTTGACCAACCCCCACACGGTGTGTGGGGCAATACGACAGAGTGCTCCCAATTACCATCATCAAGCCCTGGTTTTTCCCATCCTACCGCTACTTCCCGTGAAACTTTCCACGAGCTATCGCTTGTCAACACGAGTGTTGTGTGTGTTGGTGTTGTTGTTTGTGCCTGCAAGCTGATGGGGTACATAAAAAAGATTATCAAGCTAATCCAAACCACTGTATTCTTCATCTTGATAACAAACTAATAACGACACAAGAATACGAAATGAATATTAAGAATTAATTATGAATAAGGGGGAAGTTTTTATTCGTTTTTATCGCCTAGATACCGCTCAACCTCGAGCGCCGCTGCCGCTCCCATACCGGTCGCGGTTATGCCCTGTCTATATAGGTAATCTACACAATCACCGGCCGCAAAGACACCTTCTTTTGTGGTGGCGTATTGCCAATTCATGTCAAATTGTAAACTCGCATCTTTGTGGCGTCCTTGAGCTTTTTCCCAAGCATACCAAGCAGACGTTACAATATATCCTTTTTCATTCATAGCCACACCACTGTTTTGAAGAAATGACGTGTTGGGTATGTGACCGATTGCAAGAAAAAGTCCGTCTACTTTTAGTGTGGTGCCTTCTACTTTATCCTTAGATTTTTCAGTGGTAAAGTTAAGTTTTATCCCTTCGACTTTTTGCTCTCCAAGCACCTCGGCAACTTCGGTTCCCCAAAGTACTTCGATTTTTTCATTATCTAAAACTCTTTTTTGCATTATTTGTGAGGCTCTGAATTCTTCTTTTCTGTGGAGAACATAGACTTTTTTTGCAAAGCGTGTAAGTGTGGCGGCTTCTTCCATTGCAGTATCGCCGCCGCCAACCACAGCGACTATCTTGTCTCTAAAGAAAAACCCATCGCAGGTCGCGCACGCAGAGACGCCTCGCCCGCGGAGGCGGGTTTCCGACTCAATGCCGAGCCATTTTGCACTCGCTCCTGTAGTTATAAGTATCGCTTCTGCCGAATATTCAGCACCGTTTGACAGTGTAATTTTGAGATTTTTTGGGTCATTAAAATCAACCCCTTTAACGTTGTCGTCGATGAATCTTGTGTCGAAGTGAGCGGCATGCTCTCTCATTTTCTGAATTAATTCAGGACCGAGGATTGAGGGAATGCCGGGATAGTTTTCGACGTCAGAGGTGAGGGTGAGCTGCCCTCCTGGAGGCGCGCCTGCGATAACGAGTGGATTTAAAAAGGCGCGCGCATTATATATCGCAGCACCAAGGCCCGCAGGGCCACCACCAATAATAATTACCTTCTCTTTTTGCATATAGGTTGTATCATTGTATCATGGACGACTGTATATTTTGCAAAATTGTAGCTGGAAAAATTCCTTGTTATAAAGTGGGTGAAGATGAAAAGCACCTTGCTTTTCTTGATGTCAACCCACTGTCAAAGGGTCATACTTTGGTTGTTCCAAAGAAACATGAGCGATGGGTTCATGATGTTGAAGGTTTTGGAGCGTATTGGGAGTTTGCACGAAGCATAGAAAAGAAATTGGACTATGCGCTACAACCATTATGGCTTCAGTACTTCACTCAAGGAGTGGTGCCCCATGCACACATCCACATTTTTCCTCGCTATTCGCCTGTTGAAAGTTCGTCGGCCTTCCCGAATAAGCCCATAGAAAAGATGGGAGATGGTGAGCTCGAGCTAATTGCAAAAAAAATACTTCTACAACAATAGGTGTTTAGGGGTATATTCAGGAGAGCCCCGGCATCGCCGGAGCCCTCCTGTTTTTGTTGCTACGACCTACTTGTCCGAGTTGTAGGCCCAGACAAGCAGCAACATCACTACCAGAACAGCCAAACCGGTGCCCATACATACCTCCTGGTTCTGGGTACAGGATCGGAATTTGAGTCCTATAGTGTATTATAGCAAATTATGGGTTTTTGTGCAGCTCCATCAAATTCTGTATACTGATATGCATGGAGCAACATGCCGTTCCTCGCCAGATTACTACGTTTGAATTTAAGCTTATTGGCTTCTTAACCATTAAGCAATTCGTATATATTCTGATTTTTGCTGGCTTCTCTCTTCTCTTTTATTTTCTTCTTATTCCAGTAAGGCCATTTAATATCGCTGTTGCTGTTTTGACAATGGGATTGGGTGCTTTTTTCGCACTTTTCAAATACAACGAGAGAGAGCTTGATGTGTGGATAAAAAATCTCTTATCAAGCCTTCTGTCACCCTCACAATACTATTACATCAAACATAATGTGGCACCAGATTTTCTCAAGGGAGTATTTGTAAGCGGAGACGAAGCCACGGTTCAGATCCACATAGATGCAAAGCAAAAACTTGCCAAATATATGGACACAAAAGAACACGCCCCACAAACCCAACAGGGAAGCCAACGAATAAATACTTTGCTTGAACAACAGCCCACTCCTCTGCCTAAAAATAATATTGTCACGGCAACCAAAGAAGGCCCGGTCTCTGTTCAGACCGCTACAGCAACCCAAACAACCCCCGAGGTTGTTACGGCGAGGGAGGCATTTCTTTCTGGGGTCGTACACAACAACAGAAACGAACCATTGCCAAATATTATGGTCTATATAAATTCTGCATCCGGACAGGTCGTGCGCATTCTTAAAACAAACCACCATGGGCTTTTTGCTACGTTTCACCCATTGCCTACTGGGGATTATGAAGTCGGCCCTAAAGATTTGGGAGGAAAGTATTTTTTTGATACAATGAAAATTACTGTTGACGATCAGCAGCTCTCTCCACTACAAATATACTCAAAGGAAGTGTTATGACACAAAAAAAACCAACAGCACCGGTTAAGTCATCTACTCAAAATTTCGTAGAAATTGAGGGGGTAAAAGACGACATATTAATGTTGAAAGATATGTCTTGTTGTACGATTATAGAATCTGGCGCCGTTAACTTTGGTTTATTGGCTGAGGAAGAGCAGCAGGCCACCATATATTCATACGGATCTTTATTAAGCTCGCTTTCATTTGCAGTTCAGATTGTTATCTTATCAAAAAAAATGGATATTTCGTCTTATCTCGACTACCTTGACGATAAGGTGCAAGTACAAAAAGACCCCTTTCTAAACTCTCAGCTTATCGAGTATCGAGAGTTTATAAAAAATGTTATTACAAAGAACACTATTCTAGAGAAAAACTTCTATTTTGTTGTGCCGTTTTCACCTCTTGAAATGGGTGTTACCAACGCCACAAAAGGTAAGATAAGAAAGGAGTATGTTTTTGCACGGGCTAAAACTGCCCTTTACCCGAAAAGGGACCACCTACTCCGACTGCTTAAGAAAACCGGTTTGGGTGGGAGAGTTCTTTTTGAACAAGAAATTGTTGAGCTATATTACAACCTTTATAACCCATCTTCCACGGGAAGAAAACTGGCACCTGTTAAAAACTATACTGACATTGTGCTAACAACATAAACTACACATATGTTCTTTTTTGGTAAAAAGAAAAATAAAACAAACAGACCCGCCCCAAACCCAGCGGCAGATGTATTAAGCAGGGGAATGGTGGCAGTAAAAGATCTTGTTGCGCCTTCGTTTGTTGAGGTTGATTTTAACCATATTAAAATCGATGAAAAGTTTTATCGCACCCTGTTTGTTGTTGGCTATCCCCGCTACGTATCGGCAAACTGGCTCTCGCCGCTTATTTCGTTTGATCATCCTGTGTATTTATCAATGTTTATCTACCCAACAGAGTCGGTACATATTCTCCACGACCTTCGTAGAAAAATTGCAGAGATGGAGGCAACAATAGAAAGCGACATAAAGTCTGGCAAGGCGGTTGACCCAACTACACAAGTATCTCTTGACGATGCATTAACGCTTCAAGCAGAGTTGGCCCAAGGTTCTGAGCGGTTCTTCCAATTTGCATTCTACATAACCATCCCGGCAGATTCAGAAAAAGAACTAGATAGGGCGTCGAAAGAGGTGGAATCAACCCTTGGTTCTCTTTTGATTGTGGCCAAAAAAGCAACGCTTGAAATGGAGGAGGGCTTCAAATCAACACTTCCTATGTTCCAAGACAAACTCCAAATTTGGAGAAACATGGACACGACTTCCCTTGCCACAATGTTCCCGTTTTCAACCGCATCTCTCACAGCCAACGAGGGGATTTTGTATGGAGTTAATCAGCACGATGGAAGTCTTATAATCTTTGATCGTTTTACACTTGAAAATGCCAATTCTGTCATCTTGGGTAAGTCGGGAGGAGGAAAGTCGTTCTTGGTCAAATTAGAAGCACTCAGACTACTTCTAATGGGGACAGAGGTCATTATTATTGATCCCGAGAACGAGTATAAGAAAATGTGTGAGTTGTTTGGGGGTGAATTTGTCTCTTTTTCATTATCGTCTGAATATAAGATTAACCCATTTGACCTAAATGCAGACCATGTTGAGCCCGACGAGCTTTCAAATAAAATATTAAACCTACATTCCCTTATGCGAGTCATTGTTGGTGACCTATCTCCTTCTCAAGACGCCTTGTTAGATAGGGCACTTGTCGCGGTGTATCAACAAAAGGGGATTACCCAAGATGTAACTACCCACAAAAACGAACCGCCTCTTTTGGAGGACTTGTATAAGGTTTTGTTGGGTTTAGAAACACCTGAAGCAACAGAGATAGCAACACGACTTGAGAAATTTATTAAGGGGTCGGCGAGTGGTATTTTTAATCAACAGTCTAATTTTGATATTAAAAATAAATTCACAGTTTTCGGGGTGCGCGACCTTGAAGAAAACCTCCGCCCTGTTGCTATGTATATAATTCTTGACTATATTTGGAACCGCATACGACAGGCGCCAACAAAGCGCGTTCTTATTATCGATGAGGCTTGGTATCTTGTGAAACAAAAGGATTCTGCGCGCTATCTTCAGAGTTTTGCAAAGCGCGCGCGCAAATACCAACTTGGGCTCACAACCATAACGCAAGATGTCGAAGATTTTCTTTCAGTTGAGGAGGGAAGATCAATACTCACAAACTCGAGCCTTCAGATTTTATTAAAACAGTCAACGGCGGCTGTCGACAAGATTACAGAGGTTTTTAACCTTACGGGTGGGGAGAAGCATTATCTACTTGCAAGCGGTGTGGGGGAGGGTTTGTTTTTTGCAGGCCAGTCTCATGTGGCGATAAAAATAATTGCTTCTCAGAAAGAGTTTGATACGATAAGCCAAACATAAATTATCCCGTAGTTTCTTCTGTACGCAGCGGCATTATTATGTGAAGATATTCCTCGCTTTTTGGGTCTCTAAAGACTGTGGGCGCAGTACTTGTAGTTAGTTCCAAAACGATATTCTCTATTGAAACCGTATTTAAAAACTCTAACACATACCTATAATTAAAGGCTATCTTTAGCGGCTCTCCTTCAAATTCTATGTGTTCCATAAATGCCTGAGAGTCGTTTCCTTGTGTTGTTTTTGGTTTAAGAATAAGCCCTTCTTTTGTGATATCGAAAAGAACAATATCTCCAGATTCACGGGCAAAAACAGACACTAATTTAATGTTTCTAAGAAACTCGGTTTTGTTGATCAAAACTCGGGTTGTGTGGCTCTTTGGCACAACTTTTTCATATGGAGGAAATTCCCCCTCTATTACCCTTGAATAAATAGATGCTTCCCCTATATTAAACCTAACTATTTTTTCAGTATCTGAGAGGATGGCTTTTATAGAGGTTTGCTTTTTTGCTTGCCGAACCACTTCGCCTAAGACGTGTGATGGAATTATCGCACCAGGAAGCTCTGAAATACTCTTTCCAATCCTTAATAAAGAGAGTCTAAACCCGTCCGTCGACACAATTTCCCCTCCCCCACTCTTCGTTCCGAAATAGACCCCTGTAAGAACGGGTCGTGTTTCTTCTTTTGAGGATGAAAATAATATGAGATAGAGCTTTTCAATGATCTTGTTTGTAATTTCTATTTCTTTCCCCTCCACAGAAGGGATTGTAGGGAAGTCCTCAGATGGATATATATTAAAAAAGCCCTTATTCTTTCCTTGACTAATAACAACGCTTCCGTTGTTAAGTTCAACAACAAGCTCTCCAGGACCAAGAAGAGAAACAAACTCTATAGCTTTTTTTAAATCAAATACAACCTCCCCTTCACCCTCCACCTTTGCTGGAACAGAAATGTGGTAAAAATCATTTAGGTTTGTTGTTGTGAGAGATATTGCGTCTTTTCCTACAGCCATCCGTATACCTTGAATTGATTGAATGGATGATATTTTTGAAGAGATAAAACGAGATGCTGTCGAGAGGTTTTCCTCAAAGAGCTCTTTTTGTATATGAAGTTTCATTCTATCTTTATATATATTAATTAGTAGTAATAGTGTGTGTGCATAAGTTTATAACACAAACTCTTTGTTTACAATTGCCCTTTCTTACGACCCGATCAGCATATTTTTCCATGTGTATTGTTGTGTTTATATTATGTTGACAAAGAAAAAGAGGCAACTTTTTCTACTTCCTCACCAAATCGGTCATCAGCAAGAATTTTTTCTTGGATTTTTTCTACCCCATGTATGATGGTGGTGTGGTCTTTCCTATTAAGCACAAAGGCAATATCTTCGTAGTTTGCTTTTAGTTTTTTTCGCAAGATATACATAATAATCTGTCGCACGTTCGATATTTCTTGTTTTCGTGTTTCGCTCTTAATAATAGAAGGCTTAAGATGATAGTAGGTGCACACATTTTTAATAATATCTTGAGGGGTTGTGTTTTGGATTATGCGCGTTGCTTGGTGGCCCAATTCCCCCCTTGTCGTTTCCATTGTTATCTTATTGCTTTGTGACTCCATAAGCGACACAGAAAGAAGACGCAAAAGCGTTCCTTCGAGCTCTCTTGAGTCTACAATTCTTTCTGCAATTTCCTTTGCGGCATCAATATCTATGTCGATGTGGCGCTCCTCAGCTTTAATAAGCAAAATTGCCGTACGGAGCTCAAAATCTGGTTTTTGAATATCAAGGATAAGGCCGCCCGAGAAGCGGGAGCGCAGCCTGTCCTCAAGCTCTTTTATCTCCCTTGGCGGGCGATCGGAAATCAATACTATTTGGCCGCCCCCCTGCACAATCGAGTTAAACGTATGGTAGAACTCTTCTTGAACATAGCTTTTTCCTGCTATAAACTGCACGTCATCAATAATTAAAAGATCAAGGTTTCTATATTTCTTTCTAAGTTCTTTGGTGTTTTTTACACGAATAAAATCTACAAGGTCGTTTGTGAACTGCTCGGATGTGCAGTACAAAACCTTTTTATGAATATTTTTTTGCAGTATGTGGTTTGCGATAGCGTGCGAAAGGTGTGTTTTACCTACTCCAACAGTCCCATATATAAAGAGCGGGTTATATATCTTTCCAAGATTATCAGCTACAGCCTGTGCGGCCGCATGTGCAACGTGGTTTGTTGGGGAAACCGCAAAATTATCAAAGGTGTATCGATCCTGAATGCCCGCCTTTTGTAGCACCCCATCGAGCGACTCTTTGTAGTCCATAAGAGGAAGGCCGGACGAGGGTTCTTCGGGTGAAGCGCTGTTTTGAACTGTGGCCACTTTCTTTTTCTTTGATTCCCTTACCACAACAACAATTTCTGTTTTTGTATTAAGATACGTTGATAGGTGACCCTCAATAAGCTTCTTGCGTCCGTCTAGAAACATTTTCCCTCCGTTGTTTTCGTGAGAAATTGTTACTGTGTCCCCATCCACACCCTCAAGCTTTGTATTAATGAGAACCGATGACAAAACCGGAGATGATTCTTGTGCTTCAACATATGTTAAGAATTCTTTCCAGTTCATTTTGAGTATGTGGATAATTTATCCACAACTATAAATGATACTTATCCACATTTCAACAGAAGTTAGTCCTATTGTATGGAAGGATTCTTACGACAACACAAACTGAAGAATTAGTAGTGTCGCTTTATTCTACGGAAGCTTTCGATGACCCAATTAAACCAATAAAAGGGGCTAATAATATAGTCTTGTGTTTTTACATACGCCAGCTCTTCCCCCCCAAACCCTTTCTTGAAAACCGTCAAACCACGCCAGGGATGGTTTGGCTTGTCCTCTTCTGCTATTCCCCAAAAGTTATAAAATGAAAGCCCTCGAGATTTTAAATCTTTAATTATCGACCACTGCAATAAATGGGGGGCTGGTGTGTTGCTTTCATCTTTACGAGAACCTCCATAGTGGTAGAAACCGGAAGCGCCTTGAGTTATAACAAGTGCGGTAGCGAGATCCATCTTCTTCCCACCTTTTGTTATTGAGGCAAAATACAAACGAGCTCCTCCACCAGAAACAAACGTTTTAAACTCTTCCTCAATAAAACCCTTACTGTGACCAACATACTCCTGGTTTTTAACAGTTTCTTTATAAAGGTTATAGAATCGATCGAAATCTTCGGGACGGTCTGAGTATTCGAATGAGACCCCGTATTGCTCTGTCCGCTTGAGAATATAGCGTGTTGATTTGCGCATGTTAGTAAGAAGTTCATCTTCTGAAGGATGGAGCGGAAGTCTCCACGAAAGCTCGGATTGTACAAAGATAGGGGCTCTTTTGTACCCCACGGCGCGAAATATATCTTCGTTTTCGGCGGATCTTTTTAGGGTTGGGGCGAGTCGAACAAACACACAACCCTCTTCTTTCGCTAACCAAACAAGGCGATCGGTCAGCATTTTCAGCACGATAGAAAGTTTTTGAACATCATCCCTTATCTCAGGGATAAAAAGTGGCCCATGGGGTACGAGCAAAAAAGCTCCTCGTCGGGCGTTAACTTTAATTGTCAAAGCAACTCCAATAAGATTTCTTTCTCCATCCAACACTCCTAATCGCCAAACCCTTGATCCTCTGTGCTCATGTGTCTCCCCCCACTCCCATGCCTGGTGAAAGGTGTCGTCAGTAAACGAAACAACAGCAGCATTCCACTCTTCTTTTGATGCGATAGATTCGATGGTGATGGTGTCTCTCATAATGATTTTTGCGACTTTATAAATGTAACAATTTCTTCAGCATCTTTAGCAGAAATATTAATGTGTGTGGGGAGGTTTATGGTGTGTTTCGCGAGATGTTCTGCTGTTGGGCATGGTAGGTAGCCTAGGTGCTCAAGATCTGTCCCTGTGGGGTCTACAGCCCCCCTGTACCAATTCCCAAGGTGTAGGCCGACACCTTGTGCTTTTTTAAGA
Source organism: uncultured Gammaproteobacteria bacterium (assembly GCA_964612595.1). GTDB lineage: Bacteria > Patescibacteriota > Microgenomatia > UBA1406 > HO2-37-13b > OLB23. Next base: position 120,060 of record CAZTFB010000002.1, on the reverse strand, counting down.
AAACTATGTTTGTTTTCTACTATGTATGGAATGCGTAGATACGGTGCCGGTTCAAGTTGGAGGTCGAGATGCCTGACGTACAGAGTGCTAATTTTTGTACGGTGTTCCCTGAATAATGGAAGCTTATGAAGTTGGTGAATCGCAAGCACCGCGAGTTTTGAAGGAAATGCATAATGGGTAAAAAAAGGCATCTGACCACCCCACTCTTTTTTATAAACAGCTTGTGACAAAAGCCCAATCCACCGTGATGTGCGAAGCAATAATTTGCCAATAAACAGATTATAAAGTGGCAACGATATAGCATATGTTATGAGATAAAACAGTTGTTGGAAGGAATAAAACCAAGGTGAAGGCTCAAGGTTTTTTTCATATGTAGTGAGAGAGGAGGCAATTTTTTTATCACTAGAAATTGCCGCACCACCAAATACAGAAGAGACCACCTTGTCTCTACCAAAGCTAAGAATAGACACATCACCAAACGTACCAAGCAACCTGTTTTGATACATACCTCCAAGTGCGTGCGCGCAGTCCTCAACGATATATAGGTGGTGTTTCTTTGCAAGTTTTTGGATAAGAGACATATTGGCTGGAATACCAAATGTGTGTTGGACAATAATAGCTTTTGTGCGGGGAGTAATCTTTCTTTCAAGATCAACAACATCAAAATTATAGGAATGGTCGATATCAACAAACACTGGTTGTAGTCCATTCCATATAACTGCATTGGGCACAGCAACGCAGGTAAATGCTTGGACAAGCACCTCATCACCTTCGCTAAGACCTAGGGCTTTTAAGCCATAATAAAGAGCAGAGCGGCCCGAAGAAAAAAGAGAGACATTGGTATCTTGAAAGAGGTTGCCAATTGCCCTTTTAAGCTCTGTTGTGGCGGTTGACTGTGTTGATAATGGTATTCTGCCACACAAGAGCCGAACCGCTAACAAAACATCATCCTGTTGAAAATTAGGAGCAAAACTAATTGAAATCGGTTTTTTAAATACCATCACCAGTAAGAAAATCAATAATATGGGGACTAACTTTTCCTTCTAATACAACTATCCAATCCTTCGTTATGCGATCACGCAAGTACGCACACACAACATCAGGTTTTGTAATAAGGCGAACTTTCTCCTTTGGTGCAGTTTCGGCAATATAGGAATAGTAATCATCTGTTGTTATAATTGCCTCAATATCGCTGTCTTTTATTAAGGTCCCTATACCACGATGGGTATTTTCAGATGCTTCTCCAAGCTCAATAATACAAGGCATAATAAGAAGCTTATTTTTATGTGGCATTGAAGATAAAAACGAAATCGCTGTCATCACACCCATCTCGCTTGCGTTGTGGGTATCGTCAATTACTGACGCACCACCCCTCCCCTCAAGAATTTTCATGGTTTTTTCTGAAGGGGCAAGGGTTAATAATGACTCTTTAATATTCTTGTCAGCTATACCAAGTTTTTGTGCGATGAGGATGGCCGGTATTACATTGTGAGCGAGTTCTTTAGGAAGTTGGGATGCATCAAGAATCTTTTTCATACTATCATCAAGATCCCTTTCGCCATAGTGGATAATATGAATATCTGTGTTTGAGCTCTTGTGTTTGTGTGGACTTAACGTGCTTATATATGCGTCGGATCCTGGTTTTAGTTTGTCAAAAAGCTCCGACTTGCCCTTTATTATGTTGTCTTGTGAACCGAAAAGACTAAGATGTTGGTTTGAGATACCGGTTATGATCCCTATATCGGGGAGTGCAATATCGCAAAGCTCAGATATCTCTCCGATTTTATATGCACCCATTTCTACGATGAACACCTTGTGTTCTGGTTTTAGTTCATTAACAATGGTTCGAGCAACACCCAAAGGGGTATTTATGCTGTTTTTGGTAGACAGAACTGTGAGTGATGAGCGCAAGATGTGCGCTAGAAAATCTTTGGTAGAGGTTTTGCCATAACTTCCGGTTATGCCAATGACGAGAAGCCCGCGACTTTTATAGTCTATGATTTTTGCGCGGGCGTTTTCGTACGTCTGTTGGCGCAACATGTGTTCAAACGGGGAAACAACGGAAAGAGACAAAAACACTATACCAAGGGAGAAAAGGAGAGCTATGGCAATGCCTGCAAAGCCAAGAAGATACATAAGCAAGATCCCAATTATTAAGGATAATGTGGTAATTAAGACAGCTTTTCCTGTTGGATGAGGAAGCATGTTTCTCGATAGGGGCGCCCCAAGCCCAGTATAAAATAAGGCATGATGCATGTGTTTGTGCTTGCGTAGTAAATGTTCTCTAAGACGATCGTGGCGATATTCCTTAAGTTGGAGAAGGTATACGGCATATAAAACCTGGTGAATAAATTTTAGAAAACCAATTGTTAACAACAATGTCATGTTTGAAGAAAATCTTTAATATGTGTGGCCACCTCATTGGTGTTTGTCATATGAATGTTGTGGCCACCATCAACAACTTTCATTGTACATCTTGGAATGCCCGCCACCATCTTTTCTCCCATCCACAGAGGCGTGGCGGCATCGTTCTTTCCCCACACACACAATGTTGGACATGTAATGCTCTTTAAATCCCCCGTTGCATCATATGCGAGTAGGTGTAGCATTGTTTCTTTCATAATAGGGCTTGCTTTGTAGTAGTCCGTCTCGCGTGCGAGTTTGTAGATGCCTTTTTCTGCCGCTCGATACAAAAAAGTTCCTTTCAGAGGATTCAAAATAGCCTTTCCTGTTTTAGCAGCGACCATAAATACAGACTTTTTTAATGAGATTCTATTGTTGGGTATGCCCGCTGCAGCAATCAATACAAGCTTCGCCACATCTTTATGGGTGGCGGCATATCGTATTGCGATGCGCCCCCCATTTGAGTGACCCACCAACACGATGTTTCTTAATCTATGATCCTTGATATATTTTTCTAACCACAAAACATAATCATCAATGTTTAGCGCTTTTTCTGGTTCGTTGCCATCAAATCCAGGAAGAAATGGCATATGAATTGCGTTACCAATATCTCTAGAAAACGCTTTGAGAGAATCGTGCATAGCGATCCAGCGCTTAGGGCTACTTCCCCAACCATGGAGAATCACAATAGATTGTTTTATCACCCTAAAATTATATCAAAAACGCGTTGTTGAGCGACCTGCTCGTGTATAATAGAAAAACTGGATGTGTTTGGGCCGGTAGCTCAGTTGGCTAGAGCATCGCGCTGGCAGTGCGGGGGTCAGGGGTTCAAGTCCCCTCCGGTCCACACAACAACCTCGGGGGTAATATAGAGCGTCTCACAAATCCAAACACGATTTAACTTTTTTCAGACCCTTGCCCAGCCTAGAAATTGATCTCAGAGCTCTCTGGTAGTATAATTCGCACCAAAGTGCATACGCGCACTTTTTTCGCATCCGGCGAGCTCGTGATGGAGGTAGTTCGATGTACACACGGTCGAATCCGTTTGTCTGTCGTGCTGGAAACGTTTGGTGGTCCAGCGGGCCCAATGGTGGCCTGGTCGACGTGACGATTAGCGACCCAAACGGCAACGAAGACTTTGAGCGGTTCTACTCGCAATGCTTCCAAAAAGAAGCGAACGGCGAATGCTCTATCCTCGTGGAGTATCCGGGCCGAGGGTGGGTTAAGGCAACGTTCACGACCCAACGGGTCTGCAGGGGGCCGATGCCCGACACGCTCATTCTTGGCGGATTCTGACATGACGGTCGAGGCCTGAGCTCTTGCCTGTGCGAGGATAAGCGCCTGGAGATTGTGGGCTACGGCTCATAATCGAAGGGCGCATTCTCATTAGGCCACGAACCTCGTGAGGTTGCGGTCTTCTATTGCACATGCAGATAGAAGCTCATGAGGTCGTTCCCGTGGTCAATGTATTTAATCTTTATGATCGAGCCGCTACAATTCTGCGAGGATGAGTAGAGGGTGCCGTCAGCTACTGCACGTATCACCTCACTGCTCCTACTCACCATATCGTACCCTGTATGTATGCCTCCGCTATATGAGTAACGCCATGACCATGGCGTCACTCCATACCCCTGTGTAATTTCAATAGGTTGACTAATTGGCCAATCCCAACTGCTTCCCAAATATGCGCCTGGATCTGTCCATGTGCCACCCTTGCGCACCTCAAGATGCAGGTGTGCTCCAGTTGAGCAATGAGGATATCCTGTATTGCCAATCAGTGCTATTGGATCACCCTTTTTAACCTCACCCACTTTTTGTCCTGTCTCAATAGCTTTGTTTACCGCCTGAAATTCTGCCAATGCCTGACTCAACAATTGTTGGTATTTTTTTTCGTCACTCTTTGTTTGCTCAAGAAGCGCGTTTTTTTGAGCAATCTGGTTCTTCAACTCTACTCTCTGTGCCTCTAAATCTTTCTCGAGCTTTTCAAGATCAACCTTTTTATCTTCGCGAAGCGTTTTTTGTTCAGAGAAATTTACTTTTACTTGTTGAGTACGAAGTGCAAGAAGACGATCGTTTTCTTGAGCTATCTGGATATATTTGAGTTGATTTGTGAGGGTTGATGCCTCTGGGGAGAGCAGAATATCGAGAATGCTCGCTTCCTTGTTTTTATACCCTTCGACAATTTTTTGCAGCAGAATTTCGCTCAAATGATCTAGTGTGGTGTTGAGCTGCTCAATCTTTCCAGTTAATTGGGCAATTTCATTCTGAGTTGCCTCAATATCGTGTTGGGTTTTTTGTATGCGTACTTGTGCAAGCTCAACCTTGGTGTTTGTGAGCTGAATTTGTGAGGTTAAATTTCCTTTAGCTTCTCGCGTGGCGCTGAGCTTTGACTCATACTCTTTTATTTTATTCTGGCAATCATCCCTATTTGAACATACAACCTGAGCTTTAACCGGATTACCAAACAGCAGAAATAATTCAAAGAGCAATACAGAAATGAGAGCTAGTTTTACAGGAAAGTCTCTGTTCATGACCCTATTATAACTGAAGTAGCCGCTATGTTAGAATACAGACATGGACTATTATGCTGAAAAACAATATCTTGCTCAAGTCGACAAAGAAGATAACATTATTGGAAAAATAGAGCGTTGGGAAGCGCACGAAAAACAAATTCTCCACAGAGCATTTACTGCATGCCTTTTATTTGATGGTCAAGTCATACTTCAGCATAGAAAACATGTGTTATTCGATTCTGTATTTGATTTAACCTGCTCATCTCATCCACTTTTTATTGGGGATGAGATTGAGCCGACCGAAGACGCGGTGTATCGAGCTTTCGAGCGTGAATGGCATGTTAAAAAGGACCAACTAACTTCTCCACTCATAAATAAAGGTTCTGCATATTATCAAGCCGACGATTCAAATAGTGATTTCGGTGAACATGAAGTTTGTTATTTTTATACCGTAGAAATCGATCATATTCCTGAACCAAATTTGGAATTTGCGTATGGGTATTCTGTTGTTCCTGTTGAAAAAGTTAAAGACCCAAAGTTTTTAGCATCTAATATATATGCACCATGGGTCCCACACTGTCTTGCGCTGTTGTGAAGATCTCTGCGTTAATAAATCGGTAATTATGCGGGAAAAAGATATTGAGAAAAAACAAAAAATAGCTGTGCTCGGTGGGGGTCTGACAGGCTTGACAGCTGCTTACGAACTAGCATCGAATAACCACAGCGTTACCTTATTCGAGAAGGCCCCTGTACTGGGCGGTCTCGCAATAGGATTTAAAGGCAAAGGATGGGATTGGCCACTTGAGAAAGCCTATCACCATCTTTTCTCTAATGATTCAGATATCATTAACTTTGCAAAAGAGATAGGGTTTAACGATATATATTTTAGTGAACCACACACGGACTCACTTTACTCGACGCAAGACGGTTTTAAAACATATCCTGTTGATTCCCCACTCGATTTCTTAAAATTACCCCTTCTTAACCCTCTTGATAAATTAAGAGGCGCTTTAGGACTAGGTGTCCTTAAGGTGTTTCCGTTCTTTCGTTATTATGAAACGATTTCCGCTGAGCAGTTCGTCCGTAGTTATATGGGTGACAATATGTGGGAAGTCTTTTTCCAACAGCTTTTTCAGAAAAAGTACGGTAAATATGCGGGAAAAATACTTGCTTCGTTTTTGTGGGCGAGGATTCATAAAAGAACCAAAGACTTGGGGTATATGGTTGGCGGCTTCCAGAGCTTTATAGAACATTTAGAGAGCATTAATGTCAAAGCAAAGGTGGATATTCGCAAGGGATATGAAATTACAAAAATGGAGAAGAATGGCGAACAATTCATTATAGATGGAGAAGCTTTTGATATGGTTATCTCTACGTTACCTTCCCCCGTTTTAGCCAAGGTGGCATCAACAATTCTTCCCCAAGAATACTTGAAAAAAATTCAAAACCTACACTACCTTCATGCTCGAGTTTTAATATTAGAAACCGACGTTCCCCTCCTCGATAAAACCTACTGGCTTAATATTTGTACCGACAAGATTCCACTCATGTTGGTTGCTCAGCACACAAATTTTGTCGATAAGAAGCACTACAATAATCACCACATCGCATACGTAGGCTACTATCTAGAGCGTAATGACAGAGTTATGAAGCTTTCAGAAGCTGATTTTAGCAAGGAGGTTGTGTCCGAGCTCAGGAAATTTATTGATAATAAGTTTAAGGTGATTTCATCCTACGATTTCACCGGTCCATTCGCCCAACCCATCTTTGACGCTACTTTTGTGCATAATAAACCCGACTACACGACACCTATTCCCAATTTATTTATTGCCAATCTTGATATGACGTATCCCTACGATAGGGGTACGAACTATGCGATTAAGCTTGGTAGAGAAGTCAGTGCGTTAATAAATCGGTAATTATGCGGGAATTATTCAATGCCGGTGGCTATCTTTATCGCTGTGGGTATACTCATAAATGCCAAGTCTTTCTTTAGAGCGTCTCGCGGAGAAATAAATGCAAAATCCGCAACATCATCTTGTGCCTTCAAGTTTCCTGAGATAATATGTGCTGACATAATGGTTGATAGTGTAGGGTAGATAATCCCTTGATATTCGTACTCATCGGGTATGGCACCAAAGATATGATCTATATCGATTTCCACAGAAAGCTCTTCCCTGATTTCTCTTTTTGCTGATGCGGTAATACTTTCGTTTACAACAACAAACCCTCCCGGAAGGTCCCAGAAGCCCTTAAAGGGTTCAATGCCACGTTTTGTTAGTAAGATGTGTTGATTGGCATCGAAAATTATTACAGTTGTGGTGGGTCGTGGATTGTTATAAAAGTGAAGCCCACAATGTTTACATACAGGAAACCCGCCGAAATGCGCCGTTAGTTTTTGTCCACAACGAGGACAAAAGACAAATGCCTCCTCAATGTGCATAGCTTGTTTTTTTGTGCATATGGTATTGTTCCTCTCCAAAGGACTCGAGGTGGGGCTTGTTGATAAGCTTTTCTAAGACCTGCCATCGGCGCTTTTTTTCTGCATGCGGCACATCATCAGCCATTATTTTTGTTGCCGCAGTCATAGGTCTTTGTGAATACATAGCGACATATGCTTTATAAAAACCCACTTTTTTACATATATCGACGGTACTTTCGAACTCTTCAGGTGTTTCTCCGCAAAACCCAACAATGATGTCGGTTGTGAATTTCATATCGGGGATTTTTGAACGTATTTTATCGATGATTGTCATATATTCCTCACGAGTATACCAACGATTCATGCGCTTGAGAACATTGTTATCTCCATGTTGAAGGGGGAGGTGGAGGACGCGTGTTATGTTTGGGTTACGTGCCATTACCTCAATAACTTCATCAGAAAAATCCCATGGGTTTGAGGATACAAAATCCACACGCTCGAATCCCATCTGCGCGATCTCATCGAGAAGATGGGGGAAAAGAGTTGGAATACGTAATCTACCAAGATGTTTTACATATACTGGTTCTATGGTACGACCATTGACCGAGAAGCCCGTGGCTTTTTTAGATCGTGTCTGGGGCTCCACGGCCTTCTCATCGAAATATGTCTTATCGGGGAGATCGCGCATCACTTGAATATTCTTTTCTCCAACGATAAGATCAGCACCGTATGAATTTACGTTTTGTCCAAGAAGCGTAACTTCTTTGTACCCATCTTTTCTAAGTTCTTTGCACTCTTCAATTATATCTTCATATGGGCGGGAAACTTCCCTCCCGCGCGTAAAGGGCACAATACAAAAGGTGCAAAAATTATTGCACCCATTTGAGATAGGAACCCACGCAGCAGTCTTGCTCGTACGCACAGGTGCGAAATCAAATCCCACCTCTTCGATAGGCATAAACTCATCGACAGCAGGCATGGCTTTTTTGATTTTTTTTAACACCTTGCCGGTTTTGTCACGAAATGCCACACCAACCATACAGCCTGTCACCACAATCTTGAGTGTTGGTTTTTTCTCTTTCAGTTTGCTTAGATTATCAACCAAACCATAGACGCGGTTTTCTGCAGACTCGCGTACCATACACGTGTTGATGACAATCTGATCTGCGTCTTCGTACGAAGACGCAGGTGTCATTCCGCGCGCCTGCAGGCGCGCCTCCACACGTTCAGAATCAGCAACATTCTGTTGGCATCCAAAAGTTTTTACAAAGTATTTCATATGAAATGAAGAAAATATTACAGGTATTATACTGCAAGCACGTCGTGAGGATGCGATTCTGCCAAACCGTTAGGGGTAATGCGTACAAATTCTGCCTTCTCCCATAATTCTTGTATGTTTTTTGCACCACAATATGAAAACCCGGAACGTATTCCGCCCGAAAGCTCAAGGAGAATATTGTTGACAGGTCCCTTATATGGCACAATTGCCTCAACACCCTCAGCTGTATAATTCTTTATTTCCTCACTTCCATTTCCATCAGAAGCTTTAGCATGACTTTTTTGTTTCGCTTTATATGCAGCCGATGAAGCCATTCCTCGCGTCAGCTTAAATTTTCTCCCATCTTTTTCAAATAACAAACTGGGACTTTCTTTGCACGCAGCAAAAATAGATCCCATCATAACCGACGATGCCCCTGCGGCAAGTGCTTTTACAATATCACCTGACCTACGAATACCCCCATCAGCAATAATAGGCACACCATATTTTTTTGCAGCTCGAACTGCATCGATTACTGCGGTAAGTTGAGGCACTCCAGCACCCGCAACGAGCCGCGTAATACAAATGGAGCCTGGTCCAATCCCGACCTTAATACCATCAGCACCATGCTTTATGAGCTCAAGGGCTCCTTCGTATGTAGCAACATTACCTGCAACAATATCGATCTTTTTATATTTTCTTTTCAACTCAGTCAGGACCTTTAGTAGATATATACTATGGCCATGTGCAATATCTAGGACAAGCGCGCGCGCACCCGCCTTAATAACGGCGTCCGCGCGCTCTGCATAATCGCCCTTTACGCCAATTGCAGCACCAACAACACATCCCTTTTTAGCAACTTTTTTTATCTCCTTGGCCTGATCTTCGATGGAAAGAAACCTATGGATAATACCTATGCCACCAGCTTCAGCAAGGGCAATAGCCATTGTGCTTTCTGTCACAGTATCCATATTTGCCGAAATAATTGGCATTTCAAGCGCGATGTTCTTGCTAAATCGAGAGGAGATAGTAACATCGCTGCGAGATGCTATAGAAGTTTTTTTTGGTACAAGAAGCACATCATCGAACGTAAGACCAACATCTTTACGAATGTGCATACCGTCATTCTAACACACGAATTTCTAAGTTCAAGTTCATCCTCCCCAGCTTTGATACGACCTTAGTGCAGAGCGCCAAAATCGAAGTGAAAGCCACAGTGCTCCAAACGATAAAACAATACCAACGGTTCCCTGAAGAAGACTGAGCGTACCAAACAAGGCTTGGGAAGGAAATGACATCATTACACCAACCGGCACGATAAACGTTAAGAATGAACGAATCGGCTCACGATAGATTTCTAAAGGAAACCTGCCGGCAGAAGTAAGATCACGATAAATAAGTATGCTGTGATCGATTTCTGTCGTCATTATAGCAAACCCTAGAACGGCAATATGAAATGCAGTGGCAAGTATGAGCGAATTAAGAATAAGACCGCTATAAAGCCCAATAGAAAGCGCTGTTGTAAACGGCGATATACCGATCATGTATATTGCCAGCACAACATAGCCTAACGAAATAACAAGATCCATGGGATCAACACCTCCAACAAGAACGCGTAAGAGGATTGGATACGGCTTTACGAGCACAGTATTAAGTTCTCCCGAGACAACCATCTGTCTAAATCGATACACTTCTCTAAATAGAGCCTGAGAAAGGGAGTCGATAATGTTAAAAGTGAGGAAAAATATAAGTGCTTGATCTACGGAATAGCCCTTTATTGTTTTAGTATGGGCAATGAGATAATAGATAAAAAAGAAAAACATCCCGAATCGGATAAGTTTTGCGATAGTAAATAGCAATGTCGAAATCTTACTTTGGGTTGATGTAGCAATAGAATATTTAGAGAGAATCCAGAAAATTTTTGCATATTTTTTAAACTTGTTCATGTCTGCTTATCGCCCATAAAAACTATAACCCCTTAATCCTTTCTTCCACACGTACACAACGATATATGAACTTAAAAATGTCCAACAAACCGTCGCCATAGCGTAGCCAAGAAGCTCTGGATTTGAGTAACCTAAGTACAATTTTGTTGGGACAAAATAGAAATATGGAAATGGAGTGAGCAATAAAAGCTTATAAATAGGTGGAGGAAGTATATCTAAAGGGAAAAATCCACCTGAGAAAAACATGACGAGAATGAAAAATATGAAGCGCGGCGCCCAAACTTCGGGTGACCAGAACGCAATAAACGAGATAAGCACGTTTATATTGAATGCAATAAGACAACCGAGTGCTGTGAGTGCAATAAGTGCAACCCAGGCTTCCCAACCAGTATTAATATATATTTGGGGCTTTAAGATAAAATAAAGTAGCAAAACCTCGAAAACAGAAAAAACAACATTGAACAGCTTGTCAACAAAATCTCGTGTTAAAAAATAACCAAAAAAGGAAAACGGTTTGAGAAGAAAATTTATGATGTCGCCATTAAGAATCTGGCCTGCAATATCAGGCGTTCTTGTTGATAAAACAAAACCCGATATAATTGTCGAGAGTAGTACGTATGTCAACATCTGGCTTTCAGAATAACCAAATATATGACTTGTGCTTTCATAAACAGCAAGCCAGAGGTAGTAGCGGATAATCAATCCAAAGAAGGAACGCATTCTCCAAAGCACAAAATTAAGGCGATAGGCAAAGTACTCCGAGAACGTGACAGAAAAAATCTGTAAGTACAGAGACATATTATTGTGTATGTTTTTTTATCTCAGCTATGATGCGTTGGGGATCGGCTTGTCCTGAAAGCTCTTTCATTACAATTGGCATGACGAGTTTAGGATTTTCAGTAAATAGAACTTTATTTTCGCTCATAACTGCAGCAACTTTTTCAGCCAAAACTTCATCGGTTAAGTCTGCGGGAACATAATCAGCATACATACGAGCCTGGGCAAGGTTTTGTTGTACAAGATCGTCGCGCCCACCTTGTGCAAACATATCAGCTGCCTCATTAAGTTTTTTAATAGTGGAACGAATGAGCTTTACAACGTTATCATCAGTGAGATCTTGTTTGGTGTCGATTTCCTTATTCTTAATATCAGATATAACAAGTCGTAAGGCCTCAACCTTATCTTGATCTTTTGCCTTCATTGCTGTGATGAGGTCCTGTTGAATTTTTGCCTTAAGCATATTATGATTGTTACACCAACTTAACCTATGAGACGAAGAACTGCTTTCGATATTATAAAACAAATCCATAGTGAAGTCGAGGAGCAGGGATTGTCGCTTGAGGCGATGGTTCGTGACATCCAAATGATGGGATTCAAAATCCGACCGCTCGTCGGCGACATTTCTACCATTGCCAAAATGCATGATGAAGTTGTGCGGTCGTTGTGGAAGATTGGAAAGATTGACGAAATAATAAATAGTTCAATTTACGACCTAGAAGAGGATGATCAGGACAGGCTTATTGACTATCTAAAAAAGATGGAGACACAGGCAGAAGATCATATTCGCGAATCAATTCAGAAACGCAATAAACTTTCAAAAAAACAACTACTCAAAATCGAAGTGTTCAAAGATCTATTTACGGACACCGTTGTTAACTGATATTTCAACATTCAAAATTCTATGCGCGCACCGGTAATATTTGATATTGAAACAAAAAAAACATTTCGTGAAGCCCCAAACCATAAGGATCTTGGAATTTCAGTTGTTGGGGCGTATGACTATAAAACCGATACGTACAAAACTTTCTTAGAAGAAGAGCTTGGCGAGCTCTTTGTATTGTTAGAAAATGCGTCTGTCGTCATAGGTTATAACTCAGACGGTTTTGATCTTCCTGTTCTTCAAGCGTACTACCCTGGCGATGTTACACAATTTAAATCCTTCGATATTTTGTCTGATATTAAAAGAATTTTAGGAAGACGAATTAGTCTCGATGAGGTTGTTAAGGCTACTCTTGGAGAAGGGAAGTCAGGTAACGGCCTACAAGCGATTACATATTATAGAAAGGGAATGTGGGAAGAATTAAAGCAATATTGTCTTGATGACGTACGGCTTACCAAAGAATTATTCGATTACGGCCTCAAAGAACACAAGGTATATTACAATACCCCAGCAGGCAAGCGGTTTATGACGGTATATTGGGAGCCACACATAAGTCCAAAGGCCTCACAAGATGTAAATCTTACTCTTCCATTTTAGTCCAACTGTAATTTGTACTAATGGCACAAAGTACAGTTGGACTGTATAATGTATCCTAAGGTGAGCCTACAAAAACTTAAGTACGTACTTATTGCTGCCCGCCCAAACCAATGGGTAAAGAATCTTGTTGTCTATACAGCAATATTGTTCGCAGGCCAACTCTTTGATCCATTCTTATTTTTTAGAACCTCAATCGGTTTTTTGCTCCTCTGTATGTTGTCTTCAACATCGTACATACTGAATGACATTATCGATTATCCATTCGATAAAAAACATCCAGCAAAAAGCAAAAGACCTATTGCGGCAGGCCAACTCTCAATTCCTGATGGTACATTTGTCGTATTTATTCTTACACTAACATCGCTCATTCTTTCACTTTTCTTCTCAATTCCGTTCTTTTTTGTAGCCTTTTTGTTTTTATTGCTCCATTTTTTTTACTCTCTTTACTTTAAACAAAAACCGGTCCTCGATATCTTCGCCATATCATTCTCTTTCATGCTCCGCGCATTTGCTGGGCAGTTAATTAGTGGGTACCATATTCAGATCTGGCTTATCCTAACAATCTTTTTTGCATCTCTCTTCGTGGCATCAGTGAAACGTCATGCAGAGCTTGTCAACCACGGCACATCAACACGATCGACGCTTTCAACCTATAAAGAAACACTGTTGCTTTTTATGACCAGCACCTTTGCGACAATGACCATAACATCGTACTCACTGTACACCTTTCTTGAAACCCCACTCATTCAAACAAATTTTTCAGAGGCATTTTCAGTTGTCCTAGCTGACTTTGAGGCAAGAAAATGGCTGATGATAACTATCCCATTGGTTGTTTATGGCATCTCGAGGTACGCACAACTCTTATATGAAAAGGAGCAAGGCGAAGCCCCAGAGAAGATAATAACGCAGGATAAATCGCTCATCATCACCATGATTTTATGGGGTATAATTGTCACTTCATTGATTTACATTTTTTAAGACGCTATGAAACCATCTATATTTGTGCTTGATACAAACCTCTTCTTTAACATGGAGACAAATGCTGGACTTGGAAATAACTCGAAAGAGGTTATGCTCACCATATATGAATATGGCCTAAAGCTTCGTGGTGAGCATGTGCAATTTTTTATGCCACCTTCAATAGTTGACGAGGTGCTTACTTTCCTTCCACAGACCGATGAATCCCTAAAAAAACTGCTTTCTGTTGTACAAGTTAAGAGCCCAGAGATAAGTAATATCAGGTTTTCCGCTAAAGTATTTTATACATTGGTAAAAGACATCCGCGAGCGCTCTTACAGAGGGTTAGTCATTGCCGAAGAGGAACTAGCCAATGCCGTAAAAGATATGGAAGGCAAGACATTTAGCCACATTGAACATCAAAAGGAAATTGGTAAGCACATTACCAAACTTCGCGAAAGGTACCGCAATGCGACGCGTACAAAATTTCTGGATAGCGTCGCTGATCTTGACCTTATTGTGCTTGCACAGGAGCTCGATGCAAGCGTAGTGAGTTCAGATGAGGGTATTATGGCGTGGTCACGCATCTTTGGCGTAAAAGAAACTAAGCCTCAGTTTTTGAAAGATCAGCTCGAGGTGCTTCTTCACCAGGCATCAGCGAAGTAAGCCATAAAGCCATCCTGTCAGTCATGCTGTATTTAGGCTCTTTTAAGAACATAAGATGTTCCCCCAATATATTTGCTAATGCATCTTTAGTCTTTGTGTCCGGCATGACGAGATACAAATAAATATCGGTCTGTTCATGGCCAACAATCGAAAGCACATCGTGATCGTATCTACGTACAAAGTAAAAATGAGAAAGCTTGTCCCAGCGATACGTTATTCCTGCTATATCGATACCAAATTTTGTTATGCGATGGGTAATTACAGGAGGCGGCGTAATGGTCAAAACATATACGACGAAAATTGTTGACCAGATAGGTAGAACAAGAATGCGGTCGCCAAAGAAAAACACTAAAAGCGTGAGCAAGAATGCTATTGCTAGGTAAAATCGTAAGATACCCTCAGATTTCTTCTTGTATGGGCGTATAGGAGCTGCCCATGAATACAGTTCTTGGGGATGTGTTTGATCCACCTTTTGTGACTTTTGCTCTTCAATGGTAGTGCGTAGTTCTTCGGGGCTCACGGTCAATCTTGTAAATTGTAATGCGTTTTTATTACTCATGTTCATTATCTTTTATTCGGCACTCAAAGTCAATCTCATCAAAACTATCACAAATAGAAAAAGAGCTCTATGTAGGGTCAGTTTAAGACTAGACACGCTATATTTGTTCAATTTTTTTTGGGAAGTAACGATTTTCTAAAGTCTTTCCCGATGCTCGAGCTCGGGAGAAAAGTGGTGATATATTAACCACATATTTTGATATGTTGACACGCTCTTAGTAGTGTGGTCTAATCGAAACTAACACAATATATGCACTGTATTTTTTGTAGCAACGACCAAACTGAAGTAGTAGAGACGCGCACAGCCGACGACGGTATGACCGTTCGCAGAAGAAGAGAATGTACGAAGTGTTTAAAGCGATTTACAACCTATGAGCGTGTGGAACAGCTCCCCATAATGGTAGTTAAAAGGGACGGTCGAAGAGAGAGGTTCGATAGAAACAAGCTCAGCGATGGTATCGTAAAATCGACAGGAAAAACAACTATCACGCTCGAACAAGTAGAGGAGATTGTTAAGAATGTCGAGATGGATTTAAAACAGGAAGAAACAACCGAAATTGAAAGCCACAAGATTGGGGAAATAGTCGCGAAATATCTAAAGAATTTAGATAAAATAGCCTACATCCGTTTTGCATCAGTCTTTAAAAGATTCGTCGACGTTGAGGATTTTGAGAAGGAGTTAAAAAAGTTATTATAAGTTCCAATACAATATCATGAAACTAACCGGACTTTCACAAAAGGTATTTCTAGATCGTTATTCACTTAAAGATTTAGCAGGCGCTCCCATGGAGAAAACACCTGAAGAAATGTGGAAGCGAGTAGCTCGTGGTATTGCAAAGCAGGAAAAAAAGACTCAGCAAGCAAAGTGGGAGAGCAAGTTTTATGAGGTGTTAAAAGATTTCAAATTTGTGCCCGGAGGTCGTATCTTATCTGGAGCAGGTACAGATTACAAAGTAACCTATTTTAATTGTTTCGTTATTCCCTCACCTAAAGATTCACGTCAAGGCATACTAGAATCTCTTAATCAACTGGTTGAAATCCAAGCTCGCTCGGGCGGCGTAGGCCTCAATCTCTCATCTCTCCGTCCCCGTGGAGCTCGAGTAAAAACAGTCAATGGATTTTCTTCTGGTCCAGTAACCTGGGCAGGATTATTTTCATACGCGACGCACGATGTCGTACAACAGGGAGGTTCGCGTCGCGGTGCCACAATGTTAATGTTATGGGATTGGCATCCTGATGTTGAGGAATTTATAACGGTAAAACAGGACCTCACAAAAATCCATGGTGCAAATCTTTCAGTGTGTATATCTGATGCTTTTATGGAGGCGGTAAAAAAAGATGGTGATTGGGATCTTGTCTTCCCCGATATCGATGACCCTCGCTATGATGCGAAATGGAATGGTGAAATTGAGGAGTGGAAAGCTATGGGGGGAAAGGTGCGCGTCTTCAAGACAATAAAAGCCAAGCACCTCTGGGATCTTATATGTAAGGCCGCTTGGCAATCAGCAGAACCAGGGCTGCACTTTCTAGACAGGAGTAATAAGAGAAGCAATACTTATTACTTTGAGCGCCTCCTTGCAACTAATCCATGCGGTGAGCAGCCTCTAGGTGGTTGGGCAGTCTGTAATCTAGGAGCCATGAACCTTGCGGCGTATGTTCATAAAGAACAGTTTGACTATGAGTCTTTTGGTAAAGATGTGCGGGTAGCTATGCGCTTCCTCGATAACGTTATTGATGATACTTTCTACTTTTTCGATCAAAACGAGAAAGCTGCAAAAGATATTCGACGCACCGGTCTTGGCATTATGGGCATAGCCGACGCGCTTATTAAAATGAAAGTCCGCTATGGTTCAGACGAGTCATTACCAATCGTCAACAAAATGTTCCAAGTCCTTCGCGACAACGCCTATATTGCATCAGTTGAGATCGCAAAAGAAAAAGGCGCGTTTCCAAAGTTTAATAAAGAAAAATACCTAAAAGGATTCCATATTCAGAGGCTTCCAGAGGAGATCCAGAAAGGAATTGCGAAGTACGGCATTCGTAACGCTGTGCTTCTCACCGTTGCTCCCACAGGGACAACCAGCGTGCTTGCAAATGTATCTTCTGGTATTGAACCTGTGTATGAATTTGAATATCGCCAAACATGGCGAGGTGGTCAGGATATTGTCTATCACCCATTGTTTAAAGAATGGAAAGAAAAGAATCCCGATGCTGATCGACCAGACTACTTTGTTTCAGCGAATGACCTAACACCAGTTGATCATGTGCGTATTCAAGCTGTTGCGCAAGAGTATATTGATTCATCGATCTCAAAGACCGTCAATGCTCCCAACGCGCATACTGTCGATGATGTAAAACAACTCTACACCATGGCATACGACATGGGTTTGAAGGGTATTACCTATATGCGCGACGGTTCACGCCAAGGCGTTTTGGAGCGACTTGAAGAGCCAAAAGTGAAAAAAGAAGAGGTAGTTCTTGCTCAACCAAGACACAAAATAATTCCACGCCCAATGGTTGCCCATGGATCAACGTACCGTATCGAAACTCCGGTGGGAATTGCTTACATAACTATTAACGAGGACGACGAGGGAGTTCCATTGGAGGTCTTTATTAACGGCGTGGGCAAGGCAGGATCAGATTTGTTCGCGATGGCCGAAGGTCTTGGAAAAATGATTTCTATGAATCTTCGCATGGCATCGTACCTTACACCACAAGAGAAGATTCAACATATTGTGGACGATCTTTTAAACATTGGCGGAGCAAGTATTCGGGGCTTTGGAAAGAACCAAATAAGAAGCTTACCTGATGCCGTTGCGAAAGTTTTGTCGATGAAATATGGCCTACATGGTTTCGGTCATGTGGAGAAAAAGCCCGAGGAACCCGCACAGCTAATGAACGGTAATGGCCACCTCAACGGGGCGAATGGAAATGGCGCCGTAAAGCTTGATTTAGAAAATATGTCGGTACAAAAACCGCCAACAGTTATGTCGGCAAAGTTAGATATTTGTACAGAGTGTGGTGTTGCAGCACTTGTATATGAAGAAGGCTGTAAAAAATGCTATAGCTGTGGTGCATCAGCATGTTAGCCTCATAAGACCGCGGCGCGATCGGGGTGCGGTCTAGAAACGGGTCGTGTCTATGAAAATCTATACCAAAAGTGGCGATAAAGGAACAACGGGACTTTATGGAGGAAAAAGACTCCCAAAAGACGACCCGCAAATTGAAGCGTATGGTGATATTGATGAGCTTACGTCGTGGCTTGGTATGATAGTAAGCCACCCGGAAGCAAAAGGTGATGAGGGGCTCATAACGCTCATACAGCGGGATCTCTATGTAATGATGAGCGTATTGTGTGGTGCGCCGGTTGATATGGCGACGGTAAAGGAACATATTAATGTGCTTGAAAAGTACATTGACGATGTTGAATCAAGAAAACCAACTGGTACAAAGTTTATTCTCATCCAGGGCACGCAGCTGAGCGTTGCGTGCCATATAGCGCGCGCTGTATGTCGGCGCGCAGAGCGAAAAGTGACGACATTTTTAAAAAACAGTACGACGATCGAGGCAGAAAACGCAGATGGTATGCTACAATACCTGAATCGTTTGTCAGATATGCTCTACGCCATGGGGCGCCTGCATAATACAAACGAAGAATTATTTGTTTAACGGTTTTGGAACGGGGAATCCAGGTGAAATTCCTGAGCTGTGCCGCAACGGTTATAGTCCGACTACCTTCCAAATCCTACCCCGCGCAGGGATATGCAACAAGCTGAAAGATTACAGCCCCAAGAGGGGCATTCGTTGGATCGCCTTTACGACATTCCTTTAGAAGTCGCTCGACTTCGAGAGCTTCCCGAATCTTTCCACAGTCAGTTTCTTGATGGACAGATGATCGGCCTCCTTAATGAACATGCAGGCTATGTTCCCTTTAGTGAGCTAGAGGGTGAACTACGACAAGACGGAGCGTGGGTTATGCAAGGGCTCGATCTTCAATCATCGTGGCAACGGACTATTGAAAAGTACGGACATTGGTCACGAGAACACTATGAAGTTATAGGTTATCAAGAGGCATATAAAATGTTACTTGACCAGAATGTTTCAATGGTAGTCCTTTCTTCTCCGTCGAAAGAAGGTTACGGTGATCGTCGCTTTACTTTTACGTTCCGCAAGATTCCGAACATAGACGGCAGCTTCCGTATTATCCAAACGAACATCATGCATCGACACGACGATGTTGGATTTAGAAAAGCTCAAAAAGAGTACGATCAGATGCAACAATCAGCAGGTTTTAGCGGTAACTTATCTGCCCCAGAAACTACAGAAGAAATGCTCGTGCGGCCATTGGCTTTCAGTGGCTCCGCAGACCATGGCCGCATATACGAACTACTTGGTTTAACTCAAGATAAGGTTGACGCCTCAGAAGCATTTGCCGCTCGTGTGCGCCAAGACCTTGGTCAGTATGTCCAACATTTCATTGGACTAATGTCAGAGTTAGCCACTGTCGATAAACAGGAAGTTCCATTTCGATATGCAGAAATAACGAGGGCAGCGAAGCAGGCACGCGACTATCTCTTTGAACAGGCTACGCTTTTAAGAGATGAGCAGGATGAAGCAGCAACTAAAATGGCTGCACCTGTAGTAGATGGCAATCTCATAGATATAGGTTCGTACATTGCGCAATACTACGGACAACACGACGCCCCACTCTTCTATGGGAGTCTTGTATGTGATACTCAGTCATCAAACATGTATATCGGCCTGCTTGGTGATATGTCGCCGCATATGGCTGCAATGTACAGCGTTTTTGGGGAACAGGCGATTGATAGAGAAGCGTGGAGGGACACATCAAAATGGGAGGATGACAAGGATTGCCGCGAGTTTGGAAAAGGTGGATGTGGAGCTAAAAAAGTTAAAATCGGTCCATGTGCTATATGTGAGTTATGTCAGCGGGATTATGACGCGGGAAGGAAGCCGAGTATTGACAGGAGTAAGAAGCCTATCGCTAAAGCCGCGTAACTTGTTATACTCTTTTTATGCCCCAAAATTATACCGATATTTCCGATCTTATTCAAAGCGTACAAGCGCAACAAATCAGCTATGGGAATCCAGAAAAAATCTCACCCATGCGCCCCCCAGAAGTCTCAAAAGATCATATCGAGATTCATGAGGTAACCGAACATGAGCCTGAGCCGGAAGTTAAACATTATGTTGAGCCTAGACCTGAAAAGATTGAGGTGCCCCAAGAAGTAGAAGAAGAAGGGGTTGCATCAACGGGCCATTCTCAATTTACTACGTATAACAGTGTAAAGTTGCCGATAAGTGATGATAAGGTGATGCAAGGGTTAAAAAATCCTATATCTACCTCTGTGCGTTGGCTTGCGGAATTTTGTTTATTTATTCTACGAAAGGCACATATTAAGCTAAAGATTGCGCATGGGAAAGCAGTCAGAATGTTTGATGCAAGATAAGAAACTACACAAATTTATTGAGCTCTGCCTCGAAACCTCCTCGATCGCGCGCGCCAGAGAACTGGTTGACGGGTTCGCCATCTTTGAAGGTGATGAACGTAGGAATGGAAAAAACACTGTATTGTCCGGCTAGGTCTTGGTTTTTGTCAACATCGACTTTGACGAACTTAACCTTGTCTTTGAAACTCGAATTTGTGGCGAGATCTTCGATAATAGGCTCGGTCATTTTGCATGGTCCACACCATTCTGCGTGGAAGTCAACGAAAACGACGCCTTTATGTTGAACGACTTCTTGCTCGAATTGATCCTGGGTTATGTCTTTTGGTGTCATTGGAATATCCATTATAGCAGGTTTTTAGGAGGTAAAGAGGAATTTTTGGGGAATGAGAAAGGCCCCGCATCCGCCGAAGCGGACCGGGGCCATGGACGACTTGAGGTCGTCAGTCTTCGGCCTTGAAGGCCGTCCGAACCCAGCTGTTTGGCCAGTCCTCGGGGTTGATCGATTCCGCGCCGATGGCAAGAAGGCTCTGGAGCCATCCCTTGCTGTCGACGAAGACGATTGTCGCGCCGGCTTGCTCGGTATCGACCGAGAACCGGGCAACTGGTGAGCCGTCATGCAGTAAAACTCGCACAACATGTGCCGACACCTGCACCACGAGCGCTGAGGTGCTCCCGAGCTCATCATTGGATTGCCCCAGGAGCTCGAGAAGTTCATCAGCATGGCCTTCGACCCGAGCCCTCCTGGGCTCAGTACTTCCGGACAGCCAGGTCACGATTCTGACCTGGCGCAAGACCAAGATCGGTACCGGCTTTGAGCTGCTCATCCTTGCCTCCTTGGGCTAGAACAGGGTCGGTGAAGGTAATATTATAGGCTATATTAATAGCGTAGTCAAGCACAGCAGGATTAGTTTATAGTAGTTTTTTCAATGTGAACGCGATTATTCTTAAAATCAACAGTTAGCTTGTCTTTTTCATGAACCTTTCCTTCAACAATCATCAGTGCAATTTCATCAAGAATGAGCTCGTTTATCATGCGCTTGAGCGGGCGGGCGCCGTACATATCGTCAAACCCGACCGCGAGGAGATGTTTTTTGAGCGCATCGGTAAAGGTTGCCTGCAGGCTGTTTTTTGCGAGGCGCGCCTCTGTTTCTTTGAGCTGAAGCTCAATAATACTACTCATAATTTTCTCATCGAGTGCATTAAATTCTACAATCCCATCAAGTCGATTTATGAACTCAGGCTTAAAGAAGCGACGGACTTCTTCCATTATATTTTTCGATTGTGAGCCCAAGTTAGAGGTTAAAATAAGTACTGTATTTTTAAAGTTAACCGTACGGCCCTTTCCATCAGTGAGTCTTCCATCATCAAGAATCTGCAAAAACGTATTGAACACCTGTGGGTGTGCCTTTTCCACTTCGTCAAAGAGGATAACAGAGTATGGTTTTCTCCTCACGGCCTCAGTTAGCTGGCCTCCTTCATCATATCCCACATAGCCTGGTGGGGCCCCGATGAGGCGCGCGATTGTATGGGGTTCTTGATATTCAGACATATCAATGCGAATAAGGGCTTTTTCATCATTAAATAGGGCTTCAGCAAGGGCTTTTGCTGTTTCAGTTTTTCCGACACCTGTTGGGCCCAAGAATAGAAATGAACCTATGGGGCGATTTTCATCGCTCAGACCAACACGGGATCGTCGAATTGCTTGGGCAAGTCTTGTTAGGGCATGATCTTGGCCGACGACTCTATTTTTGAGCTCATCTTCAAGTTTAGCTAGTTTTTCTGACTCGGTAGAAAGAAGGCGTTGTGCTGGAATGTTTGTCCAGCGAGATACGATGCGTGCAATGTCTTCTTCAGTAACACGTTCTTTGAGAAGGCGATCTGCTTCTGGTTTTTTTTGCCATTCTTTTTCAAGTTCAGAAACTTTCTTTTCAAGTGCTGGAATTTTGCTGTACTTGAGCTCAGCGGCTTTTTCGAGTTCAGCATCGCGCTCTGCAATTTCGAGCTCAGATTTAAGCTGGTCAAGCTGGAGGCGATAGCTTTGGAGCTCGCTGATAATGCGTTTTTCTTCTTCCCATTTTGTTTCAAGTTCTTTGAATGTTGCATCGAGCTCTGTGCGCTCCGCCTCAAGTTTTGCGCGGCGCTCCTCGACATTTTGTTCTTTTTTGAGCGCCGCAAGTTCAATGTCGAGTTGAACTTTCTTGCGCTTTATCTCATCAAGCGAGGTCGGCATCGAATCTATTTCAATTCTGGAGCCTGCTGCTGCCTCATCGATGAGGTCAATTGCTTTGTCTGGTAAAAAGCGGTCGGTAATATAGCGTGTGGAGAGGTCGACCGCAGCGATAAGTGCATCGTCAGAAATTTTGATTCCGTGATGTGTTTCATATTTTTCTTTAATGCCACGGAGAATAGTGAGCGTATCTTCGGGTGAGGGCTCATCAACCATAACAGGTTGAAATCGGCGCTCAAGCGCTGGATCCTTTTCAATATATTGGCGGTATTCACGAATGGTCGTTGCACCGATGGCGTGTAGGGTTCCGCGGGCGAGCGCGGGTTTTAGAATGTTGCCGGCGTCTGCGGAGCCTTGGGCAGATCCAGCGCCTACGATTGTGTGGAGCTCGTCGATAAAAATAATGTATTTTCCTTCTGCTTTTTCGAGCTCGGTTAGAAGACCTTTTAGTCGCTGTTCAAATTCACCGCGAAAAGCTGCGCCTGCGACGAGCCCTGTTAGGTCTATTGATAGAAGTTCTTTATGCTTGAGTGTGTTGGGGATATCGCCAGCGACAATGCGTTGGGCGAGGCCTTCAATAATGGCGGTTTTTCCCACACCAGGGTCACCAAGCAACACAGGGTTGTTTTTCGTGCGACGCGATAATATTTGTATTAAGCGTCGCACCTCATTATCTCGACCCACAACAGGGTCGAGTTTGTTTTTCTTTGCTAAGGCAGTCAGATTGACCGTAAATTGTTCGATCGGATTGCCTTGTCCCTCTTCCGGTGGAACGTAGGTGCCTTTCATACAGAATATTTTATACCAATAATTATAGATTAGCAAGAGGCAAGTGTGTCTGCTAATAGACACGACCCCTTTCTAGCCCGCACCCCGATTGCGCCGCGGGCTTGATATAATCACCATATGATTTCGGTTTCACATCTTCGCAAAACATACCGCACACCCATAAAGCAGGACGGTTTTGATGGGGCTCTCCGCAACATCTTCGCCCGAACCTATAAAGAAATCGAAGCAGTCAAAGATATAAGCTTTGAGATTGAGCAGGGGGAATTGGTTGGTTTTGTCGGTCCAAACGGCGCTGGAAAAACAACAACTATGAAAATGCTGACCGGTATTTTATATCCTACGAGCGGCTCGGTCAGCGTACTCGGTTATACGCCCTTCGATAAACAACATGAATACCTACGCAACATCTCCTTTATCTTGGGTCAGAAAAACCAGATGCTTTGGGAGCTTCCAGCGACCGATACTTTTAAACTTAACCAAACAATTTATGAAATTCCCGAGAGAGAATACAAAAAAACCCTTGGTGAGCTTGTTGAGATGCTCGATGCACATGATGTGATTGATCAGCCGGTGAAAACGCTGTCCCTTGGCCAAAGAATGAAAGCTGAACTCATTTCAACACTGATTCACAAGCCAAAAGTCCTTTTCTTAGATGAGCCGACCATTGGTCTTGATGTCGTTGCACAAAAGAACATTCGCGATTTTATTGAGCAATATCAAAGCTTTTACAAAGCCACAATCCTTCTCACAAGTCACTATATGGAAGATGTGCGCCGGCTTGCTAAAAGAGTAATTATTATCGACCACGGCGCACTATTATACGATGGCGATATCGAAAAACTGATTCAAAAATATGCACGAACAAAAACCGTTGAGATTGTTGTCGACGATATGCCAAATACCGCAACGCTAGAGAAAGTTGGCCATATCGAATCGATTGAGTATCCAAAAATACGATTCCGTGTGCAAAGGAAAAATGTCTCAGAGCTTGTTGCGGCGGTCTCAAAAAACATTCCCTTTATCGACATAACGGTCGAGGAAGAAAAAATTGAGGATATTATTCGTACGATTTTCGAAAAGAGTAGCGTCAAGGTATAATGAAATCAGATGAAAAAAATTGCAATCATTCTATCGTTATTTTTTCTGTGTGTGAACTTCATATATCCTGTTCGTGCCGACGAACTTGACGATGTAAATAACGAGCTTGCAAAGCTCCAAAAAGATCTTAACGCCTCACTGAATGCGACAAAACCCCTTGAATCAGATCTTAACCGTATACGCACACAGCTCGCCGCGATAAAAGGGAGGCTTACTTCGATTGAAAAAGACATTTCCCAAAAAGAGCTCCAAATTGCCAAAGCCGAAAAGGTTTTGGTAAGACAGAAAGAAGTTATAGATCTGCGTATCAATGCACATTATAAAAACATTAAAAAAGCTGAAGGATCTGTACTGCAGCTTATTGTCGCAGAGAACTTATCCACCTCCCTGCAACTCTATTTCTACCAGAAAAAGGCTGCAGACAATGATAAAGAGGCAATTCTTCGCACAGTACTTTATATAAAAAATATTGATGATCTTAAAGAAAAATTAACAAGCGAGAAAAGTCGCCTAAGCGATGCTAAGAAAGAAGTCGATAAACAATCAACCTTTCTTTCTGAAGAGGTTGGCAAAGCCAAAAAGTATCAATCGGAACTTACAGGAAAGATTGCACAGCTTAGCGCGAAGCAACAGTCGCTTATTAATCAAAAACTTGCAAGTCTTGGTATTCCGCGCTCTGCTGGCTCCTCAGGTGGGGGGAGATGTTCAAGCGATTTGACGAATGGAAAAAATCCAGGATTTTCACCAGCAATCGGTTTCTTTACCTACGGCGCTCCTCACAGGAACGGACTGAATCAGTATGGGGCTTATGCAAGGGCCAAAGCAGGCCAGAATGAGGATCAAATATTATCCGAATATTATCCGCAATTCGCTCTAAAGAAGGATTATGATCAGGGCGCAACCGTTAACGTCGATGGTCATGGCACCTTCACTATTGAAGACTATGTTAAGCGCATCTGGGAAGTACCTAATTCATGGGGTGATGATGGGGGTATGGCCGCTCTGAAAGCGCAGGCTGTTGCAGCACGCACATACGCGCTTAATTCCATGCAGCGCAATGGTCGCATCTGCACAACCGAAGCATGTCAGGTATTTAGACCTGAGCCAAAAGGGGGCAACTGGGATGTCGCTGTCGAAGCTACAAAAGGTTGGGTACTTATGGATGGCGGAAACCCAGGGTTTACCCAGTATGCCTCAACGCATGGTGGTTATATTTTGAATCTTGGAAAGTTTGATGGTGCAGGCGGAACTCCCACGAGTTTTTCTGAACTTAATGAGCGTGCGTATGATAAAGCTTCACCGTGGTTTTATTGTAACTGGGGATCACGAAGTCAGTACGGAGGAACAGCATGGATGAAAGGTGAAGAAGTTGCCGATATAGCTAATGTTATTCTGCTTGCACGTTATAGTGATGTCGACAAAGAGCACCTATATCAGGTAGATAAGCCAAATCCAGCTGGAAAGGAAACATGGGATGCAAATAAAGTAATCTCTGAACTACGTGCTCGTGGGGGCAGCCCTGTTGGTGATGGCTTGAACACGTCGGTATCAGTAGATTTTGGCTCTGGAAAAACGACTTCAATTAATGTTGGTGGGACAAGTTTTAGTGCGAGTGAATTTAAAGACTGGTTTAATCTACGTGCTCCAGCAAACATTCAAATCGTTGGCCCACTTTACAATGTAGAGAAAAAATAAGATATACTGCAAGTATATGAGTCTGCGCAAAGTCATCATTAGTATCTATTTCTTTGTCATCTGTACCTCACATCTCGGCTTGATATCCTCTGCTTTTGCGCAAGGAATACCCCCAACTGCTGTGCCCGCAACCCCAACTCCTTTTTCAACAGCGGCAACACCGACCCCAGGGCTAGGAGCGCCCCTTCCCACAGACGAGCCACATAAGAGCATTGCTAACTGTGATTTATGTGGGTATTGTCAGGGCGTCACGAAGGTTCCAGGAAGTTGGCAAGCATGTGTGCGCTGTTTATATCCAGAAGTTGTTGGTATAGAGGGTGCAGATGTAGATCCAACTGCTCTGGGAACACTGACAAACGAAGCGGGACTTATCCCAACACCAGACCCAAACCATTACTATACCGGGTTTGGTTGTCTATCGACACAACCGGGAGAATTTACAGCCCAAATGTCGAGCTTTTTCTTCTCCATTATCGGCGGTATTGCATTCTTAAGCTTTATCTATGGTACTGCGGTTATTGCAACATCGCGCTCAGATGCGGGAAGACTCAATCAAGGGAGAAGGATATTAATAGGCTCAATCGTAGGTTTGTTATTCGCACTGTTCTCTGTATTCATCATCCAGTTCATCTCTCGAAGCCTCGGCCTACCTGGCATACAGTAAGCCCGTGGCTTAAAAAGATCGTGTCAATGAGTTAGCGCGGGCTAAGAGAGGACCGTGTCCAAAAGTTAGCGAGAAAATCGCTTCATAAAGTATCCTGCGCTCAAGCCCAAGCCTGAGAATACGAGTACCGCGGTAGGAGTACCAGTAGCGGGAATTGTTGTTGGATTTCCACCAGTATAAACTGCAGGAGTTGGGGTTGCGCTTCCACTTCGTATCGTAATGGTATTAGAGTTTGGTGTTGAACCAACATCCTTATCAGCCATTCCGGCAGGCTTTGGCGTAGGGGTAGTTTTAAGAGATTTTGAAAAAAAGATATTATCTAAAACACCACCCAAAATAGGCTTGTCTGTTTTGTCTTTGGACATGCGTGAAAAAACAACACCCAAACCAATGATGACAAACAGTAAAACCAAGAACGTTATTATGACATTTCGTGCTTCTCCCATATCCTGTAGTATACCATATTTTTTTATCCTTGACAAACTCTTAAATAGTTATCTATACTTTGAGGATATGTACTCTTCGCTCAAAAAAAATATTGTTCTTGCTTCAGCAAACACCTTTTTGTTCATGACGGCTGCTGCTAAGGTTTTGGCCGCACCCGACCCTGCTGAAGTTCAAGTTAATGAAGTCGATATTGGGTTCAAAATTCCCAACTTTTCAGAGCTACTTTCATTCATGATCCGATTCTTTTTTGTCATGGCAGGTCTTGCAGCGTTGTTCTATATGCTTTGGGGGGCCTTTTCATGGGTCATCTCTGGTGGTGAGTCTGAAGCTGTCGAAAAGGCTAGAGGCAAAATAACCTCAGCAATCATAGGTATGCTCGTAATCGTTGCAACGCTTGCTGTTATTTGGAGTCTCGAGAATATCGTATTTAAGAAATCCATCTGTTTCGGTATCTCTTGTCCCGTCACACTACCTGATCTCTTAGAGTGTGTTGATGATCCGACAAGTCCTGTTAGAAGGTGTCAGTAAGCCTCCGCATGATGTTTTCAATAGCTGCATACGCACAAGTTCGCAATATTGCTGATTCTGGCTGCGTTGTTGATGGAGTGCCTACTCTGAAATGTCTCGAGGTTCTTTTTCAAAACCTTATTTTCCTCGCTGGTGCTTTTGCAATTCTCATACTCTTCGTCATGCTCGTAATTGGAGCTTTTAAATATTTAACTTCGGCTGGAGACCAGGAAAAATTAGGTGCTGCAAAAAAAACAATTACGTATGCATTTCTAGGACTCTTCTTATTTATGAGCTCATATTTAATACTCAATGTTATCCAGACACTCTTCATCGGACCAGATGGTCCATCACTGTTTAACTTCAGAATCCCCGAATTTGAGCCGTAAATTGTCGTGTATAATGAGTAGATAGTATGAAAAAAGATTTTCTCTTATCTGTTATTGTCCCCGTCTATAACGAGGAAGGCAATATAAGGACGCTTCTTGATCGATTGCTTCCTGTTGTTGAGAAGTATTCGTATGAGATTATATTTGTCGATGACGGATCAAAGGACGATACGGTTAAAGATATAAAGGAGTTTACCGGTAGCAATAAACGCATAAAACTTGTTTCGTTTGTGCGTAATTTTAGCCATCAGACGGCACTTACGTGTGGTTATTTGTATGCCCAAGGCGATGCTGTCGTAAGTATTGATGCGGACCTTCAGGACCCTCCAGAACTTATTGACGAAATGGTCTTAAAATGGCACGAAGGGTATAAGGTTGTATATGCGAAAAGAACTGCCCGACATGAGGCATTTTTCAAAACTATAACTGCTGACCTTTTTTATCGGCTAATCAATATACTTTCTGACACAGAGATTCCCCATAACGTTGGTGATTACAGATTGATAGATCGCGAAGTTGTCGTTATGTTGAATGATTTGCCCGAACACGCTCGTTTTTTACGAGGTCTAGTAGCATGGGGAGGGTTTCCATCGGCATATGTGACCTTTGAGAGAAAAGAGCGTATGAATGGCGAAACACATTATCCACTGAAGAAAATGATGGGTTTCGCCTTGAATGGCATCGTGTCGTTTTCCTCAAAACCACTGAGATTTGCGACCTACATTGGGTTTTTGTGTGCGGTTTTTGGGTTGATGGGTATTGCGTATGCGATTTCGCGTCGTCTATTTCTTCCCCATGAGTATTGGGTTACTGGGTGGACGACGATTTTTGTCGCTATTATGTTTTTCGGAGGAGTGCAGCTTTTAACGATTGGCATTATCGGTGAATACATTGCACGCATATATACTGAGCTTCAGAACAGGCCGCAATTCTTGATAAAAGACAAGATTAATCTTGAATAACAGCAAAGGCTTATGGTTAAAAAAGTAGTTGGATATACACTGATCTTCGCCGGCCTAGCCCTTTTTTTGTTAATTATCTATTCGTATTTATCTCAACGAAACAAGCTCATTTCTCCCGTTCCTAGCGACAGAGGCGTGAAAGTCATATATAAATAAGACCGTAACCTGTGCCAGGTTACGGTCTTATTAATATCTCCGATACGCCACCTTCATAAATCGTTTTCCAGCCATTTTTCTTAAGATAAGTAGTCAATGCAGCAAAGTTTGTTTTATTTTTTTGAACAAGCACCGTTGAGATATTATAGGATGTGGTGATTTTCTCAAAAGGGCTTTCCAGCTTGATTATCTTAATATAATCTTCAAGAATATGCTCCCAATGTGGCATATGTCCACTGATAAAGACCTTCTTTTCTGGGAGTTTCCATATGAGGTAACCGCCCCAGCCGAAGGGGGCAAATATATTACCTTGGGGCGGATGTGTTTTTAGGAAAATTACAGCATTTTTCGGGTAATACACATCTTCATCCAGAGTTTTGTAGGTTTTAAACGTTGATATGATGAGAACGGCTGCATTAATTGCAATAAGAAGAAAAAGAACATATAGAAGTGTATTGAGGCGTTTAGCTGCACCTTTGATCTGCACAGTACTTTTTTCAAGAGTAGTTAAGCCTATGATCATTGTATAGCCTGCCATGATAAGCCAAAACGGAAATAGTTTGCTTGAAGAAAGCATGGTGAGAAAGAGTATGACATATGTAAGTTTAAAGAATGGCGAGTATGCGCGAGGGTAGCGAACGATAAGGAATGTGGGCAAGAGCATAACAAGCCCAAGACGTAGATCAAGGCGCGCAAGCGTTGGCGACCACTCATTGACGCTTGCCCGCGTGGATAGCGAGAAAAATGTCATTAGTGCTTCGCGCCACAGCGCGATCCCATAGGGATTCACAAGTGTTGCGACTGTGGCGAACAATACTATTAAGGCGCGCTTTTTGAGGTCAAAAAACGCCCAGATGGCTAATAGCACTATGCCAATTAAAAACCCACCATGAAGCTGAGCCCACACAAAAAGCAATATGGGTAAATAGCGCCCATAGACATGTTCGGCTTTTTTATCAACGAGCACTCGAAGCAGAAGCGCAAAAAAAAGCCAGCTAAACGTTTGTGGGCGCATCCCTGCATATGGCATTAAATGCACAGCAACCAACAGAGCGGGTACAAACATCCATGTTTGCCATATAACCCCGCAAATAACTACTACAGTGATTGTGAGAGCAATGCTAGTAACAAATGCGAGTCCCGATAGTCCAGCGAGCTGGAACACATGGTGGAAAACAACATCCGTCAGCCACGAATGCGGAACAAACGCAAAATGAGACATAGTATATGAGAAAGGATCTGTACGCGGAAAACCCTTTGAAAGAATTATTTCACCTGTTTTTAGCTGCCATCCTAGGTCAGGATCAATGTACAGCATCGATTTAAAGTAAAAGGCGAGCGTAATAATCAATAAAAAGACGAGTACAATTAAGCGCTTAGGCGTCATTCCTTTATAATACAACAGGTACGCACCCTTTTAGGGTGCGTACCTGAAAAGATATGGCTGAAAAAGACTCCACACTTGTCGAAAAATACCTTAAATTTTCCAACATTCTTTCTGTTGGACTCCTTGGCTTCGCCATCATAACAGCCTCCTCAACCCTTGCAATGGCATCTGCAATCGACATGACCTCAAACGCCATAATCGCCAAAGAGTATCGTAGTTGGAAGGATCGAAAAAATAAGGCAAAAAATTAGGCTCTTTCGTGGTATACTACACATGCGGTGTAGTGTACGGCCGCACAGGAGGCTCATAATCTCCTAGGCCGGGTTCGACTCCCGGCGCCGCAACAAAAGGTCAATACGGAACGCTCTTAATTCTAAGCTTATACCCAACAATATTTGCTCCAATGTGCAAGAAAAAATATACCGTGATGGTCAAAAGAATGACATACCACGGCAATGGAAAAAATATGTTTGTTACAAGCAAACTAAAAGTTGAATGATCGATCTCATCGAACGGAATCCAAGGCTTATGCGGAGCGATGTTAAACAGTCTTTTTAAGATACTTTTAATAATATCCCCTATAAGGGCGCAGGTCGACATAAGAGTGTAAAGGACCACAGTTTGCATAAACTCAAGGTCAAGTAAGAGATACGGCTCCATAAACGGGTCCAAAAGTAAGAACTTAACGACACCCAACAGACTTCCAAAGACAACACCGAACATAAAACTTCCCATGACTTTATGATCTCCCACAATTCGTTTCCCTTTGATACGTAGCCCAAAATCAACAGGTGTCTTTATATCTTTGAAAAACGGGATAAAACGCCCGATGTTTGCGCCGATATTTGCAAATGCAGCAGGAAAATAGAAGTAGATGCAGGCAATAATGAGAGCAATGTATGTCATATCATTCTGAATAGTAATAGTAACACACAAAAAAACCTCAAGGGCATAACGTAATGTTTACCTGTTCGTACCGAATAGAACGACAGAGATACATTAAATACAAAAAGCAGCATAAGAATTTTGCCAATGGGGTTCGCAATTTCAGTCATGATTATAAATCCTTCGCTTAATCTATCAACGGTGACGTCAGTCATCCACCCTGCCTTATTCGTCATATGAAATTTGCGTGCTGCCGCTCCATCATACCAATCAAGGATCAAAATAATCATAATGAGCGTTATTTTTGCCGTATATGAGGTTAAAAAAAGATAGCCCATTGAGAGCAATAAGCCAATAATTTGGTAGTGTGCAGGATTTTTCAGCGGGAAGACGAGGTAGTCCTCGTACTTATTCATGAGGTTCCTATATATTGATGCAAATTTTATACGCTTAGGTACTTTATCCATAAGAATCCAAACAATAGTAGCATACAAACATCAACAATGACCTTAATGCTTTTGCGCTGTGAGATAAGACTTATTTTTGTTCGATCTATAGGATTGAATGGTACAAATGCACCCATTAGCATATCTTCAGCTGAATGCACCATAGCAGCCACTCCAATAACGTAGCCCATTTTTGGGTCAAATAGTGAAACGATCAGCGCAACAGCACCAATGCATGCGAAGCCGATCAGTTCGTGCATCATAGTTCTTGCGTTATGTAGGTTGCCAAAGTAGCCTTTTTCTTTATACATCTTTCTATCTTTTATTACAGAGAAAAGATGGTCTAGATCTAGAATGCCAGCAGAAACAACAGCCGCAACAACATAATGTGTTTGGCTAGGGTCGATGTTGCCAGATGCGAGCGCAATGTACGATCCTGATAGAATATGTGCGAGTGTCGACATGCGTATATTATGCCATGTGATAGAATTATTCTCATTGTGAAAAATATTACACAATCCATACTCCGTAACATTGCTATCAAAGGCCAAGATGAACACATCGACCCTGAAAAGAAAGGGGCTTTCCAAAACAGATTTGAGGATTACCATCACCGCTATGCGTTTGCCTTAAAGTATGTGAAAGGAAAAAAGGTTTTAGATATAGCATGTGGAGAAGGCTACGGAAGCAAATTGCTCGCCAAAAAAGCGACAAGAGTAACGGGTGTTGATAATGAATCTAGGGCCATCCAGGTTGCTAAAACAAAGTACGGATTAAAAAACCGAAGAAAGAACACAACATTTGTGTGTTCAGACGCTATCGATTTTCTTTCAAACTCTACAGATCAGTTTGATGTGATTGTCTCGTTTGAGACAGTCGAACATGTAAAGGAGTACAAAAAATTTCTTAAACTTATGCACCAGTGCCTCAAGCCAGGTGGAATTCTGCTTCTCTCAACACCAAACAAAAAGTTTTTCGATGTTTTTTTTGGTGGAACGTACAATCCGTTTCATCTCAAAGAATTTTATACAAATGAACTCGCACTGCTGTTAAAGCGTATTTTTCGCACAGAGCCTCAAGTTTATAGGCAGGGAGAAGTATTGAGAAGACTTTTTATTCTTTCGACATTAAGCAGATTTTTCTGGAACAAATCTTTAATCGCAAAGGCTGCGCCTCACACAACAGGCATGGGTAATCTCTATGTGGTTGTAAAGAACGGCGCCTAGTTTGTCATAAACTACTTTTTAAGTAGCGTTAATGACTTTTTCAGCTTGATCTTCATTAGCTGTCTTACAGCTTCATTAATATCCTCTAAAAGAAATATTTCTAATCGCTGTTCCCGCTCAGCCACATCTTTGACTGCGAGATACTGGAGATAGCCCGACATAGTTAACCCAAGTCTGTCAGCTCTTGCCAGAATCTCATCTTTTAGTTTACCGGTCAACCTAATTTTAATATAGTTTTCTCCAAGTGTTTTCATAGTACTAGTCATTTTAGACCCAAAACGGGTCATGTATAGGGTCAATTTTATATAGGGCTGCGAAAAGAGATGTGGGGTTAGAGGAATTTAACTGTAGAAAGTAGATCCTTCATTTTCTGTACTGCTGCATCAATATCTGCCTGTGAATATCCAAACATCTACGGAGAATTGACTTGATTGAACGACAATTTGAGCCGACTCATCACACAACACATTCGCATTCTTTTGTTCTTCTTCGGTACAAAAACCAGTAACCTTAAGTTCGCTTTCCTTTCCTCCAACGATTAAAGATGCAGTTCTTTACAGGTGGGTGATAGAACTCATAGGGATTGTGCACCATGCCGAAGATGGTGGCGTTTTCCGAAGTAAAATTGACAGTAAAAGTTGGTTTGTTGTCAATGAGGTTAGTCGATTCTCCTCCCACGCTCCACTCCTTTGGATACAAAAAACTTATTCCTGCAGCCCCGTTTGTATATCTGCGCTATGTTTCATTTACGATAGGGTCAATTGGTCTTACTGAAGGTTAACAAACTACCAATGACAATAATGAAGGGAAGCACAGAATATGTGAGGTAGTGTTGAATACCGCTCGGCATGATGCAGAACAAGACACGGTCTTATTGTGTATAGAGCTCCCACCACAGTTCGTAAGGTTTCTTCGGAGCTGATGGTGTAGGCTCGGGAGTCAGCGTAACCTCAGGAATAATCAGCGCCGTTTCGCCCGGCTGCAATAAGTTCAACTTCTCTCGAATTTCCTTTTCCACGTAATAATAATCCTCACTTTTCTTTATGTCGCTCTTAAGTCGTTTATTAAGATCCCTCTCTTTCTCGTATTCTTTTCTATAATCGTGGTAAAATGACAACTTGTCTTTATACAGAAAGATGTTCCTCGAGAGCGACGCAACAAGAACAACCAACAGTATGAGGAGAATGGAATCTTTAATAAGTCTAAACATAATATTTAATTATAATTAATTTGCGCTTGAATTATTATCCGCTTTGTGATATTATAGGGCATTCATGATAACATCAGATTTACGAACACTGGTACAATCATTTATAGAGCATCTGACTGCACAAGACAAGTCGAAGCACACTGTTGTGGCTTATAAAAAAGACTTGGAGCAGTTTATTGCATATATAGCGTCAGTTGAGAAGACCGACATCAAAGAAGTCAAAAAAGACGACATTGACGGTTTTATCTCTAAGCTTCTTGGTGAAGGATATACAAAAAAATCCGCTTCGCGCAAGCTTAACTCTATAAGAACCTTTTTCCGTTATCTGAAACAGGAGCAAATTATCGCTCAGAATCCTTCTTTGGAGGTAACTCATCCAAAGTACAATCAGGCTCCACCGCGCATACTTTCTAAGCTCGAATATCGAGCATTAAGGGACTTTTCGAAGTCAGATAAAAGAACATACGCAATGATCGAGCTCTTGCTACAAACAGGAGTAAGAATTGGAGAGCTTGCTGAAATTAAACTTGGTGACATCACGAAGGAAGGGCTCAAAATTAGCGATAGATTTATACCGATGAATAAGGCCGTTGAAAAGGCTGTCGAGAGTTATATCAAGTCCCGCCATGATAGCGAGACAGATTTCCTCTTTGTCACTAAAACAGGTCGACAACTTCTTGTGCGAAACATTCGAAGCATCATTACACGATGTTTCCGCGAAGTTGGTATTGATAATGCGAAGGTACAGGATCTTCGCAATACATTTATTGCTTATCAGCTTATGAACGGGGCTTCTATTTCCTACATCTCAAAGATCGTAGGTCATCGAAGACTCTCTTCTACAGAAAAGTACCTGGAGCTTGTAAAGCAAGAAACCGAGCGTAAAGAAAAGCTCGGCGAGCTTTAAATTGCAGGACCAGGTCCTGTCAGGTTCGTGCCTCATCTCTTGTGATATCATTGTAGAGTGAAAAGATATTTCGCTATTTTTGCGCTCACCTTCATCATTTATAGCCTCATCACTTATTTTCTCTACGGCAGTATTTTCCTCAACACGCCGACATCATACTATAGTCTGCTTGCAGACGCTTTCTTGGACGGAAGAACCAATCTTCTAACCGAAAAAATATACGATTTATCGTTGTTTGACGACAAAACATACATGTATTGGGGCTTTGCACCGGTTTTTTTCATTCTACCCTTCAAGTTGCTCGGCATATCGAGCGACGTTTTTTACACACTTTTCGCAGGATCGCTCAATACAGTACTGATGTACGCGCTCTTATCTGAGGTGGCGCGACATTTTCGCATAAAACTTACACAGAACGCGCTCATAGCTTTGCTCGTAGCCTTCATATGTGCCTCTCCCAACCTTTATCTTTCACTAAACGGTCGCGTCTGGCATACGAATCAAGTTATTTCTATAACATATATCCTAAGCTACCTCATCTTTTTGTTTCACTATATTCGTACGTCGTCAATAAGATCATTTGTTGGTGCTCTAGTATTTTTCAATCTTGCATGTCTTACAAGACTCAATTTGGGGCTTTATGGCATTATTCTTGTGTTTCCCATCATGCAAGCATACATGCGAAAAAAGTCCGTAAAAAGGCTTTTGCTTGCCAGTATTCTGGTATGTGGAGTGTTCGCAACAACCTACTTTACCTACAATTACGTACGCTTTGGTAATGTATTTGAGGTTGGCTATCGATATCACAAAGGCAACGAGCGCTTTATGTCGGCAGTAGCTCAAAATAAAATACTTTCATCAGAGTACATCGAGCACAATATTAGGTATTATTTTCTTGAACCACTTCAATTTTCCTCACAGAAACCCTACATAAACATCAATCCCGAAGGGAACAGTATTTTTTTTGTTTATCCTTATACATTGCTCGTTTTAGCAATCCCCTTATTGTTTAAAAGCATCTACAAACGCATGAAAAAGTACCAGCGATTTTTATATTTACTGTTATTAAGCACGAGCCTAGGGCTTATGGCGTTTCTGCTCTTGTTTTACGCAACAGGATGGGTTCAGTTTGGTAACAGATACTTTTTTGATCTTATGCCGCTCGTATTTATTCATCTTGTTATTTTGCTACCATATGTTCCAAAGAGCCTTTTTTACGGTACTATTGGGTATGGTATGATAGTGAACCTATTAGGGGCAATAGCGTTTTACCAATATATACTGCCATAACATGAAAACCATCATAATAATGCCGGCATACAACACAGCCAAGACTATCCGTAAAACTTACAAAGATATTCCAAGCCAATTCAAAAAACACATTATTATGACCGATGATGGTAGTACAGATGAATCGGTAAAGATAGCTACAGCGCTTGGCTTGACCGTTATTCAGCATGACAAGAATAAAGGATATGGCGCCAATCAAAAAACGTGTTATGACGCGGCACTAAAGGCTGGCGCCGATATCGTTGTGATGCTTCATCCCGATTATCAGTATCCGTCTGAGCTCATTACGCCAATGGTGGCAATGCTTCAGACGGGGCATTTTGATGTGGTCCTTGGATCACGCATTCTGTCCGGTGGGGCTCTGCGAGGCGGTATGCCGTTATACAAATATATTTCAAATCGAGTGCTAACTTTTATTGAGAATATTCTGACAGGTGCGAAGTTGTCAGAATATCATACAGGTTTTCGTGCCTATACGAGAAAGGCTCTCAAGAGCGTAAAGTATAAAGTGAATAGCGACGATTTTATTTTTGATAATCAAATGCTGCTTCAACTTCTTGCCTCAGGAAATCGAATCGGGGAGATAAGCTCACCATGTCGCTATTTTCCCGAAATGTCGTCTATAAATTTTTTGCGAAGCCTAAAATATGGCTTTGGGTGCCTCTGGTACGGCTTCGCATTCTTTGTTACTAAAAGATTAACATCTCGTTATAATTAACCCTTATGAAACTTAAAGTTTTTACAGATGGGGGTTCAAAGGGAAATCCAGGGCCCGCCGCGATCGGCATTGTGTTTTATGATGAACAAGACCAGGTCTTGTTTGCGCACCGCGAAGATATTGGCATTGAAACAAACAATACTGCGGAATATCGGGCCGTTATGAAGGCCTATGAACTGCTTATTAACGTGCTTGTGCCACAATATTCGATTGATCTAGTCGAGTGGCACGCCGATTCGCTTTTGGTTGTACAGCAGTTAAAGGGTGCCTACAAAATAAAACAGCCTCATATTCAGGAATACGTTAATCAAATCAGAGTGTATGAAAAAGAATTGGGCCTTCCGGTAAGCTATACACACGTTCTGCGGGAGAAGAATAAGCTTGCGGATGCGCTCGTAAATGATGCGGTTGATATAGGAAGTTTATTCAAAGAAGCAGCGCGAGCTTGACCAGTTCTACTGTTAAGAGTATAATTGCACCCAACATCCTGTACGCACTTGACACAAGGGGAAAAACAATGAGTGAGATGCTGTTGTGGCTATTGCCACTCATGGAACTTATGTTCCTGGCGTTGGCAATTCTGTCTGGTGTTTTCTCGGTATCTGGCGAAGATGTCGAAAGATTGCGACCTTCGTATCAGTACTTTTTGGCGGCAGTCTTGTGTTGGCAAGTCAAGGCAGTCATGAGTGTGCCCGATCATGGAGTAAGAAGTCTCGAGTGGTTGGTGCACTTAGCACTAACATTCATCACAACCCTCATGTTTCTGGTGTCATTTGCCAAAGCCAAATGATGTCTCAGGAGCGCAGTCAAGGCGATCTCGTGTCAGCCTGAGATGAGACCCAGGCTGTTAAAGAAATCGTGAATCTTGATCCACCCGCGTGCAACCGGTCCGACGTAATGTTGGACCGGTTGCCGCACAACTCTTTCAAGTACAAAAGGCACGACCTTTTTAAGACCTGGGCTTATTCCAATTCAGGAATACGTTAATCAAATCAGAGTGTATGAAAAAGAATTGGGCCTTCCGGTAAGCTATACACACGTTCTGCGGGAGAAGAATAAGCTTGCGGATGCGCTGGTGAATGATGCGGTTGATATTGCGGAATTGATGCGAAAATAGCTTCAGAACTTGACTTCCTTGCTATCCTATAGTATAATGATCCTGTCTTTCAAGTGTGCGTGTTTCGCGCATTACTCGATTGACAAAGCACCCAACAATTCTCGTTTCAACCGAAAGGCACAGGTAAAATCGCTATGTTGAACATCAGCATGATGCCATTCGTGGTCATCGTCCTGAAGACCGGGACCAACCTCAACAACATCTCGGAACGATTCGGTCCCTTTGCTCAGGCCGTACAGCGCCTGCAAGGCGTCGTGCGGGTCGCAGCGAGCTCGGTCAAGGAAGCGATCGTCGTCGTCACGGAGACGGACAATCTGGAGGCTGTCGTGAAGATGGCCAAGGGATACGAACTTCGGGCCGACACGATATTCAATCTCCCCATGCTGGAGACGCAAGACTGAGCCCCGCGCCTCGGCGGAACGAGAGAGGCCGGGCGGCACAACCGCCCGGCTTCGATCTTTTCTTCTAAACAAGGGCACGATCCTCGACAGGTTGTGGTCTTCTATTCCAGCGATTCAATTTTAAGCCAGGGGTCGATTTGCTTGGCTTGGGTATAATAGCGAGCAGCTTCTTCTTCGTTTCCACCGCGTAGTTCGTACAGCGCGAGCATAATAAGCGCATCGCGGCTCTTTGGATTTTTCTCCAGAATGGTGCGATATTTCTCTTTTGAAGCGCCATTTTTTTCTTCTTCAGCCAATCGTGCCTCAATAAGCCCATTGTTAAATTTCTCGTTAAAATAATCATATTGCTGTTTATGCATCGGAGTTCCTTTTATGTAGCGCAAGAAATCTTCAGCTGCTGAGATGTCTTGTATGCCAACCACGCGATAGTAAAGTGGAGGAAACAGTTGAGACGCATAGACATTTATAACCAAAAACAACAGGAGGAAAATAGCAGTTATTGACAGTCCAAGAGTCTTCATAGTTAGTGCGGAAATAAGTATACTTCATTTCCTCGTTCCTGTATACTGAACTCATGGGAGGCATAGTAGATAGCCTTATTCTTACATTTGTCATATTCATCGCAGTCGTCGTCGCGCTCGCATTTTCGGCGGCAGTATTGTATGTGGTCGTTATGCTCATCAAGATGAAAAAGCGCGAAGAACACGCGCTAGAGTCGGTAACGATGGAGATTCGACTGCCAAAGGATAACGAGCTAAAAATCGATGCCGCCGAGCAGATGTTCGCCTCGTTTGCTTCGCTGAAAAACAGCGGGTTTTGGTCATTTCTTGATATTGAAGATACGCTTGGATTTGAAATTATTGGCACGCCAGGGAAGATTGCTTTTTATGTGACGGTGCCAAATAAACTTAAGGATCTTGTTGAGAAGCAAATATATGCGTTTTATCCAGCGTGTGATATTGCTGTTGTAGAGGAACAGCATATTTTTAGCGAGAAGGGGCATGTTGCATATGCTGCGCTGCACTTAAAGCATGATGATTTTGAACCTATAAAAACATACAAGGAGCTTCCCTACGATTCACTTTCGGCTGTGACTTCACCGCTATCTAAGCTAAGTGAGGGTGAAGGCGCAATTATTCAGGTTTTAATGCGCACCACAGAATCTAAATATAAAGAGGCAGGAAAGTCGTATGTGGCGAAAACAAAGAAGAAAGAGGCTTCGCCAGACAAAGCGACGTTTAGTGTTGACCAAAAGGGTTTGGAGCGGATAGGTGAAAAACTTTCAAAACCTGGATATGATGTGGCAATTCGACTTGTTGCAACAGCTCAAGATAAAAAATTAGCCGAAATGCATGTCAAAAACATGAAGACGGCATTTAACCAGTTTGCTTCGGAGCAAAACAGTTTTGGTACGGCAAAAATACTCTTTAAGTACGGATTTATGGTTAATTTTATCTATAAATTTTTTCCTGTTATTGATCTCCCTTTTGCAAAATCGGTATCAGTTCTATCTTCGGAGGAGTTGGCGACTATTTTTCATCTTCCGAATAAGACTGTTGAGACGCCATTTATTCATTGGTTAAAGGCAAAAACGGCGCCCGTAGCGGCTGAGGTCGCCGAAGACGGCGGGACATATTTGGGCTACGGGCATTATAGAGGAGTGCGGCGGCAAGTACATATTTTGCAGGAAGATCGCCGCCGCCATTTATACATCATTGGAAAAACGGGTGTTGGTAAATCTGAATTGCTTAAAGATATGGCAATTCAAGACATAAAAGCAGGTCATGGCGTTTGTGTGATTGATCCACACGGTGATCTTGTTGAGGGTATCCTCCAATATATACCGGCAGATAGGGCGGAGGATGTTATTTATTTTGATCCAGCCGATGTGGAGCGCCCTATCGGACTTAATCTATTAGAAGCTCGCGGAGAACAGGAAAAGCATTTTATTACCTCCGCGATCATTAATTTGATGTACAAACTTTACGATCCTCAGCGAACAGGTATCGTTGGCCCTCGTTTTGAGCATACGGTGCGTAATGCTATGTTGACGGTTATGGCTGATGAGGGTACTACATTTATCGAAGTGGTACGTATCCTGACCGATCCAAAATATGTGCAGGAACTTTTGCCAAAGCTTACAGATCCAATTGTTCGTCGATTTTGGACTGATCAGATTGCCCAGACCAGCGATTTTCATAAATCAGAAACACTTGATTACATCGTATCTAAGTTTGGCCGTTTTGTGACGAATGCAGTCATCCGCAATATCATTGGTCAATCAGAGTCGTCCTTTAACTTTAGAAACGTTATGGATGAGCGCAAAATTCTCCTGATTAATTTGAGTAAGGGTAAGCTTGGGGAGGAAAACTCCGCTTTCCTCGGACTTGTTATTATTCCAAAGATACTTGTGGCAGCTATGTCGCGCCAAGAAATTCCAGAAGAGCAGCGTAAGGACTTTTTCCTTTTTGTCGATGAGTTTCAGAATTTTGCGACACCAGATTTCGCCGTCATTCTTTCTGAGGCCCGTAAATATCGTTTGGGGCTTACAGTCGCGAATCAATTCATCGGCCAGATGGATGATGAAGTAAAAAACGCTGTCTTTGGAAACGTCGGTACACTCATCTGTTTCCGCGTTGGCGTTACCGACGCATCATATATTTCACGCGAATTCCAACCAGTATTTAGCGAGACAGACCTTATAAACGTCGACAAGTATCATGCGTATATGAAAACAATTGTGCGCAATGAGCCTATACCACCATTTTCAATCGATATGACGCGCGATATTGTTGAATATACTAAACAGGCAAATCCGAAAATTGCAGAGGCGATTATCCAGCTTTCTCGCCTCAAGTATGGCCGCCCCCGCGAGCTTGTAGAGGCAGAAACTATCCAACGCTCGAGGCTCTAAGCCCGTGGCTTAAAAGGATCGTGTCTTTATCCATGATTGTTGCGCGTTATCTCCGTTATAGCCACGCATACTTGACCAAGGATAGTCTTGCGGATTATTGTGAAACGACTGCAGACTGCGTGGATTTTCATGGATGTAGTTAAATACAATGCGAAAGTATGTTTCACTTAATACATTAATAGCTTTGTACCGACCTTGAAAGAGTGGGCCAATATGTTCATACTTGCGTGAGTAATACATGGAATACCTTATAAGTAATGATTTCATGAAATTGGTCATACTCGTTTTTTTCCCTTGTTCAAGAAGTAGGTGAAAATGATTTGGCATTAAGCAGTAAGCAATAAGGGAAACTTCATTTGCGTAATTTTTAAGGTGTGCAACTTTCGATGATAAATGCAGAATTTTTTTCTGTGAATATCCTTGCTTATAGAGATGCTCAATGAGCTCCTCTTTTGGTAGGAGATACAACATCAAACTTTCCGTAAAAAAGTCATAGTCCTCAGGAGAATGAAAGATATCGGCTTTGTTTACACCTCGACTAAATGCGTGATATATTGAATGCGCCAGAAACAATTTTCGCTCATACCGTGAGGCCATAATGGTAGTTTAAAAGGAAAATATTAACTAATTATGTGAAGTCTAGGCGGCGGAC
Source organism: uncultured Gammaproteobacteria bacterium (assembly GCA_964612595.1). Lineage (GTDB taxonomy): Bacteria > Patescibacteriota > Microgenomatia > UBA1406 > HO2-37-13b > OLB23. The sequence continues at coordinate 77,522 of CAZTFB010000002.1, read as the reverse complement.
ACGACCTTATTAAGCCGCGGGCTTGATATAATACAACCATGGTTCAAGATTATGAGGTAACTTTGACACAAAAAACCGAGATTGCGCCTGAAGTCTGGTATTATAGATTTGCGTTGGCTGAAGGGCAGACACTCGACTTCACTGCTGGACAATATATGCTCCTTAAGGTGGATGGCAATTATCGACAATATTCAATCGCTTCAGCCGATAATATACACTCCTCGTTTGACTTACTTGTTGAAACAATACCCGGGGGCCTTGGATCAAACTATCTTATGAATCTTTCAGTAGGATCAACAGCTCAATTTAAAGGACCTGCGGGCGTTTTTATTTTAAAAGACTTCCCGATGAATAAGATTTTTCTAGCGACCGGCACGGGTATCGCTCCTATCAAATCTATGATTGAGTCGTACTTTAGTCGTGAAAGTCATAATGCGACACTTACACTCTACTTTGGTCTTAAAAATAGACAGGGCATATATTTGTTTGATGAATTTAAAGAATTAGCTACAAAATACCCCAATTTTAAGTTCAAAATTTGTCTTTCTCGCGAGGAGAACCTTGAGGGACTTGATATTACATATTACGAAATGGGACGCGTCAATCAACATGTGACTAATTTTGTGCAAGGGAAGCATAACGAGTACGAATATTATGTGTGTGGATCAAAACTTGTGGTTGATTCATTGCGCGAGTTTGTTTTAAGTCTTGGTGTTGCTCCCGAACAAGTATTCTTTGAACGCTTTACGATATAGTGCTATCATCCTTATATGAAGCCGGTAATTTATGGATTGCTAGTATTGTTGTTTGCCGCATTTCTTCGTATCTACGGTGTAAACTGGGATCAAAACCAACATCTTCATCCCGACGAGCGGTTTTTAACGATGGTTGCGACTGCTGCAAAAGTTCCCGAATCTTTCTCGGCTTATTTAGATCCTACGATTTCTACACTTAACCCATACAATATTGGACATTCTTTTTATGTTTACGGAACTTTGCCTATCACACTAAACAAGCTTGTTGTACAAGGAACACGCTATGACTCATATACGCATATCGTCCTTGCGGGGCGTTACATGAGCGCAGTGTTTGATCTTGGCACACTGCTGCTTGTTATCGTCATTGCACAGCTGCTTGCGAAGCAATACAAGCTAGACAAGCGATTGCCATATATGAGTGGCTTTTTGTATGCAATCGCTGTGCTACCGATTCAAAATGCACATTTTTTTACCGTTGATTCATTTCTAACGTTCTTCATAACATTGTCGGTTGCATGTGCGCTTCGCGCACGATTCGGTCAAAGCGTGTTATTTATGAGCTGGGGCGGTGCAGCCTTTGGTTTTGCAATGGCATCGAAAATCTCTGCTCTTTACGCCCTCCCTCTTATCCTGGGAATAAGTTTAGTGGGCGCTTTTGGACAGATACGAACGATTCAAAGAGAATTTAGGCTACAGAATTTACTCGGATGGATATTAGGGCTATGTCTATTTGTTGTGTGTGCATATAGTGCTCTTCGTATCGGTGATCCACACATGTTTGCATCGGCTTCTTTGACCGATTTAACGATTAGTTCACAATTCAAACAAAATATTGAGCAATTGAAATCGTATGCAACGCCTTCGCTCGGTATGCCGCCAAGCGTACAGTGGATAAATAAAAAGCCACTCCTTTTTCCGCTACAAAATATGGCCATTTTCGGCTTAGGAATAGTCTATTTCCTTTTTTCTCTCATTGGTCTTGGACGTATGACCACAAGCAAAAAGCCTCAACTCATTTTTATTACCTTGTGGGTTTTCAGCTTTTTTATCTATCAGGGAACGCGCAGCGTTACATCAATGCGCTATTTTTATCCTATGTACCCTTATATGGCTTTAGCAACTGGCATAGGATTACTCTATGTGATGTCATATGTCGATAGAAACTATAAAAAACCAGTATTTGCACTTCTTATGGCTTTAGTTCTCATTTGGCCGCTCAGCTTTATGGCAATATATTCGCGGCCACATTCACGCGTTACCGCCTCAGAATGGATTGTTCAAAACGTTCCTTCCGGTTCGCGCATAGCAACAGAATACTGGGATGATTGGCTTCCTCTCAATCTTCCAAACGCCCCTCAACGCAATTATGAAGGCATTTCATTACCCGTTTTTAATCCAGACACGCCAGAAAAATGGATACAGCTCACTCGAGATCTTAACAGAACAGACTATTATATTCTCACAAGCAATAGGGGATACGGAAGTATTATGCCAATCCCTGATCACTACCCAAGAATGAGTGCATATTATGAAAGACTTTTTGCTGGTGATGCGGGGTTTGAGAAAGTGGCCGAATTTACCTCATACCCGACACTTAATCTAGGCTTTGTGAAGCTCTATTTTGATGATCAGTGGTCTGAAGAGGCGTTTACTGTATATGATCATCCAAAAGTTACCATATTTAAAAGGAAGTAATGAAGTTTTTAATGATGTCGGTGCTCTTGCTCGCCGAAGTTGTATGGATTCGTGGGTTTGAATGGGGCTTTCCCTCAATCCTTGCCCTATTCCTCAATGTTCTTGTTGGTTATTATTTATTGGTGCCAAAAGAAAAGCACTCACCTCGCTCTATATCCAACAGTAAGCTCACATACGTCATCATACTTCTTGTCGTAGGCGTATTGTTTCATTTCTACGCTATCGACTCAATCCCACAAGATATGTATGGGTTTGACGTCGCACGAGATACGCAGCAGGTTCAGCAAGTTGTCGACACCAAAAAAGCATATATTTTGTACGAAAACTTCTCAAAGGAACCACTCTATTATCATCTTGCGGCCCTTGTTGACAGCGTAATTCACGATGAGTTTATGGCTATGAAAATTGTAGGGGCAGCAGCTGGGGTAATGACAGCACTGGTTTTGTTTATTATGCTCACGCGTTTGAACATCCATCCCTTCGTGGCATTTTTTACCAGTATCCTCTTTACTTTTTCTAGTTGGCAGATGCTGATGGAGCGCCTCGCGTATCGTGCCTCACTTGTACCGCTTTTTGTCGTACTTGTTTTTTATGCAGCGATACAATTTCACACATATCGTAAAGCCCGCTATGCCTATTTCTTAGGACTCGGTTTAGCTGCGGGCTTCTACATATATACAACCTATTGGGTTGTGCCGTTGGCTGTTGGTATTTTTCTTGTTCTATCGCTTCTTGTTCATCACGGGAAAAAACGGGCAGCTCTATTAAGAGGTATGTTGATTGCGCTCGTTGCATTTATTATCGCACTGGCGCCCTTACTCTCCTTTATTTACCAGCATCCAGAGGTTTATTTTCAACGCATGCGCATGAGGGGACAGGAGGTAGCAAATAGAAATTTTACCCTTGAACAAAGAGCTGCGTCATTTTACCGCAATTACACTAATACAGTTAACGGCGTCATTAAACAAGGCACATCATTTCCACCATACGAGAACACCTCACCTTATCAGAAGGGACTGGACGATATAACGATGTGGCTGTTTCTTGCTGGTCTAGGCTATGCCTTGATTAGCTTTAAAAAAAACAATGCACAACTAAGCATATTGTTGCTATTCATCGCATTCATTCCCACATCGCTCATGTCGATTGGCTACGAAACTGAAACGCCGAATTTTTCTCGTATGATTGTTGCACTGCCCATGGTCTATATAACCATAGCGTATATGTTGCATGCGATTGCATCGCGTTTTATTACTGATGATAAAAATGTGCGATGGATGAAATATGGCGGGGTTGTCATCGCAATTATTGTAATGGCTTTTGTAGCACACAACAACGCATCGCGTATATTTGTTGATTTTCCTAAAACATATCCATTCGGTAACCAACCCATCTATTCAATGATCAGTGAGGAGCGCATGCAACATCCAGAAAAGAATATATATATGTATTTTTATGCCGATCCTGAGGTGATGGAGCGATATGTACCAGGCTATAAAGACAATGTTTTTTTTGGAGAAAGTATTGGAGTTGCAGATTATGGGAGGCTTTATTTTCCGCCGATGCCTGCCGATACTACGTTTAATGAAACGTTTATAATCATATATCCTACTTCCTTAACTCAAGAAGTCGATATAAGCAGATATGTATGTACGTCACGCCAACAAGGTGATTTTACGTTTGCGACGTGTTCTTTTTAGCCGCACTACACAAATTAACTGAGGCAGAAAGTGGCAGTCTTTTATCGAGGAGTCGCGAAGGAAGCGACATAAGAAGCGCGAGTCCGATCGCTAGCGGTTTTTGACTACTAAAATTAAATCGGTCAAAGGATTTTGCTCCTGCCCGTTCAACAAGGTTTTTACCGATACCATAGAGTAAGAAGTGTGAGCCTGGCCAACACCAATGAACGATTTTCTTTACACGAGAGGTTGAGAATCCGGCTGATCGGAGAACTTTTTGGAATGACTCTACGGTGTACAGCCTTTCATGATCTGCCCAAATACCCGCTATCCACCATTTGTCTTTATGAATGTGGGTACCAAACAGCATAAGCACCCAGTTTAGTGGGTCCCAGAGAAAGGGGAATTTAGTATGTGGCACAGAGTAAAGGGCAATGCCTTTTGGTGCGAGAACACGGTGGAGTTCTTTTGCGCCAGCAAGGTCATCGTCGAGGTGTTCGAGCACCTCAGAACAGATAATGCAATCAAAATAATTATCAGGGTAAGGAAGGTTGTAGATAGAGCCTTTCTTGAGCGCGACACGCTTATCATTTTTATTAAGGCGTCGCGCAGCTTCAAGATATTGTTTATTAACGTCTATACCAACAATTTCTGTGGGAAAATCACACAAACTAACCGATTTGATATAGAACCCACGGCCACATCCAACTTCAAGAATCTTCTTTGGTTTGGCCTTAACGATATGTTCTAAAATGAAGCGCGCCCGTTTTGCGAATGCAGGATCTACTTCTGATCGTAGAATGGTGTTAATCAAGCTTGAATAATTCATGATCGTGTAAGCATTGTAACGCTTTTTTATGAAAAGTGAGGTAGATTTTTCTATTAGATATAACATCGACAATTGCGCGCGCAAGATCAATCGGATCTTCGGGCTTTGCTATAGCACCAAAACCAGATTTCTTTACAAGCATGCGCGCACCAGGAATATCAGTAACCACAAGGGGAACTTTGTGGTTTACAGCCTCAATTTGTGTCACCGGAAAACAGTCTGAGCGTGATGATATAACAAATACATCAATACTTTCGTAGAAATAGGCAAGATCGCCTGCATTCAAGAGTCCAAGAAAGGTGATATCTTTGCGATTTTTTAGGATAAGTTTTTTATGACGTTCAAAGTATGGCTCGTAATCAATAAGATGCTTTCCGGCAAAGACAATGTGTGCGTTTGGGACAGCCTTTTTAATGTGCGGCATCGCCCGAAGCAATATGTCATAACCTTTTTCTTCAACAAAACGCCCTGCGATGCCGATTATAATACGTTTATTCTTCAATGTAGTCATTTGTTTTACGAACGACTTACTGACTACCCCTTGTGTGCCCTTAAAACCCGGAATATAGGCTCTGAATGAGCGCAGGGTATATCTCATAACCCGAGAATGCTCAGCATAGTCTTTGGTGTAAGTAGAGGTACTATTAGCAAGCATAAATGATGGCAAGCTCAAAACATCAAACATACGCTCCATAATTATGTGAATGATCGTATTTCCTGTTTGGCGAGGAAGTGTAAGGTCGCCTTGATGATATATTGCAAGTTTCTTACCGAAACTTTTTGCTAATAGTGCCAAAAACAATATGTTACTATTGGGCGAGTTAATAACGACCCAATCATACTGTGGCAACATGCGAATAAACTGCAATATCAGCGCAAACGAATAGTGCGTGCGACTTATGCGAAGCTGATATGGTGCACGCACAACAGAAATACCTTGCAACCCCTCTTCAATAGGAAGCTCCTTCTCAAACTGTGTCGTAAGTACCTTTACTGCATAACCTTGTGCTTGAAGGTTTTTTGCGAGATAGTAGAATGCTTGCGAAATGCCTGTCCAGTGGGGAAGAAAATACTCGCTTACAAGTAAAGCGCGGCTTCTATTTTTTTTCATGGCCTTTCGTAGCACTAATGACGAAGGAAATTGCCTTCTTTAGAGATGGAAATCGTAGAGGATACTCAATACCACGATCAAATATGTTGTATATCCATAGATTTTTTGAGGTAGTTGTCTTGTTCAGATGTGCTACAACATCCCAATTATCTTCAATAAACATATCAAGTCCAAGTCGTTTTACCATCTTTTCCTTATAGAGATGCGGTTGCATATTATTTTCATTCATAAAGACACCCTCAAACGTATCGTGAGCCTTCATAAGTCGCAGCCAGCGCTTTAGATCTGGTTTTAGAAAATCGTAGCGAGCAGTAACGAGATAGGGCTCTATAATGCCTTTATCTCTTAGTTTTTTAATATCAGAATATCCACCAGCAATAAAAATACTTGAGAGATGAAAGATGTGCCAAAGGAATCTTTCTGGACCAGTTGATGGGACATAGAATACTTTTTCTTTCTTTGGAAAAAAAATGTGTTTAAAATGAACGACTGGCGAGCGAACAATTCGTGCGGGGTTGTAGAGGAGAACGCCGTCAAGATCAAAGCCAACTTTCAATTTTTTCATCTGTTTAGTATATCACGGATTACTTTAAATACGCTCAGGTGCTTCGATGCCAAGGAGGTTGAGACATGTTTTTATTGTCAAGCTTGAGGCTTCTAGTAAAGCTAGACGTACCTCCTTTTCATTTTCTGGTGCTTTCAATATGCGCTGTTTATCATATAGTAGGTTGCAAGCTTGAGCGAGCTCAAAAGCGTAAGTACATATTAAATGTGGCGAGTATGCTTCAGCTGCTTCAAGGATAGTATCTTCGAATTTTGGCAATAGACGAAGAATATTAATGTCTTCCTCAGCGAGAACGTTATCTCTGATGGTTATGTTTTGTGGTGTATAAGCTGCTTTTGTGAGTACGCTTCGGATTCTTGCATAGGCATATTGCAAGTATGGACCTGAGTTTCCTTGGACAGATACCGACTGATCTATATCGAATAGCATATTCTTGCGCGCTTCTGATTTTAGAAACGCATATTTTACTGCTCCAACCGCAATAGTTTCCGCTGCTTTTTCATTCGTTTTATCTTTAAGAAGATTGTCGGAGACTGTTTTTTTCAATGTATCTACAAGTTCGATTGCTGAAATGATGTTGCCGGTTCGCGACGACATCTTTCCTCCTTTAAGATCAATCATGCCAAATCCAATATGTTTAATTTTTCCCTCAAGTTCAGGAAAAATAAGTTCTATTGCCTTCTTAACGACGGCCCAATAGGCGTTTTGTTCTGATGCCGTCGTAATAATGGCTTGATCAAAAGGCCACTCTTCAGTCTTTAACTTTATTAAGCCAATGTCTTTTGCCTCATACGTAGGGGTATTGTTTTTGGTTAGGAACACTCGGGTATGCAATCCATATTTTTCGCCTTTAAATACTGTTGCACCCTCACTTTCTTCGAATATATCACTTGTATGTTTTTTAACTAAATCGATGCCAGATTGGCTCGTTTCTGATTCGTAGAAATAGCGATCATATGTTGTCCCAAGGCGCTTCTCAAACTCTTTGTAATATTCGATACTCCAATTCCTTGTCTCTTCCCATGTGGGGACGATATACTCACTGTGTTGATAAATATCTTTGTTGAGCACATCTATTTTTATTTTGGCTTCGGGGTCAGCTTCGTATAGAGCAGACCCTTCTTGATAGCAAAGTTGGAGATATGCAGCCTTTTCTTGAAGATTTTTTAGTTTGTTCTTTTCTTCTGTCGGTTTTTGCATAAACACATAGAGACATTTAGCTACATGAAGACCAACATCTCCCTGATAATTGCATCGAAAAATGGTATGGCCGGAATAGGTAAGTAAACGCGCAATACTTTCTCCATATGTATATGAAAAGAGATGGCCGATGTGTGGGAGTTTATGTGTATTGGGTTGTCCAAATTCAAGACTAATACGTTGTGGATTTTTATTTATAAGATTTAGCAGCCCATGTTCAAGCGTCGCATTAAGATGTTCTATCAATATGGATTGCTTAATGCGAATATTAATAAAACTTGAGACAAGTTCAATGCGTTCAAACATTTCTATGTGACCGAGTTTTTCTAGTAGATCGTCGTTTGACAGACTGAGTTTTTTCAACTGATGTACATTTATTGCATAGTCGCCAAAAGACGTATCCCGGGGATAGAGGAGAGTAACATCGGCACTTCCTAGAGCCTCAGCAATAGCATTCTGTACGTTTTCCTTCAACATGAGCTTATTATACCAGGGAGACACGACCTTTTTAAGCCACGGGCTTATAAGGCTAGAACGTTGTCACAAAGAATTCGGCTGGAAATTGTGGGAATGATTGGAAGAGCTTAATTTTTTTCGTTACGTTTCCCCCTGTGGTAGCCTCAGATATAACAGATCGTCCTTGGGCTGGCCAGGGCTGCTCGCTGACACGACTAAAACTAATTTTTGCACCATCAAAATTGTTGTTTGGCGCGATAATGCGAACAATCATCACTTGTGGATCAGCGCTAAAGGTGCTTGTATCAATTGTAGAGGGAAAGCCTAAATCAGCCTCATTCCCTTCGCCACTAATAACATCACATTCCAGATCAACAATACGCCTTGTCACAACCCCTTCATTTACATTAATAAAGGTAAGTTCAACAGCAAAAGAATTTGTACCACAATCTGCACTCTCAGGAAGCACCCGATTTATAACGATACTATCGGTAAATGTACCGTCAGTAACTTCGTGATTTGTTGCATCATACTCGGTAAGATACATTGTGTACTGTGCATCTTTGCCGAGAAGCGGAGTGGTAAAGATACTGGATGTTTCGAGCGTAATTTCTGCATAGCCAGTAATATCGTCGTTTACGGGCAAAATATCTTCGAGTAAGACTTGACCTTCTGGTTCCTGATCAAGCACATAATCTATACCGGCTTCAGCTGCAGCACGTGCGCGTGACGAATCTTCTTGGAGCTTTGCAATACGTGTTTCTTGGATGGTTGTGCTTGTGAGCGAAAGTCCAATGGTAAGTAGAACAGAGGCTATTAAAATCGCTATGAGTAACGCTTGACCGGATTGTGCAGTATAACGACGCATATTATTGGGTAATTTCACTCCAATCATAGGTTCTAACTGATAATAAGTCCATTATATTAAGGTAGAGAATAGGATCAAACACAACAAACACTGATGGCTTTGATCCGTCATCTACTCTGTTGCGTTTGAGCGGATTTGCTGCGGCGAAAGAAACAACATTCCCTTTGATTTTAAGCGGATACGGTGAACGGTCCGAATCATATGAAAAATCAAGGGTGTCACTTATGTATACGCCGCCCATTGTTTGGACGGAATGGTGTATTTTCAAATCTCCTGTTGCTCCTTCGCCGCCCTCCACAATAAATGCAATGGGAAGCGGCGAGTTTGTGACTGGTGCTGGAACATTTATATCACGATCTACAGTTAGATCGCCGCGTATGATAAGCACGTATGGTGCGCGTGCTGGGTCTTCAAGAATGTCGATAATATCAGCTCCTTCTTGTGTCGTATCAGCTATGACAAGATTGTCAGTGAGGATATTGATGGTGTCTTTTTGGAGTGTGGACAATTGGGAAACGTTACTAATAACATGTACTGGTTTTCGTGCAACAGCATAATCAAGGAATGATTCTGGGGTGTATTGATTGCTCTTGGAGTAGGATGTTCTATTCCATTGGCGATGTGAGATTGGTGCACCGTTCGTATTAATTGGATCACCCAAGCTTGTTACAACACCTGCTTGGTTAAGGTTCAAACAGCGAATGTCGGTTGGGTCGTTGACGTCACATGCTGGGTCAGGTGATTCTTGCGCGTCATCATCATCGTAAGGTGAAACAGGATCAGGAATAGGATCGTTTATTGTGTCAAGTTTATGGAATTGATCATCTTTGAGCTTATACCAGGAGGTGAAATCATACGAACCTCCATAACCAGGTCCTGGAGTTGGTTCTTCTCCGGCATTACAGCTACACGCGATCACTATCTCCTTCTTACATATCGTACCATCAATACACCTTAATGTAAGCTCTTTTACCCCTGCGTTATTGAACTGCACGCAGCTTATATCTGGTTGAAGATTTCCAATGGGATTGTTATCAGTTCCTGTAGGGAATATGATTTCATAGCCTGGATCAACTCCAGGATCGAGAGTGATATTATTACAGTTTGAGCCCCAGCATGCGCAAGAATCTCCTCCATTCGGGCCACCTATATCAAAGTTGCATGAAGGCGAACATCCCTCGACAACCACAGGGGCATAGCACTTTGGGCAACATATTTCGCCTAAACAATCACATGTTTCAGGTGGAAGTGAGCTGCCAATTTTTGCGATGGGATTATATCTTTTACATTGATTACTATCTAATTCATCTAATCGAATGGTTGGCTGTGGGGGAGGAACGCCAGGCGTTAATTTTGCACAATCAGGATTACCGGCTAAATCACATTGAAAACAGGCAGGAATGGCACCGCCGCCAAAGACAGGCCCCTCAATTTTTCCCGGTTGGCGTGGATCTGGCTCCGGACACGTAAAAACATCTCCTGGTAAAGCACTGCATCCACATGGCTCCGCACACCAACAGTCCCCATCAGCTTCAGGGCAAGCCGGGTTAGCATTTGGGTTCACACAACGGAATCCTCCCCCAACTGCTCCGCACACAGTACCGTTTGGACAACCAGCCGCTCCCACACCTGAACAGGTATCAAAACACTGTGGAATTGGTGTTGGGGTGGCTAGTCCGCCTGGACTTGTTGGTTCTCCGGGTTCGCCAGGATCTGGAGCATCACATATACAGTCCCCGTCGGTTGGGCAGAGTGGATTAACGCACTTGTTGATCGTTGCGGCACCTACATATGAGTCACATTGTCCACCAATGAATTCGCTGCCTGAACAAGCTACTGGCATATTGACGAGACTCGCGCTTACACATACTTTTCCTGATGCTGAGCTAAGGTTATTGCACGCACATACACCGCCACTACATACTTCGTGTGAGCACCCACAATCTGAGGCAGTAGGGCAACTAGGATTTACACATTTTGTGATTTTTGGATTTGGACCCATTTGTTCACAAAGTCCGTTTGCCATATCTTGCCCTGTGCAATCCACAAGTTGTCCTTCGAGTCCTACTGGGCATGTCTTACCTAATGCCGAACCAGTATTGTTACAACCACAGACCAACCCACTGCAGGCCTGACCCGATGATGCATATCCATCACCGAGCTGAGCTTTAACATGAGACGGAGACGCTAAAAAGGCGAGTCCACAAAAAGTAAGAGTGAGAAATAGTACTAGCTTTCTCATGATATCAATAAAGCTTAGGGTTTTTGAAGAGAAAAATCAAGAATGGATTGGCGTGGGTTACTTTAGACGACGAACCATTTCAATCCCACTCATACCTGGCATGCCACCAGGTATTGCGAGTAATGCGTCGTGTTCTTCGGTTATCGCGCGTAATTCTCTAAGTCTACTTAACACGTCTTCTGGTTCACCAGTTGCTCCTTCTATGACCAAAATATTGGGTGCTGCTCTCAAGTTCCTTTGTAGAGCATCACGTAGTATAGATTCCCAATTCACTTCACCCGATCCTTGGGGTAATCTATCTTCAGTAAACATACTGCCGAAATATTCACCTGCCTCTATACGCCCTTCAGCAAAATTCTTCCATGCACTACTGCGCGCTTTTTCTCTTGTAATTTGAACATTACCTCGATCATAGGTGTATTCGGGCATACTCCAAAGAATTCCTCTTTCGGCGGCATAAATATCCCCCCCCTGATAATATCTGTGATGTACTGCGCGCCCGAAAATATCTGCGTGGAGGCCTTTATAACGAGCATTAATACCAAAGGCTGACCCCCAAGGTGCGTCTAAGGTATATCGATTATATCGAGCGTTAGCATCAGCAACGCTATCAACAACCACCCCTCTGAACCCAGGAATATGCCCATACCGGCCGTAAAGCTCATCGAGTCCTTTACGTGTAGCTACTCGTATTTCGTTTTGAGCGTCTGGTGGAAGAGGGACACCTCGTTCAGCAATCCTTCTCACTTCAGATGGGCCGTCTTTAGATATCCATGAGTTTGTCATAAGGGTAAGAGGGTTCCTACCCATGGCAATTCTCTGCAGATTGACGTTATGTAAAGCGGCCAGTAGTAGGTCTTCAAATGCGCGTGGCTGTTGGGGGTTGTCTAGGTGGCGTACGTCGCCCCTATCAACAACTACGCCTGCAATTTCCCCATAGATGAGAGCTTCGAGCGCATCTGGATCAAGCCAAAATCTATCCGCGGTACCAAGCATATACGGACGACCGATTTCTGCAATGTTGTGACTTCCCTCACCTAGACTAAGTAACAATCTACCTTCTTCTGTTTCCAGTAATTTCGATAAATCTTCATAAGGTTGTATCAGTCGTGCGGCTTCAATCAGGCTAAATCCACCTGTATTTGGAGAGAGTCTAATACTCACATAGTGTGTGCGCGAGGTTTCTGAACTATCTGGAATTGGCGGGAAGACTATTGTCTCTTCACAATACCCAGCTTCACTACCATCCAACTTGACATAAGCTTCAGTTACAATGCCCTCACTAGTTTCAGACTCTCTCGCACCAAATGTCACGTCGACATCGCCGCTTAATCCATCAGATTCATAAATTTCATCACAGGGATTACCCCCATTCACACTCCAATTACTTTCATCTTCAGGTCGTGCGATAATCTCTCCTGAAGCTGTAACTAAAGCAACTTCTGGTGATTCATTGTTTTCGTTTACATATGGGGCAACGGGTTCGACGATTGGCCTTACCCCAACCACAAGCTTAGCACCTTCGGTTATTCGACCGGTATTGGAGGTGCTTCCCGGTACAATAATCTCTACAGGCCCAAGACCTGTATATTGCGGACTATTGAAGGTGGGCCCATTACTTAATTCTACTTTTGGCGATTCTGCAATAATGGGTTCATAGATAGCTCCGTTCAGTTCTACCTCAATTGGCACTCTAGATGTTGGAGATGGTGGGGCGGCGGTTGGGCTTGGTTCTGGGGTAGAGCTCGGCTCTGGTGGGGGTGTCAAACTCGGCTCTGGGGTATTGCTTGGTTCTGGTGAGGGTGTTGAACTGGGTTCTTGGGTAGCAGTTGCTGTGGGAGCAACTGTAGGATCTTCGCTATCGACGACCTCACCTCCTACTAATATAATGGGGAAAAATATCCGATCGTCTAATTCAGCACGAGGTGTTGCAGGGGAGCTTTCTGTAGCTGCCGGTTTGGGTTCAGTAGTGGGTTCATCTTGATCAGGGAATGAGTGTGCTATCCAAGGTGGAAGTGCCTCTAGTTGTAGTGTGTGAGGTGAATGTGATCCAGCACCCAAATCTGTAGCTCTGACAGTATTAGTCTCACCATGCCTAGCAGCAAAAACTGCGAGACCAAGTGCGGTCGCAGTACCCAAACTGACTGCAATTTCTCTCGTAAAGGGTCTGCTTTCAGCTGACATATGCGATCATAGAACTTGTAGGTAGGATGGTAGTTTTTGTAACTATGAGATTCTGAAGAGGGGAAACAAAGCTTACCCCAAAATGGGCAAACAACGATAACGAAGACTTCGATCTTGTCGAGCGGTGCATCATATAGTTATCTTATAGGATAAATATCACTATGTCTATAGGTTATTATAGACCCTATCCTACTTGATTGCAAATTTCACGCTACAACGATCTTGCTCACTCATTTTACAACTTTGTTATAGGAAAAGTCAAACTTAATTATTTGTTAATAATAGCCGAAAGCCCAATAGCCAATAGAAGGGATATTTTTTGTTGAGAGAAATGAGACTTTGGCCTTTATTGATAAGCTATCCTCGTACCATACTGTATGTTTTTGTCCAGTTTCTTCGATATACGAAATGGTCATTTCATAAGCAGATGTAGTACGGTTTTTTTTACATTTTAGGGTTGGGCATTTTGGGATAAGTACAGACTCAATGTTGCCCAATGTGAGGGCTTTTGCTGCTTTGGCGGGGCGGTTTTGATCGTCTACCGACCAGTCGTAGCCAAAAAGACCAAAGAGAACGGTAATTTTTTCTGCTGGGACTGCACTTAAGTAATCATCCACCATTGCAGCAAAATCATAGGGGAAGGCCTCTCCTCTAAAGAGAGGAAAGTTCGGTCCAGGCTCACCGTAACTTTTATGAAAATCATAAGCCATAATCATAATTTCGTCCGAAAATGAGGCTATTTTTTTTACATCGTAAGGGCGTTGGCGGTAAAACGTGTCGCCATAGAGGGCAGTAGAGAACGTTAGATTGCGCTCATGGGTAAGGTTTGCAGCCCGCTCAAGAAACCGAGTTATGCTATCGACTGTATCTTGAGTTGGAAGTACGGAATGTTCAAGGTCAATAAGTATGCCGTTGAATGAATGTTCTTGCGCGAGCGAGAGTGATTCATTGACAAGATTGTCTTGATAGGTTGTATTATTTAAGATTGCCTCTGTGGTATCTTCATTTAACATGCGTATTGTTAAGAGTTTTGAGCCTGAGAGATTGGTTGCTTTTTCTGCAAATTGGGTAAGATGAGTATAGCCTGATTCAGCTCTATCCAGAGCCCCATTATCCATAGGAGTGACCCCAAAATAGATAATATGACGGAGTTTTTTATGGGGTATCGTGTTCGGTAATAGCGGCCCGGACATACTTGCAACTTTCCAATATGGAATGAAAATTGAGCCTTCTGGTGGATCAAACGTATCAGGAATAGGCGGTGGTTTTTCGATCTGCTGCGGTTTGACTATATTCTGGGAAATTGAGGGTAAAGTAGAAGTTTTGGATTTTGTGGATACTATATATGCAAAACTAAGTAAGACTACGATAAAGGCAAAGATGGATACAGTCTTCTTCTTATGAATATTCTTTTTTGACCTCGAATAAGACATACCACGCTATGATTTGAGCTGAAAATGTATAAATGTTAAAAAACATAAGCGTGAGAAGTAGCTGGATGAGTGATACGTAGAAAAGGTTATACCAACCCTTCTTCATCCAAAGAGATAGGGGTTTAAAGGACATAAATAGAATTGTTGAACAGAGCAACAAGACTGCCTGAAGCAGTATGCGATTGAAGATAAATAGCTGATCAAATCCTTTGAAAAGGGCAACGGCGTAACTAGCTGTTCCTAGAGCCGATACGAATGAAAGGTAGGGGAGTGATTCGGTTAAAAGCGTAAGAATTTTTTTTGGAAGATGAGGGAAAGCCTTGTGTACAGTGCCGATAATGTCCTCTATTTGTTCAAATCGTTTCAGATCAAGTACGTTCATTAACATACATAGTATTCTCCCAGGCTATTTTTTGCAATGTGGCCTTGAATTTCGAGCTCAGAGAGTCTGTTTAAGATGAGATTAATTGGCGTCATCAGTTTTTCAGAGAGTTTATCAGGGTCGGCAATGTCTTGGCGAATGAGCGACATGAGTTCAGCCTCACTTTCGGTGAGGTTGAGTATCATTTCTGGTGGGAGAGCGGGAGGCTTTACGTTCAGGTGCTCAAAGATATCATCTGGTGAAAAGACAAAATGGCCTCCGTTTTGCATGAGATGGGAGAAGGTATACCCATATTCTGCGTTGAGATTGTAGGGTGGAAGGAAAATTGGTTTTCCTTGATCTCCTGCATGGTCTGCTGTTTTAAGAGTGCCTGAGGTTTTTGTGCCCTCAATAATCAAAACACCGTCAGACAGCGCAGAAATGAGCCTATTGCGGGTGACGAAATGTGCAGGTATCGTTTTGTAACCTGGTGGAAACTCGCTGATTATCGTGCTTCCTTCAGTAAGAATTCGCTGGTAGAGATCTTTATTTGAGCGAGGATAGATAATATCGATACCTGAGCCGAGTACTGCGACTGTGTGCGATTTGTATTTGAGGGTTATGGTATGGGCGAGTGCGTCGATGCCAGCTGCCATACCGGATATGATAACAACGCCGGCTGAGGCGAGGCGAGCGGTAAAAAGATTGGTGAGATAGCGCCCGTAGTTTGTACAATCTCTACTTCCCACAACGGCTATAGCGAGTGATCTTTTTTGTGAGGAAGTTTGGCTTTGTTCAGCGATTATGGAAATGTTGCCTTTCACGTAGAGACAAAGAGGAAAAGCAGCGATATTACGAAGTTTTAAAGGGTATTGGGGAAGGTCAGGAGTAAGAACTTGTATATCTTTTTTTAACAGGGATTTGAGAATGCTATAGGGACTTTTTTCTGTACGGAAATTAGCGAATTCTTGTGCGATTTTAGCAGGAATAAGTTTGACGAGACTCTCAATGGGGGTTTCATAAGCGGCTTGAATTGATCCGAAATGTGTAATTAGTTTTTGAACGGTCATTGGTCCAATACCAGGTATGTGTGAGAATGCGACGTAATATTCAGTTTCGTTGGTGTAGTGTATGTTGAGGCTCATAAGGCGAGTGTAGCAGGAGAAGATTAAGAATAAATTATGGAAATGGGCTGGCGGCCAGGACAAATAAATGTTGGTTCCTGGTCCGCCAGCCTTTTTAAGACAATGAATGTCGTCAAATAGACCGCAGAGGCGGCCCTGGCCCTGGTCAGTACCAGGGCCGCCTCTGGGCAAATGCTGCCCCACTACTCAGCAAGCCCCCCTCCACTGAGTTGTGGGCAGCGGGCAGCTGCAGTTTACCGACATATCCGGCTTAACAGCAGCTGCGGAAGATGTCGATCAGAACGGACCTTCTCCCACACCTCCTGGCTCTTCGTCGGAGCCGATGCGTGGTGAGAGGTCGTCCCACGTCTGCGGGGGCGGCGGCTTGCCGGGTCCCCACCCGTTCGGATCGGCCGCGGCCGGCGTCGGCCAGTCATTCGGTTCGGACACGAACATCCTCCTCTCCCTGTGGTTCCCAGGGGCCAGTTGCCGGCGGAGCGTACTTTAGCTCCTCCTCGTCGAGTTCGTCGTCCGAGTCCGGCCAGGTGCTGCGATCAGACGGATCGATCAGTGGTGGTCCTGCCATGCGAACAACTCCTTTGATGGGTGGGGACACCCCCCGAGGCTGCTATCGTTTCACAGACTCGGGGGGTGCTGCCCCAACGCGGGTCGCCCCCCAGCCCCGTGCAGGGACTGTGGTTGGACTTCTGATGGCTAACGACACCTTCAGAGAGCCCTTCCGACTAGATCACATCCGCATAGGACACAACCTCGTTGGAAGGGCTCTCAACTATGTAACATTCATTGCCTTCTAAATATGAAAAAGTGCAAGGCACGTGGGTAATACATGCTTTCGTACAACACACGTACCAAAAAATAAATTGCCCATATTATACCATTTTTAGGAATTGACACGACCCAGTTTCAGCCCAGAGCTGGATTGTGCCGCGGGCTTATCAGTTACTGGCCGAAGACGCGAGTGAAGAGTAAGGCCCAGTCTGCACTATCGACCTTATCGTCGCAATTTATGTCTGAAGCAGAAAGATTGTGTCGAGTGAACTGTGAGCGAACAAACATATTTACATCACGCGTATCAACATTCCCATCAAGATTTAAATCGCCGCTTGATTGTGAACAGGCTGTGAGAGAGGAGGTTGGCACTACCGTTGTTGGAATGCGCATTGGTGGTGTTATGCCAGCGCAACGTAAGCGACCAGAAATATGATTGCAGATCGTCGGGTTAAGTCGCGTTTCGTCAAATACCTCAAGTCGACTTGTATATATCAGTCCAGTTTGGGCAGGGAATTGTAACTCTGTCTGGTCAGGTTGGCCATCGCGTGTATCATTTAATCTTGTCGTAGCTAAAATGCCGCCATTCTGGTCATATACAGCAAGTCTATAAATCAAACTAAATCCTTCGATGAGTCTTATATCTGCTGATGATAGGGCTGTTTTCCACTTTCGAACTTCTGCACAAGTAAGAGTGATTGTGTCACCAACAAGGCAGCGCCCTTCTGCGTCCACAACACATAAGATGGGTTCAACGTTGCGTATGTTTATAGGGCAACCCGAAACTACAGGCCCTGTAGGAGTTGGGGATGGTGGGTTTGATGGAACAGGCGTGTTTGTTAATGGCGTTGTTGGAGTGGGAGATGGGCCACTACATATGGGTGCCGTTTTTTCATCATCATTGGTTGGACAATCAGTTCGTTTTGTACCACCAGCTGTCACACCTATTACGCGACATATATACTTCTTTCCAGGCTCGACAACTGCGGTCACTGGATTGGGTGAGCCTATTGCACCTTCTTGTTTTACTTCTCCTGTGATTGGATCGATAATTTGAATTTTGAATGTATCGAAATCTTGATCAGTAATATCTCCAACAGTACATGTGGCGATGGCTCCCTCGCACTTGTTTGGCTCAGCAGCGCGGTTACGAAGGTCAATAGGTCCCTGAATAAGTGCAACACCTGCAGTAATGCCCACAAGGAGCAATACCATGAGTATGAGCATCATTTTTGTTCGTAACATTTCTTTTGTCATATTATTTCAGTTCAGGACACCCGTTTGGGCAACGTATGATTAATGTTGGCATTGGTACTCTACATGCTGGTGGTGTCGGAGATGGCGTAGGGACACCTTGTGTTGGCGAAGGTGAAGGCGATGGTGTCGGCGTCGGGGTCGATGTTGGTGTTGGTGTGTTACAAATGCCTGGATCTGTGATGGTTATTTGTTTTGTACATACCGTTGCTGTATCAGTACAAGTCAAAGATACGTCATATGTACCTGCGGTACCGTACGCAAATGTCTGCTCATTAAGACGCGTTACATCTTGGTCTAGGGTTCCAAAGCTGAAGCTTCCATCAGACCAAAGTGAACGAGTTAATATATTGCCAGATCCATCTGTTGTGACGGAAAAATCACAGCGGTTTGTAGAAGAACATCCAGCTTGTGAATCAACGGTAAGTTGTTCACCTCCACCAGGACATGAGGTTGGTGTTGGTATATCGGGAATAGTTGTCGGTGTTGGTGTTGATCCTACGGGTTGTGTGGGTGTAAGGGGAATACAACAAAATCCCAGTACTGGCTTTGTTGGCGTGGGTGATGATTGAATTAAGCTTGTGGGGCCTATGTCGCTACTTATATTCGAACCTCCATCAAGAGATCCAGAGTCAATGAGTTGTTGTCCACCACCAGAAGGATAAATAGGGATTGGAATTGAGCCTGGTTCGCATAGACCCGTTTCGGGATCAGGTTTAACTGTGCCCAGAGGGCAACTGTATACATCAATAGATTGTGCGTCGGGGCGTGTTGTTTGGCGCTGTTGAAGACCAATCATTATGTAGCCTATTGCAACAGCAGAAAAAAGAAGTGCGCCTATACCGATAATTGTTTTATTGCTCAACATATGTGCCTAGTTCTATAACGGTAAATCCGGCTCGTTTTATTGCTGATATGTGTGGTTTTGTGGTTGTTGTAGCTGCGCCTACAGGTTCAAAATACAAATGTATGCGGCGCAGTTCATTGGGTTGTGGTGATAGTGTGAACGGCAGTTTTTTGTTTAGTGTGGCCTCATCAATAATTCCAACAAATATCGGCTGGTTGGTTGGTAGAATGGCCTGAGCGCGCACCGTTTCTTTGAGCAAGCTTGTTGACTCTTGTGTTGTTAATTCTAATAGCTGTGCTATTGAAGTGACAGTTTTTTCTATATTTTCTGTCGCAACAATCCAACCAGACGTTGGTCTTTCGAAGGAAATATGAGCGTATTCATAATGGATTTTATCTCGTGTGACCCCGTTATTAAAAGTAAGCGAACCGTTTGGTTGCGCGGTGAATACTAGTTTTTTCGACAATACAGGGTCAATATAGGTTATGTTCGAATGGTTGAAAGTAAGCGTCATGTTCGTTGATGTTTGGGTGTAGAAAAAGATAAGTGGGGAAATGGTTGTTAAGAAGCGACATCTTGGATCAAGAGTGAAATTATTATATATGCGTGATTGGATACCAATTTGGTGCGCGTTTCTGCGTGATAGCCAGATAATTTCATTGCTAAGTCCTGCATCCTTGAGTGGGGTAGGTTGGCTTGCAAGTTGATCGAGATTAAATCTATTTTCGTATAGGGCATTAGTAACATATTCCCAGTAAATTGCTCGCTCACTCGTTCCATTGCCATAGTCCACATTTGGGAGATTCTGGAAATCTGTGTTTGTTTGGTAAAGAAATTTAATATCGAGACCGTTATTGCCGTAACGAATGCGCGATGGATTATCGCGCATTATGCGGGCGCCTATTGTGATGAGCTCGTTTTGAATTTTTTCTTCGAAAGCATAGCTCATAAGTGCAGGATCTCCTTCTTGAGCGGATGAATAAAGATCGCTATAGGAGTTTGGCACAACAAGAGGTCCTGTGGGAAGATTGCCAAAATAGTACACGGTGCCTATACCCGTTACAAAAATGGCGCGTCCTTCTTCTACAAGATCACCAGCGGTATTATAAAGTACACATCGATCTGTAGTTAAAATCGGTTTTGTTGGTGCGACTTGTTGTGGTCGCGTTGGTGTTGGTTGAGTTGGAGTAAATTGTCGTGGGACAGGTGTTGGTGTAGTTTTGAATTTTTCAAAGGTGCAGATTCCGGATCCGCCAGGACAAGGGATGGTGGTTTCATCACCTATAGCAAAGGCAGGTTTAATTAAGCGCTGTGCGACGCTCCAAACAACCCCCGAGGTTGTATTTTCGAGCGAAGAGATTGCTGGTACGGTTTGGACGAATTTTACTCGGACGCCTGTATCTGTTTCTGCATAGCCGCGAACGATATATGCCGGTTGTAAATAACGCTGGGCAACATTGGGCGGCTTCTCAATATAAGTAAGTGCCATATCTGTTATGACAGCTTCCTGTGTTTTTAGTTGATTGTTGAGGTATACCTTGTCGTAGTCAATGGTTCCTTGTCCTGCAGGAACGGTTATGCTAAAGTAGGCGCCTTGTTTTTGAAGCTCTTCAAGTGCCTGATCGGGGGAAAGAATCGAGAGAGAAAGTCCAGAAACATAGTCAGACGATTCCACGGGGCGCAAGTTTGATTCTAGTGAAACGATGGAGCCGCTACTATTTATACCGACTGTTAGGGTATTAAAGTCATTGCGGCGCGCTTTTCCAGGTGAATCTGAGGCGAGGATAATTGTTGGATCATTAGCACTATCAACAGTAAAAGAATTAATACTTACTTTTTTGAGTGGAATATCTTCGGGTAGATTTGCAACGCCAACTGGATTTATGATGTGCAAACCTATTTTTTCTGGGTCACGATGGAATTCGTAATAAGTGATATCGGGAGACGTACTACGTTGGTAGTAGGCGCTAAGTGTTGTAGTTTCATCGATGATATTGAGTTTGTCTTGAAGATAAGTTGTGAGTGCTGGGCGTATATCGTTAATGGTCTTAAGCTGTTCGAAGGGAGCAGTAGCGCCAATCGAGTTAAGTTCAAAAGTACCCGAGGTTGTATTAAAGACGAGATAACCAAACGTACTACTGTAGGTACGGATGCCATCTTTAGTTGTTACAAGTTTTGCATCCTTAGATAAAAGTTTCTGAGCTAAGGTAAGGGTCTGATCTTCAGGAAAGGAATTTTTGAAGGTGTAAATTTTTGTTTGAGCAGGGAGGAACGGTAGTGTGGTCGCTACGGTGTAGCGACCAACATTAAATTGTGGCGCGCTGCGCGCGCCGCTTTCATTATCATCTGTTGTCGTTTCTGCAGGTATTAAGTCGCGGTAGAAACTTGCTGTTTTAGGATCGTTCAACGCTTTTGTAATGCGCTCTGTCTGTGGGTGGTCGCCCAAATTGCTTGTCGGATGTGTGAGTCTAAAAAAATACAATCCACCTGCAATTATTGTGATCACAATAATGGTGGTTAAAAGGATCCCGCCGAACTTTTTTAAAGGCGATTCTTCCTCAGTATAGGCAAGCGCAGTCATACCTTCAGCATACCACGTTACAGACTGACCCTCAAGCACGAAGGTGCTATAATGTCCACATGTCTAAATATTATGTCAATACGCCAATTTATTACGTGAACGACGTGCCACATGTAGGGCATTTTTATACGACGCTTGCTGCTGATGTGATGGCACGCTATTATCGACAAAAACTTGGAAAAGAAAATGTATTATTTGTCACTGGGACAGATGAACACGGCGCGAAAGTAGCCGAGGCTGCTGAAGCGCATAATAAGACTCCCCAGGAATATGCAGATGAGGTTGCACCAACATTTCAAAAAGCGTGGGATGAAGCGGGAATTTCGTATGACTATTTTATTCGCACCACACATCCAGAGCATGTAAAGATTGCGCAAGAGGTTTTACAGAAGATGTATGATGCAGGCTTTATTTATAAAGGCGTTTATGAGGGCCTATATTGTGTTGGTTGTGAGCGATATTTGACAGAGCAAGACCTTGTTGAGGGGAAATGCCCGCTACATCCCAATCAAGAACCAGTTCAACAAAAAGAGGATAATTATTTCTTTAAGCTTAAAGACTTTGGGGCTCAGGTACGTGCTAAAATAGCAAGTGGTGAGATTGAAGTATTGCCCGAGAGCCGCCGTAATGAGGTGCTTGGTCGGATTGATCAGGGTATAGAAGATATCTCAATCTCACGCCAAGGGGTTACCTGGGGCGTACAGATACCTTGGGATGCGTCGCAAACGGTGTATGTATGGGTTGAGGCACTCTTTAATTACTATACAGCGACAAAAATAATTAAAGGAAAGGAAGATTTCTGGCCAAATCAGCTGCAATTAATGGCGAAAGATATTGTGTGGTTTCATGCGTGTATTTGGCCGGCACTATTATTGGCTGCTGGGTTACCGCTACCAAAAACGATTTTTGCACATGGGTTTTTTACGATAAATGGCCAAAAAATGTCAAAGTCTCTTGGTAACGTTATTGCGCCCCACGTGTTAGTTGAAAAATATGGTGTTGATGGGGCACGCTATCTTCTCTTGTCTGCCTACACATTTGGGAATGATGGTGATCTTGCACTTGATAAGTTTTCAGATACGTATAATAGCGATCTTGCGAATGGATTGGGTAATCTTATATCTCGTACCGCGAAACTTTGTGAGGGCATCGATATGGGTGGGCGAAAGGGGAAGTTTTTTACCCATGAATACGAGCATCGCATAGAATCGTTTGCGTTTAAAGAGGTTCTTGATGATATTTGGATGAAAATTGCCGAGCTTGATAAGTATTTTAATCATATCGAGCCGTGGAAACTAAAAGATTCTCCCGAAGCCCTAAAAGAGGCATTATTGCCTGTTGTTCAGGGTCTTGTTGATATTGCTGTGGAACTTGAGCCATTTATGCCTGAAACGGCGAAAAGAATGAAAGATCAATTCTCAAAAGGCTCGATTAAGGCCTCCGAACCGTACTTCAAAAGGATCTAATTTTATCCATAATGCTGCGAGCAGCATGCGTATGAAGCTTTCTAAATGTTTTCATGGACAATAGTATCGCTACGGGTTCTTTGTCATTCATTACGTAAAGATGACCATGTTTTTCTGCATTATGTAGTGCCTCTGGTAATTTGTCTGCAAGCTCTATCGATGATATTTGTGTATGTTGGGCTTTGATAAAGAACATAAGGAAATTCTAGCGAAGATGTATTAAATAATTCTTATCGAGAAGGGGGAAGTAGGATCCCGACCTCCGGAGCGCGTAGGCTCCAGAGGTCGGGTTGAGGACGAGCTTGGAGGACTTGACTTATTCCTCCTCGTCCTCGCTGCCGGCATCACTCAGGGCTTCACCCTGGCGCGTTGTCCAGTAGTCCGCACACACACCAGTGGGCTCCAGAGTGGGCAGCGGCTGCCCAGTGGAAGGGTCGGCGGGCGACAGATTACGCCCACCGCGGCTCTCTCCCCGGGGGTTCGCCCCGAAACCATCGCCGTTCCTCGGATTGGCCCAGTCGTTCCTCGGTGCCAATGTGGCATCCTCCGTGTCATGTGAGCACACAATTGTTACTGCTCACAAAAACGGGCGTCAATCAGCCCTTGCTATACAAAACGTAATATCATGTGGGAGTGTTTTATATAGAAAGGGCCAATGGACAATGTAAAAGATGGTGTAAGTATATAAATATCAGAGGAATGTGTCAAATTAGCTGTATCTATTAAAGAAAGTAGGGCGGCCCGGGATATCCCGGGCCGCCCAAACGCACTACCGCATTAGCGGTCTACGTGGCGCAGCGCCACTTCGACCGCACACGCGGCTACCTCATGCCGCCCATACGACAGGCATAGTCAACGCGCGCCGATGCGCGTCGACCACGATGCCCACCAAGAGCGAACCGCGGCGCTGAGCCGATGTGCAGGGCGAGCGTTCGTCGGGGAGCAGCGGCCGCTCCTTCGACCAACCGCGCAGGCGGTTGATCGACCACGATGGGCGTGCCTTGCGGCACCGAGGTGGTTGATGGCTGCATGTGAGGGTCTCCTTCTTGCAGCGGTTGTCGGTTTGCTCAATCCGACATCGATTTTCAAAGGACCAACCCCAGGTCTCTGGGGAAGGAGCTGAGCAAGCTCTTTATAGCGAAAAATGTGACTCAGACTCACTTTTCGTTACAAACAGTTTGTCCAACCCCTTTAAAAAAGAAAAAAATCAGCCTTCGCTGATTCTTTTTAAATTACTATAAGACAGTATAGTCCTTTTTTTTGAGCTTGTCAAGCGGATACGAACCTCGAGAGGTTAAGGTCTTCTATTCGCTGCGCTGAAAATACGTCGTCAAGATTTCCTTCGCAATCGGTGCTGCTATATTCGAACCCTCACCACCCTCCTCAACCAACACAGTCAATACAATCTCAGGCTCATCGAATGGGGCAAATATTGTAAACCACGCGTGAGGAATACCACTTTTAAGATGCGACTGTGCCGTTCCTGTTTTGCAGCCTACCTCAACCTTTTCGCCCTTTGTGACGGGCTCAAAATTAAAGAACGGCCATCCCGTTCCACCCGTTTCGCACGCTTTTTTCATACCCTCACGCACCGTCTCAAGGGTTTCTTTCTCCAATCCAAGATCCTCACAATGCGGCTTAATAACATCGGATACTTTCAAAATTTGTGGTAAGCAATATTTACCGTCTTGAGCAAACACGGCAATTGAGAGAGCAAGCTGGATCGGCGTCACCAGCATATATCCCTGGCCAATTGAAAGATTGTACGTATCACCCAAATACCATTTTTCTCCAACTTTCTCACGTTTCCAAAAGTCTGAAGGAATGAGTCCCGTACTATCATCGAGATCAATGCCTGTATGTTTACCAAAGCCAAAAGTACTTGACCATTTTTTTATTTTTTCATTGCCGAGTTTTTCTCCGATTTTATAGAAATATATGTCGTTTGATCGCTGTAGGCCCATTACCATATCAACCATACCGTCGGTTTTTCCATATTTTGTATAAAACCAGTTATGAAATCTTTGCTTGTTTGTACCGACCTCAATATAGCCGTTATCCTCGATGAGATCAGAAGGAGTCATAACCTTTTCTTCCAGCGCTGCCGCTGCGACAACCGGCTTAAATACCGACCCCGGCGGATATGTGCCAAGTAGCGCACGGTTATAGAGTGGTTGTGCTTCGCTTTTAAGATATGCTTGCACAAGATCCTTTGTACCATCTTCAAATGCTTGTGGATCATACGAAGGGTAAGACAACATGATAAGAACCTCACCTGTTTTAGGTTTAAGGCCGATAATGGAGATTTTTTTGCTGGGATAATCTACAATTTCATTACTCTTTGGCAAGTTTTGATCAATGACATCGTAAGCTCTTTTTTGCAGCTCTGCATCGATGCTCAGAGCAATATCTTTTCCCGACTGTGGCTCAATTTTCGAGATGGTTTTTATAAATTTACCTCGAGCGTTTGTTTCTATGAGCTCACGACCTTTAATAGGGCGCAGGGAGCATTCGAAAAGTTTTTCAACACCCTTCACACCTAATTTATCATTTAATTTGAGAGGCTCTTTGCAGGCGTCAACTTTAAGGTTTACTTCTGATGCGATTTGTCGATAGCCAAGAATATGTGCAAGGGCTTGAGCATGAGGATACACGCGTCGAAACTTTTTATCTTCACCTTCTGAGTAAGCAATTTTTTGACCTTTGCGGTCAAAAATGGTGCCGCGTTTACCTTCAATAGACACCTCAGTTATAAGATTGTCTTCAGATGCGAATTTATAGTAGGTACCCTTTACAAGGGTCAGATGGAAGAGGCGTATGGTGAAGATGAGGAACATAGTGGCTATGAGAAAAGGAATAGCATAAATGCGAAGACTGCTCCGCGTGCGGCTGCGCGGTCTGAAATTTATGTCGCTATCGATACGAATGAAGGGAGGCAGTTTCTTATTCATGCAGCTCTATTATACAGCCGAAGGATAGGTGGTATCGGGTATAATAATTCATATGCGTAGATTGCTTCCTGGTTTTTGTATGGGGCTGCTTATCGTAGGATACGGGTTATTTTTTACTGCCCAAGGGTCGCATGCTCAGTTTGATAGGCCGAATAATTTAGTGGGTGTTCATCAGATCTCGGCCTCAAAAAAAGATATCCGTGATGGTTGTCGGATGGTGAATGCAAATGGGGGAGCATGGGGCTGGCAGACAATAGTTATTCGAGAGGGGGAATACACAGTACAACAGCTCCAAGAGGTCGAAGACATATTTCGAGAAGAAAAATGCATTCCGATTTATCGTTTGGCATCAGGGTTTGGTGATAATGGTTCATGGGCAAGGCCGACCGAGAAGACTATAAAGTATTTCGCCGATCTTTTTTCACAGATCGAACCTAAAGGAGAAGCCCAAAATACCACAGTCTTCAAATCAGCTACTAAATATACTCATGTGATTTGGCTTAATGAGACAAATCACGGGGCAGAGTTTGGTGGCAGCTGCGACCCAGTTGCGTATGGACAGTCAGCAGTTGCCGCGGCAAAAGCGCTCAAAGAGAAAAATTCCAACATTGTCTTTATGCTGGCAGGCCTCGATCTCGCCGCACCTGAAAGTCGCCCTGCATTTTGCGATGCCGGCCGCTTTTATCAAGATATGATTTCTGGGGTGCCACAGGTAGTTGACTATTGGGACGCCCTAGCTTCGCATTGTTATCCACTTAATTTTACCGGCTCACCGACAACGAATGGTCGTCGCTCAATAATGTGTTATCGTTGGGAGAAAGAATTTTTACAGAGTATAGGTGTCAAAAAAGCCGCTGATTTTAAAGCATTCATTACAGAAACAGGATGGAAGCATGGAATTGAAGGTGTGCCAATCGGCTACGCGGCTGAAAGTGTGCGATTGGCACTAAATCGTTGGCAAGAAGCAGGTGATGTCGAGGCGGTAACCTATTTTGCCTATAAATTTCTTACACCCCCGTTTGATTCATTCTCTTTGGTAAATCAAGAGAATATGGGAAATGAAGTCGCATTCGCAATATCGGGGAGTCCTAAAATTGAGGGCGATCCCGAACATATCCATAAAGCAACATGCACAAGCACCTTTCCAAAAGACGTTGTAGAAAACGTGCCATTCGAAATTACGATCGAATGTACGAATGAAGGAACAGATATTTGGAACGGCCTAAATGATGATTATGGCCTTTTATTACAGTCACCTTTTACGTATACCTGTAGTGATTTCCATATGGTAAAGCCACGCAACGTTTTAAGTACAACGTGTACCATTAACCCGGGTAAAACATCCGGGTGTCCTACCCTGAATGTTGGCTTAACACGAAGGGGATCATTGCTTATGAGCATGATGAGGACAGAAGTGTGTACGTATCCTGCTCCTAAAATGACATTAACGAATATGCGTCGATTTCCAGGGACGCCCATTGCTGATGGGGTGGCCGAGGTACAAATCATAAAAGAAGACACAGAGACTTTTATTACTCAAGCACAGACTCTGATACAGAACGGCATGGCAGAATTGCCGAAAGTTGAAGGGGTCAATTTTGATGATAGCTATCGAGTTGTTGTTTTGAGGCCTGGTAGCCTTCCAGTACAGATAATTAATGTACACTTCGGGAAGACACAAAATTCATTCGAGGTTCCTGTTTTTCTGCCTATTGATAGAAATGAAGATGGAAAATTCTCACTCTCCGACCTGATCAGCAGCTATTCCGGCAATTGATCGGAGCTTCTCTAAGCGTTCGGCGACATCCTCAGTCTTAAAGTAACTTCCCGGGCATACAGCGTCAGGTTGATGGGGTTTTTGCATAACAGTTCGTAAATTTTCTTCATTGATTGCACCATCAAGGACAATTTCTCCTTCATATCCTTTTTCGCGCAGCTGGGTAATTTTATCGAGGACTTCTGGGAGGAAAGGATTTCCCTGTTGACCTGGCTGTACTGTCATGAGTTGAATTGATGCGAAATCTTTTACTTGTCCCCACGAATCTTCCGCCGTTTCTTCTGGGTTGAGAACTACACCAACATCAAAAGGGGTATGGTCCGATAGCTCATCAAAAGTATGTTGCAGAGCCTTAAGTTGGATGAATACATTGCGAATGTATATATCTGGGATATCTTCAAGCTCACGGAGAGGAGTTGCATAATCTTGGACCATAAGGTGGAATTCAAACTGTAGGTAAGCAAGATCCCATTCGGGGAATTCCATAAGTGTTTTAATGTCGCCTATTTGGATAGTTTTGTTGGGTACAAAGATGCCATCAGCAATGTCGATTTGAAGATAGTCGAAGTGAGGAGTAAGTCGTGTGAGGTCGTTCGAAAGTTCCTGAATATCAGTTTCAAGGATAGAAGGATAAATGTTCATGGTAGTTAGTGTAGCGAAAAAATAGCGGTGGCGTCAAGTAAAAGCGGCGACTTGGTATAATAGAGTGTTCCTACGCACCTTTCGTTCTTAAGAAGGCCCATATGGGCAGGAGGCTCACATGTTCGGTATCATCATGTCGATCTTGCTGCAGGTGGATGAAGAGCTCGTCCCGCAGCAGGCGCCACTGGAAGGATTGCTCAGCACGCTGGGCGGTGTCTTCCAGACGATCTTGCCGTTCCTTCTGATCGGAGGCGGTCTCTATCTTGCCTTGAAGTATATCCCACGCTTCATGGGCAATGGTGGAGGATCCACCAAGTGTGCCTTCTGTAATAAGAAGGCAACCCACCGTGCGTTTTATACGCCTGGACTGGGAGGCGATTCGAGCCTGTGTGCGGAGCACTCACAGGAGGAAATGCGCAGCGGAGGAGCGCTTTCGCACAAAAGGGTCAGGTAGGGTTGACGAAAGGTGTCGTGCACCCCGGCGCATTGCGCCGGGGTGCACTCCACTCATAAAAAAGTTTTAATACATATCGTGCTTACGCACTCTGCGGATGTACTTTTCTTTCATGATAGGAGCGGCATTTAAGAACGTATGCGTAATTTCTTTTGCTTTTTCAAAGTCAACCATATCTGCTGCGAGGCCAAGAACATTTATATGATCGTTCTCGCGACCATGTCGAGCATGTTCGGCGCTGTACGCAGCGCCGCAGCGGATTCCTTTATAACGGTTTGCTGTTATACAAACCCCAATTCCAGATCCGCACACTAAGATACCGAGCTCGTGATCTTCGACAGGAATATCATTCTGAACCTCGCTCGGCACTCGTGCAACACCCTCATACATATGGCTTTTTGTTGACGTTATACCCAAGTTTTCACCAGGGTCAGTATCTTCATCGGCTGGTCGGTCTTGCTCATGGCTTTTAACAATCTTCAGCGCAACAGCTCGTGCAAAATCTGGAAAGTCATCTTCGGCATCTGCGTGGTCGTTGCCACAATCGACTACCTTATGGCCTTGTTCAATAAGCCAGTCTCTCAATTGGTTCTTTAGCTCAAATCCGCGATGATCAGCCCCGATATATATGACCATAACAAGACCGTGTTTTCTTGTGGATCGTGCCTCTTTAATCGGGCACGACCTTAAACAGGACCCGGTCTTGTTATAATAGCATATGTTCGATACACACTGCCACCTCAACTTTAGCCGATTCAAAAAGAACCTCGATGAGGTTGTACAAAACGCGATGAACGTTGGTGTGAAGAGTATTGTTGTCCCGGGAACAGATATTAAGACCTCGAAGAAAGCTGTTGAAATAGCACAAAAGTACGCAAAAGACGGCCTTGATATCTGGGCAGCAGTTGGGATTCATCCTCACCATGTGTTTGAAAAAGATGAGGCAGAGAAGGATGTTGAAGAACTTGAACTGCTTTTGAAAGAAGATCGCGTTGTTGCAATAGGTGAAATTGGTCTTGATAGACATGAATACGAACAAACGAAGTATGAAGATTATCAAGTTGATGAGACATTTATTGTGGCTCAAAAACAACTCTTTAAGGCTCAATTTGAACTGGGAGTTCGATTTAAAAAATCAATTATTATGCACAATCGAGAGGCGAAAGATGAGCTTATACCGCTGGTGCGGGAATTATGGGATTCAAGCTTGAAAAATCGTGCGGTGCTTCATTGTTGTGAGCCTGATATGGAGCTTTTAGCTTTTGCACAGGAACTTGGTCTATTTTTGGGTGTTGATGGCGATCTTACGTATTGGGAAGAGAAACAGGAGTTTATTAAGGCTGTGCCTTTAGATATGCTCGTGATCGAGACTGATGCGCCTTTTTTATTGCCCGAGCCTCTAAAAAGTCAGAAATTGTATCCAAATACACCTTCAAATGTGGTATTGGTCGCGGAGAAGATTGCTGAACTTAAGGGCGAGTCGCTTGGGCGTGTTGCAGAGGTCACTTCTGCGAATGCACGAACATTATTCAACCTAAAAAAATAAAAATATGCTTGACTTCTTTTAAAAAAACTATAAACTGTCCTCTTACATACAGGTACAGCCTCATGATACTAAAGGAGACGATCGTGGATGATGATGCGGCTGGGTTTTTTGATGACAGTTCAGGGTATTTGTATATTTGTCCGAAATGTCAAGATGTGTACACCTCTACACAAGCGGCTGTTGCGAGGTACCGATGCCTTGATTGTAATGTGGATCTTTCGAATAAAAAAAAGGATTGGCCTCCAAACAGTTTCCCGGGTTACAGGCATTGAAGAAATGAGAATGAGGCTGGTACATTGCGGCCAATAGTCGCGAAGGGTGTCCCGGCTTTGTCGGGACACCCTTAATCTCTAGATTTATTCATGCGGATATTTTGAAGTCAACAACGTCACCATCCTTCATGACATAATCTTTTCCACCCAATATTACTTTTCCTGCCTCACGAGCTTTTACCCAACCTCCCAAGTCAATAAACGTTTGGTAGTTTGCTATTTCGGCCTTAATAAACTTTTTTTCAAAGTCAGTATGAATTGTACCTGCAGCTTGTGGTGCGAGTGTGCCTCTTTGAATAGTCCAGGCACGTGCTTCGATTTTACCTGCAGTAAGGAACGAAATCAGCCCCAATGAGTCGTACGCCTGTTTTACAAGTCGATCAAGGCCAGATTTGTCTAAGTTGTAGGTTGCAAGATACTCAACTTGCTCTTCAGGTTCAAGTACAGAAAGTTCTTGTTCAAGTTTTGCACAAAGGTATAAGTAGGGATTTTCAGATTTATTTAATGATACGAGCAACGTTTTTATTTTTTCCTCAGTTCCCTTTGGATCCATGAGTTGAGGCTCAGAGACGTTGAAAAGAAAGAGGACTGGTTTCAACGAAAGGAGATTGTATTGTTTCATGTGGTCGAGTTGATCCTCACTGAGTTCAAGTTCGCGTGCAGATTGACCTTGATTTAATTTTTCTTTCACAAATTTGACAGTTTCCCACGCAGCCTTTTCTTCTTTTGAAGCATTTGATTTAGGTTCGCGTTGCTTGTCGAGCATTGTAAGATCGGCAAGAATAAGCTCAGTTTCGATAGTTGCAATATCCTGTTCCGGGTTAAATACCTCATCTACGTGGGTAATATTTTTGTCCTCAAAAAGGCGAACAACATGGACGATGAGCGATGTTTCACGAATATGTGAGAGGAATTTATTTCCTAGTCCAGCTCCTTCGGAAGCCCCACGAACCAAACCTGCAATATCATAAAACTCTATGGCAGCTGGTACAATTTTTTCTGTCTCAACAACCATTGCGAGTTTTGCAAGCCGCTCATCGGGAACTTCAATAATACCGACATTCGGCTCGATTGTACAAAAGGGGTAATTTGCCACGTCAGCGACCTGCTTTTTTAAAAGCGCATTAAAAAGGGTTGATTTGCCGACGTTGGGAAGCCCAACAATACCTACTTTTAGCATGGCGATAGTATAACAAAGTCTATGCTACAATAATTCACATGAGCAAACAAAATTTCCTACTTATTGTTCTGATAATCCTCGTTCTTGGCGGCGGATACTGGTATGTTGTTTCGAAAAATACCGCCGCAATGATGAAATCACAGCCTGCTAAATAAGCTTCTTTGGTATAATGGGAGCCATGTAACAGCGTATCACACACGAGGAGCGCGTGTTCCTTGGGGAGTGTTGTGATCTATTGTATCGAAGGGAGTCAGGTATGAACGAAGTGCTCGAAGCGAGCTCCAACTATTGGGGCATGCCTTATGAAGTGTGGCGACGGCCAGATGGCTCGCGGTACATTAAGATCGATCCAGGCCAGATTGAATCCCAGCGACAGCAAGGCGTTATCTTTCCCGATTTCAGCAATATCGGGGATGCAAATGCCGCCAACCTCGTCGCAGCCGCCTTTAGGGGTTCGGTCTGGGATTGACGGCTCGGCCGTCGAAAAGGGAGCCGACCCCCACGGCTCCTTCATTCTATTAGGTATAATGCTCTCCATGAAACGAAATTTTTGGCAGGAACTCCCTAAGCCTATCTTTATTCAAGCCCCAATGGAGGACGTAACCGATACGGTCTTTCGTCAGATGATTGCAAAACTTGGTAAACCCGACGTGTATTTTACGGAGTTTACAAATGTTGACGGCATGTTTTCTGAGAGAAGAGAGCTTGTTATGCAACGATTAAAATATTCTGAAATTGAGCGACCTCTCGTTGCACAAATCTGGGGAAGTAAGCCGGAGCATTTTTACAATGCAGCCAAATATATTGCTGATCAAGGGTTTGATGGTATTGACTTAAACATGGGATGTCCACAGAAAGATGTCATTAAAAAAGGATTATGCGCAGCGTTGATTGATAATCATGACTTGGCAGGTAAGATTATTAGGGCAACACAAGATGGTGCTGGTGGATTACCTGTGAGCGTAAAAACGCGTATTGGAATAAACAGTATCTGCACAGAGGATTGGATAGGTTTTCTTTTGGGATTTGATCTCCAGGCACTAATTATTCACGGGCGTACCGTTAAGGAGATGTCTGAGGTACCCGCGCACTGGGATGAGATTGGCAAAGCAGTGATGCTGAGGGCGCGATCTAAAAAAGCCACGGTCTTCATAGGTAACGGCGATGTAAAATCACGTGCTGACGGGCTCGTAAAGATACAAGAATATGGCGTTGATGGCGTCATGATAGGTCGCGGAATGCTTGAAAATCCTTGGGTGTTTAGTACAAATGAGGCATACAGAGATGTGGGGAGTATTTCACCGAACGAAAAACTTGAAACCTATGCGGAGCATGTGAGGTTACATAATGAAGTGTGGGGATCAACAAAGCATTTCGATCGACTAAAAAAGTATATGAAGATGTATGTGAGGGACTTTGCAGGTTCGGCAGAGCTGCGTGTCGAGATTGCAGCTTGTCGTAAAGCCGAGGAACTATTAGCGTTGCTGGCGAAGGCGCGATCCTAAACAAGCCCGCACCCCGATCGCGCCGCGGGCTTAGATGAAAATCATCGATAGTGCTACAGACATGAGGATGCCGGTAATAAGAGACTCCATATAATAACCCATAACGCCGCCGAGGATGAAAATGCCGATCATCTGCATCAGGCCAAAATTCTTTGGGTTGGAATTGAACGCCATGTGCCAGAGCATGATGATGGCAGCAGATACGGCGGCATACGTTAGAATATCCATGATGTGAGTTCCTTCTTAAATGTTGCTGGTTTAAACATCATTGATCGTTTATACGCCTTATTGCCAAGCTCTTTCGCAAAAGTCTTATCATCCCTAAGCCGCACAATTTTTTGTGCAATAGACTGTGGATCGTTACTTTGAGCGAATATCGCTGCATCATCTGCTACCTCATTAAACACATCGATATCACTTAATATCGAAGGGCAATGTTGGCTTGAGGCCTCCAGATAGGATAAACCAAAACCCTCATCCCGAGAAACGAGAACATTACACAGTGCATTCTTATAGAATGTAATCAGGTTTTCATCTGAAAGGTAGCCGGGAAACATAAAAAGTTCGTCATTATCGTTGCCTACCTCTTGTCTAAACGCCTTAATTTCTGCTCTTTCAGGATGATCCATATCTACATATTCTTCTGTAAAAGCTTTACCGACAAAAACTCCCTTAATGTGGGCAATCTTAAGGGCCCGTGCAATATTGACGATATTTTTGTTCCAATTTACATCACCAACATAGATGCAATAGGGGAGGTTGGGTGGCTCAATATAGTCAATGTTGGACTTTTTTTCAGTTGTTTTTTGGGAAAAGAACGGCGAACTTGAGGTGAGATGAACTACATGGATCTTATCTGGCTCAATATTCAAATACTGTACAATGTCGGTTTTTGAAGCTTCAGAAATTGTGATGAATTCGTCAAAGTGATGCATGCTATTGAGATTTTCTATCAAGTTTAGTTTTCCTTTGAAGCCGATGGGGAATTTGTCGGGGTATTTAAAGGGAATGACGTCGAATATGGTGAGAATTTGGCGCTTTGCATAGCGTTTTTTTACAGATGCAGGTCGATATGGATGCCAAAACGGTACGAGTAGGGTATCGCCTTCTTTAACGTGGTCGACGTCAGCAATAAATGTTGCCTCATCTGATAAATTCTCATGCAGCATCTGAAGAAATCGACCGCCTCCTCGATGACGACTAGTGTGGGAGCCTTGGTCTGGATCAAGAATAACGAGTGCCATGAGTACTAGTATATCAGGTGAGGGAAACACGGCGCACGTGTGTCCCTCTATTCGATTGTGAACCGCTAGTTAGCGGTCGTCGTTGTGAGGGACCTCCGGATGATCTGCCTTTCGATTCCGTGACTGGCGTCGTCGAACTGCAGTGACGAGCCTTGTGACGCCAGGTGTTGCCATCGACGCGTTGAGAGCTTTATCGAAGAGCGGAGCGAACTTCTGCTCAGTCCTCACAAACATGAGGACGGTTACTGGGATCAACAGAAGTGAAAGCCCGATGGTCGTGAAAACCATAGAGCCAGCTAACGAATCACCCTTTACGTAGAGTTCGATCGCTCCTAGCATAGGAACTCCCAAACAAGTCGAGCCGGCAAGCCAGATCAACTTGTTGACCTCGTTGCCATAGACAAAGCCAGACTCATTGTCGACGATGGGCTGTCCACGTTCTTCGCCGTAGGCCGACAGAAATCGTGTTGCCACGATACTGGCAAGCAGGGCAAGTGAACCCATGAACACTGTGCCATTGATCGATGCCAAGGGGAGGAGCCATCCGTAGAGGCCGAGGATCCCCGCCAGGCCAAGGCGATTTGCCCATTCCCATTGGTGAGTAATGTGGTGACGATCTCCATTAATAGGATTTCGAAGCACCACAGCGTCGAGGACGTCAAAGCCACTTGCAGCAATGACTGAGACGAAAAGTGGCGAGACGCTCCCCTGTATGCTCAGGAAGTAGAGGGCGGCGAGCATGACGACAGAGAGCAGAGGTACTTCGAGGCGGCGAGCAAGGCCAGCAACGCGGAGGATTTCCGCGACCAGGGCAAGCGCGATCGCCAAGATGAGTCCGTATAGGATACTCATTAGTACCATAGCGCCGAGCATCGCCCCAGTCAAGCCGATGCCGATACCGATCACGAAGAGGCCGATGACGTCGTTGTAGAGACTTTCGACGGTCAGCTGCCAGCTCATACCGGCAAGGTAGCGGGCTTCGCCAACGAGGCCTAGAGCGAGACCGACTGCCGCTGGATCTGTTGCCACAAGTGCTCCGGCTACGATCGTCGGATGATCGAGATCCAATACACTTGCAGCTATGTAGATCGACACTCCTCGTAGTGCGAGGGGTGCTGTGAGCCACATCAGCGTCTTCATGCTCCGCTGTCGCCACCAGTGAACACCTGACCAAAAGCCGGTAGACCGAGCCTCAGGCCAGATCGTCCAGGCAATCAAGTGGTAGGCTGTGAAGAGCGTCGCCTCAAGCTCTTCGTGAGAGAGTGCGCCGATCCCCTGGCCACCCCTCAGGAAATGATTGGCTAACAACATCACCACAGGTGCGATGATGTAGATCCCAATCGTTATGCGTTTTTCGTTCATAGACTTGGCTCCATGGGTGATGCGCAAGATTGCGCGGGATTTCGGATAGGGACCTCTATGTAGAGCGAGTTGTTCGCCACACATAGAGGTCCTTAACGTGCGCCGAGTTTTTAAAGTGCACAAACGTACGGAGTATAAGATGCTTTCCTTATGTCCGCACCTAAAGTAATTAGCCAATTGTGGCTACTAGCAGTTTTTTTTGGTATGAACTTACAATGCGTGGATATTTCTTCTCAATTGCTACAATTTCTTCCTTATTATTTTTCTGATGATTCCTATAAATAGCTTCAACCATCTTTACTTTCTGCACAAAAGTCTTTTTGCTCTCAAAAATCTTTTCACATTTTTCGAGATATGAAAGAACTTCTAGATTCGCAATAATGCGTGCTCGTAATAACGAATAGCGCTCTTCTACCAATTGATCCTTTGACTCAGATGCGATGCGTTTAAACATCGGCATTGATTTTGCGATAGATTGCATACGTTTTAGACGAGCTCTAAACGACTTAGCTGATGATATTTCTTCGGCATAAACGTCTGGATATTCGAGCGCATCTTGTTGCATATCTAGTTGAAGATCATACTCATAGAACACATTTTCATTAACATATCTTCGATCGTGGAGGTTGCGGACAATATTGCGTTGAATATCGAGAGATTGTAGTCGCAGACTTACCAACACCTCATCCGCATCACCAATTTTAAGCAGTTTCTTTCTCAATTTTTCTTGGCTCTGGGCAATATGCTTTTTCATATCATTAATCAATTTTTTGTCGTATTCACGTGGATCGAGCTCCTCAAGTTTTTTCAATGTTGCATCAGCTGCAAAAACTTCCGACTCATAAGTAATAATTTCTTCTTCGTTTTTTGGAAGGTGAAGTTTTAATGAAAGGAGTAGATTTTTTATCGTAATGCCGTTAAAGAGCAAGGTAAAAAGTAGACTTCCCATTGTAAAGGCGAGTAATTCTTCTCTGTATGCATAGCTTTCTGGAAGCGAGTAGACGAGTACAAGTGGAATAACTCCTCTGAGGCCACCCCAATTTAATATGTGTTGCCATGATAGCGGAACGTTTGGCTCGTCTTTAAAAAATGGAAGGGTATTTGTTAAGAAACAGGTTGTATAGACAGACACTGCGCGTGCGATGAGGACCATAAGTACCGCGTAAATGACTGCCATGTAATTATCGGTAAATATCGAAATATCCAGGTTGAATGAGGCAAAGAAAAAAACAAGCGAGACGCAAATAAATCCAAGGAATCCCCAAAGTTCTTCAATAAAGTGAACAGTTTTATGCGAAATGCGCGTTCGTCCTACATGGCCCAGAGTTATTGCTGCCATAACTGTTGTTATGACACCTGATAGATGAAAGAAATGTTCTGCAAAGACAAAAGAACCTATTGCTAAAGCTGCGGTAAGCACCGCTTCAACAAGTGGATCGTTGTCAATGCGGCGAATAATCTCAGAAGTAATGTACCCCATAACTAGTCCGAGAATAATACTTCCGGTAAAAATATAAGCAAAGCTACCAAATCCTGCAAAAATAGCGTCGCTGGTAAATGCTTTACCTGCAAGAACGAATCCAGAGATTACTCTAAAGGCAACAACACCAGTCGCATCATTAAACATACTTTCACCATCAGCAAGGAGCGATAATCGTTTTGGACCTCCTAAGTGTTTAAAGAGTGCGAGAACAGCGATAGGGTCTGTTGATGATATGATTGCCCCAAAGAGTAAAGCGACTTCGAAAGGAATATTCGCTAAACGAGCTAAACCAAATGCAACAATAAATATTGACAATAGAAGTCCGAATGTGGCAAGTGCAGTAATTGTTTTAAATTGAAGCCGGAACTGGTGGAAATTTATATGTAGAGCACCTTCAAAAAGCAGGATAGGAAGCAAGACAAAGAAAATAATATCTGGAGAAAGGACAAGGTGTGAATCAATATGAAATAAATGGAGGAGCTGTTGTGTCACGAAACCTACAATTAAAAGAGCAATGGTGTAAGGGAAGGAATATTTTTTTGTAAGTGGACTCATCAGAGCTATGCCCACAAAAAACAATCCTGAAAAAATAATGACGTCTATGAGGAAATGTGCATCCATATATGTAAAAAGTTGGAAAAGGTTATTTTATAAAGGAGTTATAGAAAATGCAAGCCGTTATTTTTTTGTAGAAAGTTCGTATAAACGCATATAACTAACCCAATAACGAAGACCTGAAAAGAATGAGAACGCAAGCCCAGGAAACCCATCAACATATCCGCGATGGCGGAAGTAAGTGAGCAAAAACCAATACAGTGGGTTCCACACACAAATGTTTATGAAATTTCCGAGTGATGGTCGCATGCCGTTTTTATACCATTCATCGCCGTCAAACACTGCGTATTGAGACCACTTGCGAAAAAATGTAACGAGACTTTTATAGGGGTAGTGTAAGAGTGGATTAATGAGCATACCAATGTGTTCATTAGCGAGAACGTTGGCCTTTATTGTATTATAGCCGTCGATTTGAACCTGATCGTGGATTGTTTTGACAGGAAATTTCGCATGGGCTTTTTTATAGAGGCGAATAGTATAGTCTGGATATTGCCCACCTTTTCTAAGGGGCTTGTTCATTATGTGGTTAAGGCGGGGTATCCAATAGGCGACGGTGCCAGAGTCTTTCAGGACCAGGTCCTGCATTTCAGCAGCCAATTCAGGGGTGACGATTTCGTCTGCATCAAGCTCGAGAATCCATTCTTTTGTGGCTTTTTCTAATGCGCGCTGTTTATTGATAATGAAGTTTGGAGGATTATCTTCGTGATATATTCTGAGTTTTTTTTCTTTGTCGACTGCTTCGGCGGTTTTACTCGTTTCATCAGTCGAAGCGGCATCGACAAGAATAATTTCATCTACAAAATCATATACAGAAGCAAGTGTTTTACCTATGTGTTCTTCCTCATTGTGTGCGACTATGATGAGCGATAGTGCCATAAGGTAAGTATAAAGCACAATGAGTGTATTTGTAGCATAATAGGATATGTCGATGAAAAATATGTATCCAGGAGAAATTGGATTCTTGCGTATGCGAAGGCTGTATGAGCAGTTTAAGGCAGAGTACAAGCCAACCTACAAGGTGCTTCATGTTGCCGGTACATCGGGAAAGGGATCTACAGCCATAATGATAGCCGAGATATTAAAGGCTTTGGGGCTCAGGGTAGGGATTTTTGTTACCCCCTATCTGTATGAAGCGAGCGAATCTATTCAGGTGAATGGTACACATATATTACCACGTGCCGATGCGCGCGCAAGGAAAATTGTTGAACGGCTGGTTGCGTCTGTTGAAGTACCAGAAATTGGACTATACACATCTTTTGAAAAGCTTACCGCCCGAGCCTTAGTGCATTTTGTATTAGAAAATGTTGATGTAATTGTTGTGGAGACGGCAATGGGCGGATTGTACGATGCAACGAACGTCGTAGAGAGTGAGGTGAGTGTAATTGTGCCGATCAGCATCGACCACGCACGACTATTGGGAAATAATAGGGTTGATGTTGCTAAACATAAGGCAGGAATTATTAAAACAAGCAACAAAAAAGTTATTGTAGGACGACAGTTTGATGATGTGGTAAGAGTTATTGCAGATGCTGCGAGAAAAACGCATGTGCTTCCTAGCTATCTTGGGAAGGATTTTGAGGTTAACAATGTTGAGGTAAGTGAAAAGGGGACAATCTTTTCGTATCGGGGGTATGCGATTGAAGATAATATGCGCCTAGAGGATCTACATATAGCACTTATTGGCGCACATCAGGCAGATAATGCTGCAGTCGCTATAACTGCAGCCCGAGCGTTGCTCGGGCCAGCGTATCCCCTTAATAAATTCGAACGAGGCGTGCGAAAAGCACTAAAAAAAGTTAAAAATCCCGGAAGATTTTCTATTCTTCGGCAAAAAAATAAAACGACTATTCTTGATGTAGCGCATAATCCGGAGAAAATTGCCTCAGTTGTTGCTACATTTAGCACACTTTTTCCGAACAAAAAGGCGACAATTATTTTTTCCTGTAAATGGACGAAGGATGTAGTTAGTATGGCCAAAAACTTAAAAAGTATAGCTCATGAGGTGCTCCTTACTCAATTTGTTGACCCTCATAACCCTGGAGTTAATCGTGTGATGGAAAAGAAACAGCTTGAGGATGCGTTTGATCTTGCTGGTATTCCGCATACCTGGATTAGCGAACCTAGCCAGGCATTGTCGAAGTCAAGAACATCAGGCGCAGAATACATTCTGATAACAGGCTCATTTCATCTTCTGAGAAGCATACGCCTGGATTAATCTCTATTTCTTGTATAAACAAGAATTAGAACCAATATTAAGAATATTCCATAAGCTATGTATATTAATAGTTGTGAGTTGATTTGTGCCACACTCATATTATTTTCTCGCTAATCCTTTCTAACCTTAATGATATCCAGACACCGGTAATTGCGACTAAGAAACCTGCCAGGCCCCTGATGTTTATTGTATCACTCAAGATAATGGGCGGCAAGACAACTGAGCCTATACACACTTGATTTACATCATCAACAATACTTGCAAGTCTTCGAATCTGTCTTTGAGTCAATACAGTCTTCATAAAGGAAAGAATACAAAACGAAAGTTAAATTTCTATTAAGTAATACGGTATGACTCTAAAAAAGATGCATATGAAACTGGATTTTTGCCTTCAAGCTGGACAGATATGAGCTTCGGACTTCCCTCATTGTAGGCCATACCGACGATTTTAAGCCGCTTCTTTACACCTTCAAGCTCAATCTCGGTCCATACGCCTGGCCATGGTGAGAGGGATCTATACATATTCCACAAAAGTTGCATGCCATTAGGTGGGTTGTAAGAAACATGTGGGTTCTTCCTTAGATATGTCAGAAAAATTTCTGGGAGCTCTTCGTATGTCAGATTTTCTTCCTTCAATAATTTCCTTAGGAGGGAGAGAGAAATATAGCCGCTTTGGCGAGATAATAGCTGAGTATACGATGCTTTATCTTCTTTTTGGGCAGTTAAAACAAGGTTACTTGTACTAATGTTTTGAACGCTTTCAAGAAGTATATAGTAACTCATCTGGGCCATCTCATTAAGCATATCGCTATACATTATTTCGGGTGGTAGTTCGATACTTTTCTGGGCAATTATTGGACCATGATCCATTCTCTCATCCATGCGGATTAGGCTGATAGCACTTGCTTTATCACCAAGCAGCATAGGAAACACCAGCGGTGAAGCACCACGATACAATGGAAGCGCCGATGGATGAACATTCCAGAATCCATACTTTGGGGCTCTGAGAAGATTCGGCTTAATTATATGTCCGTATGCAAAAACCAACGCGATATCACATGTATCTAATACTTCCTTAACTTCCTTATTAATATTGTCATATGTCGGAATGCCATATGCTTGTGCTAGTTGCTTAACAGGAGACGGTGTCATTACCTGTTTTCTCCCAACAGGTTTATCAGGTTGTGTTACCACACAAATAACGTTGAACGTTTCTTTGCCCTCTGTAAGGATCTTCTTAATAAGCTCAGTAGAAAACGATGGAGTACCGAAATAGGCGAGCTTTAGCGTGCTTTTCATATGTGGTTATCGCGTTACTTTGTATGATGAGACTTTCTCGAGCAATGATTTTGCTTCGGCATTTTCCTCAAAGTGTGCTCGAACAGGTTGGAGCAATTGGTCGAGCAGATCAATAACGGCCATTTTCAGATCCATTGGGTGTACCTCTTTCCTTCCAAAAGCATCTTCTAGCTCAGTGTAGGAAGCAAAGGTCATTGGTCCACCAAACTGCTCTGGTCGTTGTACAGTTATCGAAGAGAATTTCTCAAAAAGGATGTAGCGACAATATTCAAGAATAGGATTCTCCTCAATAATGCCTTCGGGACACCAGGCTTTTGTAATTTTTCGCTGAATATCATCGCGCGTGTCGGTCATAAATATAGCAGTATCGGGCTTTGATTTTGACATTTTATTTGCAATTGCTCTTTCTTTGGCGTCAGTGGCATCAGCCAGAGGTTTACCAAGCCCCAACAACATATGATTGCTTACCACGATCGGCTTCCAGTAGCCTACTTCCTCGCCAATCTGGCGCGCAAGCATATTTACTTTACGTTGATCCATACCAAGCTGTGTTACATGTGCACCTAACATAAAAATGTCTGCTGTTTGCATAATGGGGTAGAGAATTTGTGCTGCAGTAAGGGCATCTTTATCATCACGACCCATAATTTGTGTTGTGCGGAGCACGCGGTTGAGACTTACCTGGGTCGCAACTTTCATTACTAATTCCCAATACTCTGGTTTTTTTACCATATCACTTGCCCAGAGAAACTCAACATGATCAAGATCCATACCACAAGCACGCCACACTTCGATAAAATACTTTCCGGTAGTTTGGATCTTCTCAAGGTCACCACCCATCTTATTATTTAAATATGCATGCCAATCAGCAACCCACATTTTGAAGGTAAAACCGGCTTTGATCATTTTATTGACATTGATTGCACGAAGCACGCCTTGAGCGATATGCATCTGACCAGAGGGTTCAAATCCATCATATGCAATAAGCGGATTACCGCTTTCTAAAAGTGTTTTTAGGTCTTCGGGAGTATTGATTTCTTCACCAACTTGGGATACTAATTGTATTTTTTCGTCTGTAGTCATCGTTGTAATTATAACAGCTTCAGTGTTTTGAGTACGAGCTCCACGAGATTTGTGCTCACCTTGAAAGAAATGGTCTGACGGGTATTTGTATTCCGCACGTGCCACATCATCAACATGTCTCCACTAGGGGTTGGTGTAATCGCGTCAACATCAGCAACAACATTCCCCGAATTTGAGGCTATTTTTTCACAGCTTATTGAAATTGACTGAGTTCCATCCTTTAGATCGGCGGCAGAACTTGCATTGTTTCCGACATCAAGTGTTGATGGATAACTAAACGAGACGCCGCATGGATGAGTAAA
Organism: uncultured Gammaproteobacteria bacterium; assembly: GCA_964612595.1. Lineage (GTDB taxonomy): Bacteria > Patescibacteriota > Microgenomatia > UBA1406 > HO2-37-13b > OLB23. Next base: position 34,150 of record CAZTFB010000002.1, on the reverse strand, counting down.
GGTTTTTAATGCGAGTGGGGGGATTGTTGGACTTACTGGTGGCGTTGGTGAAGGAATTTTTGTAGGAGGTACGAAATTTTTGTCAGCTTTTTCAACGGTGCGGCCAAGACGGAATCCACCGAGAAAAATTACAAGAATAAGCAAGGATCCGAAGACGACGATGGATCGACGGGTAAATTTCATACCCAAAGTATAGCAGGTTAGTGTGAGTAGCTAAAAACGCCTTTTGGAGCGACAAGTGTTATGCCGTAGCCATCGAGTACTTCGAGGTTCTCATCAATCTCCATATTGAATCTCACATATTCATCAGTCTCCCCATCCCCGGAAGTATCTTGGAGACACGTAATGCCAATATATTGATCCTTATCGTCAAACCATGTTGGATAATATGTTGGAGATGCATAATGGATACCAGATGGGTCTTTTCCAGCTATTCTTTGGATATTCATTATGCGGACCAGTTTTGTCGAACCATCGGGGAATGTGAAAGGCATCTCCGAGCCTTCCTTAAGCCATCCCTCTAGAAATCCTCTTTGAATCGGTTCAAACGGACCTTTTTGTGAACCATCTTTTGCATGACCTAATATAACGTGACTGTTATTTTCTGGATCGCCAACTGGTACGTCGAGCAATCCATCAATGGTTTGCGGTTGAAATCGTTTGTTTTCGCTTGTCGCTTCATGATGTTCGACGTATGCTCTAAAAGCTTCCCAGGTAGGGAATATCTCTTCAAAATATGCGGTTTTTACTTCTTCATGGTCTGTTCCTGGGAAAAATCGTATGTCGAAACTGTCATTGTTTTTAGCTGCTTCAGCCGAAAGTAATGAGGGCGCATCGCCTCCGGTACGTGCAGGTGCGACATCGGCCAAGACGTATGCAGGGTCAAGTGTTGCTGTCGCAACGACTTCGGTCGTTCTGGTAGGAGAAATTGAGATTGGTGTGTGGGTAGCTGTGGATGCTTCAGCAGCTTGGGCGCGCGTGGGAAGCGAGTTTGCTTGTCGCTCAGCAAAGCCGAAGGCTGCTAAACCGAGAAGTCCGATTCCAATTGTTGAACCGATTACTTTACGTGCTAGTTCAAAACGAGGCTTACGTGGCGCTTCCAAAGCAATAGATGAAGCTGTAATACTTTCTTGTTCACGTCGTGCAGTTTCTAGCACTTCCATGCGTCGAGTAAATTGCATACGTGCCGAGCTAAAAATTCTGTGTACGACAGACATATCAATATTTTGACTATTTTCATCGTGTTTTAGTCCTTGATACATAAGCTTCAATTGATGTCCAAACAAGCTTTGTAAATCATATTCAGATGAGTCTATTGTTTGCGCATGAAAGGTGTCAATAAGATTTGTGGCCATTGCTTTTGCATCAGTAGTAAGTGTCAGTTTGCCATTTTTTCCTTCTTCCAAAAGATGCGCACTATCTGGAGAAGCTGTTAGATTATCAACAAGTTGCATGTAGCTAGGAATAACGGCAGCCACTTCTGTATCGGTGAGATTAATATATGAGCCATCAGCATGTGCTTTACCAGTAATGCGTTCTCTAAGAGGATCGGCAGTGAGTAACTCATAATTGTCTCTTATTCCTAAAAGATGTCGTTGAACTTCTGCTTCGGGTGAAGATTTTAGATTGTCAGGGAGTACTGCAGTAATTGTTGGTTCATCTTGGATGCGACCAAATATACTGCGGAAGGTTTGTGCCCAACTACCTAAAAGTGGACGAGATTGAATTTTGGCTTCGTTAAGGCGCATTTGGGCCTCAAAAACCTTTTGCGCATCTTGTGCGTTGAAATTTGTATCTATGCCGGCTGTTTGTAATTCACTCATATATATAGTTAGTTGTTCTACTCGTTCTTTATGCAAAAGGTATTTTACATAAGGAACGAGCGGAGAGAGTTGAGGCTTCACCACTCGTTTTTTTATTCGATTGTGGTGCGGCCGGACCGCCCTGGGTTTGACCCCAGGGCGGCCCTGACCAGCGCAGGTCCGTGGCTCAGGCGAACGTCACGTTCGTCTGCCGTCGCCGGGGCCAGAACGTCCAGGCGAGCGCCGCGATGCCGGCCATACCCGCGAGCACGATGCCCGGCAATCCGCCGGGCCAGTCGTCGCTGCCCGTGCGGGCGGGATGGGCCGCGAGCAGGCTGGTGTCGTACTTCGGGCACGTGGCATTGGCCCGATTGAGCGCCGTGTGCGCCACGCGTTCCGTCCAGCCCTTCAGCGCCGCGTCGGTCGTGATGTTGTTGGGCTTGACGACCGGCGGCGCGTTCAGGAAGCCCAGGGGCGTCAGCCGCCCGTTGGGCTCGATGGTGAAGGTCTGGTACGGGCCGCTCGGGATCTCCACCGGCGTGCCGAGGGGCACTCCGGTGAAGTCCACGATGACGGCGTTGTCGCCGTCGGCCTTCACCATCGCTTCGGCCGCCTCCACGGACAGGACGTACGTGTTCGTCGCGAGGACGAACGCGACCTTGCCGGAGAACACCCCGCCGGACATGACGAACGTCGCGCCGCCGGTCTTGGCCAGCGGCAGGATCGCCAAACAGAGCGGGGTCAGGACGACCGGCGCCGCCTTGGCAACCTTGACCGTCACCGGCTTGGTCGGCGCCGACGAGCTCATGCCCGTGGACGTGCCGCTCCAGGTGACCTGCGCCGTCTGGCTGGAGCCGTACTGGTCGCCGTTCGCGACCGAGACGATGCTGTCCATGACGACGGTGTTGGCGCCCAGGTGAGCGACGAACAAGTAATCGCCGGCGTCCGCGCTCCCGCGGAACAGGCGATTGCCGTTCGGCTTGAGCTCGTGGTTCCCGGGGCTGCCAACATCGATGCCGCTCTTGAGCGCGGTCGCGACGGTACCGGTGTAGGACTTGTGGTCCGCGACCCGGTACAGCCACACCCAGCTCTGGCCCGGCGTCTCGTCGTAGTTGCCGCCCACGTTGGGGGCGGCCGGGATGGTCAAGGCGACGTTGGCGGCGATGGCCTGCTGGGCCGGCGCTGCACTGGCGATGCCGGCGTTGCCGGCGAGGATGGTGACCGCCATGATGGCGACGGCCGCGAGGATGGACTTGGCGATGCGATTCAGCTTGGACATGGTTGCGCTGTCTCCTTTGGGGTTGCGCTGGCGAATGGGTTCCCTGCAAGGGTACGCCAATGAAAAATTCATTGGTGGTCTTCCGGTGCAGGAGAGGGAAGACATGCTGCAGATACGTCATTTGGCGTACCCGCAACATACCTTCCCCCTATGCAAGAAAGTTCCCTTAACAGAGACCCATATAATTTTTCAACTCTCTCCTTTTCAAAGTACAACTCCCAATACAATAGCAACAATAATGCGATACTAATGGTGCGATCATACTAGGAAAGTTAAGACCGATAGTATAACACACTATGACTTTTTTGACAAGATAAATACTGGACCTGCTTGACAAGCAGTAGAGGCGCAACGTATAATAACGTTGATCCTCCTTTACAAAGAGGCAAGTACATTGAAAAAGTTTTTCTAACAATTTCATAAGTCAGGGTAACTCATGCTTAGATTGAAAACATTTAAGTATGGGAATCTGGCGGTATCCCGGGATCCTCTGCTCGGTTTAGAGTATGTCGCGGGTGCACCCACCCATTGCTTCATGGAAAAACTTTCTGTATAGCCCTTTAATTTAGGAGGGTCATTTATTTCCCACAGTTTCTTATTACTCTTGATTTCGTACAACGTAATTATTATTAGTCATTTATTATTATCCATTCAATTCTAAATATATGTCAGATGATGACACACTTTTGAACCCCGATGACCTCCACTTTAAGGATGCTCATCCAATTCTTCCCGTTGAAGATTTGCCAGAAACTTCGATCCAGAAGCCAGAGGCACCTCGACCACCAATGCCTATGCGCGAGATGAACGGCATGCGTGAGGACGTTCCTCTTGAAGAACGCATACAGGAAGATCTTAAAAATTCTTTCCCAGGAAAGGGTATTCTTGAGGTTACGCCCTCAGGTTTTGGCTTTTTGCGCCCTAAATTTACTCCTTCACAGGACGATATTTATGTGTCGCAATCACAGATTCGCAAATTTTGGCTTCGCCCAGGCGACGAAGTTGAAGGTCTCATCCGCCCGCCAAAGGATAATGAGAAATATCATGGTCTTTTGAAAATAGAGAAGGTTAACAATATTCCAATGAGTGAGGATGATAGTCGCAATAGGAAGCGATTTAGTTCGCTTACCTCTATGTATCCTGATCGACAGATCAAGCTTGCAACCGAGCCTGATATTTTGTCGACGCGCATTATGGATCTGGTGTCACCAATCGGATTTGGCCAGCGTGGACTTATTGTTTCACCTCCGAAAGCAGGTAAAACAACGCTTTTGAAGCAGATTGCCAACGGTATTATTACAAATCACCCGGATGCGCATTTGATCGCAATTTTGATCGGCGAGCGACCAGAGGAAGTAACTGATTTAGCCCGCTCAATTAAGGCTGAGGTTGTCTCTTCGCATTTTGATCAATCACCTCGAGATCAAATTCGCGCAGCTGAGATTGGACTTGAGCGTGCGAAACGATTGGTTGAGACAGGTAAAGATGTGGTTATCTTACTTGACTCAATTACGAGACTTGCACGTGCGTACAATTTTGCTGTCAATCCTTCAGGACGAACACTTTCGGGTGGATTTGATCCTGCGGCTTTGTATCCAGCGAAGAAATTCTTGGGTGCGGCACGAAATTGTGAAGAAGGTGGAAGTTTAACAATTATAGGTACGGCTCTTGTGAATACGGAATCCAGAATGGATGACCTTATTTATGAAGAGTTTAAGGGTACCGGTAATATGGAGCTTCATCTTGACCGTGATTCTGCAAATAAGCGTATTTATCCAGCGATCGATATTGAGCGATCGGGCACTCGCCATGATGAGCTCCTATTCGATAAGGATACGCTTGAAAAACTTGCGATGCTTCGTCGTATGATGGCTCTTTTGGACAAAGATGAGCGCATTACGACCATGATCGACAAGCTTTCAAAAGTAAAAACCAATGAAGAGTTTCTTAAGGAGCTTACGGTAGGGAAATAAGACCGTAACCTGTTCAGGTTCGTGCCTTATGAAAAAGCGCCTCGGATAGAAATCTGGGGCGTTTTTTTGTGCCTGGAAAGTTGACTTTTCCAAGCCTATAGTATATAATTGTTGAGCTCATTTTTTATTGTATCTATTTGCATGCCACAATAAAATTGAGCGCACATTGAAAATTTGGAGTATTCAGAAATATAAATTTGCGAGACTTGTAAACAAGGCTGTAGTTGAGAGTATTAGTTGCTCGATCGTGCTTTTATCTAGTGCTTTTTGCTGCAGCCTTGCTCACGCAAGACTCTCAATTTATCAACCAACAACTCATTCTGTCGCCAAACCTACTAGAAGGAGGCATGTCTTGACAACTCAAAACCTTGCCAGGCTTATGGATGAGGTCGTGAAAACACCGACCCGTCTCGGTCTGGCCCTAGCTCTGTCTTTGTCGGTTATGGTGAGTGGACTGTATGTCACCACCGTACCGACACAGATTCGTGAGCGCAGCATCACATCGCTCACGAATGGAATCAATGCCGAAGTTGCTGCGGCAAACACCGTGAATCTGAGGTGGGAGGAGGTCGATCAGTGGTACGCACAATCGTATTCGGATCGCTTCGATACCCAACTCAGCGCGGTGAATGCCAAGGTTTCGGAGGCACAAGGGGAGCTGGCTATCGCGAAGGGGACTTCAAACCTGGATCAGGCTATTTCAGCTGCATCCACAGGACGAAACAAGCTCAGTGAGGCGAAGGAGCTGCTCAAGGCTGCCTCAGTTATCATCACAGATGCTGAGGCTAGTCGCGAACTTGCCCGTTCGGAGCTTGCGGAGAGGGACAAGCTTCTCCTTGGCATTAGCGGTGCTCGGTACGAGATGGAAAAGCATTTTGAGGTGGAAAGCAGGGAGTATCCGGATAGTCGGTTGGATCCCATCCGCCAAGAGATCGAAGCCATCGACGTGCAAGCATCGACGATTGACGAGCTTATGGCAGAGGCGCTCAGTCTCTTGCCGGAAGCCGATGATCAGTCGGGGATCGGTAATCCCGCCAGGGCGCTCGAGCTCATCCCACAGATTAGCGAAGCTCTGAGCAATCAGAATGATGCCGTCGTGGGAGCTCGTGCGAACGTAGACCGGCTCACGACGGCTCGTCGAGAAGCCCAGCCCACACTTCTGCTGGCCGATCAAGCGATTGCCTCTGCTGAAAGGCACATTCAGACCGTAGTCCATAACCGTGGGTACGAGCTGGACAAAGCACTGAGCGTCGCGAGTTCATTGCTCGCTCAGGCGAAGGCGCATTCGCAAGGCGGTTGGCAGGCTATTCGAGCAGTAGGAAAGGTTGATTTCGTAGGTGTGTATGAGGTGGCTCAGACTGCCAAGTCCACCGCGGAAGCAGCCGATGTCGAAGTGGACGCTCAGATTGCAGCCGACGAGGAATCGGCTCTGATCACAGAGCAACTGCAAAGCGGTATTAGCGAGGTTCAAGGGCTCAACGGTCGAGCCAGAGCCGACCTTGCTGTGCTTGCTGCGCAGCACAATGAATCCACGTGGTCTCAGGTCGCCAACAACGTCTACAATGTCAAGGTGACCATCGAGATCGTCACCACCCAGCTAATCAAAGTGAACCGTTTCCGTGCCGAGCAGCAGTTCAAAGAGGCTCAGAACGAAGGTCGTAAAGCATTGGCAAACCTAGCGGAAGCCAAAGCTGCTGATGAAGCGGTCAGTTCGTTGCAAGCCAAGCTTGAAGCTGCTCGTGCATCGTGGCCGGGAGCTCGTTCCGGAGCTCAGTCAGCCATTTCGTCGGCCCAGGGGCCGGTCAGCATGTTCGCTGGTTACAGCCCTAGGGCGGTGAGTGGACTATCGAGCGCACAAGCACTGCTCCACGAAGGTGAGGGCTTTGCTGCGGATCGGTGGTTCGAACCGGCTGTTGATCGCGCACAGCGCGCAGCAGTCGAAGCTCGTAGCGCAGGCAGGAACGCTCAAGTCGACTACGACGAAGAGATGGCTCGAAGAGAGCGTGCTCGCCAAGCCGAGATCGAGCGTCAGCGACAGGAACAGGAGCGAGCTGCTCGGGAAGCGCGTGAAGCGGCCGAGAGAGCTCAACAGCTCCAGGAACAGATGAACCGTAGTTACGACTACGGTGGCGGTGGAAGTTGTTGTGGCGGGGGCAGTAGTTACACGAGCCCATCGCGCAGCAACTACGACTCGTTCAGCTCACCCAGTCGTAACAACTACGACGCGTTCCCATAAGGAGGAACAGGACATGTCTATGACCTTCGGGTTCAATCTGTTGGGCCTTGCGCTCGCTACCCTAGGTGCGAGTGCCGGCGCCATCATCTTCGTCTACTGGTGGGTCAAAACCCGCCCCGAGAGCCCCTTTTCAAAGGAGGTGAAGCGGCTCCTTACAGTGTACCTCCTGACTACCGAGCCTGAGGAGGTCATTGTTGAGGAAGCCGACCCGCCGCAGGATCGACCCACGAGACTGGCACGGGCATCGAAGCGTCTGAAGAGGCTTGTCTATGGCGATCATGTTGAGATCCTCGGTACGATCTTTACCGTGGTTGCGGCGTATCTCATCAAGGAGTTGCGCCATGCGGCAGGTGAGGAGTGGACTCACGACCCTTCTCAAGGTGATCAGAAGTTCGATGGTGCTGAGCTTCACCCGATGGATGACGATCCCCAAGGTGAGGGCGGCGGTTTCATGCTCGTGCAGCTTTCACTCACCGACGGTGCGAAGCCGAGTTGGTTGCTGTTGAAGCGATACGAGTACACGGCGGCAGAACGGGATGAGATGTATACGGCTGCGAAAGCCTACGGCAGGTCCATGAGCGCGAGACTCAACGACGCCTCTGTCGCGGTTGATCGCACACCGTTTCGCCTTAATACGGTGGGCGGCGAATGGGTCGTATCGACCATCGGCAACTCACAATGGGTAACTAGTGACGAAGGCGCATACTTCCCGGAATCCGTCCGGGTGGCCCACGTCCTGGCCCTGGCCGGCGGACTCGATGTGACCGACCCCAACTCGATACTGGTCTGGTTCGATGGTCGCGACCCTGGTACCGCCGGGGACTGGCTGGGGGTCGGTCAGGTAGTCGACCCCCAAACCCCGCAAGTGTTTGCGCAGGAGGGCAACGAAGCAAGCTAGCCTGCACAGCGCTGGGGTACAACTGAATACTCCAAAAACCTGGCGCCTCGGGATAAAACCCGAGGCGCCTTGCACTATATCTACAAAATTTGTAGCTAGAGTGTAGGGCGCGATCCTCTCAGGACCTGGTCCTAGCACTTGCACATCCATTTTCTGTGGAGTAAAATGTTCAAACTATGGATCCATTTGAAAATGCCTTAACTTTCCTCAATAACATTAAATCCAATCTTTCCGCAGAGCATCAGAAATATCTTTCTAGACTCCAAAAACCCCAAAATATTGTCAAAGGCGAGATCGAAATTACCATGGATGATGGTACGAAGAAGAAGTTTCAGGCATTTCGATCGCAGCACAATAACGCACTCGGCCCCTACAAGGGCGGCATTCGATTTCACCCCAATGTATCAGAGTCCGAGGTTAAAGCCTTATCTCTTTGGATGTCTTTGAAGACGTCCATAGCAGGCATTCCATATGGAGGCGGCAAGGGTGGGATTATTGTAGAGCCTCGCGACTTAAGTGTTGGAGAACTTGAACGTCTATCTCGAGCCTACATTACCTTTATCGAGCCTCATATTGGGGTTGATAAAGATGTACCTGCGCCAGATGTGAATACAAATGGGCAGATTATGGCCTGGATGCTTGATGAATATGAAAAAATTCGCGGTCATCATGAGCCTGGCGTATTAACAGGTAAGCCGCTTGAAATTGGTGGCTCTGAAGGACGTACAAAAGCGACAGGGTACGGTGGTGTTCTTGCACTACAAGCCTTGCTTGAACAAATTAAAGATGTTATTGATAAGCCAAAAGCTCAGATTACGATTGCAGTTCAAGGATTTGGCAATGTCGGTTACTATTTCGCTGAAATAGCCTCAGATGCAGGCTTTCGCATTGTTGCCGTTTCTGATTCAAAAGGTGGTGTGTATATTGAAGAAGGCCTTGATCCTGCAGCAACACTTGCGTGCAAGGAAGAAAAGGGTAAGATTTCTAATTGTTACTGTGTTGGAGGGGTGTGTGAGCTTGGAAAAGGTAAGGAAATAACAAATGACGAGCTACTTGAGCTTGATGTTGATGTTTTGGTGCCTGCGGCTTTGGAGAACGTCATCCATAAGGATAACGCAGGCAAGATTAAGGCAAAAGTAGTCGTAGAAATGGCGAATGGCCCGCTCACAAGTGAAGCCGACAAGATATTGACTGAGAATGGCGTTTTAGTTGTGCCTGATATCTTCTCAAATGCCGGTGGCGTGACTGTTTCATACCTAGAATGGGTTCAAAACCGCATGGGATACTACTGGAGTGAGGCTGAGGTTGATGCGAAGTTGGAAGAAATTATGGCAAAGGCTTTCGCAGCAATGTGGAAAAAGTATCAAGAGCTCAAATACAAAGATAAAAAGGGTGCTAGCCTCAGAAAAGCTGCATATATTCTTGCGGTTGAGCGTATTCTTGCAGCCGAGATGCTAAGAAGACCGTAACCTTTCGAGGTTCGTTTCTTTCACTATCCAACTTCGCTTTCGATTGCCAACATAATCACTCAAGCTTGACCATGGGTATTTCTCTGGGATTTTTTTAAAAAGTTTAAGTTCAGCCGGGTTGTTGTGGATGTAATTTAGAACGGTTTTGTAGTATATGTCATTTTTGACATGAATTGCTTTGTAGCGTGACTGGAATAGTGGTCCTATGTGCTTATATTTCTTCCCATAACTCATTGCATAACTAGTTTGAAGCGATTTCATGAATTTTGAAATGGAGCGTTCACCACTCTGTTGTATAAGAAGATGAAAGTGATTTGGCATAAAGCAAAAGGCTAAGAGCTTTATCTCGTTAGCATAGTTTTTCTGTTGGGACGCCCTGCGAAGCAGGAGTAAAAGATGGGTAGCATCCATTGGGAGTGTTGATCGCTGTAGAGCAGGGTATAGCTCATTTGCTGTGCTCAAATACATAATTAGACCTCTCTCAAAGTATGCGTAATCACTAACACTGTGAAATATTTCCATTTTATTTATGCCACGGTTATATATGTGGTAGATTCCTCCAACAACAAATTCCTTTCGCTCATGTCGTGATGGCATAGTGTGGAAATTGTATAGCATTAATGTTAAGATCTTATTAAGTTAGCGAACCTAGTCAGGTTACGGTCTTCTTATATGGACACACGCATAAATCGACTTGTAGGTCAAATCGAGGGAATTCGTCGCATGATAAATAGTAAGAGAAAGAGCGGCGACGTCGTACAACAAATCCTCGCGGCACGCGAAGCACTTACAAAGATTGGCATGTTGGTACTAAAAGAAGAGCTTGGTGAAGCCTCAGGAAAAAACAAGGCTAAAATTGATAAACTTCTCGAACAAATCTTCAGAGTGTAGGGCATCTTTCCTAGGCCAACTTGACAACCTATAGTATTTCTGCTAGAATTACATTCGCACCTTACATATCGCATTTGTGCACTGGCGGAATTTTAGTACGAAATTATTTCTTGCTATAAATTCCGCCACACTACATCGAGTAGTGTGAAATCAGTGCACAACAGGAGGCTGTCCATGTTCCCTATGATCGTATTGGCTGCCGCGCTTCTGCGCGGTCCCGTCGTTCAACCGACTCTTCCGATTACCGCCACTGTGGCGGAATGGTCCTGGGTCGACATCGTCAACCCCGGTGTGCCCGAGGGTGAAACTTGCGGCATTCAGTTCGGGAATACGGTCGAGCTCATCGGTCGATCCGGCGCGCGAGTGCTGGTTCGTTACCTGGGCAGCGAGACCGCCGGTACGCCTTGTGACGGTGAGGAGCTGTTTTTCCTCGATGTCAAAGACTATAAGTCCATGACGAAGCGCTACGAGGCGGAAGTTACTCGCCGCACCCGTCAGAAGGCTGAGGTTGAAAGGCTGCTTCATGAAGGCCGATCAGTTCATCCACGCGTACAGTTCGTACCTGAGTGGTCCTGGGTCGACATCGTCAATCCGGGTGCTCCATACGGGGAAGTTTGTGGCACCAATCCAGGCGCCAAGGTCTATGAGATCGCTCATACGACTGATGGCCGTGTTCTGGTGAGCTACGACCCGAATGGCACACAGACCGCCGGTACGCCTTGTGACGGAAACGAGATCTTCTTTCTCTGGGAGGCGGACTTTGTAACTATGACTGATCGCTACAATGGGCTCTCGCAAGAGGGTGAGGACGAAGCGGCGATCGTCGAGCGTCTCCTGGAAGAAGAAGGAAGAAAGAGTTTGGTCGACAAGCTCAAGCGCTTCTTGCCCTGACGCGATATGAGGTGCACGGTCTGGGGCGGCGACAAGTTCGCTCGCCCCAGACCACACCTACTTTTAACTGCCTTGAACTTCGATGAATGTAGCCCTTTTCTGCTATAATAGAGTTCTCAATGATTTCGGAAAAGACCTTCGCAGGGGAGCTTGCTGAGTTCATTCGTTTCCTTGCAGGCTATATAAAACTCCGACTCCATGGTTGGGGAACAAAATTCGAACGAATCAAAGATATAATCGTTGCCTTCTTAGTTGTTAAGAGAGGTAAGTATTCCCAGTCGTTTCTTAACACCTCGTTTTTCCTCCTCGTTGGTGCGACTCTCGTTGCCGGTCCCGTTATTATTGAAAATAACCCGTTTATTGCCGATTACTTTCAAACCCAGGAAGGGTCGGTACAGAGTGTTTTAGCTACAGATTTGAGCGATCTTTCGGTCCAAACTACCATTTCAAATAAACCCCGCGCTGAAGTTCGTGAGTACAAGGTCAAGGATGGTGATACGCTTGCAAGCATAGCTGATCAATTTGATATTAGCGTTGACGCCATTAAATGGGAGAACAATCTCAAAGCAGATACTATCAAACCTGGCCAAGCCCTTAGAATATTGCCGGTTTCTGGCGTTGCGCATAAGGTCAAATCAGGTGAGAGCATATATTCTATTGCTAAAAGATATGGCGTTGATGCTCAGGCAATTGTCAACTTCCCCTTCAATGAATTTGAGGATTTAGATACGTTTTCACTCAACGTAGGTCAAACGCTTATTGTTCCAGGAGGTACACCACCTCAAGAGAAACCAACAATAGTAAGAGGTAAGGCTCCACAACGAGTCAATATTGTCGCTGGCCAGCCTGGAAGCGGGCGTTTTATCTGGCCAACAACAGGAAATGTCAGTCAATATCCTGTGTATTACCATATGGCCCTTGATATTGCGAATCGCTCACTTCCACCTGTTATCGCTTCAGATACCGGCAGTGTTTCTTTTTCGGGATGTGTTGGGTATGGATATGGATGTCACGTTATTATTGAGCATGGCAATGGCTTCCAAACATTATATGCACATCTTTCTCGTATTGACGTTAATGCGGGTCAAAATGTGGGTCAAGGGCAACAAATAGGTGTTGTCGGCTCAACAGGACGATCAACGGGACCTCATCTACATTTTGAAATAAGAAAGGGTGGAGCATTGCAAAACCCTCTTGGCTATTTACAGTAACATTTGAGACACGACCCTTTTAAGCCGCGGGCTTGTCAGCGAGAAAGTGCTCAGCAAACATCAAGCCTTTTTTAGCAAGCTCGATAGTAAAATTTTCATCGGCGCCATGCATATTACAGTCCTCATTGGCTAATGGAATATAGAGTTGTGGAATTTTCAATAACTCCTCAAAGAGGGCGGCAATAGGAATAGTGGCGCCGCAATACTTTTTAAGTACAGTGGTTCCATATACTTTTTCCAACGTAGCAATAGCTTTATCGAATAATAGTCCCTGTGTAGGAATGTGAACCGCTGGATTTCCATCACCTACAGTGAGCGTATAACTACAGTATGACGGCAGATGCTCTCTTACAAATTTCTTAATCGCATCCGATACCGATTGGATACTTTGACCATGTACAATGCGCGCATTCATTTTTACTGTTGCAGAGCCAGGAACACTGTTGCGGAAACCAATACCAGTGTAGCCAGATTGTATGCCGGTAATCTCAAGTGATGGGAGGAATCCTAACTGTGTATGTATGTTCCAACCTTCGCGCGCAAAATGAGCTTTAGAGCCTGTGGTTTCATTAAAGTCGCTTTCATTAAAGGGAATGAGACTGTTTGCCTCCAAATCTTCAGTGGTTGGGGCTTTAAGATTATCATAAAATCCATCTAGGGCAACTTTCTTCTCGCCATTTTCTATGATAAATAATGCGTTGAGAAAACGCGCCAGCTCTTCAGGGGCGTTTGGTATTATCCCTCCATAGAGCCCCGAATGATTGTCTTTAGTCGAAGTTGTGATGGTTAACGCAACATTTATTACGCCGCGAAATCCCACCTCAATAACAGGGTGGCCGGCAGTGATTTCGCCATCTGAAACAAGCAAAAAGTCTGCATTTAACCTATCCTTATGTGTTCGAATGAACTCTTCAAAGTGATCGGAACCTGTTTCTTCGTTACCTTCGATTAGAAAACTCACATCATAAGCAAGTTTATTTTGCTTAATCAGCTCGATAACCGTTGCCATATATATCATTATCTGTCCCTTGTTATCTACAGCGCCTCGTGCAACGAGGCGGCCATCTTTCTCGGTTAAGGTAAAGGGATCGCTCGACCACCCTTCTTCTTTTGCTGCTGGTTGCACATCATAATGACCATATATCAAGACACGCTGTCGATCTTTGCCATCACTGTGATTAAAGTGTGCAAGCACAATAGGGTTATCGAAGCCAGTAATTAGTTCAACGCCAAATCCATTCTCAACAAGCAAATTATTAAGATATTGTGCAGTTTTCTCGATATCGCCTGCGAATTCTGGATTAGTAGAAATACTGCGCAACGCGACGAACTCCTTTAACAATTTGACATAGCGATCGAATAGTGCAGGTTGGTCCATGATTCGATTATACAATAAATCTTGCAAAAATAAATGTGATGTGCTATTCTACCTAGATTGCTATGAGAAACGTGTCATCATTCATTATTTTCTTCCTTATTATCGCCATCTAGGGCGAGGAAGAAGTGTGAATGCACACAGACACCCGCCCAAGAGGCGGGTTTTTTTGTTGCTAAATATATATTATGAGTACAGAATCAATGCCAGGAAGGCAAATACCCACTTTACGTAGTGCCGGTAACATTGAAGGAAAGGGTCCAGTCGCACGACTGGAACACAATGTCAGTGATTTGGTAACACTTCCTCCTGATAAAGTAGTAATGATTGATCATCATTATGGACAGCGAGCATTTCATCATCTCATGCCTCTTCGCTCTGGTGATAGTGCAATGGTTTCTGCAAATGCCCAAAATCTAAACGATGTAATAGCGTTGGTGGGATGGGGCAGACGCCATTTAGGTGTGCAGTATGTAATAACAGATGGTACCGAAAAAAAAATACCTTTAGATATAGAGTCAGATAGCCCAGTGGTGGTGCCTTATTTTTCTGCAGAGCGATATGAAGGGAATACTATATGGGGGCTTCCACATGAGACGGCTGCTATGCTCAAAAATAAAGTAAGTTTTGCTGATTTCGTACTTGATAATCATGATCTTACGAGTACTGTTTCTATTGATCACGATGTTCATCCAACTACGGTGTTGCCCTACAGTGTTATCGAGGTCCCCGAAGACGCATTATCCGCAATTGATCAACGCCTTGAAGCTAGTAGAGAAATGTATGAAGCTTTTGCTGAAATAGATCCTGAGGCAGGAGAATATCCCTTAGGGGTAGTAGTACAACAATCAGGTGGAGACGGAGGATATGGAACAGTGATATTGCGACAAAAAGATGACAAGTGGCAGATACTTGCTGATAAGAAAGTGCAAGAGTTTGATAGTTATGGTGAAGCGCAAAACGTCTTAGGTGCATTATTAGTTGAAGCTGGTGGACAATGTAAATTGACTCGCTATGTTGATTTGGATGACAGTCCAAGCGTAGGAACATATGTCAATTACGACGAGGTAATGCCGTTACCAGTTACAGAACAGTTTATTGAAAATGGGAGTTGTGTGGGCGGATCTTCTCAGAACGGCAAGTTTATCGATTCAGACTCACCAATGATTAAATATCAAGACTATATGCAAGCACTTACCGAAGCTATTGTGAGTACGGCTGTTGGTGACACGACAGAATCCGCTCATGTAGGTATAGATTATATGATTGCAGGGGCGCACGAACAACAATTACTCCGACTCATGAGGGAAAATCCACAGCTAATGCATTTATATAAAGATGAAATTATTGAGGTGGGGATAGCAGAATGTAATCCACGTATGACTTCATTGTCATTGTCAGTCTGGCCTCTGTTATTATATGAAAATCGACTTGCAAATCGAAACGCTGACGACATCACCTATGCCGATATTCAAGCATTCTATGGCAAACCCCTGCCTGATGGAAGAGTTGGCGGGTTTGCCGTATGGGACTTCGTACATGCTCCAGACAGAGTATCCACAACCCAAGAACTCGTTAAATGGATAGAAGAAATGAACGAAAAATTATTGCATGACCATATGTTTATCGCGCCAAGGTTGCCTGTTGAACATAATGATCAAGGAGCAATTACTTCGGTTGTCTTGGGAATGAGACCAAATGCTGAACCTCAAGTGCATGAAAAATTTCGCAGTATAATTGAAGGTGTGAGTAGATCATGTGATTTGAATGTTATTGAGCAATTACAACGATGAACATTACAGTAATCCAATTTCGCACAGATGCATCTGGACCTCATGAGGTTAAATGCATATACGATACGTGTGGACTCCAATATTCAAGATTCACTTTTCTAAACGTGTTGAATAGTGCGTTTAACACGAGAAAAATTGCGAAACATACGAATAACAATATTTGGATCATTGGTGGTTGGGGAGAGGCAGGGTATGAAAGCACTGATGCCTTAGGCAAAAAAAAACTTGCAATTGCTAGGAAGAAGCTTATTCCACTCATTCGCCATATAGTGGCGAATGGTCAGCCACTTATTGGTATATGTTTTGGATTTCAGATTATGACTGATGCTTTGGGCGGTAGGCTTGAAGTAAATAAGAGTATGGCTGAAGGGGGATTGCTTAAAGTAAACCTTACTAAGCAAGGAAGAAATGATGTGATATTTTCACAGCTACAAGCTCCGTTTAAAGCTGTGTTAGGACACAAAACTTCGGTAGTTTCACTACCAGATGGAGCTATTCGTCTTGCATATAGTGATAAATGTCCCATACAAGCGGCACGGTTTAACGATATAACTTATGGGTTTACATTTCATCCAGAATTAACACATGAAGGATTGATTGAAAGAACGAGGTTATATAGTGACTATGTAGCAGAGCCTGAAAATATTAAGCCAGAGAAGATTAAAACTGGTGTTATTTTAAGATCAGCATTGGAGCAGTTTGCACACCAGAGAGTAGTTCGCCAAGTCGCAAATGGGTTTGAGAAAAAAAGTATCTGAGTGCATCAGTCAGCTTTTTCTAGTTTTTAGGAGAAGGTACAATTTGTGTTTCTCCCTGTTCTGCCACCGTTGGCTCAGGGCTTGGAGTTACCTTAATTTCACTCTCTGGGCCACTATCTTTTGGTAATTCTATAGCAGGAGAAAGCTGTGGTTTTGGATCTTCTGGAAGACCCAAATCTTTTCCTTGGCGTACAGCTGCAGAGTCTGTTGCTTCTTGTGTTTTTTTCTTTATGTCATCAGCAGCTGCTTTAAATGCCTCTAGGTTTTCTTGTGCTTTTTTATAGTCCTCAGAGCCCTTGTCTAGAGTCTCTAAGACGCTCTCAAGATTCTTGATCGCCTTATCATATTTTTTATTTTGGAATTGTGCCCACGCAAGATTATAGAACGCATTTGACCAGTCAGGTTTAAGTGCCGCTGACACTTCGAATAGCTTTTCAGCCTCTTCATAGTCTTTAAGAGAGTAGTACACGCCGCCAAGGTTAAGTCTTATGAGCGGATTATTGGGATCTTGCAGAATTGCTCGACGGTAAGACGCTATTGTCCATGATTCCGCACCTTCAGCTACATTAATAATATTTCTATATATGACAGCAAGATTATTCCAGTAACCGACTTTTCCTGGATTTAGCTGGACAGGTACTTTAGCTTCGCTAATTGCTATTTGTATGAATCGTGCAATTTCTTGACGTTCTGTGTCTGAAAGCTTCTCTTTCTTGGCGATATTATTGGCAAGCAGTAAATTTACCTGACTAAACTGTATATGGTATCGCTCAATGTAAGGGTTGTATTGCAGTGCTTTAACAAGATTATTGTAAACGGCTTTCCCATCATTGCTACGTACACCATCGACTGATTTCTTAAAAAAAACTTCAGCAGCGTAAGCCCTTGACCCGACGTATCCAAGGCCAATGACTATCGCAATAAGGAAAATTGTAAGTGGCACATAAAGAAGAGGTAGCTTGCTCACATCAACCGACACCTCTTCATCGCCATATGCATATGCTTTCAACGCAAGGGATGCACAAAGCAGTGTTGTTAATATGAGGGTAATAAATGAGGCAGGTAATATTATTGTGACTATGCCAAGGTATACGGCCCACGTAGCGTAAACCTTACTGTCTTTGTCGTTTTCAGCAAATAGACCATGTACTTCACGAATGATATATACCCAGATAAGTAGATAAGTAAGCAAACCTAATAAGCCTGTTTCTGTCCAGATATGTAAAAGCATTGAACTGGCCAAATTAAAGTTTACCTGCCAAAAATCTGTAGCATTATAATTTCGAGGCTTTGCAGCAGTAAATGCTACTTCATAGTTATCAATACCAACGCCTACGACAGCAGTTTGGAGAGACTTCATACTATCTACTGTTGCCACCCAAGAAGCCTCCAGAGGAGGGAGCTGTAATGCTTGTTGACCCTTTGGTGGGAATACGGCACGGGATCCAACAAGCAGAAAGGCTGTTAGTCCGACGATCATCCCAGCGATGAGAAGCATTGATGGTTTCTTGCTGCTCATAACATTCTGTAAAATCCCTGCAAGTGAGATTGCTGTAAGTAATCCAGTTAGGACAAGTGTGTCAAGAACATTCCCAATAGGAGAAAATCTCATGTTTTTAAGAAAATCTAAGCCTAATGGAAGCTGAATATTTTTGAGTGGTTCAAACCAAAAAATGATTGCAACTAAACCAGCAAACAGCATTCCTGAAACTAATGCGTTGTTTAGTGTTACGGTCTGTCGTTTTTTTGTCAAAGTATTTACAAGCACAAAATAGAGGCCAATGCATGTAAGGATTGGTCCCAAGCCCCAAGGGATAGATGTCAAAGCTTGAATTTTGTTTGTAGAGGAGAATAAGACCGCTATAGTTTGTGATAGCCCAAAAAAAATTAAAATCTTGTCGAATGATGTTTTTAGAATAGAAATTTTCTTATTAATAAAAAGAGAAACTGCGATAAGCATCAACGAGAGAAGAACGGAGGATAATAGAAGGTAAAACTTTTGTGTGAGGAAAAACTCTTGCGTTATGGGTAGAAAGAACCAAGGAATTGCACATACGGTTGCATAGAGCAAAATGGTTCGGGCTTTATGAAGGAATGCTTGCATACGTGATTGCATCAGTTTACGATGTGAGGATTTGTTTGTCAACCGAAAATCGTGGAGTATTGACAAGTCCTTTCACCGTCTATTACCATGTAGTATGCATAAAACCATGGGTGGTATTACTGTCGCAATTCTTACTATACTTGTGTTTTTATTGACAACACTATCCGCCACAAGTTCGTTTGTTAATTCGCTTTTTCTGCTCTACGTTGGTATTGTGCTTTTCGGGTCATTGTACTTTCCGATTATGAGAAAAAATGTACGAAATAGATCGGTTCTTATCGTCTATGGTCTGTTTATTTTTGTTGCAGTGCTCTTTTTAGTAGGAGTGACTGGGTGGTTTTTCTCACCATTCTTTTATTTGCTTTATCTGCTTGCGATTATTCTTTCTTTTCTTCTATCACCCTTTTCGACCTTGCTCTTCATTATGACGCTTGTTGGGCTTTTTATTCCAAACATAGGCTCGATCGACATTACACTTGATTTTATTACCATCATGTCTTTGTTCTCTGTTGTTCCAATAACCTTTTTCCTTCAAAAAGAGTACTTGTATCTCCGTCAACAGGAGAACCAAGTATTAATTCTGCAAGAGGAAACGCAGGTCTTACGTAATAAGGTTGATGAAGCCTTGCATAATCGCATCATTAAATTCGCTGTCACGCTCCGCCAGCCGGTTAATGATATGAAACAGATGGCAATTTTTGCTCAGACAGAGGGGAAAGAGAAAGCACAATCATCATTAAAGAAGATAGCTAAACTCGGTGAGGAATCTTTAGGTATTATCGAGGAGTTTGAGGTCTCGGTTACAGGTAAAAAACTAGTTCATACCTCAAACGAGAAAAAGGGAAAGAGTAAAAAAAGGTAATGGAATTTTATTTAAGATATTCTTTAATCTTCTCAACGAGTTGATCAGGAGTCATATCGGCTTTAATAAGATATGCTTTTGCACCAAGGCTAAGCGCCTCCTTCATAACAGGATCATGTGCGAGGTTGGTAAGTAGCACTACCTTAGATGCGTTTGTCTTTGAATTCTCTGAAAGATTTCTGAGTACCTCGACGCCATCCATCTTTGGCATCATAATATCGAGTAAGATAAGGTCGTATGATCCGGACGTTATTTTTTCGAGACCATCTTTACCATCTATAGCGGTATCAACATCAAAGTCAGCGTCTTTTAATACTTCTTCGTACAAATCTCGAATGTATTCGTCATCATCGACCACCAAAAGTTTATGCATATTAACAATAAGTCTATGTCACTATATAATAAATGTCAAGGAGCCATCCACAACTATGTTATAATCCTCTTTTATGGTTACAGACCTAAATGTGACGACCTATAAAAACTATGATAAACATGCTGCCTTAGCTACCTTCATTGATCCTCCGACAGGTGCTCAAGGCTTTGTAGCATTCTATAGATTGAATATGGACTTTCCTGCATTTGGTGCGACAAGAGTATGGCAATATCCCTCATATCGAGATGGAGTAGAGGATGCCCTGAGGCTCGCAAAGACAATGATGTATAAAAATGCAATGGCGGGAACACCATATGGTGGAGCTAAAGGAATTATTGTTTCTTCATTAACTAACCCCTCTGAGCAACGGGCGTTACTTTTACGTTATGCTCGATTTATTAATTTTTTATCAGGACGATTTATTACTGGAGCAGATGTAGGTGTTTCGAATGAAGATGTAAAAGCAATGAAAAAAGTGAGCAAACAATTTATTGTGGGTACAAAAGTTGATCCAGTGCTATATACGGTGAAAGGTCTATTATGTGGTTTGAATATTGCTGTTAAGGAAGTCTTTGGCACAGAGGACATGAGTGAAAAAACGATTGCAATACAAGGTGTGGGGAAGGTTGGAGCAAAGCTTATACAGTCATTACATAATAAAGTTAAATCCATATACATCGCCGACACACAAAAGAAAGTTGTTAACCAATACCTAGGGCTCTATAAAAACATTATCGTGGTATCCCCAGATGATATCTATAAACAAAAAACAGATATTTTTTGCCCATGTGCAATGGGAGGAGTGGTCAATAGCAAAAGTATTAATAAGATTATATCTCCACTTATTGTAGGCAGTGCCAATAATCAGTTAGAAAATGATGAGATCGGGGATAAATTACATCAAATGGGAATATTTTATGCACCTGATTATGTCGTGAATGCGGGAGGTGTAATGAGTGTCGTATATGAGTATGAGCATGAAAAGCTCAACAAACACGATTTAGATGAACAGATTAAAAAAGTCGGTACGAATTTACAGAATGTAATTAACTATGCCCACACACATAATACCAGTATGAGTAGAGCTGCAAATCATCTAACTGAGCGCATGTTTCAAAGTAAAAGTTGATCATCATGAGTAGTCTACACAATTCATATTTGAACGGAAAAAAACTGAGCGATAACTATCTTAAAAAGAATGAAAAATTCTGGATTAAGAATGGTCAAGAAAGTGCTTTAAAGTTGTTTCATGATATGTCGATTAGGGTTCCTGCATATAAAGATTTTCTACAAAAATATAATATCAATCCTCGTAAAATAATAACTATACAAGATTTTGAGCAATTGCCTACGCTTGATAAAAATAATTATTTGCGTTGTTATTCATTAAAAGATTTGAGTTGGGATGGTAGCTTCCCTCATGGACAGTACAGCGTATCGGCGACATCAGGCTCAACTGGTGATCCCTATTATTTTCCGCGTACTAAGGAACAAGATCTCCAATATGCAGCGGTAGCGGAGGTATATCTTAGAACTAATTTCAAGATTCACAAGCAATCAACATTGTATATTATTGGTTTTCCAATGGGTATTTGGATAGGCGGAGTTTTTACGTATCAAGCTCTTCAATACCTTTCTGACCGCGGAAATTATGATATGAGCATTATTACACCCGGTATACATAAAGAGGAAATTATTAAATCTATAAAGAACCTTGGCTCGTACTACGATCAGATAATCATTGGCTCGTACGGGCCCTTTTTGAAAGATGTTTTAGATGATGGCGAAGCTGCTGGTTTAGATTGGAAAAAATATAATATTAAATTTGTATTTTCAGCAGAAGGTTTCTCTGAAGAATTTCGTGATTCTATTTTAGAAAAGGCTGGGTCATCCAATGTGTATACGGACTCTTTGAATCATTATGGGACTGTGGATTTAGGCACTATGGCTTATGAGACACCTCTTGCAATAATGGTTCGCCGCCGAGCTATAGAATCATCACGACTATACAAAGACCTATTTGGTCCAACACATAGGCTCCCCACATTATGTCAATATGATCCGCGGCTATTTTACTTTGAACAGACAATGCAGAATGGTTTACTTTGCTCAGCACGTAGTGGTATACCATTAGTTCGTTACGATTTGAAAGATAATGGGGGGTGTTTTAATTTCTCTGAACTAAAAAAAATGTACGATACGGAGGGGCGTAATCTATCAGAAGATACGGAGCGTGCACAAATTTCTCATACTGTTTCACAATTACCATTTGTATACGTGTATGAGCGAAGCGATTTCTCAGTTAGTTTTCATGCATTCCAAATATATCCCGAGACAATAAGAAAGGCCCTACAACGAAGTCCTTTAATAAGTAGCATTACCACAAAATTCACAATGATGGTAGAATTTGATAAGAATCAAGATCAGGTTTTGATTATACATATCGAAATGAAGCGCAATAAACTACCAGACAAAGCACTTACAAAAAAGCTAAAGGAGATAATTTTTAAGAGCCTTGTTATTGAAAGTTCAGAGTATAGAGAGACATATAGTCAAAAAGGAAAGAAAGTGCTGCCAAAAATTGTTTTGTGGAAGTATGAAGACCCACTTTATTTTAAACCAGGTACCAAGCAAAGATGGGTATCTAAGATTAAATAATTATGAATATTTCTGAGCTACTTTCAAAAAAAACATATAGATCAATTACAGATCATCTTCAGTTTCCTCCAACACCTTCAATTTTTCCAACTAAGAATAAAGACTTTGTCAAAAAATTTGCGGCATTCATCAAAGAGTACGAGGTGCTTTATGTTCACGATACGTTAAAGGATCAGATTTCTGAACTTTTCTATCTCAAAAACCCTCAATATAAAGAAGGCTCTGCAGAATCCCTGAAGCCACTAGAAAAGTTTCAGCAAAAATATGTAGGAAAGAGTAGCAATTATGACAACGCTGGAACATGGGTCTATTATCCGTGGACAAAAACATTGCTCCACACACTTGATGAGAGGGATTATTTTGAGGCGCGCACGTATCGAAATAGATACTTAATAACTCCCGAAGAGCAAAAGAAACTATACAGAGCAGTTATAGGTATTGCAGGTCTTAGTGTGGGTAATAGTGTTGCATTATGCTTAGCTTATTCTGGCATTGGTGGAACCTTAAAACTTGCAGATCCAGATGTTTTTTCAGTATCAAATCTCAATAGAGTGAGAGTTCCTTTGCATTATGTCGGTTTAAAAAAAGTGTATGTTGCAGCGCAACAAATTTACGAAGTTAATCCTTATGCAAAGTTGGTTCTTTACCCGGAAGGAGTAACAAAAGACACAATCAAAGATTTTCTTATTGGTAGCGCAAAGCTCGATATCGTCATAGATGAAATGGATCAGCTTAAGATGAAATTGTTTATTCGATTAGCTGCTCGTGCAATTAAAATGCCAGTGCTTATGGCAACAGACAATGGTGACAACGGTATTATCGATGTCGATAGGTTTGATCTCGATCAGAAACAGGGGCCATTTGGACAGCTTCCTATGATGGACCTTGATACTGTGATACGAGGCATAGATTTTGGTGAATCATTTAACCTGACACTTGATGAAAAAATTAGGTTATCCAGCAAGATAGTTGGTCCTGAAGGTGTAGCGCCACGCATGCAAGATTCATTAAAAGAAGTCGGCTCTACTATCGCATCATGGCCCCAGCTGGGCATATCAGCATTCTTGGGAGGAGTAAATGCTGCGTACAATGCGAAGGCATTACTTTTGGGCATGCCTATTTCTTCAGGTAAAAAATACGTTTCACTTGATGAAATTTTTCTTGATGGATATATGAATGAAGATTCTGTTAAGAAGCGCAAAGAAAAAACAAATGAATTTATTCAATATATTAATAGTCTCGAAGCAAAAGTAAGCCATCCTGCTAAACGCATTGATGTACATGACTTTCCGGTCAAGAAGTCTATTTCTGCAAAAATACAGTTCCTTTTAGAGTATGCGATACTTGCCCCCTCTACACATAATACACAGCCGTGGATATTTCATATTGATGCTCATAGTCTCTTCATTACTCCTGATCCAGAGCGTATTTTACCTGTTTCAGATCCTACCAAACGTGAAATGTATATAAGTTTGGGTGCAGCACTTGAGAATGTTCTTATTGCTGCAGGGAGGTTTGATCTATCAACGAACGTTAGTTTTATAGAAAAAAATGGCGATTGTATGATTAGAGTTGATTTTGATAATAAAAAGGTGAGCTACCTACCTGAGCTTTTTAATCAAATAGAAATGCGCTTTACTGATCGGTCATTTTTTGCAGCACATAAAATTCAACCCAGCGTACTTGCTGAGATAAGGAAACTATCTATCGATTCACAATGCTCGCTCTATTTCGTTGATGACGAAAAAAGTAAAGGTGCGCTTGCTAAAGAACTTGCGAGCGCGTCTCGAAACATAATGAAGAATGCAGCATTTCGTAAAGAATTGGCTTTCTGGATTCGCAATAATTTTACAAAGTTACACGATGGGTTTAGTATCGGCTTGCCAGATATTCAATCACTTCTGGCACCATTTTTAATGCACGAGTTTAACTTAGAGAGCCCAACCGAGGAAAGTAGAGAAGCATTAATGCTGCGACATTCATCCGGTATAGTGGTCATAGCGACAAAGACTGATGTCGTTTCAGATTGGATAAAAGCAGGTCAGCTTTACGAAAGAGTCGTATTGCTTCTAGGGACTAGAGGTGTTCATCATTCAATACATGCCGCAATGATTGAGGAGAATAATGCGCGAAAAACATTAGCAACAATGCTGGGCACACTTGAAAAACCGCAGGTTTTTTTAAGAATTGGTTACAGCAAAATGCCTATTACGCATTCGCCCAGAAGAAATGTCAAAGAAACCCTCAGATAAAAGCCCTTTAGACATTGCTCAGGAAAAATTGATTTCCTTCATTAATCCTACCATCACCTCACATTACGTACATGTTGGCGATACGAGGATTCATTATATTACCGCAGGGAAAGGAAGACCAATTGTGATGCTCCATGGTGCAACGTTAGGGTGGGGTCAATGGTATCGGAATATCTCAACCCTCTCAAAAAAATACAAAGTCATTGCCATTGACTTGCCAGGAGCAGGTATGTCATCTCGTGTAGATTTTAGAAAAGAGCAACTCGAAAAACTATTTGTTGACAACGTTGCTGGTTGCATGGAGTTATTAAAAATACAACCATATGATGTAGTTGGTCATTCTTTCGGTGGTTGGGTTGCTGCAAAGTTAGCATTAAAGTATCCAAAGAGAATTGGGAAACTTGTTCTAATAAATCCAGTTGGCTTATCGCGCGACATTCCTAAGCCATTCAACATTGTATCCTTGTCACCATTAATTCCAAAGATACTACAGACGTTTATGTTAGGTAAGAGTATCGAAAAAACCGAATCCTTCTTAAGAACTGCTACCACATCACCAAAGACCGTACTATCACCATATTTTGTGAATTATTTCCACACTGCTCGCATGGTTAAAGCTACACAGAGTCCATTTCATCTTATAGCTTCGGCTTTGCACAGAGGAAAATTAAAAGAAGAGTACTTTATGCTCCCACATTTTAATAAGATTTCTTCAAAAACCTTGATTGTGTGGGGTAAAAAAGATACGAGCATGCATTATCCCATTGCCCTAAAGCATGTTAAAAATCCATTAGTGCGACTACATGTTTATAAAGATAGTGGACACATTCCTTTTATAGAGAAAGCAAAACATTTTAATCAACTACTTCTATCGTTTCTCCAGGGGTGATACACTAATATGTATGTTAAGTTTTTATGAGATATCAAGTTTTGCAATAATCGTCTGTGTTATTGTTGTTGACCTCATCTTAGCTGCATTCGTATATAAAAGTAATCCTCGAAGCACAACGAACAAAATCTTTACGCTTTTAGCTTGTATTATTTCTCTCTGGTTAAGTTTCAACTTTTTTTCAGTACAACCCAACCTAATAAACGTTAGTCTTTTTTGGACACGTATGAGCTTTCTTTTTGCTGTGCCAGTGAGTTTATTATTTTTTCTGCTTGCACATACACTTCCAAGTGAAAAAATTCTTCTCAGTCCTAAGGCACTTTATGGCGCAATAAGCATTACCTTATTAACGATGCTCGTGGTGGTATCTCCATTAGCTATCAGCGGAATCAAAATAGTTAACAACACACCGCTTCCTATTACAGGACCAGGAATGCTGTTGTTTTCATTAGTCACAACGAATTTCAGTATGCTTGCAGTGTATGTTTTGTTTAGAAGATTGAAACTTGCTCATGGGAAAGAAAAAGAGCAGTTACGCTGGATAGTTTTGGGAATCTTAATAATGCTCGGTCTTATCATTATCACGATACTCTTACCTCTTTTGTTATTCAAATCCAGTAGTTTTGTATCGCTCATGCCTCTATATACGGCAATTTTTATTGCTATGACAGCTTATGCAATTATTAGACATAATTTTCTAGATATACGTTTTTTGGTTGCTCGATCTATAGCATACTCAGTGGTTGTAATCATCCTTGTCTTAACTTATACGGGCTCGATATTCTTGGTAGGTAATTATGTTATTGGCTACGAGATTAAACCAACAAACATGGCAGTGTCTATATTCTTTGCATTTATTATTGCAATTTCTTACCAGCCGCTATTACATACTATCGAGCGACTTACAGACAAGCTTTTTTTCAAAGACCGCTATGATACAAGGTTCTTACTTGCAAAGCTTGGACGTATTATGGCCTCAACCTTAGAATTAAAAGAAATTGCACACCTTATCCTCAAGACACTCCTCAAAGACATGAGGATTTCAAAGGGGTATCTTTTGCTTTTGCGTGATAATCAGATCATATGGTCGTATGGCCAAAGTACGAATAAAGCACTCGAGCATAATTTTGTAGGTGACTACATATTCTTTCTCATAGAGGCAGCACTTAAGAAAAAAGACGACAATATACTATTGTTTGAGGAGCTTCAGGATAGTGCAGAGAAGGACATTATGCGCGAATATGATATGAGTATTGCATTTCCGCTTTTGGTTGAAGGGAAACCCATTGGTCTTATGTGGTTTGGTTCAAAGCTATCCGGAGAAACATATTCGAGTGAAGACATGCATCTCTTTAAGATCTTTGCACCGGAAGTTGCGGTTGCGGTCAATAATTCTCTGCAGTATGATGAGATTAAACAGTTCAACATAACATTGCAAGAAAAAATTAAGCACGCAACCTATAACCTTCGCTCAGCAAACCACAAACTCAAAGAATTAGATAAGATGAAAGATGATTTTGTGTCTGTAGCTTCGCACGAGCTGCGCACGCCGATGACGGCAATAAAATCATACCTCTGGTTGGCACTTGCTGGTAAAGGAGGGAAACTATCAAAAAAACAAGAATATTACTTGCAACGATCATACAATTCCGTTGATCGTTTAATAAAACTCGTCAACGATATGTTAAATATTTCACGTATCGAGTCTGGAAGAATATTTATTAGCCTTACAAAAACAAACATAGTTGACCTTGTGGGAGAGGTTGTGGAAGAGATAAAACCGCGTATTGATGAACTAAAAATCAAGGTTGGATTTGATTTTAACAGCGCTGGTGTCTTATCTAAGGATGAGATTAAAGAAGTCATTGCCGATCCAGACAAGATTAAAGAGGTCGTCTTGAACTTGATTGGCAATTCGCTCAAATTTACTGATGAGCAGGGAAGTATTTCAATATCTTTTGTTAAGGAGGGTCATAAAATAGTTACGAACGTGAAGGATACAGGAAGAGGCATAGATGCAAAAGATATGCCTACATTGTTTACGAAATTCGGAATGATTCAAGGATCTTATGCTACCAATAAAAAAGCTTCAGGAACAGGACTTGGGCTTTACATAAGTAAGTCGATTATTGAACTCCATAACGGCGAGATGAAGGCGTCATCGGAGGGGATCGGGAAGGGAGCCACATTCTCATTCTCATTGCCCATTTATACACAAAGTGTATATAAAGAGATGATAGAGAAGCTTGATACAGGGAAACGCGATCAAACCATCGGCATTATCCACACATCCATTTAAACCCTTTTTTACAATAACGCATGCTGAGTTATTGACAAGCATTTGTACATGTGCCTTCGCTGTAAAGTTGCAGCGGAGTATTGCATGTTCCTCCAGAGGTACAATTGCCGATGTCGCCACAGTTATTACAGATTACACCTTGGAAACAATATATAGCTGCAGGAAATGCTGGACACGCAGGGGGAGGGGTAGGCGTTGGGCCACCACCACCTCCTTCACCACCACCTCCACCGCCGCCAGACACCGTACATCCTTCTGGACTACTTTCTATTCTGTCTGGATCATTCGATACAGCATAATTACACGTCAGTCCAGATTCAGCTCCTGGACTTGAGGTGAGTTGGGCATATATTGCGTACCATAAAGGATCTGAGTTTACACAGTCATATTTATATAAATAATCTTTTTGTCCGTGTTGTGGATCGCAATATAGAAGCTGAACAAGCGAGGAGAAGGTGCCAACATCTCGTTCAAGTCCACAAATATGACATGAACACACACCATCTGTATTTACTGCTTCGTCATAACAAACAAGCTGATCTGTAGGATACGTGAGGTGTTCCATAAAGTAATTCTCAAAGAGAATGCGAAGTTGTTCAAGCTCTCTTTTACGTTCAATATCCCACACACGATGACGCGATTTCGCAGGATTAAAAACAATGACTGCGATAATTGCCAGAATCGCAATGATCATGACAACGATCAGAATTTCAACCAGAGTAAATCCGCGTTCATGTTTCATAAGGCCATATTCATGATACCATGTACTTTTTAATTAACGGTCCACCAATTAAAGGATATTGGGTCTTTTACCGCGCCATCAATATGAACAGCAAAGTATGGCTTACAGTTTTCCTCAATTTTCTCTAGCTCGGAACATACTTTTTTCTCTGCGACGTAGAGGTTTTGATTAAATGTCTTGGATGTTGCGGTAACGTAGACAAGCGTGTGTGGACCTATCTTGTCATTAAATATGACAACACTGTCATGTGTCGCAGGCAGAATACCATTACCCGCTGCTGCGGCATTTGTCTGAATGCCTGGAGAGAAAATGCCATTCTCTTCATAATTGTCATTTGCTGCGATTATGGCAGCTGAGTTTGTTGCGTCAGTATAGGTATCAACGGAGACATCCCTGAATTTGGCTGAACCGTTATTATCGATGGCTGCGACTATTGCATTATTATTTAATACTTCGACTTTGTTTTGGGAAAGTTGAACGCCAATATTGCTGTTGGTGTCAAGCGGTTTTATCGTGTTCGTTCGTATGCCTTTTTCTGCTATAATCTCACCTTTTGCTGTAATAGTGCCATTTTTTGCAATAATAACAGCTCCATCCATCAGTGATATCTGTTCAAGTGCTGATAGCTTCAGCTCGCTACTGAGGCTAAGAATCGAGTTGTCTTTTACAAAAATGTTTCCTGCGGTGAAGGAATCTGCAACCACCAGCGTGGTCATAGCGGATTCACCTGTTACCATAAGTTTTTCAACATTCATCATACCTACTTGATCTCCAGTCATAGATGTTGTTGTCCCAGGATCAATCCCCGTATTGTTCGTGATTTCTCCCATTGGGAGGTTTTGCGATGCGTTTTGGTCGGGGAGATCTTCCAAATATTTCTGAATACTTTCAACTTCGGCTTGGAGCTGTGAAGAGTCGATCTTGGGACTCGTTTCGTTATCAGCAGCAAGCCTTTCTAGGCGATCACGAAGCTCACGAATATTGTCGGCGTCAATTTCTTGAGCAACAAGCTTTCCAGAAATAGTAGCATCTTTTGCCTGAATATTTTGAGTTTCTATAGTGTCAGACGTGATATTCTCAGCAACAATTTCACGTCCTACAATACGGTCAACAAGTAACGTATCTATCGTTGCGTTAACAGCTGTAATCGATTGAGTAACAAGTGATTCAGTTTTTAGCAGCACCGCATCAGCCGCATTTATCACGATATCATCGGCTCGTGTTAGCGCTGATGCGGTAATTTTGGGAAGTTGTGCAACAGATTCCTGTAGCGATGTAAGTATTGAGAGATCAACGTAGGTCTCAGGATTTATAAAGACTGTAACCTGATCGATTTCGTTTGGATCGGTACTTGTCCATTCGGTCATTGCATAGCCAATAATTCGTCCAGATTTTGTAGCTTTCATACCAACACCAGGCTTGCTTGAGGCAGTAATTGGGTCACCAACGTTAATAGGACCGTTTTCACTCGATACAAGTACGGGTACACGTCCTTTGAGAGCAACCTTGATCTTATTATAAGTACCATCATCATCGAGTACGAGTCCAGGTTGTGTAGCAACAACTCCGAACGCATTTTTATCGTATGCTCCTTGGGATTTCTTCACATTATGTACGTCAGCTTCGTTTTGTATATTTCCATTACCAAATGCAACGATTTCACCAATCTGAATGTTATCATCTACATCTGTTGGGTATGTTTCTGCCAAATCAAGTCCTCCAGCTCCGTTTGTACTGTTATACCAAACTCTAACTGCATCGATGTATAAATCTTGATTAGTACTGCTACTAAGATCATTGTTTTCAATCTCAAACCTTAGCCAAAGTGCTCCAGTGTCTGGACTATAGCTTCCACCAAATTCTGCCCAAGAAGTGGTGGTGGTGAGACCGGCCGTGACTGTTCCAATCCCAGAAGCGGAATCTGCTTCACAGTTAGCACGCGTTGTATATTCCATATAGTTGATATCCATATGAGATAGTACTCCTGACGCTGCCTTTGCATAGAGATCTATATAGTATGTTTGCGCATCAGATACGGGAAAGCACGAAGTTTGGAAACCGTTCTCGGCAGTTTCTGCGTCAATGCGATAGTGATAATCACCATTATATGAGCCCGATGAGCTTCTGGTGCCATCATGACTACCTGTATCATGTCCCCATCCATCAGGAAGTCCACCAGTATTAAGGTCAAGCTCAAGACTACCATTTGCAATCAGTGATCCAGAGTCGCCATACCCATCAACTCCTGAGAATTCACCTCCCATAGACATATCATTCGCTATAACATTACCCGAGGCATCTACCTGAAATGCATCACTAGTTCCCGCTTTTAAAGTACCTGAGATATCGATATTACCCGTAACCGCAGTATCACTGCCACTAGGAGCTATCGTTAAGTCGCCACCCGAGCTTGTGGTAAAGCTTGTGTAATTTGTATCACCAGTTTCGTAAGAGAGACGTAGCTGGGTAGTTGTACCTGTCACATCTAAGAACGCATCAGGAGTAGTGTCGCCAATGCCTAGCTCGTTACTCGAATCATCCCAAAAGAAGTTAGTATTGTCTTGTGCAAGCACTCCTGAAGTACCAGCAAATACTATCGACCCAGCAGTAAATGTCGTATCAATTCCTCCGTCCGTATAAAGTACACCATCAACTTCAAGATCACCCTCAATAAAAAGATCATCATCTCCATTTGCCGATCCTGGGGATGCAGTATCACCAACGCGGGTATAACTAGCCGAGTTAATAGTGAGTGCTCCGTCAGCAGTAATATCATCGCCATTGATGGCGAGATCACCATCAGCGGTTATGTTTCCATCTATATCAAGATTATCATCCGTATGCAGCGTGTTTGCAGCGCTTCTATAGAGATTTGTATCGGTACCAAATGTTATACCACTTGCCGCATTACCATCTGTTGAGGCGAGTTGAATAGAGTAATCATCTGCATCTGCAATGTAAAGACCAACATTATCTCCTGATCCGCCCGACTGGTTAGCTATATAGAGCCCATATGCTGTTGTGTTAGTTCCTACGGATTGATCAGCAATGTAAGCGCCATATGTGGTAGTTATTGTGCCTGAAGCATTTGATGGTGACGCTGCATAAAATCGGTACGCATTTGATATCGTTCCTGAACTCGAGTTATTTAAGTTACTATAGTAACCATAGCTGTTAGCGATTGTACCACCGCCATTACTTGTTGTTGTCGTATATCCGGTCAAAGTTTGGCCAGTTGCTGTTGACGAATTTACAACGTCCGATCGGAATCCTGTCATAGCGGCGTTATTAGCTGCTACAGTATTCGTCATATACGCCCAATAACCTAGGGCGCTGCCGCTAAAACTTGTGTGACTGTTTGTAAAGTAAGCCTGATTTAGGTAATAATTCAGGCTTTGACCATTTAGATCGACACTGTTAGTAATAGCAGTCATTCTGCCATACTCATTTCTGCTGCCGGTAAGTGTCCCCGAATAAGTAACTGCTTGGTGGTCTGTATAATAACCATTAATTGATTCTGCGCTAATAGATTTCACCATTCGTGAACCATATCCAGAAGCTGCTGTTGTTCCTATGCCTATATTGCCACTGGAGTCAATATTAAAATGGTTTGATGATGCCACATTTAGACCGCCAGAAAAATCACCATTACCTGTCACATTAAAGTCGCTACCTGTAGGAGCTACGGTTAAATCACCTCCTGAACTTACCGTAAATGAAGTGTAATTACTGTCGTCGTAGTCAAGACGGAGTTGCTCAGTTGTTGCGAGGATGTTTAGTTTTGCATCTGGTGTCTGGTCACCAATGCCCACTGAACCAGAATCGTAACCAAGTAGCGCACCACCAGTTACTTTAAGTGAATAACCACCAAAGTTTGAGGTACCTGCCGGGTCAATACCATATGCAGTATTAGATATATCAGCAAAGTAACCACCATATACCGTACCATCATTACTAACACGGAATCGGGTAGTGCCAGATGCGGATGCAGCAATAATGTCTTGATCACCGGTTTCATTTAATATTGTAAGAGCTTTTCCAGTTGCAGCACCTGATAGTTCAAACTTCGCGTCAGGAGTTGTGTCACCAAGACCTAGTTTATTATTCGTATCGTCCCAGAAAAAATTCGTATTATCTTGAGCGAGAACACCTGAAGTGCCTGCGAAAACAATAGACCCAGCAGTAAATGTCGTATCAATTCCTCCGTCCGTATAAAGTACACCATCAACTTCAAGATCACCCTCAATAAAAAGATCATCATCTCCATTTGCCGATCCTGGGGATGCAGTATCACCAACGCGGGTATAACTAGCCGAGTTAATAGTGAGTGCTCCGTCAGCAGTAATATCATCACCATTAACAGCAAGATCACCAGCCGCCGTTAGATTGCCTGCATTTGTAACAGAGAAGACATCTGTCCCGTCAGATTGCTCAAATGTTGCAAGATTAGAGGTTTGTGTTGCATTTCCTTGAACAATAAGTTGGATTTGATCAGCATCACCATCGATAGAAACTTTTGCTGAGCTCAAAGGGGTTGATCCACCAATAACTACTTCGTCCGTAGTATCTGTGAGATATACCGTTGTGCCAGAGTCTGTCCATGATGTAGCGACTACGCCACCATCGAGTGCCTCCCAGGTATTTGACTCGTGACATACCTTAATTGTATCGTCCGTATCATTATAGTATATGTCGCCTTCGGCGCACGATGCTGGATCACCCGTATCTGTTTTACCTGCAAGGTTTAAGAAAGGGTAGGCACCTTGATCTTTAATAGCAACAAGAGTATTTGAGCCGTCGCGAAACTGCAATGTGCCCGTATTGCCTATATCAAAGTTAAATGTTGTGGCGGTCGAGGTAATATCACCACCATTAACAGCCAAGTCGCCAGATAAAGTACCACCTACAGCTGTAACATTGCCTGACGCATCAACTTGAAAGGCATCTGCTGTCCCTGCCAAGAGAGTACCTGATATATCAGTATTACCACCCAGTGCAATAGTGCCATCTACGGTATTACTAATGGTCTCACCATTCTGCAGTACAAACTCTGCCGTCCCAATGCTCGCTGCATCAAAGTTAATACCATACGTAAAATCGGTACCTGCAGCACCAGCATCGAATCTAATAGCATTTTCAACCGGATCATTTGCATCACTATTCGTAAAGGTGAGGAGTGCATCAGCAGCTTCTGTCACGTCAGTACCATTTGAGGTTTGATTTAATGCCATCAAGACCTGGTCTTCATCTGCGGCACTATCTTCACCATCGAAATTAAGTGTAAAAGCAGTTTCAGTTGTATTGGCGCCTGGATCCCAGGTAAAGGTTGTATTGTATGCGGCCATAGCAACCGTCAAATCAGTTGTTGGAGCAGTAAGACCTGACCAGGGGAGAG